>CAMKLV010000016.1:0-49721 GCA_946413695.1 uncultured Ruminococcus sp. | reverse complement strand
CGACCAAAACTTTTATATTGGCGCTCCCGCGGCGTGTTATGCTCCGGCAGCACAGCGCGTGACCGGAATGCTTTAGCAATACGGAGCCGCGCACAGCGCGGTGAAAAAGTTTGATCAAAACTTTTATTTTGGCTTCGCCGCCGGCGTTTACATTGTGATGCCTTATTTTTTCAGGCTGATGCGGGCTTTTCTGCCGTCCTCATAGTCAATGTCATATTCGGTATCGGCAGCCGTGATCTCGCCGATGCTGCTCAGCGTCTCGCCGCAGATATACTCTGCCCATGCCTGCGGATAATCGCCGGTCAGGGAGAGCGTGATGCGGTCGGTGATTGCGCAGTTCATCTTGCGGCGCGCATCCTGAATGCTGCGGACGATATCACGCGCAAAGCCTTCATCGCGCAGTTCATCCGTGATTGTCAGGTCAAGCGCGACAACAATGCCCTTTTCGCTTGCCACATGCTGACCCGCCTTTGCATTGTAGGTCACAAGGATGATCTCTGCATCGAAGGTCTCCTTTGCGCCGTTGATCTCGAGCTCTGCACCGTTTGCGGTCAGCGCGAACTTGTTGCTCTTGATCGCCTTGATGATCTCCGGCACGCGCTGCGGATAGCGGTCGCGGATTTCGTTGAAGTTCGGTGCATACTTGACCTCAGCCACGCTGTCAACGCTCTCGAGCACCTCAACCTGCTTGACATTCAGCTCCTCGGCGATGATATCGCGGAATGCTTCGATGACAGGCACGCCTGCCGGATCGGAGATTGCAACGCCCAGCTTTGTCAGCGGCTGACGGTTCTTGACATTGTTCTTGCTGCGGATCGAACGTGCGAGATAGATCACACTGCGGACAAGCTTGACCTGCTCGAGCAGCTCGTCATCGCGGAAGCTCTCCGGAATCTCCGGGAAACTGTCGAGATGAACAGAGAAGCCGTCGGTCAGCGTCTGATAAATCTTCTCGGAAATGATCGGTGCGACCGGTGCAAAGAGCTTGGTTGTGTTCACGAGGACATAGTACAGCGTCTCATATGCATTGCGCTTGTCCTCGGACATGCCCTTATCCCAGAAGCGGCGTCTGGAGCGGCGGATGAACCAGTTGGTCAGGCCGTCTACCAGCTCGATCAGGCTGTCAACATACTTGTTGACAAAATATGCATCCATATTCGTCCGGATCGTGTTCGTGACCTCATAGAGCTTTGCGAGCATCCAGCGGTCAAGCTGATTGTCGCTCTTGGGCGGCGTCAGTGTCTCCGGCTTGAACTCATCAATGTTTGCATAGGAGATAAAGAAGTTGCAGGCGTTCCAGTAAGGCAGAATGATCTGCTGATATGCATCCTGAATGCCGTTGTCATCAAAGAGCAGGTCGCCGATCAGCATGGCATTCGTCTGATAGAGATACAGTCTGAATGCGTCGGTGCCGTACTGCTTCATCAGCAGCATCGGGTCGGTGTAGTTCTTCGAGGACTTGGAGAGCTTCTTGCCGTCCTTTGCAAGAATGGTGCCGTGTACGACGCAGTTCGAGAAGCAGGGCTTATCAAACAGCGCAACGGAGAGAACGTGCAGATAATAGAACCAGCAGCGGATCTGACCGGTGTACTCGACGATGAAATCGCTCGGGAAGTGAGAATCGAACCATTCCTTGTTCTCGAACGGATAATGCTTCTGTGCGAACGGAACCGAGCCGCTCTCAAACCAGCAGTCCAGAACCTCGGGAACTCTCACCATTGTGCCGTCACAGTCGGGGCAGTCACACTTGAATGTTACCTTGTCCATGTACTGTCTGTGCAGGTTTGTGAGTCTGATTCCGCTCTTTTCCTCGATCTCGTCGATAGAGCCGAGAACCACTCTCTTGCCGCACTTGTCGCACTCCCAGATCGGGATCGGGGTGGACCAGTAGCGGTTTCTGGAGATATTCCAGTCGCGGGCATTCTCCAGCCACTTGCCGAATCTGCCGTGCTTGACGGTCTCCGGCACCCAGTTGATATCCTCGTTGTAGGCGATCAGCTTATCCTTGATCTTGCCGACATTGAAGTACCATGCATCCATTGCCTTGTAGATCAGCGGACGCTTGCAGCGCCAGCAGTGCGGATAGTTATGCTCGATTGTGCCGTCTGCAACTGCCTTGCCCGCATCATAGAGGAAGCGGATGACAGTCGGGTTCATCTCGATGACGTTCTTTTCGGCATCCTTCTCGTAGAAATCGGTGATTTCCTCGGTGAAGCGGCCCTTTGCGTCAACCGGATTGACCAGCGGGATGTTGTTGTTCTTGCAGGTCCAGTAGTCATCTTCACCGAATGCCGGTGCGGTGTGAACGATACCGACACCCTCATCGGAGCCGACATAATCTGCCGTGACAACTCTGAATGCGCCCTGCTCCTTCAATTCCGCAAAATACGGGAACAGCGGCTCATAGGTTCTGCCGACAAGCTCTGCGCCCTTGCAGGATTTGACAATCACCGGCTTTTTGCCGAAGATCTTTTCATACTTCGGGAGCACGTTTGTGCAGGCGATGAAGATCTCCTCGCCGACATCGACGAAGGAATAATCCAGCGCCTCACCGACTGCCAGACAGAGGTTCGAGGGCAGTGTCCACGGGGTGGTTGTCCACGCGAGGAAGAACACCGGCTTGCCGTCGATGACTTCTTCCGTGCGGAACTTCGTGATGATCCATCTGTCCTGACGCGGACGGGTGGAATCGGATTCTCTTGTATCAGAGATGGAAAGCGAGGTCTCGCAGTGTGTGCAGTAAGGAGTGACGCGGTAATCGCGGTAGATCAATCCCTTGTCATAGCACTGCTTGAATGCCCACATGACACTTTCCATAAAGGTGGGATTCATGGTCTTGTATGCGCCGTCATAGTCAACCCAGCGCGCCATCTGCTCGACATACTCTTTCCATGCTTCATTGTTGCCGGAAACGATCTCGTAGCACTTCTCGTTGAATTTGTCGATGCCGAGGCTGTTTTCAATGATGTTCTTATCATTGATGCCGAGCTGCACCTCTGCCTGATTCTCAATCGGCAGACCGTGGCAGTCCCAGCCCCAGACTCTGGGGACCTTGTAGCCGCGCATGGTCCAGTAACGGGCAATCAGATCCTTGATAAACGAAACGAGGATCGTGCCGTGGTGCGGCTTTCCGGTCGGGAACGGGGGACCGTCATAAAAGACGACTTCCTCTGCGTTCTCCTTGTTGACGGATTTCTCGAAAACCGATTCATCCTTCCAGAACTTCAGGATGTTCTCCTGAATTTCCGTGATATTCGGCTTTCCTGCAAGCTCTTGATACTTCATTTTTTCACTCACCTTTTCCTGACGGGAGCTGTTCTCTTTAACTCCTGCCATAATTATGCATCCTACATTATAACACAAATACCCGCGCTTGTCAATATATATGAGGTATCTCCGATGGATTTATAATGGGGACTCCGTCCCCAAACCCCTGCTGGGGTCATTGACCCCAGCGAGGGGCTTGGGTGAGTTTGCTTTGCAAACTCATAACGCAGTGTGGCGAGACAGCCCCCATTTCTGATCCATCGGAGATACCTATAAAAAACGCCTGCGGCAACTGTGCACCGCAGGCGTTTCGTGATATTACAATTTCTCCGTTCTCATATTCTTCGCCGCGCAGCGGACAAAGCTTCTTTCTTTTACTCGTAGCGGAGTGCGTCGATCGGGTTGAGTCTTGCAGCCTTGATCGAAGGCAGCAGACCGAAGATGATACCGACTGCCATCGAGAACACAACCGAGACCACAATCGCCTTGGTCGAAATCGAGACAGGCACTTCCGCAAGATTTGCAATCACCTTCGACAATCCTATGCCGAATACAACACCGATCAGTCCGCCGATGCTCGTCAGCACAACCGCCTCTGTCAGGAACTGACCGAGAATGCGCTTTTTGCGTGCGCCGAGTGCCTTCTTCAGACCGATCTCTCTGGTACGCTCCGTGACGGACACCAGCATGATGTTCATAACACCGATACCGCCGACCAGCAGCGAGATGCTCGCAATCCAGATCAGCATATTGTTTGTGGACTTCGAGAGATCCTGCAGCGCCTTTGCCTGTTCGAGCAGGCTTTCGCTCTTGTATTCAACAGCACCGCCGAGCGCCATCTCCGGATTGCCGGTCTCCTCGCCCTCGCCTTCGCCTTCGCCTTCCGCGGCGCTCTGCTTGCGCACGTTCTCGTTGAGGATATCCGCAGTCTTTTTGCCCGCCATCGTCATGCTGTCGGTATCGACCGCCTGCACGATGCAGTTCTGCGGTTCGTCATAGCGGAAGCAGATGCCCCAGTCATTCGTCGGGATGAAGATCTGACCGCTCGAGCTCTGGTTATACATAAAGTAGTCATCCACGCTGTTGATCGTCGGCTCAAAGCCGGAGCGTTTTTCGACCACGCCGATGACCGTAAACGGTTCGCCGCAGATGTCAATGAACTGCCCGATCGGGCTTTCGCCCTCAAACATGCCGCGGACGATTGTCGCATCCACCAGCGCAACCTTGGAATAATCCGTGTACTGCGACTCGGTGAAGGAAATGCCCTGCGAAATCTCATAGCCCATTGTGCTGAGATAGTCCTCGTCGATACCGATGATCGAGCAGGATTCCATGCGCGTGCTGCCGAAGAACACGTTTTCCGGATTGTTGCGGGTGCGGTAAAGCGAGCAGGCGGAAATCTCCTTCTGATCGAGGATGCGCTGCTTATACTTTTCCGAGATCATCCGGACATTCTCCGGCGGCGGATTGTAAGTAAAATCATAGGGCCATTCACCCTGCATCAACTGCACGTTGACCGTATTGTTGCCCGCACCGATCAGGTTGTTCTTGATCTGCGTGTTGGTACCCTCAATCGTCGAGACGATCGCGATGATCGCCGCAATACCGATGATGATACCAAGCATTGTCAGGAATGACCGGATCTTGTGCGATAAGATGCCCTGCAAAGAGAGCCTGATATTTTCAAACATTACTGTCTCTCCAAATCCTTATTTCACGTTTTGTGCATCAGCGAAATTCAAAATATTATCAGTAATTCGTCGGGTACAGCACTTCGGAAGAATCCTGCGTTTTGACGCCCTCTTTGACATCGGTGCCGAACGGGAAGCAGATGCGGTCATTCTTCACATCCAGTCCGCCCGTGACCTCAATGTAATAGCCCCAGTAATTCTTTCCGACGCTGACATACTGCTTGACAAGGCGGTCATTCTCATCGGCTTTCATGATGTAATAATCGCCGCCCTCCTGCCGGACATAGTGGATCGGGAGCACAACAGAACCGCTGCCCTTGCCGCTGCCGCTGTCCTTCGGGAGCGAGACATCGACGCCGTTGCCGATGACGAATTCTGAGGAATCGCGCAGCTTGGCATGCAACTTATACATCGAGCTGTTCGGGTTTGCCTGCCACATATTGGCGCTGTAGGAAGAAGGCTCATCCTCGACGGACGTCACCTCGGCTTCGGTGAATGCGCCGTTCTGATAGGACTGCACATTGAGCACCGTGCCCACGGGCAGGTTTGCAAGTTCCAGCTCTGCCACCTCGCAGACAACCTCAACACCGCCTGCGCCCTCAATGATCGCGAATGCATTGTCATCCTCAGAGGGCTCTGCAAACGGATCCTGCATCTCCTCCTCGGGCATTTCTGCCTCGATCTCGGCATTTGCCTCCTCGGCGGTCTTGCCGATCTTCTTCACAACGCCGTCAATCGTCGCAACAACCTTGCCGTCCGATTTCTGCTTCTTTGCGGTTTCCAGCGCGAGCTGTGCGGATTTCAGGCTGATCTCCAGATCCTTGATCTGGCTTTCCTTCTCCGAGATCATCCGCTGGAGCTCCTTGCGGGAGTACATGTAGTCATTGCCGTAATCCGGAATCTCCGGAATGACGGGCTCCGGAATCTCAATCGGCTCCTCCTCGGGCAGCTCCTCCTCCGGCTGCTCCTGCATCGGGGGTGTAAAGGAGAGCTGACCGTGCAGCACGCCGTCCGGATTGATCGAAATGCCGCCGTTCTCCGGATCAATATTGATGCCGTCGGTGACATTCCAGTCATCCGCCTCGGCAAGCTTCACCTGATCGCCGGCAATCAGCCATTGATAGAGAAACATCGAATCTTCATCATAGACGCGCAGTGCCGCTGTACGCTTTGTACCGGCAAGCGCTGCCATGAACGCCTTGCGGACAACCGTCTTTGTGCCGCAGTTGAACACAAACGGATCTGCTGCGGAGCCTGTGCCGGATACCGGCTGCAGCGCACCCGTCAGCTCGTTCGCAATGATGATTTCAGGCACGGGGGTCTCCGGCTCCTCCGGAATTTCCGGAATCTCAGGGATCTCCGGCTCCGGCTGCACGGGCATTTCCTCCGAGGGACGGTAGCCGCGGATCTCCGCAAGCTCCTTCTGTGCCATTTTGATATCCTGCTCAATGACATGCACCTGATTTTCCTTCTGTGCGAGCTCGAGCTCCACAACCGTCATGTCATATTCGAGGATGGGATCACCTTTTTTGACCTGCTGCCCCTGCTCGACAAAGACCTCCTTGACGAGCTTCTTTGTATCGACATAGACCTTCTGCGCATTGGCGGCGCTGATGTAGCCCCACATGCTCGAATCGGTGTACTCGTACATGTTGGACGGCTGTGCCATCATGCTGACCGGCACAACATCAACGATCTTCTTTTCGTCACGGCTCTTTTCATACTGCCGGTATCCGAAATATCCGCCGCCGCAGAGCAGCGCGAGGCAGAGCAGCGCAATAATCGCTTTTTTCATGCCTCAGCCGCCTCCTCCGGAACAGTCTCCGCCGCAGGTGCTGCGGATTCGGGCTCCGCAGTTCTGGTGTTGAATGCGCCGTCATGCAGCTGACCGTCACGGATATACATGACGCGCTTTGCGCACTTGGCGATATCCGGCTCGTGCGTGATCATGACAACGGTCACACCCTCGTCATTGAGCTCCTTGAACAGCTCCATGACCTGATCGCCGGACTTGGTATCGAGCGCACCGGTCGGCTCATCGGCGAGCAGCAGACGCGGCTTGTTGACGATCGCTCTTGCAATCGCGACACGCTGCTTCTGACCGCCGGAGAGCTGCGTCGGCTTGAACTGCATTCTGTCCTCGAGACCGACTCGCTTGAGCGCTTCGATTGCGCGCTCTCTGCGCTCCTTCTTCGAGACACCTGCATAGAGCAGCGGCAGCTCGACATTTTCCAGTGCGGACTGGCGCGGCAGCAGGTTGAAGTTCTGGAAAACGAATCCGATCTTATTGTTGCGGATTTCGGAGAGCTCCTTATCCGAGCAGCCCATGATATCGGTTTTATCGAAGATGAAGAATCCCTTGGTCTGTTTGTCAAGGCAGCCGATGATGTTCATCAGCGTCGATTTGCCCGAGCCGGAAGGTCCCATGATCGCGACATATTCGCCGTCATCGACGGACATGGTGATATCCTTCAGAACCGGAACAGCCTCCTTGCCCTGCATATAATCTTTGTAAATTGATTTCAGTTCAAATACCATAGCTTTTTCTCCTGTCAGTTCTCATCCGGCTGCTGTGCGTCCTGCGGCTGTTCCTCCGGTACGGGTTCGCCCTCTGCGGGCATATCACCCTCAGCAGGCATTTCGCCCTCAGCAGGCATTGCGCCGTCCTCCGGCACGCCCTCCTCACCGAAGATCGCTTCGCCGCCTTCGATCAGGTTGCCCTCCGGATCAAACTTGAAGACATTGCCTTCCTCATCGGTGTAGGTCATGTTGCCGTCTTCGTCAAACTCGGCATTCTCGGGCAATTCCATGCCCTCGCCTTCCATGCCTTCCATACCGTCCATGCCTTCCATGCCCATGCCGCCGTCCATCATATCGCCGCCGACATTTTCAGGAATGTCCTTATCGGACTGGTTGGTTGTGGTCTTCATGCCCGCCTCGATGTAATCGGCAGGATATGCGATGTAATCTTCGATCTCCAGACCGGAAAGAATCTGGCAGTCGCCGTTTGCGTCATCAATGTCGCCGACGGTGACAATGCGCTTTTCGATCTGATCGTGGCTGTTCTTTGCCCAGACATAGTTCTGGTCGCCGTCCCAGAGGACGAAGGAGCTGTAAAGCCAGAGGCCTTCCTTCTTGTCTTTGTCATTCTGACCGTTGTCAAGCTCAATGATCAGATGCTGACCGAGCATGAAGCCTTCGAGCGAATCCGGCTTGACATAGAACGCATATTTCGAGGACTGCGTCTGCTCATCTGAGTAGCCGTAGTACATGCTGTTTTCGTCCTTCTGCGGCTTGGTGTCGATCTCTGTGATCTCACCGGTGCGCTCGGTGCCGTCGATGCGGCTCTTGAGATACACCTTGCCGCCCTCGCGGATGCTGCCCGCGTTCTGCTCATTGAAGGTGCCCTTGACGCGGAAATCTCCCTCCGCTGCAATCTTCATGATGACATCGGCCTCTTCATCAAAGCCGCCCATACCCATGCTGCTGTCAGAGGATGCGGTCGGCTCCTTGAGGTCCTTGACTGTGCCGTCGATCTGTGCGGTAACGAATGCATTGTTCAGCGAGTTTTTGAGTTTGGTGATTTCGACGTTTTTTGTTTTGATATCGTATTCATTTCTTGCGTTGTCGCTCTGCAGCGAGAGAATCTTCGTTGTGTAGCTGACCTGTGCGTCGCCGCTTGCATTGCGGCGCTCCTGCTCGAGCGTGCCGATCTCCATCTCATTGGTCTTGATCTGATTCTGCAGGCGCTCGACCTCGAGCTCAGCCGATTCGATATCGAGCTGAATCTGCTCGACATTGTAGGTCAGGAGCTTATCGCCCTTTTTGACCGCGTCGCCCTCATGGACGAGGATCTCATCGACCTGTTTGGTTGTGTCATACTTGACATCAACGGTTTTCTGCGCCACGATGACACCGGCGAAATTCGTTGCAAACAGGTTTGCACCGTCAACCGTGTTCATGGTCGCGACCTTTTGTACATAGACCTTCTCTGAGCGGTCGGTCTGTGCGCCGCCGTAGTGTTTGTAGAGTGCCCAGCCGCCTGCGCCGAGTCCGCAGATGACCGCTGCCGTTACAATTCCTTTGACAATTCCTTTGGCAGACATAATATTCCCTCCGTTATGATGTTCATTTGCTGTGTTCATTGCCTGATGCATTCAGCCGCAATCATATTATAATACGCTGATGAAGTGCCTGTCAATGCGGCATACCCAATTTTAAGAAAGATTTAAGCGCGTTTTCAACTTTCCGCAATTTCTGCACGCTTCATCCGCTTTATTATACAAAACCAGAGTGACAAATCCGTTTCATTCAAATAACGATTCTGTCACTTTCCGCAGAAAAAGGATGCGCCGCGCGGACGCATCCTCCGTAAACTCAGTAGTATTTGATCTCCTCTGCGAGCAGCTCCTCGTAATCCTCGAGATTCTCGATGATCTTGCCCGTACCCTCCGCCACGCAGTCCAGCGGATATTCCGCGACATAAACCGGCATGCCGGTCTCGCGGTTGATGAGCTTATCCATGCCGCGCAGGAGTGCGCCGCCGCCCGTCAGGGTGATGCCCTGCTCAATGACATCCGCGGAAAGCTCCGGCGGTGTGTGGGCAAGCGTCTCGCGGATTGCATCCATGACGTCGCAGAGCGGCTCATAGAGTGCATCGCGCACCTCCTCCGAGGTGATCATGATATTTTCCGGCAGGCCGTTCAGCAGGTTTCTGCCGCGGACTTCCATCTCGGTGACTGTCGCCTCCGGGAACGCCGAGCCGATGCCGATTTTGACATCCTCTGCGGTGCGCTCGCCGATCAGCAGGCTGTACTTTTTGCGGATATAGTTGACGATCGCCATATCAAAGGCGTCGCCTGCCGTGCGGACGGATTTTGCCGAGACAATGCCGCCCATCGAGATCACGGCGATCTCGCTCGTGCCGCCGCCGATGTCAACGATCATTGTGCCGGCCGGCTCCATGATCGGCAGACCTGCGCCGAGTGCTGCGGCGATCGGCTCCGCGACAAGCTGAACCGGTCTTGCGCCGGCTTTTTCGGCTGCCTCCTTGACGGCTCTGCGCTCAACCGCCGTCACGCCCGAGGGGATGCAGATGATCACGCGCGCCTTGGTAAAGAGCGTGCCCTTGAGCGATTTTTTGATCAGCTCCTGCAGCATTGTGGCGGCGATATCGAAATCTGCGATGACTCCGTCCTTGAGCGGACGCACCGCGATGATCGAGCCCGGCGTTCTGCCGATGATATCCTTTGCCTCTTTGCCGACAGAGCATGCCTGATCGGTTTTGGTATTGACCGCGACAACCGAAGGCTCCCGCATGATGATGCCCTTGCCGCGCGCATAGATCAGGGTATTGGCGGTACCCAGATCAATCCCGATATATCTGGTAAACATGGTTTGCTCCTTTGTTCTGTTCCTTATGTGTTTCTGCCGGCACGAGCCGGAAATTCTCCACTCTCTATTTTACCACAAAACTCCGCTTCCGACAATGATTTTTGTCAGATCATGGTATTTTCAGCATTTTGCACAAAGATCGTGATTTGCTTCGCGGCGGCGGTCACGATTCTGCTGAATCATTTTGGGACGCACATCCGGAATGACAATCCCCTGCCGCGCCGCAGAACGATAATCTCACCGTTTTCTCTTGACAGATGCCGCCAAAAAGTCTATAATAAAGATATCTGCTTTTTTCGCAGAAATCATCGCGCATACAGGAGGATTATCCATGAAAATCGAAACACAATGCCTGCACGCAGGCTATACCCCCGGCAACGGCGACCCGCGCGTTGTCCCGATCGTGCAGAGCACAACCTACACGTTTGATTCCACCGCGCATATCGCCGCGCTCTTTGATATGCCGACTGAACCGATCTATTCCCGCTTCGCAAACCCCACCGTCGATGCAGTTGAAAAGAAAATCGCTGCGCTCGAAGGCGGTGTCGCTGCGATGTGTACCACAAGCGGTCAGGCAGCAAGCCTGCTCTCGATCCTCAACGTCTGCAATGCAGGCGACAGCTTCATTTCCACCGGCACCATCTACGGCGGCACGGTCAACCTCTTTGCCGTGACGCTCAAGCGCTTCGGCATCGAGTGCATCTTCGTCGATCAGGAGGCTTCGCGCGAGGAGCTCCAGAAGGCGGTCAAGCCGAACACTCGCTGCGTTTTCGGCGAGACGCTCGCAAATCCGGCGCTCTCCGTGCTCGATATCAAAAAGTTTGCGGACTTTGCACATGACAACGGTCTGCCGCTGATTATCGACAACACCTTCCCGACCCCGATTCTCTGCCGTCCGAAGGAGTTTGGCGCCGATGTTGTCATCCACTCCACCACCAAATATATGGACGGCCACGCACTGCAGGGCGGCGGCGTCATTGTGGACTGCGGCACCTTCCCGTGGGATAACGGCAAGTTCCCCGAGTTCACCGAGCCCGATGAGAGCTATCACGGCGTCTGCTATGTCCGCGAGTTCGGCAACATGGCTTATATCATCAAAGCGAGAATGCAGCTGATGCGCGATTTCGGATGCTATCCGAGCGCGACGAACGCTTTTTATCTCAACCTCGGTCTTGAGACGCTCGCAATCCGCATGAAGCAGCACTGCATCAATGCACAGCAGGTCGCTGAGTATCTGCTCACCCGTCCGGAGGTCGAATCCGTCAACTATCCGGGTCTTGCGGACAATCCCTATCACGAGCGCGCAAAGACCTACCTCAAGGACGGCTGCAGCGGCGTAATCTCGTTCGTCATCAAGGGCGGCAGAACCACCGCTATGAACTGGATGGATTCGCTCAAGCTCGCATCCAATGTTGTGCACGTTGCGGATATCCGTACCTGCGTGCTGCATCCGGCTTCTGAGACGCACCGTCAGCTCACCGATGAGCAGCTCGTCGCAGCAGGCATCAATGCAGGCATGATCCGTCTCTCGGTCGGTCTCGAGAATGTCGAGGATATCATCGAAGACCTCACACAGGCTTTTGAAGCGATCAAATAAGGTTGCGGTATCGCTCCGCGATGATTTATAATGGGCTGCGCGCCCAAACTGCGCCAAAGGGCTATCAGCCCTTTGGAATCCCATTTTGACACGCTTTCAGTTTGGACATAGCCAAATACCAATATCGCACAACGATACTTTTTTCAATAAGACGAAAGCCGCTCCGGTTTTGAATCGGAGCGGCTTCCTTTATTGGATGGAGATTTCTGTCTCAGGAAAGATCAATCGTCAGTGCTCTTGAAACGGATCTTTACGCCCTCGTTTTCAACGCATGCCAGAAAGTCTGCATATGCGGAACCGCTGCCGCCGAGTGCCTGCCATTCCGGTTCCACTGCCGGTGCAGCCGGATCGCCTGCAAATTCCGACAGCGTATCGAAGACAACGCCGGTGATCTCTGCAACTGCATCGTGATCGACTGCGATGCCGAGCACGCAGGCTGCATTGCTGTCAGCAAGCTCCGTCTTGGTGGTATCGTGGAAGACTGCAGCGTTCAGGTGCAGGACGCCGTTTGTGTCAACATAGTTGTTGTACTGATTCAGACCGCACTCGGTTACTCTGCCCTCCATGCGGAAGCCGATCAGGAGCAGATCAGCGCCGTTGAGATCAGCGGGAGCTGCTTTGCGGTAGGTCAGTTTGTTTGCTGCGCCTTCAACTGTCATGAAGTTCTCTGCGGTACCTGCCGGAACCACAGTATAGATCGGTGCCTTTTCTTCGAGCAGATTGCCGTTGTTGTCGGTCAGCAGATCGGTGGTGTGCTTGACAACGCTGCCGGCTTCGCCGCGTGCGTAAACGCGCTTCTCCTGCGGTGCGATGGAGAGCACCGGTGCCTTTGCGGCGGCTGCTTCAAAGTCCGGAAGTTCATCACAGATAAACTCGTTCTCATCCTCATCCCATGCTGTGTAGGTGGAGAAATACTTGCAGCTTTCAAAAACATCCTCAATCTTTTCCGGAAGAACACCGTGATCCAAAACGATCAGGAAGGTCTGCTGCTGCTTGCTGTGTGTCTCATAATAATCATCAGCTTCCTGCGCGATCGAAGTATATTTCAGTCCTTCGATGGTCAACTCCGCCTCTTTGTTCACGGAAACGCCTGCGACTGCGAAACGCTCATCGGAATAGCCGCGCGCGGTCAGCACAAAGACATCCTTGCTGCTCCAATCCGCCTCGATGCCGTACTTGTTCTTGTACCATGCCTTTCCCGTATCAGTCTCCACCCGGGCGCTGGACCAGTCAGTCGAATCCGCACGTTCTATTTCAATCGGCTCTGTTGCGATGACCTGCATCACAGACTGATCGGAATAGGGTACCGGTGCATACGGATCTTCTGCCGGTGTATCGTCCTCGTCATATGCCTGCGGCTCGGTGAAGTGAATCTCCGCATAGCGCTTCTGCTGACGGCTGATAAACGGCTCAGAGGTGTAGTAATCAGCCGGCTCACCGCCGATGCTGAATTCCGTCTCAAGCGCCTGAACCTGCGGCAGGGTGCCGTCCGGTGCGCTGATGAGAACGCGGTAATAGGTCGGAACCGCAGCTGCATCCTGATCATAGCTGCCGTCCAGTTTCAGCGAGAGGGTGCCGTCAATCAGCTTTGCATAATCGACGCACAGCTCTTTGTCCTCTGTGCCGCGCTTGTAGTAAACGGCGGCAACATCTCTGTTATCCTCCAGCAGCGCTCTGATCGCTGCGACATTTGTATCCTCGGGCTCGGTGAAATATTCCCATGCGTAATCCGCGTTGTCGGAAACTTCCCAGTGAGCGCTCTGATAAACGCCGTGATCCTCTTTGATCAGGCTGATATCGACCTGACCTGCATCAAGGCGGCTGCGGAGTGCTGCCGGAATGATCGCGCCGGTGGTATCCGAATCAATCTGCACATCTGCGAAGGTGCTTTCCGATTCGGTATAGGGCTTCTGCGGTGCAAGCGGGATATACTCCGGATCATACGGCGTGAACAGCATGCTGCCTGCGCACTTTTCATTCGTCCACTTGATCTCCAGATCCTCCGGCAGCGCGCCGTGCGGAACGGTGATCGTGATCTCGGTGTCGAACTGGTTGTCAGACTGACCGAATGAAAAGTGATACTTATCGAAGGTGTATTCGGTCACAACCTGCAGCTTATGGTCGGCTGTCAGCGCAAGGGATTTCAGGTTCATCTGATCGTAGCCGCCAAATTCGGAATCTATTGCGAGCAGGAAGCTGTACTGATCGGTGATCTCGCCGGATGCGCTTTCAACCTCGGTCTTGCGCCACGGGATCCGACCGCCGGGGTAATCATTTCTAAAAGGTTCTCCGCGCTCATAGCTGACATATGCATCAAGTCCGTATTTGATCAAATAAGTGGGGATGTCGATTGCCTTGACTGCAGTATTCTCGACATTGAGCAGCGGCACTGCGCGCTGCGGCATCTCACTGACGCTGAGGCTGCGGACGGTCTGTGTCTCGACCGGTGCATCGTAGCTCTTGACCTGATAATCAACGAACAGTCTGCTGCTGTTCGCTGCGAGTGTGCCGTGCGGGACTGTGAGCTGTGTCCATGCAAAGCGGCGCTTTCCGCCCTTCACGGCGCTGTCAGTGGTCAGATCCATGCCGAGAACCAGCTTGCCGCCCGGTGTCAGCTCGAGCGAGCGGACAGCGTCATTCTGCCACGAAGCCTCATCATCTGCGGCGTAAACCAGATTCCATGTATCAAACTGTGCGCCCTCGGTGCACTTTGCAAACCGGTGGACATTGGTATTCATTTCGGTGAGGGCATCATTGAACGCTGCGGCGTCCTTGTAGCCGATTGCCTTTGCCATTGCGTCCTCATCATCGAGGGACTGCACAAGGCGCTGAACCGGAACCGTGTGCTCCGCTTTTCTGTCGCGGACGATATACGAAACTGCGGACGCAGTCTGCTTCGGCTGACGGACTTCGGTCAGGTTCCATGCGGTTGTGAGCTTCTGCGGCAGTTCGCCGTGCGGAACGGTCAGCCTGAGATGTGTCCACGCGGATGCTGCCGCTGCGGTTGTCTCGTTCTCATAGAAATCTGCGGCGACGGTCAGAACACCGTCTGCGCTCAGATACAGACCCTTGACGTCAAACTGATTCCACTTGCAGCCGCCGCGGTCGAAGTAGACGATATCCCAGACATCGTTGAGCCCGACCTGCTCACAGTGCGTATATGCGCGGAAGCCTGCGCCGTTTTCTGCTGCGGCATCCGCCGTAAATGCTTTCAGATCTGCAAAGCCGAACAGCTTTGCGGTATCATCGCTGAGTGCGCCGCTGACCTGCTCCAGCCCGACCACTGCCGAAGTGCCGGCAGGCGAGACGGGGCCGCGGTTTGCAGTCGGTGTCTTGACAATATCAAAGAGAATCTCGGTGACGTCGCGGCCGGTGAGGGCGCCGTCCTCGTTCTTATCCGCGAGCTCTGAGCCGAGCGATGTGACCGGCGCTGCGGTATCCTCAGCGAGCAGTCTGCTCGAGAGCACTGCGTCAGAGACATCCACTCTGCCGTCAACGGTTGCGTCGCCCGCAGAGGTAAACGGATTTGCTTCGCCTGCATCGTTCTCATCGCCTGCGCGGGTGAAGCTGATCTTGCCGCCCTGCAGCGTTGCGGTGCCGTAAAGCACTTCGCCGAAGTAGATGCGGCAGCTCAGGCGGAAGCTTTCGCCGTCCTTAACGGCAGTGCCCCACTGATAGATCAGCGGGAAGGATGCCGGCTCCGGCACCTCCACATTCTTCTGCTGTGCGCGGTCATAATAGGATGCGCTGTATTCCGGCTTGACTGCGTGCACATATGCGAGCAGCTGCTTGATGGATGCTTCATCCTCTGCGCTGATGATATCTTTCGTGTAGGTCACGGTGCCGTCGCTCATCTGCACCATCAGGCTTTGCTCTGCGGGGTTCAGAACGAGTCCGCCGACATCCTTGCCGAGCACGCCCTCCGGCGCGCCTGCGGTCTGGGTCTTGCTCTCCTGCTTGATCAGGGTCTTGCCCTTTTCATCAAACCAGCGCTTTGTGCGGGTATCGTAGAGTGCTTTGAAGCTGCCGAAATCATATTCAAATACGCGCGTCTGGATGGAATCAACGCTGACTGCCGCTGCTGCGGTCAGAGCTGTGAAGGACTGGATTGCCGGAACTGCCTGTGCGATCATTGCAAGGCTCATCAGGCCTGCGAGTGTACGTTTCATATTCGTGTGTTTCATTGTAATAGCCTCCCTTTACATTAGCTGTTGATATGAACATTGACATCCTCTGCGAGTGCATCCTGATATGCGATCCACTGCGCGATTCCGTCCGTATCTTCAAAGTATGTCAGATCGACTCTGACGTCTGTGATCTGCGGCATTGTGCCTGCTTCAAAGAGCAGTGCCGTTTCATAGATCCACTCTGCTTCTTCATATGTGCCGCCGTCGGCATACATCGCGATATCCAGATGCAGCACGCCGTCTGCATCCAGCTCTGCTGCGCGGATGCCGTAAGAATTCCACTTGTGCGATTCCTTCGCCCAGCGGATGCGGTACATTGCCAGATTCTGCATAATCGCTGCGGAAACCGCCGCGGGTTTCTGTCCCTCGCCGAGCGTGACAACCGGCGAAGTGCCGTTCAGATAAGCATTGACTGCATCTGCGCCCTCGATCAGCGACCACTCGACTCTGCCGTCTGCGTAATCCTGCGGCAGCGTGCCGGCATCATCCGCCATTGCAATCAGCACCGGAGCCTCTGCCGGATATGTGACAGCGGGTGCCGTTGTGGTTTCGGCGGGCGCTGTCTGCTGCGCTGCTGTTGTCGGCTCCCCGACAGCTTCGGTCTGTCCGGCATCCGTGCTGATGCCGGTCTGACCTGCAGTCTCCGTCACAACTGTTGTGTAGACGGTCACCGCGCCGCCGGGCTGATTGTCATCCGGCTTTGCAGTTGTCTGCGTGCCGGTTTCTGCGGCTGTTGTTCCGGTCACCGCCGGAACAGTCTCCTCCGCGATCTGCTCCGATGCCGAATGCATCAGAACAAGATCGCCCTGATCACGGTGGAAGATCACCGCCGCGCCGACAGCCAGCGTCATGCACGCTGCAACCGCAGCCCAGCCGCCGATCCGCAGATGTCTGCCTGCGGATGTCTGCGGCTGCATTGTCCGCATAATCACCCTGCCGTGTCCGGTGCTTTCCTCCCCTTCCAAATTCTGCCCGACAGCTTTGCCGCCGGCGCCTGCCTGCATCGCCGCATCAATATCCCGCGGCTCAAGCTCGCTCATCGCTTTCAGTAATGTCATGGATTTCAAAGCTGTTCACCTCCCAGAAACTCCCTGAGTCCCTTGCGCGTGCGGTGGAGTGAGACCTTCACCTTGCTCACGCCGATCTCATATTTTTCCGCAATGTCCTTGACCGGCATCATGTACACATAGCGCAGGATAAAAATGTTCCGCGCCTCCTCGGAAACGTTTTTCAGATACCGCCGGAGCAGTTCTCCTGTTTCCGCCTCCGAGATCTGTGCCTCGATATCGTCCGGCGCCGCCAGACAGTCCTCCAGCTCATCGAGCAGGACCGCCGTCTGTGTGCCGCCGCGCTTTTCCGCATGCAGTTTCTCATAAAGATTCAGCGCTGCATTGCGCATCAGCTTGACGAGATATGCTGAGAAGAATGCAGGCTTCTGTGGCGGGATTGTGTTCCACGCCTTGAGCCATACATCGTTGCAGCATTCCTCTGCATCCTGCGGATTCCCGAGGATCCGGATCCCGAGCCTGCGGCAGCGGGTACCGTATTTCCGATCAGTCTCTGCGATTGCTTTTTCATCGCGCGCGAAGTACAATGCAATGATTTCCTCATCCTCCATCGGTACGCCGCCCTCCTTTTCAAACTCCTTTAAGACGTCTCTATCTATTCAGACAGAATCCGGTCGATTTTGGTTACACAACTTTTTTCAAAAAAAAGGCAGCCTTTTTCCGGCTGCCGAATGTTGTCATGATTTGATTGTAAATACGTTGATTTTACATTGCTGCGTCTGTGCAGTTTTTTTTGCAGTGTCACAAATTTTTCTGCATCTGCGGAGAAATCGCAGGCGTCCAAGCCTGTTTCCTTCAAAATGGGATTCCAAAGGGTCAGTGACCCTTTGGCGGGTTTTGGGGCAGCAATGCCAACAACTTAAGCAGTTGCGGCAGACGGTGAATTGCTTTGCAATTCACTCAGGGGAGCCCTCTATCGCAGGGCTCCCCTCTCCGAAAAACGATCCACCGGATCGTTTTATCGGATTCACCCCTGCGGAGCTCCTAAAGCAGGGGCATTCCGCACTCTGCGGA
This sequence comes from uncultured Ruminococcus sp., assembly GCA_946413695.1. GTDB lineage: Bacteria > Bacillota > Clostridia > Oscillospirales > Ruminococcaceae > Firm-04. Next base: position 31,504 of record CAMKLV010000016.1, on the reverse strand, counting down.
GTGCGGCGGGGGCTCTGCCCCTCGACCCCGCAAACTTTTGAAAAAAGTTTGATCAAAACTTTTATATTGGCGCTCCCGCGGCGTGTTGTGCTCCGGCAGCATCAAAATGGGATTCCAAAGGGATAGTATCCCTTTGGCGGGTTTTGGGGCAGCGCCCCATTATAAATCATCGCGAAGCGGCACCGCTTCTCCCGATGCCGGAGCCGTAGCGGACGATGGTTTCGGCGCCGTTCCGCGAGTTTTCCAGAATCTGTGCGTCGATCTCTGCGGCGTCCTTTTCCAGTACGAGCACAATCGTCGAGCCGCCGAACTCGAAATATCCCTTCTCAATCCCGCGCGCAACCTTTGTCCCGTGCGGGTGATTGACAATCTTTCCGACCAGCATCGCGCCGACCTCGATCATCATCACCGCACCGAAATACTCCGTATGCAGCATCGTGACCGTGCGCGTGTTGCGGTGATACACCTTGATATCATGCTCTGCCGCAATCGGGTTGACCGTATGCAGCTCACCGGCAATACGTCTGGTTTTGCCGATCTCGCAGGTATCCGGATAACAGTAGCGGTGATAATCGTCCGGTGTCAGCCGGAAGATCAGCACCTGCCCGCCCTCATAGCGCTGTGCAAGGCGTTTGCATCCGAGAAACGCCGCAAGATTGTATTCCGCGCCCTTGACCGTGAAATGCAGGTCGGGCGTCACGGGAATGACCGTCAGCTTTGCATCGCACGGGCTGATCAGCACCTCCGGCGCCGTCTCAACCGGCCGCGCAGAGGGCTTGACAGGGCGTGTGAAAAATGCGTTGAAGCTGCGGAATTTCTCCTGCGCATAGTCGCTCATTTTGATATGCTTTTTCAGGACAAACGGCGGAATTGCAACCGTCGAGAGCGGATGCTCCAGCGCATAACCTGCCGCCTGCGAGACAACCGGCTTTGTCAGCAGCTTGAGCGCTGCTCTGCCGGGAGCGGTGCCGTAAAGCAGCCCGAGCAGCTTTCCCTGAGAAGCACAGGAATCCGCCACCGGATTCCCAGCGCGGTCACAAATCATCGCACCTGCGTGCGATTTGACTTCCTGCGGTTCCGACATGACGGATTCCTCCTTTTGTTTGATTGTAACGCATCAGCCGCGGTGATGCTTGAAGATCAGCAGCAGCAGCTCCAGCACGCCGATGACGATAAACCAGAGCATTGCGCGCATCTGCGGCTTTTTCAATGTGAAGCGCGTGATAAAGAGGCATGCGATCACTGCATATGCAATCGTTGCGGTGATCGGGAACGCCGATGCACTCAGCGCCTCGAGATCCTTCCGGAACGCGAACAGCAGCGGAATAATCAGCGCGACCGATGTCACAGGCAGACCCTCATAGACCTTGCGGCGTTCGGTGGTCACCTGCTGGCGCTCCTCCTCCGTCACATTGAAGTATGCGAGCCGGATCAGCGCCGCAAGGCTGAAGCAGCAGAACACGGCGATATTGATAGGCTTGTGCAGTCCCGCGCTGAATGCGATCATCGGGGGCAGCAGCCCGAAGCAGACCATATCCGAGAGCGAATCAATCTGGATGCCGAAGCGGCATTCCTCCGGTGTGCGGTCCTTTTTTGTCTTGGCAACTTTTCCGTCAAACATATCGCAGAATCCCGCAAGCATCAGCATGATGATCGCCATGTTGGTGCTTCCGTTCGCTGCAAAATATAAGCCTACCGAACCGCAGACAAACCCGATGTATGTCAGGATTACGGTATAGCTGTAAAAACCGATCATGTTGTGTTCTCATCCCTTTGTATTTCGGCGCAGCCCGCCGGTATCAATGTCTATTCTAATATTATACCAAATTTCAGACTGTTTTGCAAGTCCTTTTCTGCATTTTATGAATTTATTAAGAACCCGCGGCGCGAACCAGCCGCTCGATGATGCTGCCCTGCCGGACTGCTTTGCAGGCATCCGCCGGAGAGAACCATTTTGCCTCGCGGACCTCCTGCGAAAGCGCAAAATCCTGCGCATCCGATTCCGCACAAAAGCAGAGCATCAGCTGCCCTTTTGCCGCATGCCACGCGCTGAACAGAAACCGGATCTTCTCCGGCTCCAGCCCGATCTCCTCGCGGATTTCGCGCAGCGCAGCCTCCTCCGCCGTCTCGCCGCATTGCATATAGCCCGCAACGCCGACATAGGTTTCCTGCTGCCCGTAGCTCTGCCTGATGAGCGCCAGCTCCCCCGCCGGATTCTTCACAACGGAAAGCACGCATGTACTGAACATATCAAACAGCGGCTTCTGACATCGTTCACAGTAGGGCACGGCGCCGTCATCGCCCATCTGCCGCGGGATTGTCTTTGCGCCGCAGTCGGGGCAATATGTAAAATGCATCGTCAATCTTCCTTTCCGAGCAGCGCTTCTGTAATCTCAACCGCCGTGCGGATCATCTGCGGACAGATCCGGACGAATACGCCGGCTGCTCTTGCTGCTTCCCGTTCCATATCCGAAGCGAGATGATAGCCGATCAGATTTCGGCAGAGATAGGAGCCGTGCTTCGCTTCAAACGCATTCAGGAACTGCACCGTTTTCTGACTGCAAATCTGCTTTGCAGCCTCATCCCCCGGAACAGACTGCCCGTATTTCAGGCCGATTACCATGAGCGCGCCGGTACAGGCGCCGCATACTTCGCCCTTGCACATGCCGCCGCCGAAGCTGCCGCCGAGCCGGAGCGCCTGCTCCTCTGAAAGGCCGAGCTCTTCTGCAAATGCTGCAAGCACAGCCTGAGAGCAATGAAATCGCTGCGAAAACAGCGCGGCCGCTTTGTCTGAGTGGTTCATCTGCATTTTCTCAAAATCTCCGTAAAATACTCCGGCAGCGGCGAATCAAATTCCAGATATTCGCCTGTCACCGGATGCACAAATCCGATTTTCTTCGCATGCAGACATTGTCCCTGCACGCCCTTTTCCGCTTTGCCGTAGACCGCGTCGCCGTAGACCGGATGCCCGATGTGCTTCATGTGGACACGAATCTGATGCGTTCTGCCGGTTTCCAGCCTGCAGCGGATATGCGCATATTTTTCATATTGCGTCAATACAGTATAATGTGTAACCGCATCCTTGGAATTCGTCGCGATCACGCACATTTTCTGCCGGTCGCGCGGGTCTCTGCCGATCGGTGCATGCACGGTGCCGGATTCCGCTTTGAATCTGCCGCAGCAGATTGCTTCGTATTCGCGCGTAAAGGAATGCACCGCGATCTGCTCCGCAAGCCCGAGATGGGCGCGGTCGGTCTTGGCGACGATCAGCAGTCCGCTGGTATCGCGGTCAATCCGGTGGACAATGCCCGGCCGGATCACGCCGTTGATGCCCGAAAGCGCTCCGGCGCAGTGATACAGCAGCGCATTGACAAGCGTCCCGTCCGGATGCCCCGGCGCCGGATGCACAACCATGCCCTTCGGCTTGTTGACAACCAGCAGCTCTGCATCCTCATAGACGATCTCGAGTGGGATTTCCTGCGGGATCACATCGAGCATCTGCGGCGCAGGAATCTGCACGCAGACGGTGTCGCCGTCCTTCAGCTTTTCATTTTTCTTCGCAGATTTGCCGTTGCGGGTGATCTGTCCCTGTTCGGCAAGCTGCTGAACCGCCGAGCGTGTCAGCTCCGTATCCGGATGCGCCGCAAGCCATGCATCGAGCCGCTTGCCGGCATCCTCCGCCGGAACAGTCAGTGTCAGCTCACGCGCCGGCATCTTCGGATACCTCATCGGCTTCCTCGCGCAGCGGTGCAGCCTCAGCCTCGGGGAGTTCGCCTGCATCCGGCAGCGTACCGGCTTCTGCAAGCGGCGCCGCCGTGTGTGCATAGGGGATGCGCTCCGCCGGTTTCAGCTTTTTCGCCTCCGGCACTTCCTTCTCAAGGAACAGCAGCCCGATGATCACAATTCCGACGCCGACTGTCACGCAGATATCCGCGAAATTGAACACGGCAAAATTGCAGAGCTGAAAATCAAGATAATCCACAACTCTGCCGCCGCGGAAGATGCGGTCGATCAGATTGCCGAGACCGCCCGCAGCGATCAGCGGCATGGCGATCTGCACCCAGCGGCGGGTCTTGCCGCAGCGGTGCAGAATATACAGGCACACCGCGATCATGATGACCGGAAACACGATCAGAAAGCCGCGGTTTCCTCTGAGAATGCTGAATGCCGCGCCGCTGTTTTCCAGATAGCGCAGATGCATCCAGTCGAAGCTGCCGAGCTGCAGGAACGGTCTCGGCGGCTGCCCCTGCAAATTGGCGATCGCCCAGAGCTTGATGAGCTGGTCGATCACGGTCAGTCCTGCAATGGCCGCACATACGAGAATGATTGTCATATTGTGGTTTGCGTGCTCCTTTCCGAACCGGATAAAAAAAGGAACCTGCATGACAGGATCGCCGCTGCAAGTTCCTTTCAGTCTTCATGCTTAAAAATCGAAACGCTTTCTGGGCTCGTCGCGTCTGGCAGCGTCATCGCGGCGGCTGCCGAAGGTGCTCTGTGCAACGCCGTCAAATGCAGCGTTTGCAGCAGCGGCATTCGGGTCCGCAGCCGGAGCTTCTGCCGGTGCAGCAGCCTGCTCAGCGGGAGCCTCCTCCTCGACCTCGATCACCTCAACAACCTCCTCGGTCTCCTCCTCAGCGGGTGCATCCGGCAGGCTGGAGATCAGCGCAAGATGCTGCTTGTACATATCAAAGAGTGCGCGTTTGAAGTCCGCGACCTGATGCTGTGTTGCAACGAGGGACGCATTCTCCTGCTCGAGCTGCGCGGTGATATTCTTGAGCTGTGTCTCGGAATCGAGCAGAGCCTGCGATTTTACGGTATCGACAGAAGCGCGCGCCTCTGCTTCGATTGCAGCAGCCTTCTCCTGTGCCTCCGCAACAACCTGACGCGCCTGCTTCTGTGCGAGCAGCAGCGCATTCTTGAGATCTTCCTCAGAATCCTTATATTCACGCACCTTGTCCGCGAGGAGCTGGATCTTGTCATTGGAATCGTCCAGATCCTGCTGCATCAGACGCAGGTCATTCTCGATCTGCGAGAGGAATGCATCGACCTCCTCCGGGCTGTAACCGAACTTCACTTTTTCAAACTTTTTTTTCTGAATATCCTTTGCCGTAATCATAAGGTACTCCTTCCGCCTAAAATAACATCAGCTTACATAATCACACCGTTTGTCTCCAGCTCGTTGACGAGGTCTTCACCGATGAAGCCGACATTATAGGGTGTAATGATATACGTCAGGTTTGCGACCGGCTTGAGGCTGCCGCCGTTTGCATAGGCAACACCGACGAGGAAGTCGATGATGCGGCGCTTGTTCTCGGCAGAAGCGGTCTCGAGGTTCAGGACAACTGTTTTCTTGGAGATCAGATGATCCGCGATCTGCTTTGCATCGGTAAACACCTCAGGCTTCACGAGAACAACCTGAAGCTGTGCGGTTGCCTGAATATTCACAACCTTGTTATCGCGCTTGGTCGGATACTCAGATTCCGGTCTGTAGCTGTCGCGCAGCGATGCAGGCTGACGGACCTCGCGTGCAGAGCTCTCTTCCGGCTCACGGATCGTCTCACGCTCACGGAACGACTCGCGGACTTCCCGCCGTTCGCGGGCCTCTCTTGTTTCACGCACCGGCTCTGTCTCGTAGGAGTCCTCCTCCTGCGGTGCGAAGAAATCATGGAGTGCGTCAAAAATTTTCATCTGAATTCTCCTTTTCTTTCTGGTTGATATTTCCGGCATACGCATCCGGTTCCCCGTGCGTACATCAAATTGAAATCAAATCAGTGAGGGTGCCGGCGGCGGATAGAACCGCGCGCCGAAAAGCGCACTGCCGATACGCACGAGCGTCGCGCCGCAGCGGATCGCCGCGGGATAATCGCCGGACATGCCCATCGAAAGCGTATGGAGCGGTGCAAGCTGCTGCATCTGCTGATAGAGCTGCTGCATCGCGGAAAAGGTCTGCATCTGTTCCTGCTCGTCCGCAGTCGGGGGCGGAATGGTCATCAGCCCGTCCGCGCGGAGATTTTTGAGCTTGCCGACATCTTCGAGCAGCTGCGGGAGCGCCTCTGCCGAAATGCCGGATTTGCTGGATTCTCCGCCGATATTGACTTCGAGCAGCACCGGCATGATGATGCCGTGCTGTTCTGCGGCTTTGTTGACTGCCTCTGCAAGATGCAGGCTGTCCACGGACTGGATCAGCGAGACCTTGTCAATAATCTGCCTGACCTTGTTGGTCTGGAGATGCCCGATAAACTGCACCTCCGCGCTGCTGCGGTAGGCTTCGCGCTTGGAGAGGAACTCCTGCACGCGGTTTTCGCCGAGCACCTTCACGCCGTGATCGACTGCAAGGTTAATCAGCTCGGGCGAGACTGTTTTGGTCACCGCCATCAGCGTGATCTCAGAAGGGTCTCTGCCTGCTGCGGCGCAGCTTTCTGCAATATTCTGCCGGATGTCTGCGAGCCGTTCGAGAACCGCCTGCTTCTGCGCTTCCGTACACGGTGCAAATTCATTCTCCATCCGCCATCACTCCCTTCACGATGATATCGTCATAGAGTGCGACGAATCCGGGGCCTGCATCAATCCGCGAGATATAATAGTTCTCATCCTCATAGATCTCGTCGATCCTGCGGAATTCCGGTGTTTCGCCGACAAGGACATAGACGCCCTTGAAATCATCTGTCACCTCGGTGACATTGCCCTCCTCGTCCTTGACCTCCGCCGTCATGTTTTTGAAACGGATAGCGGAGCGCGGCACGCGGATGCCCTCAACGGTATCGCGGACAATATCCACGCGCTCCGTGCGGTGCTGCACGATATCGTGCGTGAGCTCATCGCAGCGGAAGATGCCCTGCGTCTTTGCAACATCGCCCGTCGAATAGAGCGACTCAACCTTGACGCGGAGATTCTGCGGCACGGATTCGAGCCGCACAGTCGCCGTATCGTCCTCGGAGAGCCGCATCTTGCGGTTATCGAACACGCCGACGATGTACCATGCATAATCCTTGATGATCTTGCCGATGACAAGGTTGCCCTCCTGTGCGCCGGCGGATATGCCGTCCTCGGAAACAGAGGCGAGCTGTTCGGGCGTCAGATTGCGCATGGTATCCGGCGTCAGAGTATCCTCGTAGCCGTCCACATAGCTGACGAAGTAGGCGCTTTCCGGCGCGGGAATGGTCTTTTCCGGCGCGGAAAGCTGTGCGTTCAGTCTGGTGACCTCATCCTCGAGCGCAACGATTCTGTCGTTGAAGTCAATCTTCGAGTCCGTCACCTTTTCATACGTGCTCATCAGCACGGTCATATTCTGCTTGGAATTGCTCATTGCAGAATAATCCTGCCGCTCACGCAGCCGGATCATGGCTTTATACTGCTCGTCGATCAGCGAAGCGAGATTGGCCGGCTGGGCATTTTCGCTCGTGCCGGGGTTCTCGATCTTCCGGAGCATTGCGATCTCGTCTTCCTTTTCGGCAATGCGTCTGCGCAGCTCGATCTGCTCCGGCGAGGAGTAGATCTCTGCGATCACGCTGCCGACGCCGAGCTTTGCGCCGTCATCGACGCAATAGCGCACGGCACCTGTCCCGTGATAGGATTCCACGGTCTCATCGCGGACATAGACGCCCTGAAAGCTCGAAACATCGCTGACCTCGTAGTAAATCGCATTTTCGGTCTCATAGTTCGTAAAGAACAGGTGATAGAAAATGGAGGAAGCCAGTACAACGGCGAACACCAGCAGTAGAAATTTGAGGATTCGCGTTGTAATTTCGTTCATGAGAGATTACTCAGCGTCCTCGCGCTGCTCCATTGCATCCAGAATCGAGATCGGTCTTGCCGGCACGATGGTGGAGATTGCATGCTTATAGACGAGCTGCTGTCTGCCGTCGGTTTCGAGAATGACGATGAACGAATCAAAGCCGCGGATGATGCCCTTGAACTGATAGCCGTTGGTCAGGAAGATAGTCAGCGGCAGGCGCTCCTTGCGTGCCTGATTCAGAAAAACGTCCTGCAGATTGAGTCCCTTGTTGGTCATGGTTACTTGCCTCATTTCTTTCATATTTACACCCAAATATGTATTTGTGGTTGTATGCTCGGTGCATCTGCCGAAAGGTATACTTCGCCCGTCAGCAATTACACATATTATATTATATCACACAGTTCCCCGTTTCGCAAAGTTTTTTTGAAACATTTTTCAGCGATTTCAAAAATTCGGCTTTCAGGACAAACTTCGTCCCGCAGAATCCAGTTCGTTTGTGGATTCCGACGAAACCACGTACCCTGACGCTTGGCATAGCGGCAGGTCTCCTGTTTGACGCGCTGAATGCCGTCTGCAAGCGGTTCTGCGCCCTCAAGCCACGGCAGAAGCTCCTTGTAGCCGATCGCCATTGCAGCGGTCGCACGGCGTCTGCCGGATGCGTATTCTTCGCGCACCTCCTCGCAGAGCCCCTGCTCCAGCATCTGATCGACGCGCAGGCGGATGCGTGCATACTGTTTTTCGCGGTCCGCAAAGCCGATGCCGATGCGCAGAACATCCCACGGCGGCGGAACCTCGCGGCTGCGCCTTGCATGCTCCGAGAGCGGGATGCCCGTCAGTTCAAAGACCTCAAGCGCACGGATCACGCGCCGCAGATTGTTCTCATGCAGCCGCGCCGCAGTCTCCGGATCGCATTTGCGCAGGCGTTCCAGCATCACCGCATTGCCCGCTTCTTCCGCCTCTGCATGCAGCTTTGCGCGCAGGGCATCATCCGCGGGAATATCCGGAAACTGAATGTTATCCAGCAGCGAATCGACATAAAGCCCCGTGCCGCCGACAATCACCGGCAGCTTGTTTCTGCTGAGAACGTCCGCGATTTTTTCGCGTGCCATTTCAACATAATCCGCAACCGAGCACGCCTGCTCCGGCGGCAGCACTGAAATCAGATGATGCGGAATCCCCTGCATTTCTTCGGCGGTCGGCTTCGCAGTCGCGATATCCAGCCCCTGATAGATCTGCATGGAATCCGCTGAGATCACCTCGCCGTTGTATGCTTTTGCGATTTCAACGCCGAGCGCGGTCTTGCCCGAAGCCGTCGCCCCGACCACCGCCGCGACAAGCGGTTTCTGCTCCATTTCCTGTCCTCCCAGTAAGGTATCTCCGATGGATCCAAAATGAGGCGCTGCCCCATACCCCGCTTAAGGGCTACTAGCCCTTAAGAATCCCATTTTATGCCCGATAATAGAAAAAACGCTGCCGGAGCACAAAATAAAAGTTTTGATCAAACTTTTTCAAAAGTTTGCGGGAGTCCAGAGGCGCGGAGCCTCTGGTCGATGCCCGCAGGCATCGAAACACCCTCAGCGTTCAAGAGCTCGCGGGCTTGGGTGCCTGCGATAGAGGCACCCATTCAAAATAACATCCGCGCAGCGGATACTTCATTACACTTCCCGATAATAGGGGCAGATATTCACATATTCGCCGCCCGGCATGCGGAAGCCGCCTTTGATCGTGCCGAGCTGCGTAAACCCGAGCCGCTCATACAGATGCCGCGCATGGATATTGCTCTCGACAACTGCATTGAACTGCAAAACGCGGAATCCGTGGGCTTTTGCCTGTTTCAGACAATCAAGGACAAGCTGCTCCCCGATGTGTTCGCCGCGGCAGTTCCCTGAAACCGCATAGCTCGCATTGCAGATATGTCCGCAGCGCCCGACATTGTTCGGGTGCAGGATATACAGTCCGCAGATTTTCCCGTCGCGCTCTGCAACACCGGTATAGGTCTGCTGTGCGAAGAATGACGCGCCGCTTTCCGCATCGAGCGGCTCCTCCTGCGGGAACGCATTGCCCGCCTCGACAACCTCATTCCAGATTGCGATCATTTCCGGCAGGTCGGCGTCCGTATATGCTCTGATGTTCATTCTGCATCCTCCCAAACCGGATATTTCCGCTTGTCCGCTTCGGTGATCTCCCGCAGCACGCGGCACGGGTTTCCGACCGCGATCACGCCGGAGGGGATATCCTTTGTCACGACGCTGCCCGCGCCGATGATCACATTATCCCCGATCGTCACACCGGGCAGAACGGTGACATTCGCGCCGAACCACACACTGTTCCCAACGGTAATCGGCAGCGCGATCTCAAGCCCCTGATTGCGCTGCGTCTCGTCAATCGCATGACCAGCAGCCGTAAAGACGCAGTTCGGTGCAACAAAGACATTGTCCCCGAATGTGACCTGTGCCGCATCGAGGATGATGAGATTGTAGTTCGCGTAGAAGTTTCTGCCGATTCTAATATTGCTGCCGTAATCGCAGCGGAACGGCTGCATGATCGTAAACCCGCCGCCGATTTCCGGAATGATCTGCCGCATGATCCCGCGCTGAAGATCGGTCTCGTCCGGCATACAGTCGTTATAGGCGCGGCAGAGCTTTAAGCAGCGCATACGCAGGCCGATCAGCTCCTGATCGTAGTTTGCATCATATAAAAAGCCTTTGGCGGCTTTGTCCTTTTCAGTCATCAGATTCTCCTCCCGGCACGACATCCTCCAGCTTCGGGATGCACGGCGAAAAATCCGGTGCGATGCCGTGTGTGACCGCACCGCGCCGGAAATAATATACCTGCATGTCATTGTGATACTGCGGATGCCCGTCATCACGCAGATACAGCACGCCGTAACTGCCGGACGCGGCTTCCGCAATACGGGAATATGTCCCGATGATCGCATCGGTCTCCGCCGTTCTGTGATTGGCGCAGAACGCTGTCTGCAAATAGGGCTGTCCGTTCATGTACTGCAATCTGATTCCGCAGTCTGCGTGCCGCAGGATCTCCTGCACGGATGCAAGGATCTGTGCAGGCTGCTCCGGCGGCAGATCGTCTTCATCTGCGGCGGTTTCACGGACAGACAGCCACGCATATAATTCAACCATGATTCAGTCCTGAATGCGCTTGAACTGCTTTTCGATCTGGTATTTCGAGAGCAGGAACATCACCGGACGCCCGTGCGGGCAGTGCCGGATCTGCTCATTCCCCCAGACCTGCACAGCAAGCGACTGCAATTCTTCTTTCGTATTGTGCGTGCCTGCGCGGATTGCCGCCTTGCACGCGAGATCGTGGAACATATCGTCGAGCAGATGCAGATCGGGCTGTGCCTGATGCTTCAGGCAGTTTGCCGCAAGGTCTGCCGCAATCTGATCGAGATCAAGCTCGGCGCAGGAGAGCGGCACGCCCGTCAGCTGCACAACCGGCGACTCGCTGAAATCGAAGGTGAATCCGCAGCCGAGCAATGTCTGCTCCATTTCCTGCAGTGCGGTGATTTCATCCGCCGTCAGCAAAACGCGGACCGGCGTCAGCAAGGTCTGACGGTCTCTGCATTCGCGGGTGCGGAAGCGCTCGAACAGAATGCGCTCATGTGCCGCGTGCTTGTCGATCATGACAAACTGCTCACCGGCTTCCGCAAGCACATAGTTATCGAACAGCTCCCCGATCACGGTGATTTTTTCGCGCTGAATCGCAGAGATTGCCGCATTGCGCGCTTCGGGTTTCTCCGGCAGAACGGAGTCTGCGGCATCAGCGGTCTCCTGCGGTGCAGCGGGGACTTCCTGCGGCATCGGGCGAACCGGCGCGGCGGGCTGCGCAATCAGATCAGGGAACGCTTTGAGCGCCTCGGGAATGACGGGCGGTGCAGACGGCTGCACGGGCGCTGCAGCCGTTGCGGATGCGGGTACAGCAGTCTCCGCAGGATTGTTCTGCGGCACAGACTGCACCTGCTGTACCGTCTGCGCATTGACCGCAGACTGCGGTGCATCCGGAACGCTCTGCGCGGCAGGCGCGGGTTTCGCAAAGAGCGGCGCAGGGGTGTTGTCATCGGTTCCGGCGACCGGCGCATGCCAGTCGCGCTGCGGACGCTGCGGCGTATAAATCTGCGGCGTGATTTTCGGTGTCACAGGCGGTGCCGGGATTGTGCTCCCCTGCCGCGGCTGCTGCGGCTGCTCCGGCTGCGGCAGCTGAAACTCATAAACCAGATGATTCTGCTCCAGCGCGCCGAGCACCGCAAAAAACACCGCGTTGTAAATCCGCTTTTCATCAGAAAAGCGCACCTCGGCTTTTGTCGGGTGCATGTTGACATCGACAATCCGCGGCGAGACGCGCACCATCAGCACGCACGCCGGATATTTGCCGGTCATGATCAGCGTTTTATACGCCTCCTCAATCGCGGAGATCAGCGTAAACGAGCGCACCGATCTGCCGTTGACAAAGAACAGCTGATGGGCACGGTTCGGGCGCGAATAGAGCGGCTTCATCACATAGCCCTCGACGGAGATGCCGCCGTTCTCCTGCTCCTGATATTTCACAGGCAGCAGATCGCGCGCGAAATCCTTGCCGAAAATCGCATAGATCGCGGAGAACAGCTCCCCGTCTCCGGGCGTGACGAATTCGGTCTTGTTCTCGCGGATCAGCCGGAACGAAATCTCCGGATGCGAAAGCGCAATCTTCTGAAAGATATTCGCCGCCGCATTGCCCTCCGCGGTATCCTTTTTGAGGAATCCTGCACGCACGGGCACATTGTAGAACAGGTCGCGCACAACAACGGTTGTGCCCTCAGGGCAGCCGCTCTGCTCAAAGACGGTTTCCTCGCCGCCCTCGAGCATATAGTGCGTGCCGTATTCCGCGCCGGACTGCCGCGTCAGAATCTCCATGCGCGAGACGGCGCAGATCGACGCGAGCGCCTCGCCGCGGAAGCCGAGCGTGAAGATCGTTTCGAGATCCTCCGCTGTCTGAATTTTGCTGGTCGCGTGGCGCAGGAACGCCGTTCTGACCTGCTCCGGTGCAATGCCGCAGCCGTCATCGGTCACGCGCAGATAGAGCACGCCGCCGCGTTTCATCTCCGCGGTGATGCGCTTTGCGCCTGCGTCAATGGCGTTTTCGGTCAGTTCTTTCAGCACCGAGGCAGGGCGCTCAATGACCTCTCCCGCCGCGATCAGTTCTGCAATGTCCTTCGGTAAAACATGAATTTCGGGCATTGATGTTCCTTTCTAAGTGAACGCTCCGGTTCACCAGTCCTCCTGTATCTCCGTATACAGCAGCGCTTCCAGACCGTCAAAAACAGCCTGTATCCGCGGATCCTTCCGGATTCCCCAGTACCAGTCATCCGATGTGACAATCCCGATATAATTCGTTTTTTCGGGATCATAGTCTTTGCCGCTCCAGCTGTCAAAGCTTTTCACGCACATCAGAGAAATGCTGAGAAACGGCTTCTGCGATGTGAAAGTATCCGCCGGAAACAGCCCCGTGCCGCGCAGGAAATCCTCGATTGCAGCGGTATCCCATGTCTCGGAGATATCGCGCGTTCGGAAGTGAAAATATACGTAATCCATAGCGCGGGCTCAGATGTATTCCTTCGTCCGGTCCAGATCAATCTGCAGATCGGGATAGTCTTTTTTCAGATTTTCCAGCAGCACAGGCACAAGCGATCTGTCCTGCATGATCGTCTGCAGTTCATGCGTTGTGATGCCGACAAGCTGCAAAAATGCAAGCTCGCCGTAGAGCGTCTGTTCTGTCGGGATTTCTGTATCATTCGTGATGAGAAGCGAAGTGATTTTACTCTCCGGTTTCCCGAGATTGACCGACTGCGGATTCTTTGCCGAACCGACATACTGTCCCGGTTCAAACCAGCGTTCGCTCTGGAATGTATAGCGCGCCAGATTGCCCATCATGTTCATCGCCCAGATGCAGTCCTGCGGTGCAGTGTCCGCGAGCTTGACGGTCATTTCGTAGCCCCATTTGCTGTACTGCCCGCCGAGACGCGATTCATCCGCGTAGAGCTCGCTCATGCCGAATGTCACAACATGGCTGTAGCCTTTCGCGGACTGATAAGCGCTGTAGCCGTCCAGATACTCATTGCCGCCGAACATCGCACGGCTCGTGATGACGGTGCCGAAATGCGCCGGCTCCTGATCGCCGTAGACCGCTTTGAATGCATCCTCGATCGCATCCCAGCCCGGCGCCCATTCCTTGTCCTCCGCCTTTGCGCGGAATTCTTCCGGTGTCATGATAAAATTCCCCTTTCCGGATTCACATGGCTGCTCAGTGCAGCATATTCGTCAGATCAAGCAGCAGTTCACGGCACTCCGCATCGGAAAGCTCATTGACATGCGTCTTTGAGAGCTGTGCGATGACCTGCGCATCCGCATCCGCCGAGAATGACATCTGCCCTGCGGATTCCGCCGCAAGCTTTGCCTGATAGCTTTCCTTTTCCGCCTTCGACTGTGCTTCGAGTTCCGTCAGCAGCGCCCGCGCACGGTTCGTCACCTGCGTCGGCAGACCTGCGAGCTTTGCAACCTCGATGCCGTAGCTGTCATCGGCGGCGCCGTCCACGATTTTGCGCAGGAACCGGATTGTATCGCCGTGCTTTTTCACGGCAACGCTGAGATTCCGCACACCGTCGCACTGTCCTTCAAGCATGGTCAGCTCGTGATAATGCGTTGCAAAGAGCGTCTTGCAGCCGATCTTCTTTCCTGCGATAAACTCCGCAACGGCGCGCGCAATGCTGATGCCGTCAAAGGTCGATGTACCGCGTCCGACCTCATCCAGCACGACAAGGCTGTTCGCGGTCGCACGCTTCAGAATCGTCGAAACCTCGTGCATTTCGACCATGAACGTCGATTCGCCCGCCGTCAGATCATCGGAGGCGCCGACGCGCGTGAAAATCTGATCGACAACCGAAATCTTCGCATAGGATGCCGGCACAAAGCTGCCCATCTGCGCCATGAGGACGATCAGCGCCGTCTGCCGCATATAGGTCGATTTACCGCTCATATTCGGACCGGTGATGATCGCGAGGCGGTTCGCCTTCTGGTCGAGCAGGACATCATTCGGCACAAAGACCGAGTCCGTCAGCATCTGCTCAACCACCGGATGCCGTCCGTCATGGATTTCGATCCTGCCGTCCACAGCGATTTCCGGCTTGCAGTATTCGTTTTCCAGTGCCGTCAGCGCGAGCGAGCAGAGGACATCCACCTGCGCGACCGCCGCGGCAGTCTCCTGAACGGTTTTGAGCTGCTGCGCTAAGAATTCGCGCAGTTCCGAGAAAATCACGCTTTCCAGCGCCAGTGCCTTATCCTTTGCGCCGACGATTGTATTCTCCGCATCGCGCAGCTCCTGCGTGATATATCGTTCACAGTTCGCGAGTGTCTGCTTGCGGATCCATTCCGGCGGCACCTGCTCATAGTAGGAGCGCGAAACTTCGAGATAATAACCGAACACGCGGTTATAGCCGGTTTTCAGGTTCTTGATGCCGGTGCGCTCGCGCTCGCGGGATTCGATCTCGGTGATGAGATCGGTGCCGTGGTTCATCGCGTGGCGCAGCGCATCGAGTTCCTGATGGAACCCGTCGCGGATCACGCCGCCGTCCTTGATGAGCAGCGGCGGCTCGTCCACAAGTGCGCGCTCAATCAGATCGGAAATCTCCGTCAGCGGCGAGATTTCGGATTCGAGCTTTGTCAGCAGCTTTGACTGCGTCAGCGTTCTGAGCTGCTCCTTGATCGCCGGTAATTGCAGCGCCGTCTGCGAGAGCGCCTTCATATCGCGCGGCGTCGCCTTCTGGAACATCACGCGGGACATCAGGCGTTCGAGGTCAAAGACCTGATCGAGCAGCGAGCGCAGTTCTGTCATCGCGACGCTGTTTTTCATCAGCAGCTCAACGGCGTTCAGTCTGTCCATGATGCGGACAGGTGCCGTCAGCGGCTGCTCGAGCCATGTGCGCAGCATACGCCGCCCCATTGCGGTCTCGGTCTGATCGAGCACGCCGAGCAGCGAGCCTTTTTTCTCATGCGAGCGCAGGGTCTCGGTCAGCTCGAGATTGCGCCGCGCATTGGAATCGAGCCCCATGACGCCGTCCTTGCCGTGAACGGTAATCTCGGTAAAGCGCCCGACAATCGCGCGCTGCGTCTCGGCGATATACTGGAACAGTCCGCAGCAGACAGACGCATCTGCGCCGTTTTCGGAAAGTCCCAGTGCCTTGAACGAATCCGCGCCGCACTGTTTCAGCACCGTCTCGCGCTGGAGATTGACAGAGAAGCATTCGTCATCGCGCAGCGTGACCATGCAGTTCGTGCGCGTTTTGAGGAAGTCCGCAACGGGCTTATAGTCGAGGAAATCCTTTGTAATGAGCAGCTCCGAGGGATGATAGCGGTCGATCAGGCTGATGAGATCATCGGTGCACGATTTGCCCTCGAGCCGGTGCAGATTGACCGCGCCCGTCGAGATATCCGCCGCACAGAATGCGATCTCCTCATCCTTGCTCCAGACCGCCGCAAGATAGTTGCAGTTTGACTCATCGAGCATGCTGGATTCGATCAGCGTACCGGGCGTCACCACGCGGATGACACCGCGCTCGACCAGTCCCTTTGCAAGCGCCGGATCCTCCATCTGCTCGCAGATCGCCACGCGGTAGCCGAGGTTCACGAGCCGTTTGAGATACTGCTCTGCGGAATGATAGGGCACGCCGCACATCGGCGCCCTTGTCGGCAGACCGCAGTCCCTGCCGGTCAGTGTCAGCTCCAGCAGCTTTGAAACGAGGATCGCGTCATCAAAGAACATCTCGTAGAAATCGCCGAGACGGAAGAACACGATCGCATCCCCCGATGCATCCTTGACAGCGAGATACTGCTGCATCATCGGGGAGAGCTTGGAGCGGTCGATTTCGATTGCCATATCAGTGGCAGCCTGCGCAGCCGGAGCAGTCGCCCGAGCAGCTTGCAGCAGCGGTCGGATCGAACGAATCCGGATCCTGACCTGCGGCGCTGTAGGCAATTACGCGGTTGATGCCGTCGAGGAGCTGTTCAAACTCCGCGCGTGCCGCCTGATAGGCGCGCATGGAATCGTGCGCCATAATTTGGGAATAGAGGTCGCGGACCTCCTCGCCGAGCACCTTTGCGCGGTCCGCATCGGGTTCCGGCTTGTCCTCCTCATTGCCGAGGTCAAGGCGCTTGAGATTGAATTCGCCGATGAGATTCTGCAGTTCCTCATCCGCATCGTTATCCGCAGATGCCTTGCGGAATGCAAGGTAGCGCGCGTCCTTCTGCAGCTCCCTGCCGAGCTGCTTTGCCATTTCCAGTAAATCTGCCATAATAAAAAACTCCTTTATATCAATTATATCCATGTAATCAAACAGCGATCAGGGGATTTCATCCGCGTCCGCCGCCGTAGCACTGCCATCCATTGTCCGCGGTATGCAGAACAGTCCATTTCCAGCCGCGCTGCGTATGACCGTCCCATCCCGTTCCGGATACCAATGCGCTTGTTGTAAATGTGGAATCCAGAACGATAATATCGTCATAATCCTCCCAGATGCCGTTGGAAATATCGGGATCCAGCTCCATTTGTGTCAGTTCCTCGCTGTATTTGAGTTTTGTCATGACGCAGCCCTCATAATCCCGAAATTCTTTCCGGACAGTCGAAACCGCTTCACGGATTTCCGCATTGGAATGCGAATTGGCATCCTTGTCGCCGTAATCGGTAAGCGCAAACATCGAGATGCCGTGATCCAGATGCCAGATAAAGCCTGCGCCGAGCACCGCGGCACCGATGAGAATTGCTGCTGTTGTTTTCTTCATTGTGTCGTACCTCCCTGTGTTCTGTTTTGTAGTTCGATGATTACTGTAACTGTTCGCGCAATGCGGCACGCGCCGTATGGGTTTCCAGATCGGCAAGGCGTGTCGGGATCGGAATGCGGCTTTCCCTGTCCGTCAGGCGGAGTGCGATTTCCGTCGCGGAATCAAGCGAAATGCCGCTGCCGACGGATACGAACACCGGTTTGACGCCGGTATGCGTCCGGAGCACTCTGCCGTAAACCTCGCCGTTGATGACAATATCCGTATAGCTGCCCGCTTCTTCGGCAGGCTCGGTGTAATCGGTATCGAGCACGCGGTAATAGGTCTTTGCGATGCCGAATGCCGGCACGCCGAGCATCACCGCCGCATGCGAAGCGATGCCCGTATGCCGCGGGTGCAGATAACCGTTGCCGTCAAAGACGAACAGCTCCGGTCTGACAGTCAGCTTGCCGATTGCCTCCTGCACGAGCGGCAGCTCGCGGAATGCAAGAAAGCCCGGACAGTAGGGCACGGTGATTTCACCGTCCGCGGAGACTGTTTCCAGCACCGCATGCGTCCTCGCATCAAGGACAACAATGCAGCAGACCGCATGCTCTGTGCCGTCATCGGTATTCCAGTATGCAAGATCCACGCCCGCGACTGTCTGCAGCGATGAAAAATCGCGGCTGTCGGTCAGCGTAATCCGCTCGCTCATGGAGAGCTGCTCCGCGGTAAAGCGCTGCTGCATTTCCTCTGTCAGAATCGTATTCATAGCAGTTCACCTGTCAAAGCCCAGTTCTTGACGCCGATTACGCGGACATCCAGCAGCCTGCCGACATGCTCCGGCGCACCCATTGCCTCCAGCACCAGCCCCTCGCGCGTTTTGCCGAGCAGCAGCCCTGTCTCCGGATCGCGCTTTTCCGCGAGGAACCGCACCTGTCTGCCGAGGAACCGCTGATTGAATTCCTCCGAGATTTCGCGCTGCCGTTTCAGCAGACGCTCCATGCGCGCCGCGATCTGCTCCTGCGTGGAGACAAAGGGCATCTCCGCGGCTTTTGTACCGCTGCGCGGGCTGTAGATGAACGTGTAGAGATTGTCATATTTGACGCGCTCGATGATCTGCATGGTGCCCTCAAAATCCTCGTCGGTCTCCGTGGGGAACCCGACGATCAGATCACTGGAAAAGCCGAAATCCGGCTTTTTCGCGCGGGCGTAGTCCACCGTCTCGAGATATTTTTCCAGCGTATAGTGCCGGTTCATCTCTTTGAGGACGCGGTCGCTGCCGCACTGCACCGGCAGATGCAGATGATGCTCGATATGCGTGGATTCCAGCATCGTGTCGATCAGCTCCGGTGTTGCGTCCTTCGGGTGCGAGCTCATGAATCGGATGAAGAAATCGCCTTCGATCGCATCGAGCCGCCGCAGCAGCGCGGGGAAGTTGATTTCCTCCTCAAGCCCTCTGCCGTAGGAGTTGACATTCTGTCCAAGCAGCAGAATCTCCTGATAGCCCTGCGCGATCAGGCTGCGCACCTCCTGCTCGATTGCCTCCGGTTTGCGGCTGCGCTCTCTGCCGCGCACATAGGGCACGATGCAGTAGGTGCAGAAGTTGTTGCAGCCGTACATAACAGGCACGCTCGCCTGAAATCCGGATTCGCGCACCGTCGGGAGCGATTCATCCGGCAGACCTGCAAACTGCAGCGTCTCATGCCGCTTTTCGCCCTGATAGACCGCAAGCAGGCTTTCCGGCAGACGCTCCATCGCACCGGCGCCGAGCACCACCCGCACAAACGGATAGGATTTGCGGAGCAGTGCGCGGACCTCGTCCTCCTCCGCCATGCAGCCGCAGAGCCCGACAACCAGCCGCGGATTCTTCTCCCAGAGCGGTTTGAGCGCACCGAGTCTGCCGATCACGCGCGATTCTGCATGTGCGCGGACGGCGCAGGCATTGAACAGGATCACATCGGCGTCCTCGGGGGTGTCGCTCAGTTCATAGCCGAGATCCTGCAATATGCCTTTATATTTTTCTCCGTCACAGAAGTTGAGCTGGCAGCCAAAGCTCTGGACATGCGCCCTCGGGGTATGGGTAAAGGTCTCCAGCACCGCGCGGATGCCCTCTCTGGTCTGTGCGCCGGAATCTGTCATCTGGGATCTTCCTTTCTGTTTTCATCCTCGCCTGCAGATAACAAGCCAACTTATATTATAGCACATTCTCCCGCAAAAAGCAACTGTTTCCAATATAGTTAGGAGTGAGGAGTTAGGAGTGAGGAGTTGCGGTGTCCGCTTGCGCGGACGATTATATATAAATCATGCGCGAAGCGCATACCACATCTTCTCACTCCTATCTTCTCACTCCTCACTCCTAACGCTAAGCAAGCGTCAGCGCCTGCACATTGCTGTGCAGGCGCTGCATTGTGATATAAAACGAAACCTCAGGATTACGGTTCCAGTGCGGAATACGGAATCAGCTTTGCAATATACTTCAGAACCAGCGTGACATCGTCGCCGGTGATGCCGCCGTCATGGTTGACATCGGCGTTGATCTTGCCCTGTGCGGAGATCGCAGCGGTCTTGTCCTCAGCATTGAAGCGTGCCATCAGAACAGCATCGGAAACGTCAACGCCGTCCTTGCAGTTTGCGTTGCCCCAGTCCGCCTCGACCGGTGCCGCGGTGGTGGTGGTTACGGTTGTTGTCGTTACGGTTGTAGTGGTGGTCTCCTCCGGACCCTCCTCATAGATCGCCTCAACGCTGTTGAGCGTGACCGACTTGACGAGGCTGTCCTTCTCGTCCGCGCCGTAGTAGTAGCCGAAGCCGAGATTGCCGTAGGTGAGATCCGGCTTGACGCCGTCCGGAATCGGAATTGCGATCTCGGTGGTCTTGCCTGCTTCGAGCACAGCATACTGCATCTGGGTGTACTTATCAGCGGATGCGGTATCGGAGATCGTCACGCCGAAGACCATCTTCTTGATGGTGGACGGGCAGGTGACATTGAACACAACTGCGCGCAGCGTGTCATTCTCTGCGAAATCGAAGTCCTTGAACTTGATGCTTGCGGTATTGGTATCGTCATCGCCCTGCGTGAGCGATTCGCTGACTTTAACGGTCTTGGTATCGGTATACGGGAAAGTGGTCTCGATGGTGTAGGTGCAGGTTGCGGATTTCAGCGTCACAGTTTTGAGCTGGGTGTAGCCGTCCTCCTTGTTGTCGCCGTACCAGAACTGGAATGACATGCCGTCGCTCGGCTTTGCGGTGACATATTCCTTGATATCATCCGGAACATCCCATGTAACCTCTGCCCACTTGCCGCAGTCCTCGAGTCTCGTGCCCTTGCCGACCTCGACCTCGACCTTGTCAACATCCACAGAGGGATTGCCGTCCTCATCGTCGCCGTGCTCATTGTACCAGTAGCCCTTCTTGGTATCGGGATCATCCTCGACATTGAGCCAGTATTCGATATCCGCCGGTGACTTGTACTCGACGTTCAGACCGCAGCCGTACATCAGCGTATCCATATTGGTCTTGGATTCGACCGCGAACGAGAAGGATTCGATCGTGATCTTGGTGTTGTCGGAAGCCTTCGGCAGACCGAATTCCGCATAGGAGATCTTGCGGCTGTTGATCGGGTCGCCTTCCTCCCATGTGGATTCGCCGTTCTTATCCAGATAGGAATCCTCATCCTTGCCCGCGGTGAGCAGCGCGTCGATCTCATCGAGCGTACCGGTCAGCGTGGTTTTGAGCGTGCCGGTGCCGTCCTTGTTGTCGGTAAAGCTGTAGGAGCCGCTCTTTGCCGCCGAGGATGACGAGGACGAAGAAGATGACGAGGAGGAGCTGCTGCCGCTGTCATTCGGAACAATCTTGTCAACGGTCAGCGTGCCGTCGCAGTAGTAGTTGCGGAATTCAAATTCACCGGCATACTGTCCGGTCTGGTAGCTGAGGTTCACCGAGGAGACATCCACCTTGATCGGCGTGGATTTGTTCGCCGGAATCTTGACGGATGTACCGGTGTCATCGGGATCCTTCGGATTCAGCGTGAACTTGCCGTGATCGAGCTCAATCCACCACGGATCCTTGTCGGTGCTGATGCCGAAGCCGTAGGAGAGGGACGCCTCATCCTTGCCGGGTGCATCAACCGTGACATACACGGAGATGGATTTCAGACCTGATGTTGCAAGGTCCGCCGTCTCGCCTCTGTAGGAGTTTGAGCCGGATTTCGTGGTCAGCTCCTTGCCGACAGTGATCGTGGATGCTGCAGCAGGTGCAGCTTGCGGTACGAGCAGCACAGCCGTCATGACCGCACTGACCGCAGCGGAGAACGCTCTCCGGCAGGTGTGAGAAATGCGCATAGATATTACCCCTTCCTTTTTCGGGCGCTCCGGAAATCGGTACAACCGGAGAAATGCCCGATATTAGTACAATTTACACTATAGAACAACTTTGTGATAGAATTGTGAAAATTTGAAAATTTTTCCTCTGATTTTGAAATTTTTAGAAGATTTCACAGGATTCGGCATGCGAATTTGCCGAATCCGAAGAAAATTTGAAAATCCTCTTTACTTTTACAGACTAATGTGTTAAAATAGAATGAGGTATACGCAAACCAAACACCCCGACTGAAAAAGGAGGCAAAACCGATGTTCAAGCCCATGGATGAAGCGCATATCAAGGACCTTTACGAAGCATTCGCCGTGCTGAAATCCGCCGACGAGATCGCGATGTTTATGCAGGATCTCTGCACACCGCAGGAACTCGTCGCGATTGCACAGCGCTATCAGATCGCAAAGCTGCTCTCTGAGGACTGCCGCTATGCCGAAATCGTCGAAAAGACCGGCACCAGCACCGCAACGATCAGCCGCGTGAACCGTTCGCTCAGCATGGTCAGCTCCGGCGGTTATGCGATCGTCTTTGACCGTCTCAAAAAGCAGAAAGAGGATGCTGCGGAATGACACCGGCTTACGGCGTCTTTGCGCAGTATTATGACGCGCTGACTCAAAACGTCTGCTATGCAGAACGCGCCGCGCATCTCGATGCTTTGATCCGCAAATGGGAAGCGCCCGGTCTGCCGGACAACATCCTGCTGGATCTTGCCTGCGGAACGGGCTCGCTTTCGGAGGAATTTGCAAAGCGCGGCTGGGATGTCATCGGCATTGACGGCTCCGAGGAGATGCTCAGCGAGGCGCTCGATAAAAAATATGACAGCGGACTGCCGATCCAGTATCTGCGGCAGGATATGCGCTCCCTCGATCTTTACGGCTGCATCAGCGTGACAGTCTGCGCGCTGGACAGTCTCAACCATCTGCCGGTGGAAAGCGATCTGCGCAGGGTTTTCGAGCGTGTCAATCTGTTTTCCAATGCAGGTGCGCTGTTTTTATTTGACGTCAATACAGAATACAAGCACCGGAAGGTTCTCGCCGACCAGTGCTTTGTCTACGAACTGCCGGATGCCGTGTGCGTCTGGCAGAATCATTTGCAGGATACCGCCCCCGATTACCCCGTGACGATCCGGCTTGATTTCTTCGAGCAGCTTACGGAGAACAAATACCGGCGCTTCACCGAGGAATTCACAGAGCGTATCTGGAATGATGCCCTGCTGCAAAAGCTGCTGACGGAAACCGGCTTCACACTGCTGGAAGTCCTCGACGGCGACACCTATCAGCCGCCGACAGACACCGCCCAGCGCCTTTTATATGTCGCAAGAGCAGCAGGCGGGCAGCATTCGGAATAAGAAATTAGAAATGAGAAATGAGAAATGAGAAATTAAGGTATGCGCTGCGCGCATAATTTATAAAATGTTCCGCGCAGCGGACACCGCATCTCCTCACTTCTCATTCCTATCTCCTCACTATTTTTCAAATTCGCAGCTTCACCGAACCGTGATGTTCCGCTGGTAGCGCGGGGTTGAGAGAAAGCTTTTGTAGAGCCGCATATAGACCGCGCGGATCACATCCTGTGAATGCGCACCGCTGAGCGGGAGCTCCAGCACACGGTATTCGACACCGAATACGCACGCAGTCACGCCGGTATCAAGGCAGCCCGCGTGCAGATAAAACCGCATCCGCCGCTGACGTTCTTGGAGCGCATCGGCATCGGCAGCAAAATCGGGATTCTCCGATTCGATCAGGAACGCATCCGATTCCGCATACCGCTTTCCGAGCGTGTTCAGAATCCGCGTGCCGAATCCGCTGCCGCGCAGATCGGAAAGCACTGCAAAATAGTCCAGCAGATACTCCCGCCCGAGCTTTACGAGATACGCATAGCCGCAGAGGGCATCCCCGTCATAGCAGCCGATGCATTCGTATTCGCCGCGTGCATCCGCTTCCCGGATCATCGCAAAGGGCTTCAGCTCATCGCGCGGAAAATCCTGCTTCATGTATCGTGTATAGACCTGTTCCGCCTGCTGCATTGTCAGGCGGCGCAATGTCAGCTCGTCCATGTTGAAACACATCCTTTCGCTTATATTTTACCATAAATGCGGACATTCCGCAAGGGCGAAGCACAAGCCATGAGCAGCTGATCGGGGATTATATTGTTTCGCGTCCGGCGATGTCAATATAAAAGTTTTGGTCGAACTTTTTCACCGCGCCGTGCGCGGCTCCGTATTGCTAAAGCACTCCGGTTACGCATTGCGCTGCTAAAAACAAAACACGCCGCCGGAGCGCCAAACCGAAAGTTTTGGTCGAGCTTTTTCAAAAGCTCGCAGGTTCTTAGGGCAGCGCCCTAAGCCGCACTCCGCAGAGTGCGGAACGCCCCGGCGTATCAAGAGCTCGTGGGCTTGGGCACCTGCGATAGAGGTGCCCATTCATAAATCGCATCCGCGAAGCGGATTCCTCTATATATTTTGTAACCCCCTGTTTCAGCTGCTCCCGCGCAAGCCGAAAGATGTTTCGCCGTTCAATCGTGAAAGGAGAACAGCCATGACACCTGCATTCAGATACCACCCGAATCCGCTTGACACCGGAATGTTCACGCAGGGCGAACCGAAAACCTGCTGCTGCTGCGGCAGACAGACCGATATCTGGTATGACGGACCGTTTTACGGCGACCTGCATGCGAACGGAAGTACCGATCCCGATGACAATGAGCTGCCCTATGAGAAAATGGATTTTCTCTGTCCGGAATGCATCGCGGACGGCTCTGCTGCGGCGAAATTTCAGTGCGTCTTTCAGGACGGATGGCTGGTCGGCAGCAAGCCCGAAGACGCTGCTGCACAGGATGAATGGGAACACCGCACGCCCGGATATTACGCATGGCAGTCTGCGCGCTGGTATACGCACTGCAATGAATACTGTGCATTTCTCGGCTCAGTCGGCTGGGAGGACATTGTAAACATGGGGCTCGCGCAGGAAATCGAAGAAACCTACGATCAGGAGGAAAATATCTCCGAGCTGAGCTTTGTGAAGGAATACACCGTAAAGCACGGCAGTGTGCAGGGTTTTCTGTTCCGGTGCCTGCACTGCGGCAGACATTTCCTCTGGCTGGATATGGACTGAATTAGAAGAAAGAAGTATGATCATGAAAGGTAAACTCAAGCGTTATTTATCCGCAGACGGCGCGGTTGTCTGTGCCGTTCTCGAAGGCACGGAGATGTGCCGCGAAATGGAGCGTATCCACAAGACCTCGGCGGTCTGCACAGCAGCGCTCGGCCGTCTCTCGATGGCGGCGTCCCTCATCGGCTACACGCTCAAAAACCCCGGCGATACCGTCACGGTGCGTCTGGACGGCGGCGGACCTGCGGGCATTCTGCTTGCGGTCGCGGATGACCTCGGCAATGTCAAAAGCTATGTCGATCAGCCGGTTGTTGAGCTGCCGCTGAATGCAAAGGGCAAGCTTGATGTCGCAGGCGCAGTCGGCACAGACGGCACCCTGTTCGTCATCAAGGATATCGGACTGAAAGAGCCCTATTCCGGCCAGACCGCACTGGTCTCCGGCGAAATTGCAGAGGATATCACGCAGTATTTTGCGGACAGCGAGCAGGTTCCCAGTGCATGCGGACTCGGCGTGCTGGTCAACCCTGATCTGACGGTCGCCTGCGCAGGCGGCTATCTGATCCAGCTTCTCCCCTTTGCACCGGAATCGGATATCACGCAGCTCGAGGAGAATCTCAGGGATGTGACGAGCGTCACCGACCTGCTCCGGAGCGGCATGACGGCGGATGACATCGCACAGAAGCTCATGGCAGGGCTTGATGCAGAGCTGCTCGACGAATCCGAGCCTGCATATGCCTGCGACTGTTCCAGAGAGCGCACCGCGAAGATGCTCCGCTCGCTCGATATCCCGACCCTGCGCGAAATGGCGGATGAAATGCCGGAAATTGAGGTCTGCTGCCACTTCTGCAACAACAAATATGTGTTCACGCCGGAAGAACTGCGGCAGATGATCGCGGAGAAAGAAGCAGCAAATTCCGATGCAGAAAGTTAAATAATAAATTTATATAGAAATTGCGAAAAAGGTATTGACAAATCACCGTTTATGCGTTATAATAATAAGGCGCTGTTCGATCAGCGACTTAGCGGAAGCTTAGCTCAGCTGGGAGAGCATCTGCCTTACAAGCAGAGGGTCACAGGTTCGAGCCCTGTAGTTTCCATTCTGGCCTGGTAGTTCAGCTGGTTAGAACGCCGCCCTGTCACGGCGGAGGTCGTGGGTTCGAGTCCCATCCAGGTCGTTTATATGCGGATTTAGCTCATCTGGTAGAGCGCCACCTTGCCAAGGTGGAGGTAGCGGGTTCGAGCCCCGTAATCCGCTTCTGTTTTTTTGGCGCGATAGCCAAGTGGTAAGGCAATGGTCTGCAACACCGTGATCACCAGTTCAAATCTGGTTCGCGCCTCCAACGGGGAATCCCGTTACCGATACAGCGTTCCGGTAGAGATACTGGGACGCTTTTCGTTTATAGAGTGAGAAACCGCACAGAGCATGTTGTTCTGTGCGGTTTTTATTAAGCATTTTTAGAAAAGTATTCCTATCGTATTTTGTTGTCTCCGACAAACTGAGAATTGGGCGTTGCCCCACCCTTGCCCCGAAGCCATTGACCGTTTGGCATTCCACAATGGCAGAAATACGGAAATACGATATTTTCATGAAAAGAGGGGTCTGGGGGAATCATTCCCCCAGCAGGGTTTGGGGCGGAGCCCCATTATCAATCATCGCGAAGCGATACATCTTTTACCAGACACACAATTCATAAAAGGGACTTATAAAAAACAGGAGCATGCAAATCGCACGCTCCTGTTTTCTGCATTGCTGCGATTACGCCTGACCGGAATTCTTCTTCGGCGCAAGCGAAAAGCTGAGGAAAAATGTATTGCGTCCGTCCTCGCTTTCCGCCCAGATTCTGCCGTTATGCTCCGCAGCAATGCTCTCCGCGATGGAAAGCCCGAGCCCGTAGCTCCTGCCGTCATTGCGCACCTGATCGACACGGTAAAAGCGTTTGAAGATATTTTTGCAGGCTTCCTTTGAAAGCGGCTCGCCCCTGCCGGAGAATGTCAGCAGTGCATGCCCCGCCTGCCGCCGCAGGGTGATCTCCACCGGATAGGCAGGATCGTCATATTTCAGCGCGTTATCCAGCAGAATCGACATCACCTGCCGCAGCTTTTCCCTGTCGCCCTCAATCCGGATATTCGGTTCGATCTCCGTTTTCAGCTCGGTCTCATTTTCATAGAACAGCGGTTCAAAGGGCAGAATGCTGTCATTGACGAGCTTGCTGAAATCGAGCGTATCAAAATGCACAGCGGTCTGCCGGTTATCCATCCGCGCAAGCTCGAGCAGACTTTCCACCAGCCCGCGCATCCGCTTGGACATCGAAAGGATATTTGCAGTAAAGGCGTCTCGATCCTGCTCGGAATAGTTCCGGTCGGCGAGCATCTCCGCATTGGTCATGATGACCGTCAGCGGGGTTTTCAGCTCATGGGAGGCATCCGCGATAAACTGCTTCTGCTCGTTCCATGTCTTCTCGACCGGTTTCGCGACCCAGTTCGCGAGCAGCAGGCTGATGAAAAAGAACGCCGCATAGCCGACAACGCCCGCAAGGATCAGGTTGCGGATCAATCCGCGGAGCATCGCCTTTTCGCCGGAGATATCCGCAAAGATAATCGTGCGCTCGCTGCCGTGATCCTCTTTCATGAAGCGCAGATCATATTTTGAGAGCACGCCGGTCTGCCGGGATTCCGCCTGTGCAAGGTCCGTCAGCGTTTTCAGCAGATCTGGATCGGTGAAATTGGAATCATTGCCGCCCGTTTCAAGGATTTCGCCCTCTGCCGAAAGCTGCACCGTAAAAAAGAGCATCCGGATCTGACTTTCGCCGTCCGGCTTGCGGTCGGGCTTTTCGTCCGGTCTGCCGGAGGGCTTTTCATCGGGTCTGCGCCCCATCGCCGCATCGTGCGGGCGGAACACAAGCGACCGCATCATCTGGATGCTTTCGCGCTCGAGATTCTGCTTTGTCTGATGCAGCACGAACCCGAACACCGTCGCGAACAGCACCGTCACGATCACCATGATGACCAGCACAAATTTCCGCCTGAGCCGTTTCAGCATGCAGCATCACACTCCAAATGATAACCGAGCCGCCGCACCGCTTCAATGCGCACATCCGAGCCGATGCTCGTGAGCTTCTTCCGCAGAAAGGCGACATACACCTCAACATGATTTTCCACCGCATTGGAGTCATATCCCCAGACCTTTGTCAGCAGCGATTCCTTGGAGATATGGTTTGTGCCGGAGACCATCAGCAGCCGCATGACCTCAAACTCCCGCGCGGAAAGCCGGACGCTGTTCTCGCCGCAGATCAGCGCCGCCGATTCCAGATCAAGCCGCGTATTCCCGAACACCAGTTCATTGACCTGCGTCCCCTGCCGCCGCAGCAGCGCATTGACGCATGCGAGCAGTTCCCGCGCATCAAAGGGCTTGGTCAGATAGTAATCGGCGCCGGAATCGAGCCCCTTGACCTTGTCCTCGATATCGGATTTTGCGGTCAGCATCAGGATCGGGACAGCATTGTGCTGCTTTCGGATATGGCTTGCGACCTGATAGCCGTTCTGCATCGGCAGCATAATGTCCAGAATGATGAGATCATAGATATTGAGCATCGCATATTCCTCGCCGCTCTCCCCGTCATAGACGGCATCCGCTTCAAAGCCTTTGGAGCTGAGCATCATCCGGAGCGATTCGGCAAGCAGTTTTTCGTCTTCGATAATCAGAATTTTCACATAGAGCGCCCCCTTTCAGCTGTCTATTATTATAATACAATTTATCGCTGAATTCAAGCTGAAAACGGGCTGTTTTTCCGCCGCGCAGTGCGCGGTGCCGATTGTCTACAGCCACCGAAGAACCATGCTCCAATTTAGCACAATGGGCTGAGGAGAAGCAATGCTCGGTATTGTACAGGAATCGGAACTGGAAAGAGTCCGCGCCCGTTACCATAATGGTACTAAGACAGCTATAGAAAAAGGAAGTCAGGCACTGCCCGCTGATTGATTCATGAACACATGATGAAACCGGCAAACACAAAACAGACCTTTAGCAAATTGGAGGCGGGCACTGCCCGCTGCGATTGATTCATAAACACTCGATGAAGACACCAAACACAAAACAGACCTTTAGCAAAATGGAAGCGGGCACTGCCCGCTGCGATTGATTCATAAACACATGATGAAACCGGCAGACACAAAACAGACCTTTAGCAAATTGGAGGCGGGCACTGCCCGCTGCGATTGATTCATAAACACTCGATGAAGACAGCAAACGTAAAAAAGACCTTTAGCAAATTGGAGGCGGGCTCAGCCCGCCCGCATACAATATGAATACATTTGCATATTTTCCGGCGTGTGATTTATCGCAACTGTAAAAACTGCAAAAAACGCTCTTGACAAGCGTCTGCAGTTAGCGTATAATAACCATTGGTTAGCTATCACTAACTTTATATTGTTTTGAAGGAGAATGTACAAATGGAAACCCAATCAAACAAGCTCACCGGAAAAGACCTCATCAATGTCGGTATTTATTCCGCAATCTATTTTGTCATCGTCTTTATCATCGCGATGCTCGGCATGGTGCCGGTGCTCTATCCGATCTATGTCATCCGCGAGGGCGAAATCGCTGAGCAGGGCAGCTTTGCAGAACTCACCGGACAAAAGGGGCTGTTCGCCTCGATGCGGGAGAACTATCAGAAATCTGTGGAATGGAGCGTGTGATCATGAAAAAAGGCTCAAAAGAAGATTCGCCCTTTCCGATCAGGGCGCTGCGGATACCATCAAAGGCAGTCTCGCCTCCGCGCTGCAGAACATCGCGCTGATGCTGCCGGTTGCGCTGCTGTATCTGCTCATCAAAGGCCTCATGGAGGACACCATGCAGGCGCATAAAACGGTGTATATCATCGGCAGCGTGATCTGCTGCGTGCTGATCCTGCTGACAACACGCATGCAGTATAACGGCACATTCCTCGCGACCTATGTCGAGACGGGCGTGCGCCGCATTGCGCTCGCGGAAAAGCTGCGCAAGCTCCCGCTCTCGTTCTTCGGCAAGAAGGATCTCGCTGACCTGACCGCTTCGATCATGAATGACTGCACGATTCTCGAACAGAGTCAGTCGCACTTTGTCTCGCCGCTGATCGGTTCGATGATCTCGACCGCGCTGATCGCCGTGAGCCTGCTGTTCTTCAACTGGCAGATGGCGCTTGCGGCGCTGTGGGTGCTGCCGGTCTCCTTTGCCGTGGTGCTGCTCTCCTCCGGCGTGCAGAAGCGCGTTTCCGTCTGAGCGGCTGAGGCAAAAATCATCTGCGAGGACGGCATTCAGGAGTGCATCGAGGCGATGAATGATCTGCGCTCGAACAATGCAGAAGCAGAATACCTCAAAGGTCTGACGCAGAAAATCCGCAATGTCGAGCGGCGCGCTGTCATGACGGAATTCGGCACGGCGACCTTTGTCACCTTCGCAAACCTGATCCTCAAGCTCGGCATTGCGACAACCGTTCTGACCGGCTCCGCGCTGCTGATGCAGAACAAAACCGATCTGCTGACCTTCTTCATGTTCATGATCGTGGTCTCCCGCCTCTATGATCCGCTGGAGGGTGCGCTGCAGAATCTTGCGGCGATTATCTCGACAAACACGAACATCACGCGCATGAACGAAATCCTCGATCACCCGATTCAGACCGGTACCGATACGCTGACAAATCAGGGCTGCGACATCTGCTTTGACCATGTCGGCTTTGCATACGAAAACGGCGAGACCGTCCTCAGGGATGTTTCGTTCACCGCAAAGCAGGGCGCGGTCACGGCGCTCGTCGGCCCCTCCGACGGCGGCAAAACAACGGTTTCCCGTCTGGCGGCGCGCTTCTGGGATATCAACAAGGACAGAATCACCGTCGGCGGCATGGATATCTCGCAGGTCGATCCGGAAGCGCTGATGTCGCTCTATTCAATCGTTTTTCAGGATGTCACGCTGTTCAATAATTCGATCATGGAGAATATCCGCATCGGCAAGCCGGATGCAACCGATGAGGAGGTCATCGCGGCGGCAAAGCTTGCAAATGTCGATGACTTTGCAGAGAAAATGCCGGAAAAGTGGAACAGCCTGATCGGCGAAAACGGCTGCGAGCTCTCCGGCGGCGAACGGCAGCGCATTTCGATCGCGCGCGCCTTTCTCAAGGATGCACCCATCATCCTGCTGGATGAAGCCACCGCCTCGCTGGACGTTGAGAACGAAATGCTGATTCAGTCCGCGCTCTCCCGCCTGATCGCCGATAAAACGGTACTGGTCATTGCGCACAGAATGCGCACGGTCGCCGGTGCCGATCAGGTGATCGTGCTCTCGGGCGGCAGTGTTGCCGAATCCGGCAAGCCCGCCAAGCTGATGCAGCAAAACGGCATCTTCGCCCATATGACGCACCTCCAGACCGAAAGCACCGAATGGGCGCTGAGCTGATTGAGGTATCTCCGATGGATTTGTAATGGGGGCTGCTCGCCCCCAAACCCCTCGCTGG
>CAMKLV010000015.1:0-50076 GCA_946413695.1 uncultured Ruminococcus sp. | reverse complement strand
CGACCAAAACTTTTATTTCGGCTTCGCCGTGTGCGCCTTAAGTTGTTAGCATTGGGGACAGAGTACCCATTATAAATCCATCGGAGATACCTCTAAATCAGAACAGAGAAAGCTGATTGGATTTCGGGAGATCGCCGAGAGCGCCGAGGGCATCGAGGGCATCAATGGTTGCCTTGGATGCGCCGGAAAGCTGCTGGAATTCATCCACAGAGATGAAATCGCCGTTCTGCGCGGTTTCATAGAGTTTCTCCGCAGCCTTTGCGCCGATGCCGTCAATCGCGGCAAACGGAATCCGGAGCTTGCCGTCTTCCAGCAGATAATCGCAGGCGTGCGAGCGCTTGAGGTCAACCGGCAGAAATTCATATCCGCGCGACATCATCTCATTGACAATCTTCAGGATATCGAGCAGGTCATTCTCCTTTTTGGAGCGCTCCTTGCCCTTGCCGATCAACTCATTGATCTTGTTGCGCACCGCGTTGATGCCCTGCACTGCGAGCGCTGCATCAAAGTCATCGCCGCGGACGGAGAAATAGGTCGCGTAGTATTCCAGCGGCTTATAGAGCTTGAACCAGCCGAGCTTGATTGCCGCCGTGACGTATGCCGCCGCGTGCGCCTTCGGGAACATGTACTTGATTTTCAGGCACGAGTCGATATACCACTGCGGAACCTCGTGATCGAGCAGCATCTGGATGCGCTCCGGCGTGAAGGTCTTGGGCGCCTTGCCCTTACGGGTGTCCTCCATGATCTGGAACGCCTGCTTCGGCTCGACATTGTGATAGAGCAGATAGGTCATGATCGAGTCACGGGTACCGATCACGTCCGAAATCGTGCAGGTGCCGTCCGCGATCAGATCCTTTGCGTTGCCCAGCCACACATCCGTGCCGTGCGACAGACCGGAGATCTGCAGAAAGTCCGAGAACAGGCGGGGCTTTGCATCCAGCAGCATGCCGATTGTGAAGTTTGTGCCCATTTCCGGAATGCCGAGCGAGCCGGTCGGGCAGTAGATCTCGTCCTCGGTGACGCCGAGCACGGAGCAGTCGGTACACATCTGGAAAACTTTTGGGTCGGTTGTCGGGACATCCGCGATCTTGATGCCGGTCAGATCCTCGAGGTGCTTATAGAGCGTCGGGACAACGTGACCGAGCTCATCGAGCTTGAGGATGGTATCGTGCAGCTTGTGGAAGTCGAAGTGTGTTGTGATGATCATGCCGGTATCGTCATCGGCTTCACCGGGTTCGCCCGGCTGCTGGACCGGCGTGAAATCAAAGATATCGAAATCCTCAGGGATAACAACCATGCCGCCCGGATGCTGACCGGTCGTCTTTTTGACGCCGACGCAGCCCGCGACAAGGCGGTTGATCTCGCTGTTGTTGACGGTCAGACCGCAGTCCTCGAGATAGTGCTTGACATAGCCGTATGCAATTTTATCCTGCACGCCGGAGATTGTTCCCGCCTTAAAGACGTTTGCTCTGCCGAACAGTTCCTCTGTGTAGCGGTGCGATTCGGACTGATATTCACTCGAGAAGTTCTGGTCGATATCCGGCGCCTTGTCGCCGTCGAAGCCGAGGAAGGTCTCGAACGGGATATCGTGGCCGTCGCGCTTCATATCGGCGCCGCATTTCGGGCAGTTCTTCGGGGGCAGGTCAAAGCCCGAGCCGACGGAACCGTCCATCAGGAATTCGCTGTATTTGCATTCGGGGCAGACATAGTGCGGCACCAGCGGGTTGACCTCGGAGATACCTGCCATTGACGCGACAAACGATGAGCCGACGGATCCTCTCGAGCCGACGAGATAGCCGTGCTTTTCCGAGTTCGCAACGAGCTTCTGCGCGATCATATACAGAACGGAGAAGCCGTGGCGGCAGATCGAATCGAGCTCTCTGTCCAGACGCTTCTGCACGAGCTCGGGCAGGGGATCGCCGTAGATGCTCTTTGCCTTGTCGGTTGTGATGCGGATGAGATCCTCCTCCGCGCCGGGGATCGAGGGCGTGAATGTGCCCTTCGGGATTGCGTGGCAGCGGTCGATTTTGTCCGCGATCATGTTCGTGTTCGTGACAACAACCTCATAGGCTCTGTCGGCGCCGAGATAGTCAAACTCCTCGAGCATTTCGTCGGTTGTCCGGAAAAAGAGCGGCGCCTGCGTGCCTGCATCATCGAAGCCCATGCCGGACTGCAGAATCTCGCGGTAGATGCCGTCCTTTTCATCCATGAAGTGGACGTCACAGGTTGCAACAACCGGAATGCCGTTGCGGTCGCCGATTTCGAGCACCTTGCGGTTGTAGTTGCGCAGGTCCTCCTCGGACTGGGCTGTGTAGTGGTCGCTGCGGATCATGAACGCATTGTTCGCAATCGGCTGAATTTCGAGGTAATCATAGAACTTCGCGAGCTGATCGAGCTCATCCTCGGATTTGCCCTCGACAATCGCCGAGAACAGCTCACCCGCTTCGCAGGCGCTGCCGTAGAGCAGTCCCTCGTGATGCTTGATGAGCAGCGATTTCGGAATCAGCGGCTTTTTATAGAAATAATCGAGCTGCGAATAGGAGACAAGGCGATAGAGATTCTTGATGCCCGTCTGGTTCTTCGCAAGGATGATCTGGTGATAGGATTTGAGCTTTTTGGGGTCGATCGTCGGGAGAACAGTGTTCAGCTCGGCAAGTGTTGTCAGATTGTGCTCCTTGATGATGCGCTCCATCAGCGTGGTGTAAATCTTCGCAAGCATCAGGGCATCGTCGGCGGCGCGGTGGTGCTCGAATTTGCCGAGCTTCAGGTGCTTGGCAATCGTATCGAGCTTGTGTCTGCCGAGCTCGGGCAGCACGGCGCGCGCCATGATCACCGTATCAATCGTGACGAACGGGTGATTCATATTGTGCCGCGCAAAAACCTCGCGGATAAATGATGTATCAAAGGACGCATTGTGCGCAATCAGCACCGGATTTTCGCCGCAGAACGCGAGAAAGTTCTCGACAGCCTCCTGTTCCTTCGGGGCATTGTCCACCATGTCCTGCGTGATGTGCGTCAGTTCCTGAATCTGCTGCGGGATCGGGCGCTCGGGGTTGACAAAGGTATCGAAGCTGTCAATGATCCGCATGCCGCGCACCTTGACCGCGCCGATTTCCGTCAGGCGGTCATTTTTATAGGAGAGACCGGTTGTCTCAACGTCAAAGACAATGACCTCATCCTGCGGCGAGCGCGGGTCGGGCTGGTCAATGACATGGAGTGCCTGCAGATCGTTGACAACATACGCCTCGCAGCCGTAGATGACGCGAAAATCCTTCCATTTGGCGGTCGCGTTCATGGCCTCGGGGAATGCCTGCACCACGCCGTGGTCGGTGATCGCAATGGCGCGGTGTCCCCATTCGTGTGCGCGGTTGCAGAGCGCTTCCGCAGAGGTCACGGCGTCCATAGCGGACATGTTCGTATGCAGGTGCAGCTCGACGCGCTTGACCGGTGCATCATCGGTGCGGCGGTCAGGGGTATAACTGTTGATTGCGGTCGGCTTGATCACGATATCG
Source organism: uncultured Ruminococcus sp. (assembly GCA_946413695.1). Classification (GTDB taxonomy): domain Bacteria; phylum Bacillota; class Clostridia; order Oscillospirales; family Ruminococcaceae; genus Firm-04. The sequence goes on along the minus strand of CAMKLV010000015.1, from coordinate 46,564 downwards.
CGGTCATAGTCATCGTAGGCGACAGAGCCGTAGATCAGCAGCGAGGCGCCGGGCTTGCACTGTCCGAGCGGGAAATCCTTGAGCTTTTCCTCGTCAAGGAACATCTTGACGAGCACGCTGCCGGTGTAATCCGTGACGGGGAATGTCACGAGCGTTTTGCCGTTTTTCAGCTCGCGCGACTCCGGCTTTGCAAAGACCTCGCAGGCGATTGCAAACTTCGGTGCCTTGCCTTCCATGCCCGCGCCGACCTGTCCGACCACAGTCGCAATCGAGACGGGCTTTTCCTTGACGGTTCTGCCGTAGAGGATTTCGAGTGTTTCCTTATCCGGCTGATCAGGCTGAACGGGCTTTGCATCCGGCTCGATTGAGGAGAGCGCGGAGAACTGCGGGGGCGGGGGCGGCGCTTCGGGTTCGGTGCGCAGGCGGCGCTCCGGCGGACGCTCGGAGAGCACATCGCTCTGCATCTTTGACTGTTCCTCCTCGGTTGCGTGCAGGTGCTCGCCGACAAACTGCACCTTGATCGTCACGGAAAACATCTTCTGCACCGCTTTGACGAAGGTATCGGCAAAGTGGATATCGTTGAGGATATCCACGCCGCCGCGCTTTAATTCGATCGAAAGGACATTGTCCTCGAGCGTCAGCCCTGCTTCATCGAGAAAGCCGTTCAGCATCGGGATTTCGCGGCGCAGCACCATGAACAGATCGGGCAGCACCTCCACCGAAAAGCTCGATGCCGGATAGCGGCAGAGAATGCGCAGTCCGGCAAGCTTCAGGCGTGCGGTCAGTTCGGTTTCCGCCGCAAATAAATCGGCAGAAGGAACGGGCGCATCATATTCTGTCTCGAAGAACAGCTTGGTGCGCCCGGGATTGGAAAGCACGCTCCGGATTCTGCCGTCTAAGACATTCTCCGGCAGCTTTGCGCCGTATTCACGTAAAAATTCACGCAGCGTCTGTGTCATGCGTGTTCATTCCTTTCGCGTGTATTCGGTATTCGGAAGAAAACCCCGTATTTTTGGAGCATACGGGGTGAAGTCTTCGTCAGGGGATCATTCCGGCATGCCGATCTGCGGATACTGCGCGCAGATCTGCCGGATGACCGGTTCATATTGCGGATCGCCGGCCGCTGCGAGGATTTCCGGCAGATATTCCAGCGACATCGCATCAAATCGCTGCCAGTCTTCCGTGAGCGGCAGCAGATCAAGCTGCGCGGCACAGCTCCGGTTTGTGACGAGCTGATACAGCGCATGAAACATCATTTCGAGGATCTCCGGATCGGTCTCGGCGCGTGTTTGCAGGATGAGCGCATTTGCTTTTTCGATGCATGCGCTGTCGGATCCGCTGCCATATTCAAACAGATCGGCAATCTGCCCGTAATGCTCATAGGCGAGTGCTCTGCGGATGTTCCGCGCGGTCTCCTGATAACGGGCAGGGGACTCCGGCGCACCGAATGCCGCCTGCATGACCTCCGCGATCACATCTGCAATCTGCTCCGCGGAATCCGCAAACGAAATGCGCGCGCTGATTTTCTGTGATTCTGCGTCGTATTCATCCTGCGGCGCGTGTGATGCAAGCAGATTCTGCGGATCGAGCCGGTCGATCTGCCGCTTGACCTGATCAAATTTGCTCACAGCTTTTCGATCTCTGCGAGCAGCGCAGGGACGATCTCTGATTCCGGCACCTTGCCGAGAATCTGCTCGCCCTTGAACAGCACCGCGCAGCCGTCGCCGCCCGCGATGCCGATATCCGCTTCTCTTGCTTCGCCGGGGCCGTTGACAACGCAGCCCATCACGGCGACCTTGATATTCTTCTCGCAGCCGCGCAGTGCCTCCTCGACCGCCTTTGCCGTGCCGATCAGGTCGATGCGGGTTCTGCCGCAGGTCGGACATGAGACGAGCTGCACGCCGCCGCGCTTGCCGATCGCCTTGAGGATATCCTGTGCTGCGGCGATCTCCTCGACCGGATCTGCCGTCAGCGAGACGCGGATCGTCTCACCGATGCCGTCGCAGAGCAGAGAGCCGATGCCCGCCGCGGACTTGATGAGTCCCATGCGCGCCGTGCCCGCCTCGGTGACGCCGAGGTGCAGCGGATAGTCACAGGATTCCGCCGCGAGCCGGTAGCAGGCAATCATGTTCTGCACATCCGAGGATTTGATCGAGATCACGATATCGTTGAAGTCGAATTTTTCCAGCAGCTTTGCGTGATTCAGTGCGCTCTCGACCATTGCCTGCGGTGTCGGGCCGCCGTATTTTGCAAGCAGATCCTTTTCGAGCGAACCGGAGTTCACGCCGATGCGGATCGGGATGTTCTTCTCGCGGCACTTGTCCGCGACTGCCTTGACGCGGTCCATCGCGCCGATGTTGCCGGGGTTGATGCGGATTTTATCAATGCCTGCGTCCGCCGCAGCGAGCGCGAGCTTATAGTCAAAGTGAATGTCCGCGACGAGCGGAATCGAAATTGCCTCTTTGATCGCCGGAATCAGCGCGACAGCGTCCTTGTTCGGGATTGCGGCGCGGACGATCTCGCAGCCTGCCGCCTCGAGCGCCTTTGCCTGCGCGACCGAGCCCGCGATATCATCGGAGCGCGTGTTGAGCATGGACTGAATGTAGATATGCTTGCCGTCGAGCAGACATTGCCCGACCTTGACAGGATGCAGATTTCTCATGATTTTACGTCCTTTCTGTTCGATTGAATCAGTCGGATTCCGTTTCGTCATCATTCTCGGATTCGGCATCCTCGAATTCTTCATCGGATTCTTCTGCGCCGGCATCTGCTTCATCCGGCAGGGGTTCATCCGCCGGTGTTTCCTCGTCCTCGATACCGAGTGTGCTCGGCAGGGGCTTGTCATCCGCATGCCGGATGAACATTGCCTGCCAAGTGGTCATTTTCTTGTATTTGACGATCACCAGCGTATTTGCGTAGGAGGTGTCGCCGGTGACACGCAGCTCATAGCGGCCGTCCGGCAGATAACAGACGGCATAGTTTCCGCCTGTGCCGCTCTCGATCCGGTCGATCGGCAGCTCTGCCATGACCGCGGTCTCGTCAATTTTCGAGCGCAGATGAAAAATGATCGCCGCGATTGCAAAGACAATCGCCGTGATGCCGACAGCAATTGCGTATTTCTTCGCGCCGAGCAGAAATCCTGCGACCATGACAGCAAGCGCAATCCCGACGCCCTGTATCAGCACCTTGCGGTTCTGCTGCAGCTTCGAGCGCGTTTCCCAGAGTATTTCATCGGAGACCGGCTGCCAGAGCGGCTGCTCTGCGGCTTCGATCAGCTTTTCTTCATGTAATGTGAAGTTGTTTACGGCTCTGCGCACAAACGGCGCTTTGATAAACGCTTCATCTTTCATAGCGTATCCTCCGGCGTGTATGCATCGACCGGCAGCCATGTGACTGCACCGTGATACAGCACGATAATAACCGCCGAGCAGAAATGTCCGCCTTTCGGGATTTTCAGAACATATCTGCCGTCGGGCTGATAGAATACCAGATAGTTTTCATACCATGTTTCACCGCCTGTGAGACGGTATGGGGAACGGTGATGCTGCTTGATTTCGTAGCAGTGGTGAACCGGTATCACCGTATACATCGCAGATTCGTCGATTTCAAGCCAGTTTGCGCCTCTGCCCCTGCAAAGGAGCATTACGATAAAACCGATGATCGCTGCGGCGGCAGCAATCGGCAGCACAACAGAAGGATCATTGAACCCTGTGCTGTGCCGCGTCGGAAGAATTCCGATCACAAAGACCGCAATCCCGATCACGAGACTGCCGATGATCATGCCGGGCAGTCCGAACTGTGAGCTCTCATATTTTTCGCGAATCTTCGATCGGACAGGCGCGTTGACCGGTTTCCAGAGCGGCATCGGGGCGTCGGCAATGAGCTGCCGCTCCTCGCGCGAAAGACGGTGCTCGATCAGAAAGCAGATCACGAGCACCAGAAGAAACGCGCACGGCATCACGAGCACCGGATTCAGTTCAATCCGCGCTGTCAGTGTGATCAGCGGCGCAACACATGCGGCAATGCATCCGAGATACAGCGGATACTGTCTGCCGTTGAACAGGTGCCGGTATTTCAGTCTTTTCATCTGCGGTTACCTTGTGAAAATCTTTGAGATATCCTGGAAGGTGATGGCAATCATCAGCAGCATGAGCGCTGCAAGCCCGATGAAGTGGATCATGCCCTCAACCTTGGCAGGGCAGGGCTTGCGGCGGATCGCTTCGACAACGAGGAAGACCAGTCTGCCGCCGTCGAGCGCCGGAAACGGAATCAGGTTGAAGATGCCGACATTGATCGTGATGAACGAGAGAATATCCAGCATCGTGACGAGCTTTTCGCGGAAGGTCTCGCTCATGTTGACAACCGTTGTGGTCGCGTCGATGATGCCGACCACGCCCGAGAGGTCATGGAAACCGTATTTGCCGCGGATCAGATCGACCAGCGAAATCCAGATCAGGCGCGCGGTTGTCGCGTAATATTTGAAGGTGTGCCCCATGATATTGCCGATGGTTTTCTCATCGCGGGAAAGGTAGAAATCAAGCAGACCCTGCGTTTCCGTATTGAGGAATGTCACCTCGTCATAGGTGATCAGCTCGCCTTCGCGCTCCACCGTGACCTGAAACGTATCGCAGGTATCGTTCTGCAGCGCGTAGGAGATATCCTGCCACGAAAAGATTTTCAGTCCGTTGATCGAGACAAAGCGGTCATTGGGCTGCAGCCACTGCGACGAGGTCGAGATGCTTTCGCCCGCCTCGTTTTCGCGGAACTGCGCGATAGTTGTCGAGGTCAGCGGCGAATCGAGGCAGACCACCGCAAGAATCAGGAAGAAGCCGAGGATCAGGTTCATTGTTGCGCCTGCAACCGTGACGAGCATCCGTTTCCAGACAGCCTGCTTGCGGAATGCGCGCGGATCATCACTGTTTTCGTCCTCGCCCTCCATGGCGCAGTAGCCGCCGATCGGGAACAGACGCCACGAATATTTCGTCTCGCCCTTCTGCTTCGAGATGATCGCCGGTCCCATGCCGATGGAGAACTCCAGCACGCGGATGCCGCATTTTTTGGCGACGAAGAAATGTCCCGCCTCGTGAATCATGATGATGATGCCGAAGCCGAGAATTGCCGCCAGAACAGTCAGAATGGTCATAGATCAGGTTCCTTTCGCATCAAGATGCATATAGTATACAAAGATAGATTACCCGAAAAACATGGTATTTCCTGATGCATCAGGTGAAAATTTCGGTAAAATCTGCGCGGGCGCTCAGCATGCCGCGATTGCCTCTGCGACAAATTCGCGCGCCTTGCGGTCCGCTGCGACAACATCCTCATAGCAGGTGAGCGGCGCGGAAGGAATCTTCTCAATGGACTCCGTGACAAGCTCACCGATGCGCAGGAACGGAATCTTCCGCTTGAGGAACGCTGCGACGGCTGCTTCATTCGCGCCGTTTGCGATTGCCGGCGCGCTGCCGCCCATCTCGCTTGCACGGATGCATGCGGTCAGGCAGTCGAAGGTATCGTAATCGGGCTTTGCAAAGGTCAGTGTGCCGTAGTCGGTCAGGGAGAGCGGCTTTGTCGGGCAGGGGAGTCTGTCCGGATAGGTCAGTGCATACTGGATCGGGATTTTCATATCCGGCACGCCCATCTGACCGATCATCGAATCATCCGCGTAGACAACTGCGGAGTGCAGCACGCTCTGCCGGTGGACAACAATCTCGATCTGATCGGGGGCGAGGTCAAAGAGCCAGCGCGCCTCGATGAATTCGAGTCCCTTGTTCATCAGTGTTGCGGAGTCGATTGTGATCTTATTGCCCATGCTCCAGTTCGGATGCTTGAGCGCCTGCTCGACGGTGGTCTCTGCAAGATCGGCTTTCGTTTTGCCGAAGAACGGTCCGCCGGATGCCGTCAGGATGATCTTCTTGAGCTGACCGCGCTTGTTTCCCTGTAAACACTGAAAAATCGCAGAATGCTCGCTGTCAATCGGGTAGATTGGCAGACCGCGGTCAGCGGCAGCCTTCATGACAAGCGCGCCGCCTGCGACGAGCGTTTCTTTATTTGCAAGTGCGATCGGTTTGTTCGCTTCGATTGCGGTCAGTGTCGGCAGCAGACCGACCATGCCGACCACGGAATTGAGCAGGGTTCCGGTGCTCTGATGCTGCGCGATTTCGCATAAACCCTCCATTCCTGCCAAAAGGCGGCAGCCTAGACCGGCTGCCGCTTCCTTGAGAGCAGAATAACGGGATTCATCCGCGATGCACAGCAGTTCGGGGTGCAGCAGTCTTGCCTGCTGTACCAGTTCCTCGACACGGGTGTTCGCGGCAAGGGCAGTCACACGGATATTGTGCATCTGTGCGACTTCGATTGCCTGCGTACCGATACTGCCCGTTGAGCCGAGGATTGCGATACTGTCAGTCATGTTGATGAAGCTCCTTTTTTAAGCTAATTCAAAGAAATTCGTTGCCTGAACGAATGCCGCAAAGAACGGCAGAACGAGCAGGACACTGTCAAAGCGGTCGAGAACGCCGCCGTGACCGGGCATGATATCACCGTAATCCTTGATGCCGAGCTGACGCTTGACGGTCGAGGCAGCAAGGTCGCCGAGTGTGCCGAGGATTGCGCAGACCATCGAGACAAGAACCGTCGCGAACCAGTTGACGCCCATCGGGATACCCTTCTTCGTCATGACAGAGCTGTAGATCGCGCTGAACACAATAAAGAAGATCACATTTGCGATAATACCGCCGATAAAACCGACGATGGTCTTTTTGGGGCTGATTGCCGGGCAGAGCTTTGCCTTGCCGAATGCCGAGCCGATGAAATATGCACCGGTATCTGCAATCCACGCGCCGCCGAGTGCGAGCACAAGATACGCAACACCGTGATTTTCATGCGCTTCGTTCAGCGTGACGGCTGCCGCCATTGCCGGCGGGATCAGGAACATGCCGGCGAGGAACGTATAGAACGATTTATCCGCCATTTTCTTCTGATGCCGGACATAATCGAACAGCACAAAGCAGATTGCGGCAATGATCATCATTGCGCGGTATCTTGCAAGAATGCCGACCTGTACACAGGGCAGCAGGAATGCATAGGCAAGCGATGCGGTCGAGGAGAGATGATAGCGCAGCAGGTTGTTTGCGCGCAGGAGTTCATAAAGTGCCAGTACCGAAATGAGGCCTGCCGCGACCGGCAGAACAGGGGTGCTGTGAAAAAACAGTACGATCAGTGCGATCGCGACTCCGATCGCTGCGGTTATCAAACGTGTAACCATATGTGTCTGCGGCGGAAAATGCCGCGCCTCCAATCCAATTCAAATACGCAGCGGAACCACCGCCGGACGGCTCAAATCTGTACGCCAATACAGACCGTTCGCGGCAGGGTGCTGCAAAATCAAATCAAAACAGATCAAGCAGATCCGGATGAGCAGCGGGATCTGTTGCTATCCTATGCTGCAGATCCGGGGTTCATACCGTCAGAGTCCGCCGAAGCGTCTGGTCCGGCGTGCGAATTCCACGATTGCCTTGTCGAGCTCCTTGGAATCGAAATCCGGAAAGAGCGTGTCGCAGAAGTAGAATTCCGCATAGGCGTTCTGCCAGAGCAGGAAGTTCGAGAGGCGCTGTTCGCCGCCCGGACGGATCATCAGATCGACATCCGGCATATCCTTTGTGTAAAGGTGCTGCGAGATCATGTCCTCGGTGATGTCCTCCGGCTCAAGCTTGCCCTCTTTGACGAGCTGCGCGAGCTCCTTGCAGGCGTGGGTGATCTCATTGCGCGAGCCGTAGTTCGCTGCAATGCCGGCTGTCATACGCTCGAAATCCACGGTGTCCTTCTGGATGTCAATATACTGCTGACGGAGATCGGGTTCAAAGCCGTCCTCATCGCCGAGCAGGACAAACCGCGTGCGGAGATCGAAATGCTCATATGCCTCCTTGAGGTACTTGCGCATCAGATCCATCAGCGCGTGAACCTCGTCATCCGGACGCTTCCAGTTTTCGGTTGAAAAGGCGTAGAAGGACATGTACTTCACACCGATGTCATTTGCGTAGCGCAGGAGCTTGCGGAAGGCGAGTGCGCCCTGCACATGACCGTAGGTACGCGGCATACCGCGCTTTTTCGCCCATCTGCCGTTGCCGTCCATGATAATGGCGATATGCTGCGGCATCATATCCGCCGGTACCGGCGGTTCGTTTTTCTTTGCCATGAATAACTCCTCAGATAGTATTTGATCGGTTCAGAGCGCAGATTACAGGCTCATGATCTCCTTCTCCTTGTCGGAGACGATCTTATCAATTTCCTCGGTATAGCGGTCGGTCAGGGTCTGCGCCTTCTTCTCGGCTGCCTTCTGATCGTCCTCTGTGATCTCGGAATCCTTCTTCAGCTTCTTGAACTTGTCCATCAGATCGCGGCGCTCGTTGCGGACTGCGACCTTTGCCTCATCGCCGTACTTCTTCGCAGTCTTTGCGAGTTCCTTACGGCGGTCTTCCGTCGGCTGCGGGAACACAAGGCGGATCGTCTTGCCGTCATCGGTCGGGGTGATGCCGAGCTCAGAAGCAAGGATTGCCTTGGTGATCGGCCTGATCATCTGCGGATCCCACGGGCTGATCAGCAGCATTCTGCCCTCAGAGACAGAGACGGCTGCAACCTGATTGATCGGGGTCGGGGTGCCGAAGTAATCGACCGGAATCTTATCGAGCACGGCAGGGTTTGCTCTGCCGGCGCGGATTGAGCCGTATTCCTTCAGGAGGCGGTCGATGACCTTTTTCATGTTCTTTTCGGATGCGTCGAGTTTTTCCTTCAAAATATCAAGCATTGATTTCATCTCCTTAAAGTATTGATATGTACGATTCGTATTCAGTACGACTCGTGAATGTACTGCCGGTATATATACTATCTATATAATAGTATAACTGGGATTATTCCGGAACAACCAGTGTGCCGATGTTTTCGCCCATGCAGGCGTCAAAGATGTTATCCGGTCTGCTGAGATCGAAGACAAGCATGGTTGTCTTGTTGTCGCGGCAGAGTGCTGCAGCGGTTGCGTCCATGACGCCGAGCTGCTTTGTGACAACATCGGTGAAGGTGAGGGTTTCGTACTTCTTTGCATCGGCAAACTTGTGCGGGTCCTTATCGTAGACGCCGTCAACCATAGTCGCCTTCATCAGGACATCGGCTTCGATTTCCGCCGCACGGAGTGCAGCCGCCGTATCGGTTGAGAAGAACGGGTTGCCGGTGCCGCAGCCGAAGATCACAACTCTGCCTTTTTCCAGATGCCGGACGGCTCTGCCGCGGATATAGGGCTCTGCGACGCTCGTCATATGGAGCGCGGTCTGGACGCGGGTTTCCACGCCGAGGCTCTCGAGTGCATCTGCGAGGGCGAGTGCGTTCATAGCGGTTGCGAGCATGCCGATGTGGTCAGCTCTGGTGCGGTCCATTGCGCCGGACGAGCGTCCGCGCCAGAGATTGCCGCCGCCGACCACGATGCCGACTTCGATGCCTGCATCGGTGCAGCGCTTGACGGCTTTGCAGATCGGGTTGATGACATCGAAATCAAATCCGGATTTCTTGTCACCGGCGAGTGCTTCACCGCTGACCTTCAAAAGGACACGCTTGTATTTCAGTTCCATTGGTTCATACCTCCGAAGTCAAAATATACAATATTTATTATACACGATTTTTTTCATATTGTAAAGAGGAAAGATGAAAAAAATCCGATTTCTCTGATTTTGCCGTGTCCTGCCCGCTGCCCATTGCTGCCCATGCAAACCTTTTCAGGGGGCTGCGTGGGTTCACATAGAGGGAAAACACGTTGCTTTACCGGGGTGAAGGGGCAGGAGAGGGCGGCTTCGCTAGTACGGAGCTTTCGCAATATGGAGGCGGGCACAGCCCACTGTGATTGATTCATAAACACACGATGAAGAAAGCAAACACAAAAAAGACCTTTAGCATATTGGAGCCGCGCCCTGCGCGGTGCCCATTGCTGCCCATGGAGTACCGGCAGCAATCTTTATAGTGATATGACTGCCACGAGTGGGAGAATAGGCGAAATCTGCTGCCTTTTGCTGCCCATAGGCGCTTTTATAAGCAGCTAGCCGCAAATAAAAGCGATTTGCCGCAAAACCATGTGGGGCAAAGGGGCAGGAGAGGGCGGCTTCGTTTGTACGGAGCTTTCGCAAAATAGACGCGGGCACAGCCCGCTGTGATTGATCCATAAACACATGATGAAGACGGCAAACACAAAAAAGACCTTTAGCATATTGGAGCCGCGCCCTGCGCGGTGCCCATTGCTGCCCACCCACGCCCTGTGCGGTGCCCGTAAGCTCTTTTTATAAGTGGTTTGCCGAAAAAATAATGTGGGGCAAAGGGGCAGGAGAGGGCGGCTTCGTTTATATGGGGGGTCGCAATATGGAGGCGGGCACAGCCCACTGTGATTGATTCATAAACACACGATGAAGAAAGCAAACACAAAAAAGACCTTTAGCAATATGGAGCCGCGCCCTGCGCGGTGCCCGCCCCGCATATTTAGGGGCGGAAATGTGCTTTCGCTGACGAAACACAATATCTTGTGTTCGATTTCGGAACTTTGCACAGGATGTTGTTTGACATCCTGCCGGACAAAACCTGTTTGAAATTTCGGCGAATCGACGAAAAACGAACTGCGTTTACATGCATAATCTGGTGTATTTTATCATAAACAAATTTGACGGAAAAACCGTTTTCGGCGCAGGTGCGGCAAAAATGCGTCCTCCGGAAATCCGGACGCGATTTCACTTTCGCACGCGAAGTTTTTTGAAGCGAATCCTCGAAAATCACGTAAATACGTGCTTGACAGATTGAACAAAACACTTGTTTCATTTTTCGTGAAGGCGGATTTTCACGGGCGGAACGGAGAATTCTTCCGAAATCGCTATTGACTTTATTTTCAAGATGGTATATAATATCCTCAGGGAGTAAAAGGCAGTCCGGATACACTCGATGGGACTAAAAGGCAGTTGAGCCTCCCGGAAAGTACCCGAAAAGAATGCCGGCTCCCGAAATCTACAAAAACAAAACGTGTGGAACAAAAGTAAGAAGGCAGCAGGGCGACGGTACCGTCCGCTGGTTACCGATGCTCCGAAGCATACAAAGTGAACGCCTGATGCAGAAAAATATAATCAGGCGGCTTTGTATTCTCCGGAGCCGGTTCAGGGGTGTCTCCTGCCGCAATCGCGAAAGGAGGCGCTGAACCATGGGGCAGACTTGCATGTCAGGAAGGCAGACTGTCCAGCTGGATCAGCGCAACCGCATCAGTTACCCTGTCACCTACCGAAATGCAATCGGCGACATTCTTTACATCTCTCCCGATCAGCGCAGCAGAGGCTACCTCATTATGCGCTCGAAGGAGGGCTATGAGAACGAGCTCAAGCGCATTGAAGCTGAGTGTATCGAAGAGGGCGAGGACCGCGAAGAAATTGAGGACGCATGCCGCGACTTCGCAGGCGCTACGCAGAATCCCACTCCGGATAAAAACAACCGCATCACGCTCAACAAGGAACTCATCGAGTATGCAGGCCTCAAGGGAGCCGTGGTGATTATCGGTATCGGCGAATATGCCGAGATCTGGGATGCGGACAGACTGCAGGCGTATGAGGAGGAACGCGCCCGCCTGAAGGCAATCAAACGTGCCCGGAAGGACGCTGCAAAGCGTGCGAAGATGGCAGCAGAGGAAGAGGCATAAGATATGATTGATCACAGAGTGTATCATGTGCCTGTCATGCTGGAGGAGGTACTCAGCGACCTGAATATCAAGCCCGATGGTGTGTATCTGGACGGCACCTGCGGCGGAGCGAATCATTCGTTTGCGATTGCGGAACGGCTCGTGTGCGGCGGACAGTTGTATGCGATGGATCAGGATCCGGATGCAATCGCGGAGGCGACTGTGCGGCTCGCCGGAATGCCGGCGGTAATCGTACACGCGAACTTCACGGAGCTGGGGAAGGTACTGGCAGAGCATCAAACAAAAGCAGACGGTATTCTGCTCGATCTCGGAGTCAGCAGCCATGAGCTGGACGAAGGGTCACGGGGCTTTTCCTATCATCAGGATGCACCGCTCGACATGCGCATGTCACAGACGGGACGGACAGCCGCCGATCTGGTGAATACGCTGACGGAACGGGAGCTCAGTGATATTATCTTTCGTTACGGAGAAGAAAAATTTTCCAGGCAGATCGCTGCACAGATCGTCGCAGCGAGAGCGATCAAACCGATCGAGACAACAACCGAACTTGCCGAGCTGATTAAAAAAGGCGTACCGGCAAAAATGAGACGCGAAAAGAACCCCTGCAAAAAGACGTTTCAGGCGATCCGCATTGCTGTGAACGATGAACTGAACTGTCTGACGGCGGCGCTGGATACGGCGTTTGCCTCGCTCAAACCGGGCGGCAGACTTGTGATTCTGACGTTTCACAGTCTGGAGGACAGAATCGTCAAGCAGGCTTTCGCAAAATGGTGTACCGGATGTATCTGTCCGCCGGAGTTTCCTGTCTGCGTATGCGGACACAAACCCGAAGGCAGACTCCTGCACCGCAAACCGCTGACAGCCACCGCTGAGGAGCTTGCACGCAATCCAAGATCCCACAGTGCGAAGCTGCGCAGCATCGAGAAACTCTGAAACCGTGCGGCAGCAATCTCCGCACAAACAGCAAAGGAAACGGAAGACACAACCAACTAACGAACGAAAGACCGGATTTCCGCACCGATGCGGGAATTTGATATAAGCAGAACAACACAAAACGAGTGTGACCTTTATGCTGCAATGACCGGCTGAGAAACATAACAAACCAGCCGGTCGGCGCGGCGCACAGCAAATGCCATGGGAGGTGACCTCGGTGGCAGAAGACTTCGTGACGCATTTTTCCGAATTCGCTGCGTCATTCTCCGGAGAGGAGAGCCTGAGCTCTGAGGAGCGCCGGCAGATGTCGCTGCGGAATCTTGCAATGAGTAAGGCTGCCAAAAGCCGCAAGAAACGCAAATCCAAACAGGCTGAGCCGAAGGAGCGGAAGCTCACTGAGGCGGAACGCCGATCTCGTGAACAGGCAAGGATCCGTGAAGAACGGGAGAGCCGAAGCGCCCTCTCGGAGGAGAACCGCCGTCAGGCGGCAACCGGCGGAGCCGAAGCGCCTGCTCCTCCGCCTGAACCGGAACACAGGAAAAAGACTTCCAAACAGGCGGAACCCCTGACTGCTCCGATGACCGCTGACTCCGATATCGACGTCGATATCCCGGACACAAAGGATCAGTCTGAGGCCAAATCAAAAAAGAAAAAGAACACAAAACAGCAAACCGAATCCAAATCGCGAACATCCCAGGGCTCCCGCTATACGGGCACCGCAAACAACGGAACCTCCGAGCATCCGAACAGGATCACAACGGGCGGCGCCGTGACACTCGGTATCCTCACGGGCATTCTGATCGGCACGGTGATATACGGCCGTGTGCAGACGAATGAGGTGTACACAAAAATCGCAGCCCTGCAGGCGGAATATGACGACCTGACTGCCAGAAATATCAGCATGAGATCTGAGATGGAAGGCAAGCTCACCGTCAAAAAAATCGAGGAATATGCAGAGGACGAGCTCGGACTCCGGCCGCTGAATCAGTCACAGATTGAGTACATTCAGCTGCAGACTGAGGACGAGGTCACGGTCTCTGAGCCGGAAGACAACTTCTTCGTCACGGTCAATGATTACCTCGTCAGCATCTGGGAATTTTTGCGGGGCAAATAACATAGATATAAAATGTAACGCCATAGCAGGTACTGCTGCTGCGGCGGAGCTTGCATAGAGATATATGATATGCAGGTCAGATTCAAGATGTGTAGAACAAAGGAAACGGAGCAGCAATGCCGACGGATGTAGAAGCGACAAACATTCTGCATCGGGCAGCGGCGGACATTCGGTCCGCTGAAAGCTCCGCACTGTAATGCGATAAACAGGCGAGCAGGCTGTATGCAACCAGATCCTCTGCATACAGATCCGCGATCTGCGGCATTGCCGCGGAACGGCTTATGGGGTGCCGGTGCGGTTTGCTGTTCACCTGTGATGATCAAGGCGGAGCGGCGTATGCGCTCCGCCTGCTTTTTTGGCGGAGCAGCCGCAGAATCCGGAAAGGAGTGAGAGGAATGCCGGATCAAACTGAAAAGCATCCGCGGGGAAAGATCAAAGCCTCGAAAAAGCAGGTCTGGAAGCGCGGCTACCGCTCCAAGGGACCGTCTACCAGCATGAAGGTCCGCACGAATGTTGTCATTCAGACAATCGTGCTTCTGGCGGCGGCGGGACTGATCGCAAACCTCGCGAAGATCATGCTGGTGGAGCATGATAAATATACAGATATGGCGAATTCCCGTCAGTTCGGAACGATCACGATTCCGGCGGCGCGCGGCACAATCTATGATGCGAATGAAGCGGTTGTTGCACAAAGCGCGACGGTCTATAAAATCTTCCTCGATCCGGGTCTGTTCCGCAAGGAAATGGAACTCGTTGAGAAGCGCAATGCTGAGCTGACCGAAGCGGCACAGAAAAAGCAGGGCGACAGCGGTGCAAAGGCGGACGTTGTCGATCCGGCTGTGATCCGCGAGCAGCTTGTCACGTATCTTGCGGAAATCCTCGAGGAGCCGGAATCCAAAATCAATGAGGCGTTTGATAAGGACAGCAACTATGTTGTCCTGAAAAATCAGGTGGAAAAGAGCCGCGCCGACCGCATCATCGAGTACATCAGCGATATCCGCGTGCCGGGCAGCGCGCGCAAGATCGCGATTTCCTCGATCAGCCGGCAGTCCGATACCAAGCGCTACTACCCGCAGAATGAGCTTGCGGCATCTGTCATCGGATTCACGAACAATGACGGTCACGGCTTCTACGGTGTCGAGAAATATTATGATGAATATCTTTCCGGCGTGGACGGACGCAATGTTACGGCGCGCGATGCAAACGGAAACGATATGCCCTACCGCTATTCCAAAACCTATCCGGCGCAGGACGGCGACGATGTCTACCTCACGATTGACATGACGCTGCAGACCTATCTCGAGAGCGAACTCACCGAGATGGTCAGTCAGTTTCAGGTCGCGGAGCGCGGATGCGGCGTAATGCTCAATGCAAAGACCGGCGCGGTGCTTGCAATGGCGAGCGTCGGCGGTTTTGATGCGAATGAGCCTTATGAGATTTATGACAAGTCGATTGCTTCCGAAATCCGCAAAATCCGCAATGACGAGGA
Source organism: uncultured Ruminococcus sp. (assembly GCA_946413695.1). Lineage (GTDB taxonomy): Bacteria > Bacillota > Clostridia > Oscillospirales > Ruminococcaceae > Firm-04. The sequence continues at coordinate 31,321 of CAMKLV010000015.1, read as the reverse complement.
AAAGACGGAAGCGCTCAAAGCGGCGCGGGAGCGGCAGTGGCGCAACAAATGCATCGCCGAGACCTATATTCCGGGTTCGGTTTTCAAGGTCTTTACAGCAAGTGCAGGTCTCGAAGAAAATGTGATTGACTATTACAATTACAGCTATACCTGTACCGGCTCCATTATTCCGTATGAGGGCGAGCCGCCGATCAAATGTACCGGCGTTCACGGCGCGCAGTCCTTTGAAATGATCATGAAAAACTCCTGCAACCCGGCGTTTATCTCGATCGGTCAGACGCTCGGCAGAACCATGTTCTGTCAGTATTTCCGGTCATTCGGTCTCGAAGACCGCACCGGCATTGACCTGCCGGCTGAAACAAAGTCCATTTCCAATCTGGATTCTATGGGACCTGTTGACCTTGCGGCAAGCTCCTTCGGTCAGCGCAACTCCCTGACACCGATCGAAATGGTCACAGGCTATGCTGCGGTTGTCAACGGCGGCTACCTGCTGGAGCCGTATGTGGTCAGCAAGGTTGTCGATCAGGCGGGAAATGTTGTGCTTTCACATGACAAAACCGTGCGCCGTCAGGTAATCTCTGAGGAGACCTCGGCGGAAATGCGCCGCGCACTGCAGTTCGTTGTTGACTTCAACCACGGCGGCAACGCTTACATCAAGGGCTATAAGATCGGCGGTAAATCCGGTACATCCCAGAAGCTGCAGGGCATGATCAATGCGGCGGATGCGGAGTATGATGCTTCGTACTGCTGCTTTGCACCGGCAGATGATCCGGAGATCGTGCTGCTGATCATGGCAGATGAACCGAACAAGAACATCACCTATTACGGCGCCACGGTTGTCGTGCCGTATTCGCGCCGCGTACTCGAAAAGGCGCTGCCGTATCTCGGCATTTATCCGGAGTATTCCGCGGAGGAGGAGGCACACAAGGACGTCAGCGTCCCGCTGCTGATCGACACCCCGACGGCGGATGCGATCGAAAAGCTCGAGGATATCGGTCTCAATTACGAGATCGTCGGCGACGGTTCCACCGTCCTCACACAGATGCCGATCACCGGTACGCCGGTCGCAAAGGGCGGCACGGTTGTGCTCTATACCAATAAAACAACACCGGAGCCTGTGACGGTTCCTTCAGTTATCAACTGCACGCTTGCGCAGGCGAATGAAATCCTCACGGAGGCAAAACTCAATTATGTTTCCAAGGGCTCGCTGCATCAGGATGCGATTGTTCTGCTGCAGAGTCAGCCTGCCGGCAGCACCGTCGAACCGTGGTCGGTCATCACACTCGATGTCGGTCACGATGAGGACGCCGGATAATCAAGCTATCTACGCTCAATCCTTTCGTTCCTGCCGGACGGTCTCCTTCTGAGCCGTCCGGCGGGGCAACTGCAAAAGGAATCTGAGCTTTCTACAAACGGACTGCGCGCAATCTGCGCAGCAGGGGAACGGAGAACATCATGAAACTGCATACTTTACTCGAAAACCTGAAAACAGGTCTTGCGGATACCGAGGTGACGGGCGTCACGGACGATACCCGCGCACTGAAACCGAATATGGTCTTTGTCGCGATCCGCGGCGCAAAATATGACGGGCACGATGCCGCAGCTGCCATGCTGGAAAAGGGCGCCGTTCTGGTCATCACGGAGCGCCCGCTCGGGCTCGGCGACCGCGAAATCACCGTTGCGAATACCCGCCGCACCTACGGCGATCTCTGCGCCGCGTGGTACGGTCATCCGGAGCGGAAAATGCGGTTCATCGGCGTGACCGGCACGAACGGCAAGACCACAACCGCAACACTCATCAAGGAGATGCTGAAAAAGACCGGTCAGCGTGTCGGTCTGATCGGCACGGTGCAGTATGAGATCGGCGATGAGATTCTGCCTTCGCCGAATACCACACCGCTGACCGATGCATATTTTGCACTGCTCGCCAAAATGGTTGAGGCAAAGATCAAGACGGTTGTCATGGAGGTCTCGTCCTTCGGTCTGGAGCAGCACCGCATCGGCCCGACACATTTCGACGCGGCTGTGTTCACGAATCTGACGCAGGATCACCTCGATGTTCACGGCACGATGGAGAATTACTATCTTGCAAAGCGCATGCTCTTTGACATCTGCGATTATGCGATTGTCAACGGCAACGATGACTACGGCAAGCGCCTTTATCAGGAAATCACCTGCGAGAAAATGACCTACGGCATCCGGCAGAATGATGCGGACAGCTTCGATGCAATGGCGGATGATATTTCGCTGAGCACCGAGGGCACAAAGTTCACCTTGCATCTGCACGGCGAGAACATTCCGATGTCGATGCGCATGACCGGCATGTTCAATGTCAGCAATGCGGTCGCGGCAATCGCAGTCGGCAGAAGAATCGGCATCCCGATGGATGTGATGAACGACCTGCTGCTCGATTACACCGGTGTCCGCGGCAGATGCGAGGTCATCCCGACGGCACTGGATTTCACGGTGATCTGCGATTACGCACACACACCGGATGCACTGGAAAAAACACTCGCAAGCCTGCGTGAATGCACGGTCGGGCGGCTGATCGCGGTCTTTGGCTGCGGCGGCAACCGCGATGCGGCAAAGCGCCCGAAAATGGCGCGCGCGGCTGCAAATCTTGCTGATTTTGTCATGGTTACTTCGGATAATCCGCGTGACGAGGATCCGCTTGCGATTATTCACGATATTCTCGAAGGACTCAAGGATACCAATGTTCCGTATCAGACAGAGCCCGACAGAGCCGAGGCGATCTACCTTGCAATGAAGCAGGCAAAGACCGGCGATGTCGTGCTGCTGGCAGGCAAGGGACATGAGGATTATCAGATCATTGCCGGCGGTGTGCATCTGCATATGGATGAACGCGAGCTGGTCGCGGATGCGGCAAAGCGCATCTTTGCGGAAAAACTGTAAGATTTCAATATATTCGGAGGTTCCGGTTTTATGCCTATCTGGTTGACTTTATGTGCCGCGCTGACATCGGCGATCATCGCAGCACTCGGCGGTTTTGTGCTGATTCCGTTTCTGCGCCGCATTCACTTCGGACAGACCATTCTGGAGGAAGGTCCGGCGTGGCACAAATCCAAGCAGGGCACGCCGATCATGGGCGGATTCCTGTTCATTGCCGGCAGCGTCATTGCAACGATTCTCGGCTATGCGGTCTGGCGGTTCCGCGGCGGACCCGATCTGACCGATGCCGCAACCACAACACATGCACTCCGCCTGCTGACGGTCATGCTGTTTGCGCTGTTCTATTCCGGCGCATGCGGCTTCACCGATGATTTCATCAAGGCGGTCAAGAAGCGCAACGAAGGACTGAATCCGAAGCAGAAAATTCTGTTCCAGATCGTATTTTGCAGTGCATTTCTGGCAATAATGTATGCGCTGGGCGATCACGAAACAACAATCGACCTGCTGTTTGTCAAGCTGAACTTCGGCATTCTCTATTATCCGATTATGCTGCTTTTCATGATCTACATGATCAACGCGGTCAACCTCACGGACGGCATCGACGGACTCTGCGGCTCGGTGACGGTTGTCTCGATGCTCGTCATGACCATTCTCTGCGCATCCTTCGATGAACTGGAACTCTCGCTCTACGCAATCACGATTGCGGGCGGCTGCATCGGATTCCTTGTCTGGAATCTGCATCCGGCAAAGTGCTTCATGGGCGATACCGGTTCGATGTATCTCGGCGGCGCATTTGCCGCACTCGGCGTTGCATGCAGAATGCATCTGCTGCTCGTGATCGTCGGCATTGTCTATGTCCTCGATGCACTGAGCGTTGTCATTCAGACACTCTATTTCAAGTACACCAGAAAAAAATACGGTGAGGGACGCCGCATCTTCAAAATGTCCCCGATCCACCATCACTTTGAGCTCTGCAAGTGGAGCGAGTACAAAATCGTGATCGTATTCTCGCTGTTCGGGCTGGTCTTCGGCGTTCTTGCCGCACTGACCCGTCTGTAAGCGTATCTTCAGAAAAGGAGCTGATTGAAACATGGCGTCTGCTTCGGCAAAACAATCCGGTGCGCGCACCAAAACGCGCGTGCGTCCCGCCGGCAGAGGACGGCGTCTCGTGAACAATGACCTGGACGGTGTACTGCTGGGAACGGTCATTGCGCTGCTGGTCATCGGCATCCTGATGATGTTTTCCGCATCCTATCCGGCAGCGATTGAGGACGGTCTGAGCGGTACCTATTACGCAACCCGTCAGCTGATTTTCGCAGGTCTCGGACTTGCGGCAATGTTTATCCTGAGTATTGTGCCTTATCAGTTTTTTGAGAAGCTGTGGGTTTCGGGCACGGCGTTCGGCACGGCACTGATCATGCTGATTCTGGTGCTGATACCGGGCATCGGTTCCAAGCAGGGCACATTCGCCCGCCGCTGGATTGCGATCGGCGGTGCGGGCGGACTGACCTTCCAGCCCTCGGAGCTGATGAAGATCGCGATTGTCCTGTTTTTTGCAACACTGATTGTCCGCAACGATCACCGCATGCAGACATTTCTCTACGGCATCGTGCCCTACATGGTGATGCTCGGAGTTGTCGCCGGACTGATGATGCTGGAACCGCATGTCTCCGGTACGCTGATCATCGCGACACTTGCCGTGACGCTGGTGTTCGTCGGCGGCGCAAGACCGCTGCATTTCGGCATTCTGATTATCGTCGGTGTGCTCGCGCTGACGGTCATCATTCTCTATCTGATGCACAGCAAGGGCTTTGACTATTTCGAGGACAGAATCCTCTCGTATCTCGATCCGTTTGATCCGGAGTATATGCAGGATCAGACATGGCAGACCTGTCAGTCGCTCATTGCAATCGGCTCGGGCGGCATGTTCGGTCTCGGACTCGGCGCATCGCGGCAGAAGTATCAGTATCTGCCGGAAGCACAGAATGACTATGTATTTGCAATCCTCTGCGAGGAGTTCGGCTTTGTCGGTGCAGTGACGGTGATCCTGCTGTTCTGCCTGCTGATCTTCCGCGGCTTCTATATCGCGGCAAAGGCGAAGGACAAATTCGGCATGCTGATTGCAGTCGGTTTTACTATGCACATCGGACTGCAGGCGCTGCTGAATATCGCCGTTGTCACAAAGGCGATTCCGCCGACAGGCATCTCGCTGCCGTTCTTCTCATACGGCGGCACGGCACTGATGATGCAGCTTGCCGAAATGGGCGTGCTGCTCAATATTTCCAGACAGGCAAAGCTCGACTGATTTCAGAACGGACGAAAGGGGTGTGCCGATGACAGAGCTGCTCGATTTATATGATGATACCGGCACAAGAATCCTTGGGACGGTTCTGCGCGGGAATCCCGTGCCGGCAGGGACGAATCTGATGCTGACCGCGGTCATGACGCTGCGCAGCGACGGCAGATTCCTGATGACAAGGCGCGCATTCCCGAAGAAGTATTCCGGCAGATGGGAGATCACCGGCGGATGCGTGCAGTCCGGCGAACGGGCGGTCGAAGGCGCGGTCCGCGAGCTCTTTGAGGAGACCGGCATCCGTGCAGCGGAATCCGACCTGATTCCCTGCGGCGTCTTTCACAGAACGGGTTATATCCACACATTTTTCCTGCTCCGCCGCGATGTGCAGGATGCACAGCTCCGGATGCAGGAGGGCGAAACCGATGCGTTCCGCTGGGTAACAACTGATGAATACAAGGCGCTGATTGCAGCGCATAAAACAATCCCGCAGCACACGCCGCTGATCGCGGAGGCGTACGGGACGTACATCCATCTTTGAGATACAGGAACATAAATCCACACAGCGTAGGCTGTGAACCGAAAGACTGGAGACCAATATGAGATATCTGATTTCCTGCGGCGGTACGGGCGGACACATCAACCCCGGACTTGCCATTGCAGGCATCATTGCAGAACATGATCCGGAGGCGGAATTTCTGTTTGTCGGCACACCGGACGGCATGGAGGCGACCCTCGTGCCCGCTGCCGGTTACCGCATGGAATTTGTCGAATCCGCCGGATTTCAGCGGAGCCTGAGCCCCGAGAACATCAAACGGAATCTGAAAGCCGTCCGCTACCTGATGACGGCAGGCGGACATGCCCGCAAAATCGTCCGCGAATTCCAGCCGTGTCTGGCAATCGGCACCGGCGGCTATGCATCCGGACCGGTGATCCGTGCCGCACAGCAGCTCGGCATCCCGACGGCGGTGCATGAGCAGAACGCATTTCCCGGCGTGACGAACAAGCTCCTTGCCAAAAAGGCAAAGGCTGTCATGATGACCTTTGAGGAGGCAAAAAAATACTTCCCCGCAGGCACAAACACCGTCATGACCGGACTGCCCGTCCGCGGCGGCATGACCAAGGTGGACAGAGAGCAGGCACGCCGTCAGCTCGGATACCGCGAGGGCATGCTGATTGTATCATTCGGCGGCAGTCAGGGCGCAAAATGTCTCAATGATATGATGCCGGAGCTGATGCAGTGGCATCTCGAATCCGATATGCAGATCAACCATATTCACGCCTACGGCAAGCACGGCAGGGACACCATGCCGGATGAGCTCAAAAAGCGCGGCATCGCAGATGATCCGCGGATGCGCGTGACCGAGTACATCCACGATATGGATATCTGTCTTGCGGCAGCGGATCTTGTCATCAGCAGAGCCGGTGCATCGACGCTGAGCGAACTCGAGGCAGTCGGCAGAGCGTCGATCCTGATTCCGTATCCGGCGGCGGCAGAAAACCACCAGTATTACAATGCAATGGTGCTGGGGAAGGCGGGTGCTGCGGTTGTCATTGAACAGAAAGACCTAACCATCGACCTGATGAAGCAGCATATCGAAGCGCTTTACAACGATCCGGAAAAGCGGCTCGCGATGCATCAGCGCGCGGGTAAGCTGTTCCTGACCGATACGAATGACCGCATCTGGAATGCGATCAAGGACATTCGTCAAAAATAAAGAGAGAACGGATTTTGCGCGGATTCACAGAATCGGCAAAATCAGCATACGCTAAAGACAAACGGCGGATACCGCCCTTTACGTTTGAGGTGATGCAATATGACAGAGGAGTATCTGAAAATAACCGGCGGCAGACCGCTGCACGGTGAGATTTCCGTACAGGGCGCGAAGAACAGCGCACTCCCGCTGATGGCGGCTGCACTGCTCTGCGGCGGCGAGACCGTCCTGACAAATGTGCCGCAGCTCTCGGATGTCTATGCGGCATGCCGGATCCTGAACCGGCTCGGATGCCGTTCGACGGCGGAGGGCAATACTGTCCGGATCGTTCGGGAATCGGCGGAGGTCTATGAGATTCCGGATGAGGATATGCGCGCGATGCGCTCGTCCATCATGTTTCTGGGACCGATTCTCGGCAGCATGAAGCGCTGCACGCTGACCATGCCCGGCGGCTGTGAGCTCGGTCCGCGCCCGATCAATCTGCATCTGGATGCGATGCGCGCAATGGGCGTGCGGATCCGCGAGGGGGCAGGCAGAATGTTCTGCTCCGCGGAGAAGCTCACCGGCGCAAGGATTCATCTGCCGATCCCGTCTGTCGGGGTGACGGAGAATGTCCTGATGGCAGCCGTCTGTGCAGAGGGTGAGACCGTCCTGACAAATGCCGCCTGTGAGCCCGAGATTACCGATCTCGCTGGCTTTCTCAATCAGTGCGGCGCGGAGATTCAGGGCGCCGGAACGCATACCGTTGTGATCCGCGGCGGAAAGCATCTGCACGGCACGGAATACCGCGTCATGGCAGACCGCATTGCCGCGATGACCTATCTCTGCGCAGGTGCGGCGGCAGGCGGCGAAATCTGTCTGCGCGATGCAGCTCCGCAGGATATGAAAAGCTGTCTGGATCTGCTGGAGCAGGCAGGCTGCCGGATCGGCGTCTGCGGCGACCGCATCTTTTTAGACCGCACCGGACCGCTCAAAAGCATCAGCTACATACGCACGATGCCGTATCCGGGCTTCCCGACCGATGCGCAGGCATTGATCTCGGCGGTGCTCTGCACGGCAAAGGGCACGAGCATGCTGGAGGAAACGATCTTTGAAAACCGGTTCAAGCACATGGGCGAGCTGGCAAGAATGGGCGCAGATATCCGCGTATCAGGCAGAACTGCGGTTGTGACTGGCGTCCCGAAGCTGCACGGTGCATCCGTCGAAGCGATGGATCTCAGAGGCGGTGCGGCACTGGCAGCTGCGGCGGCAGGTGCGGAGGGCATCACATATCTTTCCGGTCTGCAGCATCTGGACCGCGGATATGAACATTTTGCAGAGACTTTCAACAGTCTCGGCATCGCAACCGAGCGCAAAGCGTTTTCAGCCTTGGAGCGCAGCTTTTCGGGTGTGAAGCCCTGAATTTTGTTGAAAACTTGGTTGAAAAAGTGCAAAACTATCCGGAAGGCGGGGGAAAACCGCCGGTTTCCGCGTGGTTGCAGGGTTATAGTGTTGAAAACTCTGTTGAACTTGTGGGAAAATCCACGTTGATACGTTACGGCATTTTTCCACGTTCAACAGGGCAATATTGTCTCAGAAGTCGGAGAGAGGAGTGAGAACGGATGCAGGACGTCGTCAAGCAGAGTGTCAAACGGCAGCGCAGCAGCAAACGCCGCCGCCGCCGGACACGCGGCCACAGAGCCTATATTCTGCTGGTCATTGTACTGGTGATCGGGCTTGCGGCAGCGCTTTCGATGACGCTGTTCTTCAATATCAAGGATATTGTGGTCATCAATGAAACCGATACGCCGGACGAGCAGATCGTGGCGCTGAGCCAGATCAAATATCACGATAATCTCGTGCGGCTGGATACGAATATCGCAGCGGAACGTGTCCGCGCAAATGTTGTGTATGCGGAGAAAGTCACGGTGACGCGGCAGTTCCCGTCTACGGTCGAAATCAAGGTTGAGCGGGCAGTGCCGGTTGCGAATATCACGCAGAGCTACGGCTATCTGCTGGTCAGCTCCTCGAACCGTGTGCTCGAGGAACTCAAGGAGGATCCGTATCCGGGGCTGCTGATTATCTCCGGCTACAATCCGGCGGAGGGCTCCATCGGCATGGTGCTGCGCTCCGAGGACGAGAAGCGCGACAACATCCTCAAGACCCTGACCGCCGCGGTCTCCGAGTGCGGCGATCCGCGCATCTGGTCGCTGGATATGGCGGATCAGAGTGATATTCTGGTTTACATCGGCAGCAACGCCGTGTTCCATATGGGCAACAGCAGCGATGCAGTTTACAAGTTTCGATTAGCGCTCAATGTGTTTGAAAAGCTCAATCATCTGAATGCGAATAAAAACTACAAACTGACGATGATCGGCAACAAACAGATCTCCGTTCTGCCGCTGGAAACAATCGAAAATCCGGTTACTGCACCTTCGTGGCTCAGCATGATTACGGAGACTGCGCCGCAAATCGCCGAAACAACAACTACAACCACGTCAACTGCCATAGAATGACATAATATTCAAACAATTTATTCGTTAAATTGCACAAAGTTGCGCAAAATGAAAAAATCCGCTTGCATTCACATCGAAACTGTGATAAAATAACTATATGTTTGTAGGCGGCTCTCCCGAGCGGAACCTTGGGCTGTCGAAATGGAGGAACTTTGATGACTGATTTTGTTTATGAAGATTCATTTGACCCGCAGGTGAATATTAAGGTCGTCGGCGTCGGCGGCGGCGGCGGAAATGCTCTGGACTGCATGGTACAGGCAGATGTGAAAAATATTGAGTATATCGCGGTGAACACCGATGCAAAGGCGCTGCTCAACTCGAAGGCACCGACCAGAATCCAGATCGGCGCAAAGCTGACAAAGGGCAGAGGCGCAGGCAACCGCCCCGAGGTCGGCAGACAGTCCGCAGAGGAAAACCGTGATGAGATCAGCAATGCACTCAAGGGTGCGGACATGATCTTCATTACCGCAGGTATGGGCGGCGGTACCGGTACCGGTGCAGCTCCCGTCGTTGCACAGATCGCACAGGAACTCGGGATCCTGACGGTCGCAGTTGTCACCAAGCCGTTCGCTTTCGAGCGTGAGCAGAAAATGGCACAGGCTGAGCGCGGCATCGAGACACTGAAAAAATATGTTGATTCCCTCGTAATTATTCCGAATGAGCGTCTGCTCGTCGGTCTTGATAAGCCGCTCACCATGCGCCAGAGCTTTGCAATGGCGGATGATGTGCTGAAAACCGGTGTCAAGTCGATCTCCGATCTGATCGTTGAGGACGGCTATATCAACCTGGACTTCGCGGATGTCTCCACGATCATGAAGGGTGCCGGCTATGCACATATGGCAATCGGTCACGGCGCAGGCAAGAACAAGGCGGACGAGGCTGCTTCTGCTGTTATTTCCAGCCCGCTGCTCGAAACCTCGATCGCCGGTGCAAAGCGCCTGCTCATCAATATCGCCATGAGCGAGGATGTGCTTTCTGCTGAGGTCGATGCTGCAACGCAGAAGATCACCGAGACCGCTGCACCGGGTGTTGAAGTCATCCTCGGTACCGCGTTCAAGGAGGATATGAGCGACGAGATGGTTATCACCGTCATCGCTGCAGGCTATGAGGACAAGACGCCGGACACCATCGACGATGTCCCGCTGCCTGCTGAAAAGAAGAAGAAGGAGCCGATCGAGGTCAAGAATCCGCTCGTCGATAACTTTGCATCCGTCGAGCCGAGAAAGGCTGCACAGCAGCGTCCGTCCGGTGCGATTCCGCGCCTTGACGATGACGATGATCTCTCCGAGATCTTCAAGATCCTCGATAAGAAATAAGATCACACAAAACAGACTGCTTCGGCGGTCTGTTTTTTTATATTCCGCTCAGGATCGGGAAGTGATTTCTGCACAGTTCCAAAAGATGCGAAAATCGCCTGAAATCGGCATAAATGGTTTCGTTTTTGTCGATTGTTCCGGAAAATGGCTAAGATATATGGTGAAGTTGCACGAAAAACAACCGGATATTTCTACATATAGCGGCTTGCAAAAAATGCGAAAATGTGTTATCATATATTATGTACTCGTGGGATACTGTTGATCAGCTGCCACAGGAGGAACTGCATCCGCGAACAGTTCCGGCAACGGCAGTTTTGAGCATCCCGCAGCCGTGCAATATCATTTTTTTGCGGAGGATTGGAGCGTACTTATGGATCAGCCAAATGTTTTGAGAACCACGAAAATCGGTGGCGGTTTTGTGAAGGAAGATGTTTTAGCATACGTCGATGAATTGAATTCCCAGATTTATGCCTTGCAGGAAGAGCGCGATGAACTGAAGAAAAAAGCGCAGTCCGGCGGCGGTGCTACCGATGAACTGAAAGCCGAATATGAAGCTGAACTCTCCCGACTCCGCGGCGAATTGGGTACAACGAAGAATCAGCTTCGCGCTGCACAGGATGAGCTGAAGAACCGTCCTGTCATCGACGGCAGCGGCGCAGGCGTTGTCTCCGAGGAGGCATTCGCCGAGGCACAGCAGGAGGCGACTGACGCCAAGGCGGATCTCGCATCTGCACAGGCTGAGCTACTGCTTGCACAGGAAGAAGCAAATGAACTGAACAACAAGGTCACCGAGCTCGAAAGCCGTCTGACCACCCTCAATGAGGATAACGAATCTCTGCGTCAGGATCTGGCGGCAGCGGCTGCACAGGCTCTGAACGGCGGCGGTGAGGGCTCCGAGGAGCTCGCAAACCAGATCGCAGAGTATCAGGCAAAGATCAGCGAGAGCGCTGCAGCGATTGAGTCGCTTGAGGCAAAGGCTGCCGAATCCGCAGCTGAGCTTGAGTCGCTCCGCGCAGAGCTCGATACCAAGAATGCAATGATCGAGGAGACCGCAGGGCTTTCCAGCGAGTCTGATCTCCAGAAGCTCGCTGAGTATGAGGCTGTCATCTCTGAGCAGAGCAGCAGCCTTGCTGAAAAGGACCGCGAGCTCGAGCAGCTCCGTCAGGAGAATCAGGATCTCAGAGAGAACAGTGCGGATACCGGCTTCGATATGAGCGCACTCTTTATGGAAGCACAGATGACTGCGAAGAAGGTCGCAACCGAGGCGAACAAGAAGGCTGCTTCTATCACGAAGGATGCCGAGGAGAAGGCTGCAAAGACCATCGCAGATGCAAACGCACAGGCTGAGCAGACCATCGCAGACGCAAATGCACAGGCTGAGCAGACCATCGCAGATGCAAACAAGCAGGCGGATGAGACCATCAGCAATGCAAATGCAGAAGCGGAGAAGAAGCTCAACGATGCAGATGCACAGGCAATCAAAACTGTCGCAGATGCTGAGGAATCCGTGCGCGCTTCGATCGAGGATGCTGAGCGCAGAACCAAGACTACAACCGAAACTGCAAGAACGGTCCGCGCTCTGCTCCGCAGTGAGATCGACAGCGTTTCCAAGAAGTTCAACGAGATTTCGCTTGTACTGGAGAACCTCTCCGGTCAGGCAGGCAGCCGTCTGACTGAGGCGAAGAATGTCATTTCCGAGGCACGTTCCACAGTCGGCGACGATGACGATGTCCCGAGCTTCGAGAGCTTCGATGAGGTCGCTTCCAAGTCCTTTGAGAAGGTCGGCAAGAGCGAGTTCAACTTCGATGATCTCGCTGAGAGCGCCGGCGAAAACGGTAACGGCTGGAACTGATGGAATATCATTGTAATGTATCCGATCTGCCGGCAATCGTGCGGGAGCAGCAGCTCCTGCACGCCGGCGATCGTGTGATCCTCTCCGGAACGGTCTATACCTCGCGCGATGCGGCACACAAGAGACTGACGGCAGCCATGCGCACGGACGGTGTGCAGGCGCTCCCGTTTCCGCTCAAGGATGCCGTGATCTACTATGCAGGTCCGACGGCGGCGCCTCCGGGACGCCCGATCGGTGCGTGCGGTCCGACAACCTCCGGCAGAATGGATCCCTATGCCCCGATGCTGCTCGATTCAGGGCTCCTTGCGATGATCGGCAAGGGTGAGCGGACACAGGAAGTCTGCGATGCAATCGAGCGCAACCATGCGGTATATTTCTGTGCGGTCGGCGGCGCGGGCGCGCTTGCTGCGGCACATATTACCGAGTGTGAAGTCATTGCCTATGAGGATCTCGGATGTGAATCCGTCAAGCGGCTGGAGCTGAAGGACTTTCCGCTGCTCGTCGCGATTGATTCTCACGGCGGCAATCTGTTCCGCGACGGACGAGGTCAGTTCGCGGCGGACTGAGATTTGGTTTAATTGCCGAATATCACATGTTGAAAGCTGTTGATATTGCCGTTTTCGGTGCGCTGAGCGTAGAAACGCTTGACAAATAGACAGCTTTCGGTTATCATGATATCAGGTCATATTCTGTGGTGTGCGGTTCTGCGCATGCTGCGGATCTGACAGGTGCGGCGGAATGCGGCACCGTGCTTGTTCTGCGTGAGGAGGCTTTTCTGCATGGGCACGTTCTCTGTTGACAGGCTCACCTCTATGCCGGATGAAGCACTGGTCTCCCTCTGTGCGGATGAGCCGCAGGCGTTTGAGATACTTCTGGAGCGCTACCGTTCCACGGTAGTCAGCATGGCACGGTCATTTGCCGGTAATCCGGCGGATGCCGAGGACTATGCGCAGGAGGGCATGCTCGGACTGCTTGCTGCGGTGACTTCGTTTGCGCAGGGAAAGGCGGCAGGATTCCGTACCTATGCGGTTGTCTGCATCCGGAACCGGATGCGTACTGTTTCAAGAATGGAGCGAACGGCATCCCGTTCGGCAGGTTCTGCGGATGTCTCTCTGGATGATCCCGAGAGCAGCATTCAGGATACACTGGCGGACGAAGCGGATACGCCCGAGCAGGCATTCTTTGAGAAAGAACGCATTTCCGAGCTTTATGCAAGGCTTGCAGATGTACTCAGCAAACAGGAGCGGGAGATTTTCTGGCTTTCGGTCAGCGGGCTTTCCTATGAGGAAATCGCTGAAAAGCTTGCAATCCCGTCCAAAAGCGTCGATAACGCGATTCAGCGTGCAAGACGCAAGCTCCGCGCCGTATGGAGCAGAACTTTTACGGCGGCAGGCAGCTCCGCAGAACCGGAGTGAGCAGCCCGTGCAGTCCGGCAGGCTGTCCCGAATGAGAAGCGGGCGATCTTCTCCACATTAACCATGGCCCGGCAGCATTTCTTCCAGCGCGTGCAAGTTAATTCACCTGCAACCCGATTTCGCTTCAGAGCATCGCCCGCAGGCGATACATGAGCAACAGTGATGGGGTATTCCGTCGAGGTCCAAATTTCAAGAATCGAGGATAATTCAAATGTACGAAGACAGAACCTTAGTATGCAACGAGTGCGGACAGGAGTTCGTATTCACCGCCGGCGAGCAGGAGTTTTATGCTGAGAAAGGCTTTGCAAACGATCCGAAGAAGTGCAAGGCATGCCGCGATGCAAGAAAGAATGCCGGTAAGACTGAGCGTGAGTACTTCACTGCTACATGCGCAAACTGCGGTAAGGAAGCACAGGTTCCGTTCCGTCCGCGTGAGGATCGCCCTGTTTATTGCAGCGAGTGCTACGCACAGCTCAAGAACCAGCAGTAATTTGAACCAGCAGGGCGCGGCACGGCTGCGCCCTCTTTATTTGAAAGGATGATTCCAATGGAAATTACAAAGAATTCTGTGATCGGCGATATTCTCGACGCTGATCCTTCCACCGCACCGTTTTTCCTCGAGATGGGCATGCACTGCCTCGGCTGCCCCGCATCGCGCGGCGAGTCTCTTGAGGAGGCCTGCATGGTACACGGTGTCAGTGCGGACGAGCTTGTGGAGAAGCTCAAGGCACATTTTGCACAGTAATGGCATATGCCGCCGGTCTTGCTCCGGCGGCTGCCTTTTGTTTATCAACCCGAACAAAGAGAACAGGAGACAATCCCGATGAACCGTAAAGAACTCAATGAGATCCGGAACCACTTTAATCCGGAAGCAAAATATTTCACGATGGATCGCGTGCTGACGGCATTCGTGGACAGTCAGCGCAATGTCCGCGGCGTCAATATCCGCAATGCAGCGAGTATTCCGTCGCCGGAAAGCCAGATCCTCTATGATACGATGAAAAAGGTACTGAACGTCAACCTCGGCAAGCAGAGCTCCGAGCTGCCGTTCCGCAACCATGCCTATGGCGAGGACGGCGCACAGACGCGCCTTGCCAATCTGCTGCAGTCCGAGCTGAAGCAGGAGGATGTTGCCCTTGCGTTCCTCGGCGCGATGGCAGAGCAGATTGATTCCGATGCGCCCTATGCTGTGCTGCTCGCGTACTGCCAGTACAATCCGCCGCGCAAAAACAAGATGGATGAGCTCGAGACCGACTTCACAGATCAGGTGTTCCGTTACATCGTTGCGGCACTCTGCCCGATCGCGAAAACCGAGGGCGTGCTCGTTTACAATCAGTTTGACGATGAGATTCTGCGGCAGGAAAATCCGAATGCCGTAATCAGCAAGGCGCCGGCGGACGGCTTCTTCTATCCGGTGTTCACGGATCGTGCGACCGATGTCCACCATGTCCTCTATTACACCAAAACGCCGAATACACCGAACGAAAAGCTCATAGATGCGTTCCTTGAGTGCGATGTCGAGGCGACCGTCGAGGAGGATCAGGCGGACATGAAAGAGGTGCTCGGCACGCTGCTCGGCGATGATCTGACCTATGAGACGGTCACCGCCGTCAACGAGAAGCTGACGGAGATCGTCGCGAAAAACAAGACCGACGATTCCCCGACAGAAGTCACCGGACGCATTCTGCACCGTATGCTCGCGGAGGCAGGTGTGCCGGAGGAGAAGCTCGTCGATACCGAAAAGGTCTTTGAGGAGCATGTCGAGACTTCGCTCAAGCCTGAGCGTCTGATCTCGCCGAAAACTGTCATCAAGACGCCGGAGATCGTTGTCAACGTCAAGAATCAGGCGAAGGATAAGGTGCGGCTCGATAAGATCAACGGGCGTCACTGCATGGTCATCGAGCTCGATGACGCACTGATCGAGGTCAACGGCTATGACCTCAAGGTGCCGGGTGTGCTCGATCCCGATTCGCCCGCACCGTGGGATGCATAACGAAAGGAGTACGCGATGAAACTTGCTGCTGCGCTGATGCGCCGTGCCGAACTGCAGACTCAGATCAATGAGCTGCAGGTGAGACTCAACAACAATGCCCGTGTGCAGGAGGGCGAAAAGCCCGCCGAAGCACCGACCGATCTGCTGGCGGCGCTGGATGCGGCCGTCGCAGAGCTGGAAACGCTTGTCACACAGATCAACCTGACCAATGCACAGACTGTCAGCGAGGGGAAAACCGTCACAGAGCTGATCTCGCATCGGGATGCACTGATGCAGAAAATGCGGATTATGCGCGGGTTTCTCGATGAGGCGAGCAATCTCGCGCCGCGTTATTCCAAGACCGAAATCCGGATTGAAAGCTCGGTCAATGTCCGCAAGCTGCAAAAGGAGCTTGATGCCCTCGGCAAGGAGATCCGCCTGACCGAGGAGCGCCTGCAGGAGCTCAACTGGACGGTTGAACTCTGCACCGGCGAAAGCTGATAATTTTGGCAGGGCATCAGGTGGAGAGCAGCTCCGCGGCTGAGTGATAGTCCGCACGCCGAAAGGCACTTAGTTTTGTGACAACGCATTCTGCATTTTGCACAGCGGAACACCGTATACTGCATATTTATCACCTTGCTCTCAATGACGCCCGGGTGGGATCGGGGAATTTGCACGCAATGAGGACCTGTCAGAAGGCAGGTCCTCGTATGTATACTTGTATACTTCATGTATATTTCATAATTATCTTGACAATTTTTCCGGATTATGCTATAATAATACAGACGCTGCTGTGGCGAAATCGGCAGACGCAAGAGACTTAAAATCTCTCGGTGGATACACCGTACCGGTTCAAGTCCGGTCAGCAGCATCCGTGGGCAGAATCTGTGTTCCGGTTCTTCCGGAGCGCAGCAGATTCTGTACAGGGAATCCGACCCGTTGTGAAAAGACCCGACTGTTTTGGAGAAAGGAAATTGACATGAGTGAACTGCAGAAAAACGGCGTTGATCCCGAACTCGAAAAGCTCTACAGTGAAGTAGAACGCGAGCATGCAAAGGAAACGAGAAAGACGAAGCCTGAGCGCCAGATGGATTCGATCCTGAACGGCATGGACGGCGGCGGGAATGAGCGCTCGTCCTCGAAAGACGGCAATGAGCTGCTGCGATTTTTCGGCGGCCTGCTGCTTTTCGGTGCGGGCATGTACATGATCTTCCAGAACCTGATTATTACAAGCTCGTGGGGTGTCGGCTCGATCTTCCGCGTCGGCAATATCAGTATCCCGAACGGCACGATTATGATTCCGCTGCTGATCGGCATTGCACTGCTGTTCCTGCTGGACCGCAAGCTCTGGGGCTGGCTGTTTATCGGTGTCGGCATCGTGATTGTCATTGCGGCAATTCTGATGAGCGTCAGCATTCAGTGGAGGACCTCGAACGGCTGGATGTTCTTTACCATGTTTGCAATGACATTTGCAGGCGGCGCCATGATGATGCGGGAGCTGTTCCGTTCCAAATAAAGAGCAAGTAAGGGAAAAGCTGTCGCTTGTCTGCGGCAGCTTTCCTTTTTATGATTTGCGGTTATTTGTCCTTTTTTGCATCTGCAACACGGCGGATCACATTGCCGTCCTTGTCCACAATGACGGTGTGTTCCAGCGTGCCGACGAGATTTCGGCGGAATGCCTCGCGGTACTGTCTGCGGAGCACCTCGCGCTCGGCAAGCTCAGCTTCACTGAGCCCGACGGTCTTTGCCTTGTGTGCCAGCTCGTTGATGCGGTCGAGCAGTCCCTGATCCAAACGGATCACATCCTTTCGTGAATATCATGACTATTATACCACATGATACCGGAAAAAGCAAGTATGAATGATCGGAGCGTTCTATGATAGCACTTGTAACAGGCGCATCACGCGGCATTGGTGCGGCGACAGCAAAAAAACTTGCCGCTGAAGGGTATACGGTGATCGTACATTATCACCATGCAAAGGAGCAGGCGGAGCAGATCGCTGCCGAAACCGGCGGATGCGCGGTCTGTGCCGATCTCGGGGATTTTGCGCAGATCGACATGATGATTGACGAAATCATCCGCAGATACGGCAGAATTGATGTTCTCGTCAATAACGCCGGCATCGCGCTGACGGGGCTCTATCAGGAGATTTCCGATGCGGATGCGCTGCGGCTGTTCGCGGTCAACCTCGGCGGCACGATGCACACGGCGAAGAAGGTTCTGCCGCATATGCTGCATCAGCACAGCGGGTGTATTGTCAATACGGCGTCCGTCTGGGGAGAATGCGGCGCGGCTTGCGAGGTGCATTATTCCGCGGCAAAGGCGGCGGTCATCGGCTTTACAAAGGCGCTTGCGAAGGAGGTCGGGCTTTCCGGCATCCGCGTCAACTGCGTCTCGCCGGGCGTGATTGATACCGACATGAACCGCATGCACGATGCGGAAACCATGCAGGCGCTTGCGGACGAAACACCGCTCGGCTGCATCGGAAAACCGGAGGATATTGCGGAGGCGGTTGCGTTTCTGGCCTCAGACCGCGCAAGGTTCATCACCGGACAGATTCTGCCGGTCAACGGAGGGTTCAATATATGAACGAGCAGGAAAAAGAACGCTTTACCAAACAAATTGAGTTTCTTGTCGAGATGGACAAGATGAAAAATATCTGGCGGATGACGCGCGTGCTGCATGAGGACCGCGCCGAAAATGACGCCGAGCATGCGTGGCATCTTGCGATGCTGGCGCTGGTGCTCTCGGAGTATGCAAATGAGCCGGTTGATCTGAAAACCGTGCTCGCGACCGTGCTGATCCACGATGTTGTCGAGATCGACGCGGGCGACACCTACGCTTACGATACCGAGGGCTACACGACCAAGGCGGCACGCGAGCAGAAGGCGGCAGACCGGCTGTTTGGGATGCTGCCCGAAGATCAGGGGACGTATCTGCGCCGCCTCTGGGATGAATTTGAAGCGCAGTCCACGCCGGAGGCACGCTTTGCCAATTCGCTCGACCGTGTGCAGCCGCTGCTGCTCAACTATTGCAAGCACGGCGAAACATGGGTGCAGAACGGCATCCGGCACGAGCAGGTGATCGCGCGCAATCAGCCGACCTATGACGGCTCGAAGGTGCTCGGCGATCTGGCGATGGAGCTGATCCGGCGCGCGACCGAGGAAGGTCTGCTGAAATAATCGGGGGATTCCCGCAAAGAGGTGAACAGGATGAAACAACTGACCGTCGGCATCATGGCGCATGTCGATGCCGGAAAGACAACGCTTGCCGAAGCGCTGCTGTTCCGTACCGGCGAGATCAAAAAACGCGGCAGAGTCGATCACGGCGATTCGTGGCTCGATACAAATGATATCGAGCGCAGCCGCGGCATCACGGTGTTTGCGCATCAGGCGTCGCTGACGCTCGGCGAGACCGTGTTCACGCTGCTTGATACGCCCGGTCACGTTGATTTTTCTGCGGAGACCGAGCGCACCATGCAGGTGCTCGATTACGCAGTCCTTGTCATCAGCGGCACGGACGGCGTGCAGAGCCACACGCGGACACTCTGGCGCCTGCTGGAGCAGTACGGCGTGCCGGTGATCCTGTTCGTCAACAAAATGGATCTTTCCGACCGCACGGAAACAGCGCTGTTGCAGGAATTACAGGGCAGACTGTCGCAGAGCTGCGTGCAGTTTGATACGGACTATGAGACCCTCTGCGAGCATGCCGCTGCCTGCACCGAAAACCTGATGAACGTCTATTTTGAGACCGATACACTGCCGCAGGAGATGCTGCGTGATGCGATCGCGGCGCGGCAGGTCTTTCCGGTGTGCTTCGGCGCGGCGCGCGACCTGAAAGGCGTCGAGTCGCTGCTGGACATCCTGACAGGCTACACGCAGGAGCCTCCGCGGACGCCGGAATTCGGCGCGCATGTGTTCAAAATCTCTGCGGATGCAAAAGGCAACCGCCTGACCTATCTCAAGATTCGCGGCGGCACGCTGCACAACCGCGATGAGATCCGCTATACCGGCGCGGATCACAATGAATATACCGAAAAAGTCACGGGCATCCGCTTTTATTCCGGCGCGAAGTATGTGCCGGGGGATGAGGCGGAGCCGGGCGCTGTCTGTGCGGTGACGGGGCTTTCAGCGGCGTATGCGGGCTGCGGGCTCGGCTGCTGCGGGGATACGCGCGAGGCGATGCTGACACCGGTCATGCGCTACCGCGTGCTGCTGCCGGAGACGATCCAGCCGCAGGAGGCGATGCAGCATTTCCAGATGCTCGAGGCGGAGGATCCGCAGCTGCATGTCGAGTGGGATGCGCGCACGCGCACGATCTTTGTGCAGCTCATGGGCGCGGTGCAGCTTGAGGTACTGACCAATCAGATTGCGGCGCGCTTCGGCTATGACGTCACCTTTGACAGCGGCGCCGTGACCTATCGCGAAACGATTGCGGAGGCGGTCGAGGGCGTGGGACATTATGAGCCGCTGCGCCACTATGCGGAGGTGCATCTGCTGATGGAACCGCTGCCGGAGGGGAGCGGTCTGCAATGCGGCACACGCTGCTCGGAGGATGTGCTCGACCGCAACTGGCAGCGTTTGATACTGACGCATCTGCTTGAAAAAACACATATCGGCGTGCTGACCGGCAGCCCGATCACCGACATGAAGATCACGCTGGTCAGCGGCAGGGCGCATCTGAAACACACGGAGGGCGGCGATTTCCGGCAGGCGACCTACCGCGCTGTCCGGCAGGGACTTCGCTCCGCAGAGAGCATCCTGCTCGAGCCCTACTATGATTTCACGCTCGAGCTGCCGTCGGAATGCGTCGGGCGTGCGATGACCGATCTGCAGCAGCGCGCTGGGCAGTTCGATCCGCCGGAGATTCTCGGCGAGACGGCTGTCCTCACCGGAAGCGCACCGGTCGCAACGCTCAATGATTACACGGCGGAGGTGCTCAGCTATACAAAGGGCAGGGGGGCGCTCTCGCTGAATGTCTCCGGATACCGGCGATGTCATAATCCCGAGGAAGTGATCGCGCTGATCGGCTACGATGCAGACAGCGATCTCGAAAACAGCGCAGATTCGGTGTTTTGCTCGCACGGCGCAGGCTATCTCGTCAACTGGGCGGAGGTGCCGCTCTGTATGCATCTGCCCGCGGTTCTGCCGCATCGCTATGACTTCCCCGAGGAGGAGATGCAGCCGGAATATACCCCGCGCGTCAGCGATCTGCCGGATGCGAGCGATGAGGAGCTCATGGCGATCTATGAGCGCACCTACGGCAAAATCAACCGCGACAAGCCGAAAACGATGCGCCGCAACAAGACTGCCGAGCTGACAGAGGGCAATATCAGGGTGCCCGCGCCGCCGGAGAAGGAATATCTGCTCGTGGACGGCTACAACATCATCTTTGCATGGGATTCGCTGAAATCGCTCGCGAAGGACAGCTTAGAGCATGCGCGCGACCGTCTGCTGAATCTGCTGCAGAATTATCAGGGATACCGGAAATGCGAGGTGATCCTCGTGTTTGATGCATACAAAATCAAGGGGCACGGCACCGAGATCGAGCAGCACGGCGGTGTCAGTGTTGTGTATACAAAAGAAGCGGAGACCGCCGATTCCTATATCGAGCGGGTCTCGAAGCAGCTCATCAAGAAGAACCGTGTCCGCGTGGCGACCTCGGATGCACTGGAACAGCTGATTATTCTGGGCAACGGCGCCATGCGCATCTCGGCGCGTGAATTTGAAGCGGAGCTCCGTGCCGCTGAGCAGGAGATCCGCGCACTAATCGGAGGGCAGGCAGATGGCTGAATTACCGGAGGGTATGGAGTTGCAGCGCGTGTACTATCACGCGGAACGGACACAGTGCATGACCTATTTCCGGATCACGGGCAATTTTGATCCGGATGATATCACGAAATATCTGCGGCTTGCACCGGAGAGCGTGCAGCGCATCGGGGATGTCCGCAGCAACGGTGTTCCGTATGACTTTGCAAGCTGGCGCTTCGGCACGGTGAAAAGTCACCGGCTCGACACCGCCAACCAGATGATGCAGACGATCGACCCGCTGCTGACAAAAGCCGATCTGCTGCGCAAAATCAAGCTGACCTATGACGCGAAGCTCTGGCTGATCGTTGTGCCGCTCGTGCGCTACGATGAGCCGACACCGATGCTCGCGCCGTCGCCGGCGGTCATGCGGTTCTGCATGGAGACCGGCACCGAGATTGATATTGATCTCTACGTCGCGTGTCCGGATGAAATGACCGGCGCCGACAGAAATGAAACGTAACCGATAGGAGAAATACAAAGTGTTAGATATCGCATTGCTCGGCACGGGCGGTACCATGCCGATGAAAAACCGCTGGCTGACGAGCTGTCTCATCCGCAATGAGGGACACGGCGTCCTGATCGACTGCGGCGAGGGTACCCAGATCGCGCTGAAATGCGCAGGACGCTCCGTCCAGAAGGTCGATCTGCTGCTGTTCACGCATTATCACGCCGACCACATCAGCGGATTGCCGGGGCTGCTGCTCTCGATGGGTCTGGAAGGCCGCACCGAGCCGCTGATGCTCTGCGGACCGCGCGGTCTGCAGCGGACTGTCGAGGGACTGCGCGTCATCGCGCCCGAGCTGCCCTTTGAACTGGAATACACCGAGCTGACGGAGCCCGTGCAGACGCTGCATTTTGCAGGACTGGAAATCACGGCGTTTGCCGTTTCGCATACTTTGCCGTGCTACGGCTTCCGGATGCATCTGCCGCGTGTCGGCAAGTTTGATCCGGAGCGTGCAAAGGCGGCAGGTATCCCGATGCGCGCATGGGGCATGCTGCAAAAACAGGAATCCGTCGAGCTGGACGGCGTGACCTATTATCAGTCGCAGGTGCTCGGCGCACCGCGGCGCGGTCTCAGCGTGACCTACTGCACCGATACGCGCCCCGTCCCGAATATCCTGAAATATGCCGATGACGCCGACCTGCTGATTCTGGAGGGCATGTACGGCGAGCCGGAAAAGCGCGATAAGGCACTCGAGACCAAGCATATGATGTTCACCGAGGCAGCGGAGATCGCAAAGGATGCCGGTGCGCATGCACTCTGGCTGACGCATTTTTCGCCGTCGCTGCCGAATCCCGCGGATTATCTGCCGCTGGCACAGGCAATCTTTCCGGAGACGATCTGTCCTGCGGACGGGCAGTCCGTTGATTTGCAGTATACCGATGACTGAAAGGAGTGTTCTATGTCACTCACCATGGGAATCTACAAAGGGCGTACCTATCAGGACGGCGAGTTTCTTGATGACAGACCGGTATCATTCTTTCGCGTCTGGAAACAAGTATGGTCGCCGGCGATTGCTGCCTGCGGAGGCAGGTTGTTTCAGGACTGCTCTTATTTTCCGGTCAGTCAGATACCGGATGTGCTTGCAGAACTCGACCGCATCTATGACTGGGTACAGATCAACGGCGGGGAAGACACGGAATACGTTTCATGGCGGATTCGCGACGAGCTGAAACCGTTTCTCATTCAGTTTTATCAGGAGCACAAGGATGAAGATTACTGGTTTGACGTCGGATAGAAAGGCTGACCTATGAACAAATTACAAATCACACCGCCTGCACCGGTTCAGAGAGCGCTCGATACGCTCTGCGGTGCAGGCTTTGAAGCTTATATCGTCGGCGGCTGCGTGCGCGATGCACTGCGCGGCGCCGAACCCCATGACTGGGACTGCACAACCAATGCAAAGCCCGAACAGATCTGCGCGTGTTTCCGCGGTTTTCATGTGATCGAGACCGGCTTGCAGCACGGCACGGTCACGGTTGTGATTGAACACATGCCGATTGAGATCACAACCTACCGCATCGACGGCGTCTATGCCGATCACCGCAGACCGGACACTGTGACCTTCACCGATTCGCTGACAGAGGATCTGGCGCGCCGCGATTTCACGGTCAACGCGATGGCGTATCATCCGGCGCGCGGTCTGATTGACCCCTATGACGGCGCATCCGATCTGCAGGCGAAGATCATCCGCTGTGTCGGCAGTCCGCGCGACCGCTTTGATGAGGACGGTCTGCGCATTCTCCGCGCGATGCGGTTTGCATCGGTGCTGGATTTTGCAATTGCAGAGGATACCGCAAATGCCGTACATGCGCAGAAAACGCTGCTGCATCATATCTCCGCGGAGCGCATCGACACCGAGCTGACAAAGCTGCTCTGCGGCATCGGGGCGGAGCGCATCCTGACGGATTTCGCGGATGTTCTGTTCACGGTGCTGCCGGAGCTTGAACCGATGTACGGCTTCGATCAGCGCAATCCGCACCACGATTACGATGTCTACATTCACACGCTGAAAACGGTCGCGGCATGCCCGCCGGAGCCGGTTCTGCGCTGGGCGGCGCTGCTGCATGATTCCGGTAAGCCGCACACCTTCACGCAGGATGAACGCGGCGGTCATTTTTACGGACATGCTGCCGTCTCAAAGGAGATCGCCGCGCGTGCACTCAAATCCATGAAGTGCGATCGCAAACGGTTCGACCGCGTGCTGCTGCTTGTCGATCAGCATGATACGGTCATGAACGGCACGGAAAAGCAGCTCAAGCGCATTGTCCGGCGCATCGGGATCGACGCCGCGGAGCAGCTTTTGTATCTGCACAGAGCAGATGTTTCCGCACAGGCAGCATGTCACCGCGCGGAGCGTGTTGCGGAATCGAACCGGCTGCTGCAGATGCTTGCTAACCTGCGTGAAGCGGATGCGTGCATGAGCTTAAAGCAGCTTGCGGTCTCGGGCGGCGACCTGATGGCGCTCGGGATTCCGCAGGGTAAGGCGGTCGGCGTGATGCTGAACCGTCTGCTCGAAGCGGTGATTGAAGGCTCGCTCCCGAATGAGCATGATGCGCTTTGCGCGGCAGCATCACAATATCTGCGCGAAGAACAGGACGGGTGAAGACGCAGACACCGGTATGGTATGATCAGATCATTTGCTTATAATCGCGGAGCAAAGAATGCTCTTTACAGGACCATTGCGCTCTTTGCGGCAATCGGATTGCTCTCATCTGTGCATCCGGATCATGTGTTTGCTGCTGCTCAGGCTCGTGAAATACAACAGACATTCGGTGATGCTGTCAACTGGAAAATCATTGACAGCACATTATACATCAGCGGAACAGGCAAAACCTCGAACGGATTGCTGCTTCCTCGCGGTGCATGAACCGGATTTTCTGAAAATCTACCGGATGCTGAATATTGCCCAAAACATTCCTTACGGCGAATCCCCGTTTCTGCTGACATTTGCTATGCAGTCGGGTTCGCACGGTGTTGTCGGATACGGACTGGAATCCGGCGAATGGGAATACAGCGGAAAAGCCTATGACGGACGAATTCTGGTGTGGGATTCCAATTATCCGGAGGCACTGCATGCGGAATCCTGTCTCTACTATGACAGTCAGACCTTTGATTACTGCATCCCGCAATACGGCGTTCATGTCGCAGAGGGGGCTGCGGACAATACCGCAGGCATCATCACGGTCTGCAATGATATGGATGTGCTGAATGCCTGTCCGTATCCGTTTGAATCGCATGATCAGACGGGCGACATCAACTGTGACGGCACAGTTGATGCTGCGGATGTGAAACTGCTTGTAAAGCACCTTACCGTACAAACCACATTGACTGACAGCCGGATGCAGCTGGCGGATGTATCCGGTGACAAACAGGTCAATGCGATTGACCTGACATTGCTGAAACGAATAATATGATTCACATAACGGAAAAATCCACATTGGCAGAAAGCATACCTGCCAGTGTGGATTTTGTTTTATGGTTATTGAAACCTGCATTGTGAGCGGAGCGGATGAAATACGCCCAAAGCGTATATGCAGCTTAGTCTTCGGTGCCGTCCATCAGATAGATGAAGCGGACTTTGCCGTCCATGCCCGAGGAGATGCCGGAGAAGCTCTGATAATCTGCGGCGGCTGCCTGCACGGCCTTGAACCGGTCGAGCAGATCGGGCAGGGCTTCGTCTGCGGTGGAGGCAATCTTCCGGATGCCTTCCTCATTGAATTTGATCATGCCGTCATTGAGCTCTTTCGCGCCGCTGCGGAGCTTTGCGATGCCGTCTGTCAGCGGTGTGACGCCGTCGCGCAGTGTCCCGATGCCGCCGAACAGATCATTTGCGCCGCCTGCAAGCTGCTTTGCGCCGCCTGTCAGACCGGAGGCGCCGCTGCTGAGCGTATTCGCACCGCCGGAAAGCTGTGCGCTGCCGTCCGCGAGAAGGAGCAGTCCCTGATCGAGCGCCGATGTGCCGCCATAGAGTTGCGTGATCCCGCCGCGCAGTGCCGCAGAGCCGTCATAGAGTGCGGACACGCCGCCCGAGAGCTCCTGCGAGCCATCCGAGAGCTGACCGAGTCCGCCGCTGAGCTGCGATGCACCGCCGGAGAGCTGCCCGATGCCTTTCATCAGTGCATCAAGTCCGCCGAACAGCGTTGTGCCGCCTGCTGCAAACTGCTGGATACCGCCGTCAAGCGACGATGCGCCTGCGGAGAGACTGCCTGCGCCCTGTGCGATCTGCACCGATGCAGCAGAGAGCTGACCTGCACCCGCTGCGAGTGCCGTGCCGCCCTGATCGAGCTGTGCCATGCCGTCCCGGAGCGATGCAGCCCCCGTATCCGCGGAAGCGAGCCCCTCGGAGAGTGTGCCGATACCGCCGGAGAGTGTCGCTGCACCGGTCTGCAAAGCTGCCGCCCCTGCGCCGAGATCGCCGGTCTGCTTCATGGAATCGGAGATCTGCTTCTGTGCGGCAATTGTCTGCTGCAGCGTCCCGACGGCTGCTGCCATCTCCTCAGAGGGGGACTGCTCATAGAGCGCCTGCAGGGCAGCGAGTGCCTGTTCATTCGCCGCAATAGTGGTATCGAGTGCGCTCTCTGCCTGCTGCAGCCCGCCGCTGAGTGCGGATGCGCCCTCGCTGAGCTGTGCTGCGCCTGCGGTCAGTGCTGCTGCGCCGTCCTTTGCGCCGGTGATGCCTTCCGCGAGTGCATCTGCGCCGGATTTTGCCTGCGTGATGCCCGCGGAGAGTGCCACTGCGGATTCGCTCATCTGCTTTGCGCCGGTGCTGAATTCGCCGGATTTCTCCGCAAGCTGTGCCGCGCCGTCGCTGACCTGTTTGCTGCCTGCGGTCAGAGACGCCATGCCCTCTTTGAGTTTGGTCTCGCCGTCTGTCAGGGCACCGGTGTTTTTGCCGATTTCAGCAAAGCCTGCTGTCAGGGCATCCGAGCCGGATTTTGCATCCGCGATGCCCTTGTGCAGCGTCTCTGCGCCCTGTTTTGCCGATTGCAGTCCGGCTGTCAGGGAATCTGCGCCGCCGCCGACCTGCTCATATCCTGCGAGCAGCTTTGCGGAGCCGTCCTTTGCATCCTTTGCGCCTGCCGCGACCTGTGATGCTGCATCCGCAAGCTGCGATGCGCCGCTGCTGACCTGACCTGCGCCGCTGCTGAGGGTATCTGCGCCGGATTGCAGTGCCTTTGCGCCGTCATAGAGTTTGCCGATGCCAGATGTCAGATCGCCGGTGCCGTCGGAAAGCTGCGTCAGACCGTCATAGAGCGCCGCCGTGCCGTCGCAGAGGGATTCCGCGCCGTCGCTGAGCTCGTGAATTTTCGCTGTCAGATCATCAAACGATGCGGCGTCATCAAAGTGCAGATCGGAGAAGATTTCACTCGAGACAACCGTCACCGATGTGTTCATCGAGAAGTCCGTGACATCCGCGGAGAGCTCCACGGATTCCGGCAGTTCGGTCTCAATCTGCTTGAGATCGCGGAGCCCCAGACTGTCATTG
Organism: uncultured Ruminococcus sp.; assembly: GCA_946413695.1. Lineage (GTDB taxonomy): Bacteria > Bacillota > Clostridia > Oscillospirales > Ruminococcaceae > Firm-04. Next base: position 3,552 of record CAMKLV010000015.1, on the reverse strand, counting down.
AGGCCGGGGAATGCAACGCCGACCACGATCAGGCGGTTGCCGTCCGAGATGATCTTGCCGTTTGTGACGGTCGCATTCAGGAATCTGCTGCTGTCGAGGACTGCCGCGCTTGCTGCCATGAACGGCACGCTGATCTGCCGCTTTTCGCCGCCGATCTCCTTTGTGACGGATGTGCGGTTTTCGTAGTCCCAGCGGATTGTGACATGGCCGCTTTTTCCTTTGAGCTTCTCCGGTGAGATCGGTTTGCCGTCAAGCAGATAGGTCACGGTGACGCCGACCGGCAGCTCTGCATCGCTGCTGCCCGTGTAGTAGATATCGTCGCCGGATGCATTCCAGCTGAGCGTTTTGCCGTCCTGCGTGAAGGTTTCGTCGCCCTTGACATTTTCGATGCCGGTCAGGCTGGAAAGATCGCTGAGGGTTGCAGCCGCCTTCGGATTTTTCAGCCAGTCGCTGACCACCACATTTTTGACCGATGCATCCGCATTGCACATGACATAGACGGTCTCATCCTTTTCCGCCCTGCCGGATGACGGTGTACGTTCGGTTTCTTCGGTGCCGGAATCGGGCTCTGCGGCGGTCTCCTCTGCGGAGACCGGTGCGTTCTGTCTCTGATATGCGAATGCGCCGGTTGCGCCTGCGGAGAGCAGCACTGCCAGCATCCCCGCGATCACTCTTCTGTAGTTTTTCATGATATCTTCACTCCTGTTCAATGAGACGATACGAAAATCAGACGCTGCTTTCTCTTTTGACCGGAATCGGGGAGAAAGCCTGCCGAGGTCTTGCAGATCAATTTGTCAAGCAGCATGAACATCGAGGACAGCACCGTTACCACGACTACCATCGAGATCAGCGCGCCGCGTGCGAGCAGCATGCAGAGCGAGGAGATCATGCCGATCTGTGAATAGATGCCGACACCGATTGTCGCTGCGAAAAATCCCAGCGCCGAGGTGATGACGGACTGGATCGAGGTTTTCAGCGCAATGCCGACTGCCTCTTTTTTCTCCTTTCCGCTGCTGCGTTCCGTGCGGTAGCGCGTGGTCATCAGGATTGCGTAATCGACGGTCGCGCCGAGCTGAATTGTGCCGATGACAACCGATGCAATAAACGGCAGCGAGGCGTTCATGTAGTAAGCAAGCCCGAGGTTTATCATGATTGCGAGCTCAATCACCGAGACAAGAATCACCGGCAGCGTCAGCGATTTGAAGTTCAGCGCGATGATCAGGAAGATTACTGCGATCGAGAGAATGCTGACGATCTTGAAATCGCGGTCGGTGATTTCGATGAGGTCTTTTGTTGCCGGTGCCTCACCGATGAGCAGGCTGTCGCTGTCATATTTTGTTACGATTTTGTTGAGCTGTTCAATCTGCCGGTTGACGGCATCGGATGCGACCTTGTATTCCGAGCCGATCAGCATGAGCTGCCAGTCATCGCTTTTCAGGATGCTGCGGAGCTGTTCCGGTACGGCTTCTTCCGGGATTGCCGGACCGACCAGCGAATTGAATCCGAGCGCGAACTGCACGCCGTCTACGGATTCGATCTCGCGCAGCATCTGTCCGGCGGTCTTTGCATCCATATCGGCATCCGTGAGCAGCAGATGCGTGCTGTTCATGTTGTATTCCTCAGACAGCTTTGTGTTTGCGATCACGCTGTCAAGCTCTGCCGGAAGTGTGCTGTCGAGATTGTAGTAGACATCGTAGTTTTTGTAGCCGAACACCGCCGGAATCAGCAGCACAACCGCTGCAATCAGGAACACCGGCGAATGCTTTGTGATGAACGCCGATGTGCGCTCAAATTTCGGCAGAATCGCTCTGTGCGTGGTCTTTGCGATGGCGCGGTCAAAGATCAGGATCATGGCGGGCAGCACCGTGATGCACGAGATCACGCCGCAGACAACGCCCTTTGCCATAACGATGCCGAGATCCAGACCGAGCGTGAAGCTCATGAAGCACATTGCGAGGAATCCTGCGACGGTTGTCAGTGAGCTGCTGACGACCGAGCCGACTGTCATGGCGATTGCATGCGCCATTGCTTCCTCTTTGTCCGCATAGCGCGTCTGCATTTCCTTGTAGCTGTGCCAGAGGAAGATAGAGTAATCCATCGTGACGCCGAGCTGCAGCACCATTGCAAGCGCCTGCGTGATGAACGAAATCTCGCCGAGGAAGATGTTTGTGCCGAGATTCCAGACAACCGCAAATCCGATGCTCAGCATGAAGAACACCGGAATCAGGAACGAATCCATTGTCAGCATCAGAACGATGCTTGTCAGGATGACAGCGATCACCGCGTAGATGATCGTTTCGCTTTCGGTCAGGTGCTTCATGTCGGTTGTGATTGCGGACATGCCGCTGATGAAGCACTGCTCCGAGGTGACTTTCCGCATCTCGTCGATTGCAGCGAGTGTGCCGTCTGCCGAGGTGGTGTCATCAAAGAACACCGCCATGATTGTTGTATCGCCCTTGTTGAACGCATCATAGACCTTCTGCGGCAGAATCTCCTTCGGGATTCTGAGGTCTGTCAGGGATTCGTAGCAGACCACATCCGCGACATGGTCAATCGCTGCGATTTTGTCGGCGGTCTCCGCGATTTCCTTCCCGCGCATGCCCTCTGTGATTACAAAGGAAAAGCCGCCTTTGCCGAATTCCGCTTTCAGGATATCCTGACCCTGCATCGTGTTGATGTCCTCCGGCAGATACGAGAGAATATCATAATTGACGCGGGTACCGAGATAACCGAATGCTGAGGGGATCAGCAGCAGAATGCCGATCACCAGCACCAGCGCGCGGTGCTTTGCGATCCATTCTCCGAAACGTGTCATAAATTTGCACCCTCCTGATAAGAAACTTCGATGACATCCGGACGCTGATGGCGCACGATCTTGACGGTTATCAGCACCGTGATGAGATTCAGGATGCCCTCTGCGAGCATCACGCCGCCGAACAGCCGCATCAGGAGCGTGCTGCCTGCTGCCGGACGCAGCATCAGCGCAGCTCCGAGAATGCTTGTCAGCACCGCAGCCGCGAGGATCACCCACCACGAGCGGATGCCGAACAGCCTTGCATCATGCGCGGTCTGGAGCTTGAGCAGTCCGTCCGCGGTGACATACAATCCGGTGACGATGCAGAGAAAATGCATCAGGTTTTCCGGCTTTGTCAGGATCATGCTGCCGAGTATCAGCATCAGCAGCCCGAAAGCGAAATCAAACTGAAACGCCAGCCGGTAGAGATCCTTTGAAAAGTATCCGATCAGCTTGAAAATCCCGAATACGATCAGCAGGATGCCTGCGGCACTGCCGAGCAGCGCTGTGCTGATCTCCGGCTTGCAGATCAGAAAACAGCCGAATCCGCAGAGCAGAACCGAAAGAATGATATAGCCGGTTTTCGCTGCCTGCATCGGGAGCACAGAACGTACATTACGCATGATCCTCAGTCCTTTCTGTTCATCTTATGCTTCTATGATACACGGATTCTGCGAAGTTTGCAATGGGCAACCGCATAGCGCGTGTCTGATTTTTGGACAGGGCAGGGGCATTGTCCGGTTTTTGGGCATTTTACG
>CAMKLV010000014.1:0-51027 GCA_946413695.1 uncultured Ruminococcus sp. | reverse complement strand
TCTGTGTAATTAGCCCCTCTGCGTTGCTCGCAGAGGGGCTTTGTGGACAGGCTGACCTGCACAGATCAGCTGTGCAGGCGCGTTGTATTATCCCATTTCATCGCGGAGATAGAGAAAATAGCCGTGATCGGATTCCACTGGGAAATTCAGAATCTGATCGTAGGTCGCGTTCAGTGTGAACACCATTTCAGTGCCGTTCACCTTCTCGATTGCAGGGGTATATCCCGCTGCAAAGAGCCGTTCGGATTCCGCACGCAGTTCGGCAGAATCCGTGATCAGATGCCCGTCGCGGAACAGATGCACCAGCAGATAATAGTGAACGCTGTCGCCGTATTCGTCCATCGCATCCGTGAGCGGCACAGAACGGAAGCATTCGCCGTTGTCCGCTCCTTTGTAGCAGTATTCCGCCATCACGGGGTACGAGCGGATCAGCCTGTAGAACTGTGTCGGTTCATCGCCCTCTTTCAGGCAGACGTCATTGCCGGATGCTGTGTCTGTCTGTTCCGGCGCTGTCTGTTTTGCGGATTCTGTCAGGAACGTCTCAGCGGGTTTCGGTTCTGCGCTGACTGGATCCGTCCCGATTGCAGACGGTGTATCTGCGGCAGGCTGCGTATCCTGCTCTGCCTGCGTGACATCCGGCGCAGTTTCCGCTGTAGATGCCGCTGCCGGTTCGGCGGGCTGCGCGGTCTGCGCCATACCGGTCACAACATTCTGCGTGCCGGTCTGAATCTCATAGGCGGACAGATCGGCAGCCGGTGCAGTTGTCAGCAGATCGTGCTGCGGACGTTTGCTGTATATCCCGATGACAACCGCCGCAGCCGCACAGACCGGTACGGCTGCCGCTGCCGCTTTCAGCAGATTTTTCCGCCGCTGCTGTTTTGCCGCTTCATATTCCCCGATGCGGCGGTGTACATCGCGGATCATTTCATCCGAATTCTTCATAGTCAAATCCCTCCGATTCAAGCTGTGATCGCAGTGACTTACGGGCACGGTACAGCATGGATTCCACGCTCCGGACACTTTTCCGCATGACCGCAGCAGCCTCCTTTGCAGACATATCCTCGAAATAGATGAGCCAGAGCACCTGCTGATAATCGCGGTTGAGCCTGCGCATCGCACGGTGCAGATGAATCTGCTGCTCCTTTTTCAGATATGCCGCTTCAATGGCTGCTTCTGCATCTGCGAGCGCTGTCTGCTCCTCGAGCGGCACTGTCCGCAGCCGCAGATGCCTTCTGCGCCAGTCAAGCGCGAGATGCCGCCCGATCGCATAGAGCCATGTCCGGAAGGAACTTTCGCCGTTGAACCGGGGCTTTTTCGTACCGAGCAGCACGAAGGCATCCTCCGTCAGCTCCTCGGCAGTCTGGATATTCCCGACGATGCTTGTCAGGTAGAGCATCAGTCCGTCCTTGTATTCCATGATAATCGCATCGAGCCCGCGTTCGTCACCGTTGTCACGGAAACGGCGGTAGCTACTTGCACCGTTATCCATTGACAAACTCCTTTCCGAAAGCAGCTTTCTGTGCTTTCACTACTTAGACGTTCAAAATCAGGAAAACTACGCGGTCATTTTCAAAAAAACACTCCCGACCGCAGCCGGAAGTGTTCTGGAATCATGAATTTGTATTCTGTGTATCATCCTGCTTGTTGTCAGGCTTGAACACCCACGCCTGCTGAATGCGGAAGCTGACAAAATAAAGCAGAAAATCGACGAACGGCTTGATGATCGTCGGCTTGACCGGCAGCACCTTTGAAAGCAGGAACACCGAACCGATCGAAGTCAGCAGCTGACCTGCCCAGAGGATGTAATAGCGCGCCATTGTCCGTGCAAGCGGCGCATCACTCTTGAAGACTGCCTTGCGGTTCATCGTAAAGTTGAACAGTGAGCTGATGATACGCGCCAGTGCACTCGAACAGAACTGCCGTGCGCCTTCTGCAAACAGCCTGAACAGCAGATTGTAGCCCAGAATATTGAGAATCTGGTCGATCACAAAGGAGAGCACCGAGCTGATAAAGAACTTGATGATAATGCCGTAGACACGGAGCGAATCCTTGATCGGGTGGAAGTGCGTGGTCTCGTTCTGGTCGATGTAAACGGTCTCGATGGTCTGCTCCACAATCGGGATATCCGACTGCTTGCATTCGAGCAGCATGTTCGTCTCGTATTCAAAGCGCTCGCCGGAAATCTCGAGCATCTTCGGGATGATGCCGCGCGGGAACACGCGCAGACCGGTCTGTGTATCGCTGACCTTCAGTCCGCAGAACAGCCGGAACACCGAGGATGTCAGCTTGTTGCCGAAGCGGCTTTTCGGCGGCACCTGCGGCAGATTGAAATTGCGGACGCCGAGCACAAGCGAATCCTTCTCCTGCTTGTACATCAGATCGACACAGGCAGCGATATCATGCGGCAGATGCTGTGCATCACCGTCGATCGTCACCGCGCCGACGGAATCCTTGCGGTTCTCCATGAACCATTCAAATGCGGTTTTGAGCGCTCTGCCCTTGCCCTTGTTAACGCCGTGATGCAGCACTGCACATCCGAGCTCTGCGCCCTCCTCAAAAAAGTGCTGATTCTTTTCAGACGAGCCGTCATCCACAAGCAGAATATCGGTGAAGCCGACCTCCTGCACGCCGCGGATCACCTTGAGCAGACGCTCATCCGGATCGAGCGAGGGAATCACAACCAGAATCTTCTGATAATCTGTCATTTGGGAATAATCCTCCGTTTTTGCATTCCGTATGCGTATTTTCACAGCTTATATTATAGCACGAATCATGCCGGATTGCAAGAGCAAATTATAAAGATTTTCTGAAAATCCGCAGCGCTTACTGTCCCTCGTCAAAATAGCCGACATACGAAATGCGGTGCGTGCTTTTCGGGAACAGCTGCGCGTGATAATCCACGAAATAATCGTCGGTCATCGCGGCGATGAAATCCATCGTCAGGTCATCCGGATCGCTCTCCTCATAGGGAATCTCCGCCGGATACCAGCGCTGCTTTTCCAGCACGGTCGCGATGTGGTGGCGGTAGAGGCAGGATTGCCGGTTATGCGATACGGCATCCTGATAGATGCGCTCGTACATCTCCTGCATCATCGGGACAACACTCTCGCGCACCTGTTTCTGCACGAACTCCTTGCGGTAGATGCGCGCATAGTTTTCCTCTTTGAGCTGCGTCATCGCGGCAAAGTGTTCAGCGTCCAGCATGAGATAGGGTCTGCCGTAGCTGTGTTCGATCAGGTTGACCTCGAGATTGTTGATGACCTCCGCATTTGTCCGCCCGATTGCCGACTCTGAAAACTCGGATTCCGAGCCGATCAGATGTGCGCGCACTGCGTCCTGACGGTCCTTGCCGAGATACGCGATCATATCGCAGATGCGGACAAGGCAGCCCTCCAGCGTGGAAGGAATCAGTTTGCGATCGCCGTCCTCATCCAAAATGCATTCCTGCATTCTGCGGTCGAATACGGCGAAATCAGTCAGCGGATGCGGGCGGTATTCCGCGATCGGAAGCTCACCGTTGTGGCAGACAATGCCGTCGAGCGTCTGCAGCGAAATGTTATACGGAATGATCGTATCCAGCACGCGGACACTGTGCAGATTGTGGCGGAAGCAGCGTCCGGTGCGCGCATGATAGAGCGCGTGGAGCGCATGCTCGCCTGCGTGACCGAACGGGGTGTGTCCCATATCGTGCCCGATTGCAATTGCTTCGATCAGATCGAGATTCAGCCCGAGCACCGAGCCGATATTCCGCGCAATCCGCGAAACAAGCTGCACATGCAGTGCGCGGCGGCAGAGATCGTCATTCCGGAAGAACGAGAACACCTGCGTTTTATCCGCATAGCGATTGTAAAACGCGCTGTTGAGAATCTTGTCCGCATCCTTGGAAAACGGCTGCCGGTAGATTTTCGGGATATCGCTCGGGCGGTCGAGCCGCCGGATGACATCGCTGTTTTTGCAGGCATACGGCGATACCCAGCCCTGCGCCTGCTGCTCGAGAATCTGCTGCTCCAGCTCCGGAGACAGCGCTTCATAATGCCGCATAGTCTCATCCTTTCCGGTCAATCAATGCCATTTGCGAAAGCGGCAGCTGCTCCTGCATGCATTTGAGGAATCCGCTGCTGACTGCAACGCCCTGCGCCATGCGCGGCTTCAGATACTTCCGGCTGCCGGTCAGCCAGAAGCAGAGCGGCGTGTCACCTGCAAACCGCCTGCAGATCTCCATGACCGCCTTCATCTTTTCCGGTTCGCTGTCGCTGACCTTGCAGCAAAGCTGTTTGGATGCCGCATAATCCGCGAAGTTCTGCTCGGTCATGATGCCGTCACAGAACAGCCGGAGTTCGCCGTCTTTTTTAGAGAGCTTGCCCTTGACAAACACAAGCGCATCCGGCTGCAGCAGCTTCTGCACCTGCGGATAGAGCGACTGAAACACCAGACATTCCAGCGAGCCGGTGAAATCCTCAACGGTCAGATAGCACATCTGATCACCCTTTTTCGTGACATGTGCCCGCGCCTCGGAAACCATGCACAGCAGCATCACCGGCGCATGATCTTTCATGCGGATGACATCTGCAATCTCCGGCAGACGCAGAAGCTGACAATACGGGCGCCAGCGCGAAAGCGGATGTCCCGAAAGATAAAGCCCCGTGACCTCCTTCTCCATCTGTAAAAGCACCTGCTCGGGGAATTCGGGCACCTGCGGCGGCTGCATCTGCGGGACGCCGGCTTCCTCAGGCGCATCGCCGAACAGCGAAAGCTGTCCGCTGATCACATGCCGGCTCTGATTGCTGACCGCCGCGATCAGCTGCTCATAGGTATCGAGCATCTGCCGGCGGTTCCAGCCGAGACCGTCAAATGCGCCGCACCGGATCAGACTGTCCACCGTGCGTTTATTCAGATCAGGCCCTGCATTGCGCTCGCAGAACTCCTGAAAGCTGCGGTATCTGCCGTGTTCGGTGCGCTCCTTCACATAGCTGCGGATCACATTCGCACCGAGTCCGCGGACGGCTGCCAGACCGAAGCGGATTCCCCCGCCCGAGACCGTGAATCCGGCGTCGGAGCTGTTAATATCCGGTTTCAGGACAGCGATGCCGTGCGCCTCGGAGAGCGCGATATATTCCAGCAGCTTCGGCGTATACGAAATGACCGAGGTCATCAGCGCAGAGAAATACTCCGCCGGATACCGGCACTTGAGATACGCCGTCTCATACGCCACGCGCGCATAAGCCGCCGCATGGGATTTGTTGAACGCATAGCTTGCAAATGCCGCCATGCGGTCAAAGATGGCGTTTGCGGTCTCCTCCGGCACGCCGTTTGCAACGGCTCCGCAGCAGGTCTCATTGCCGTGCACGAAGATTTCGCGCTCCTCCTCCATGACCTTGTGCTTTTTCTTTGCCATTGCGCGGCGCACCAGATCCGCTCTGCCGTAGGAATATCCGGCAAGCGCGCGGCAGATCTCCATGACCTGCTCCTGATACACGATGCAGCCGAATGTCTCGCGCAGAATCGGCTCTAAGAGCGGGTGATCGTAATGCACCTTCGCCGGATCGGATCGCGCCGCAAGATACTGCGGAATCGAATCCATCGGGCCGGGGCGGTAAAGCGAGATCATCGCCGTCAGGTCTGAGATGCAGGTCGGCTGCATCTGCACAAGCACACGGCGCAGACCGTCCGATTCCATCTGGAACACGCCGATGCTGTCGCCCTTTGCAAGCATCCGGAAGACCGCTTCGTCATCCTCGGGGATATCGCTCATGCGGAATTCGGGCTTGCGCTGCTGAATCAGGCACTCCGCCGCACGGATCACCGTCAGGTTTCGCAGCCCGAGAAAATCCATTTTCAGCAGACCGAGCTGCTCCAGAATGTTCATCGTGTACTGCGTGACAACGGCATCGTCATTGCGCTGCAGCGGCACCTGCTCCGCGACCGGCACCGCCGAGATCACCACGCCTGCCGCATGCGTTGAGGCGTGGCGCGGCATACCCTCAAGCTTCATCGCCATATCGAGCAGCTGTCTGACCTGCGGCTTTTCGTCATACATCTGTTTGAGCTCCGCAGACTCCTTTACGGCGCGCTCCAGTGTGATCGTGAAATCCTGCGGGATTGCCTTTGCAACCTGATCGCAGAGCGCATACGGCAGATCCATTGCCCTGCCGGTATCCCGCACCGCCGCGCGCGCTTTCAGTGTATCAAATGCGATGATCTGCGCAACATGGTCGGCACCGTAGCGCCGTGTCACGTAGTCAATGACGCGCTGTCTGCCCTCGATGCAGAAGTCAATATCAAAATCCGGCATGCTGACACGCTCCGGATTGAGAAAACGCTCGAACAGCAGCCCGTTTTTCAGCGGGTCGATATCCGTGATGCCGATGCAGTAGGCGCACAGACTGCCCGCGCCCGAACCGCGCCCCGGTCCGACGGGAATATCATGGCTTTTTGCGTAGTGAACAAAATCCCAGACGATGAGATAGTAGTCCACATAGCCCATGCGCGTGATGACATCGTACTCGTAGTTCATCCGCGCGATTGCTTCGTCAGAAGGATGCGCACCGTATCTGCGGTGCAGACCTTCCTCGCAGAGCTGCCGGAAGTATGCTTTCGTATCGGTCACGCCCTCGGCGCGGTACTGCGGCAGCTTGATCTTTCCGAATTCAAACGTCACATTGCAGCGTGCCGCGATCTCTGCCGTATTGCGCAGCGCCTCGGGGAACGCCGCAAAGAGCGCGTTCATCTCCTCGGTGGATTTGAGGTAGAATTCATCGTTCGGCATTGCCATCGACGAAGGCGCCTGCATGGTTGTGCCCGTCTGGATGCAGACAAGCAGCTTTTGCAGTGCCGCATCGGATTTGCGCAGATAGTGCGCGTCATTCGTAGCAGCGAGCGGAATGCCTGTCGCATTTGCAAGCTTGCGCAGTCCGTCCAGCAGGCGCAGATCCTCCTGCATGCCGTGATTCTGAATCTCGAGATAGTAGTGATCTCTGCCAAAGAGTTCCGCATAGCGCTCAGCGGTCTGTTTGGCGGCTTCAAATTCGCCGCTGCGCAGCTTGCGCGCCACCTCGCCGGACATGCATCCGGAAAGCGCGATCAGTCCCCCATGATACTGCGTCAGCAAGTCCCAGTCGGCGCGCGGCTTTGCATAAAAGCCCTCGATGCTCGCCTTTGACACAATCTGCAGCAGATTCTGATAGCCGAGATTGTTCTCGCAGAGCAGAATCAGATGATAAGGGCTGCGGTCTGCGTGGGAATCCTTATCAAAGCGCGTGCGCGGTGCGACGTAAATCTCGCAGCCGATCACCGGATGCACGCCCGCCGCCAATGCCGCCTGATAAAACTGCACGGCGCCGTACATGACGCCGTGGTCGGTCATTGCGACAGCAGTCTGCCCGTTTTCTTTGACGCGCTCCATGAGCCGGTCGATGCGGCACGCACCGTCCAGCAGCGAATATTCTGTATGCACATGCAGATGCACGAACGGTTCCATGCCGTCACCTCCTGCCTTTCAAATCTGCGCTGTTTACTGCTTCTTCTGGCTCTCGCCGATCATCTGGTTGATGCCGTTGAACAGCGCCTCCTGAATCAGCGCGACATAATCCTGCTCTCTGCCGGTATCCTTGATGAGCTTGTCACAGACCTGACGGAACACGCCGTCCACAATGATCGTGATGCCGGGCACCTTTGCGCCGGTCTCGCTGTTTTCATATTCCTGCTTGAGAAATGTTACCTTCGGATTGTCAGCCATGATTCTTACTCCTTTTCAAATACTGTTTTGACGGTTTCCGGCAGTCTGCGGATATCATCAAGCGCCGCCGCGCAGGCATCGACCTTGCCGAAGCCGTATGCCGCATGGATGAACGGCACGCCTGCCTGCTTAGCAGCATCCGCATCGCCCTGTGTATCGCCGACATAGATGCAGTCCGTAATCCCCTGCCGCTCCATCACAAGACGGATGTTTTCGCCCTTGGAAAGACCGGTTCTGCCGGCACTTTCAATATCGGTGAACGCATCTGCAAACGGAATCTTGCCGAGATAGGTTTCGATATATCCCTCCTGACAGTTGCTCACGATGCCGAGCATGTATTCCTTTGCAAGTGCGCGGATAATTGTTTCCTCCTCCGGGAACAGCGGCGGCTCATCGCCGGGCTCTGGGTTTGTCAGATAGTCAATTTCATCATCCGAGCAGAGCTCCAGAATCGCAATGCGCTCCTTGTCGGGCAGATCAGGGAACATCAGTGCCGCGATTGCCTCCATGGTTCTGCCCATGAAGTTGTGCATATCCGCAACCGTGAACTGTTCTGTGCGGTCTGTCTTTTCGCGGATTGTCTTGTTCCATGCATGTGTGACCTGCTCTGAGGAATCCCAGAGTGTGCCGTCGAGATCGAATAAAATTGCTTTCTTCATTTGCTGTGGTTCCTTTCCGGTAAGCGGCATATGTTCCGCTTCCAATCGAATATAGTAGATCATTTGCAGCCATTCCGGCAGATCACCGACTGTGCTGCGCAGTTTTTCGAGCGTGCGTTTTCCGGTGCGCCGGTCAAGCAGCGCAAACATCCGGACGAGTGCATTTTCAGATTGCAGGCTCTCCGCAATGCTCTGAGTGTCAAATTCATTGAATGCGCGGTAAAAATCCTTCTGATAGAATTCGCCGTCATGCAGTGCGGCAAGCGATGAACTGCGCAGCCTGAAATCATGCTCCTCCGGCGCTGCATAATAATGCGTCCACATTGCACCCATGCGGTCATAATAATTACTCTTGAGGATCTCGGCACCGTCGAGCCGGATCGCAGCCCTGCCCTCATCGCCGTCGTGCGTCGCATGATAGCAGGTGACAAAATAGGTCAGCCTGCCGCGCAGCGATTCCGCAAGATATTCTGTTTCCAGTTTTTTTCTGATTTTGCTCCAGTCCATAATGCTCCTTAAATATCGCTGACGCGGATTTCTTCCTTTGCGCCGAACGGCTGCGTTCCGGAAGCAGTATACGCTCTCCCGTTGACGGTGAGGGAAATGTTATAGGAATAGGTTTCCGATGCGGTATCCGCGTTGATAATGAGCATCAACTCAGACATAGCCCAGCAGCATCCAATCACCGGTCTGACCGGGATCACAGCCTGTCTGCCGTCCCCGTACCGGAATGTGATCTCAAACGGCTGCGAACCGTATTCTCCGCCGAGACATCGGAACGAACAGCCGGAAGCCTCCTGCACAAAATCCGAGACCGTGTTTTCTGTCAGATTATCAAGCAGCAGCCCTTTCACATCCGTTTCCTTCAGCGAATACGGTGAACCGTCCGCATTCACGATCACATCGCAGGTCATCCGCGGTGCTTTGCTGATATGGCATTTCAGGAAATACCGGTTGTCCGGCTGATTCGCCCAAAGAAATCCAGCTGCAGCCGTTAAGACAAGTATCAAAGCAATCATAAATCCGATTCTGCATTTTTTCTTCGTCATATCGCACGGCTCCTTCCGTTATTTTTGCAGCTCCCTGATCTTGTCGCGGAGATATGCCGCATGCTCGAATTCCAGAAGCCTTGCCGCTTCCTTCATCTGCGCGGTGAGGTCTGCGATCAGCGCCTCACGCTCCTGACGGCTCATCTGCTTGTGAACCTTCTTCTCGGTCTTCTCCTTTGTTGAGATTTCAAGCACCTCGCGCACATCCTTGACAATCGTCCGCGGCACAATGCCGTGCGCCTCGTTATATGCAATCTGCAGCGTGCGGCGGCGCTCGGTCTCACGCAAAGCACGCTCCATGCTGCCGGTGATTTCATCCGCATACATAATGACTTCGCCGTGTGCATTTCGCGCCGCTCTGCCGATTGTCTGAATCAGCGAGGTCTCCGAACGCAGGAAGCCTTCCTTGTCCGCATCGAGAATTGCAACGAGCGATACCTCCGGCAAGTCAAGACCTTCACGCAGCAGGTTGATGCCGACCAGTACATCGAATTCGCCGAGCCGCAGATCACGGATGATCTCCATGCGCTCCACGGTGTCGATGTCATGGTGCATATAGCGCACGCGGACTTCCATATTCGCAAGGAATGCGGTTAAATCCTCCGCCATTTTCTTGGTCAGCGTTGTGATGAGGACGCGCTCGTTTTTGTCCACGCGCATCTGAATCTCGGAAAGCAGATCCTCGATCTGTCCGATGACCGGCTTGATCTTGACCTCCGGATCGACAAGTCCCGTCGGGCGGATGACCTGCTCGACTGTCTGCGATGCAAACTCCTTTTCGAGCTTGCCCGGTGTCGCAGAGACATACATCGCCTCGTGCACCTTGCTCCGGAATTCATCGAATTTCAGCGGGCGGTTATCGAATGCGCTCGGCAGGCGGAAACCGTATTCGACAAGTGTCTCCTTGCGCGCGCGGTCACCTGCATACATCGCGCCGACCTGCGGCAGCGTCACATGCGATTCGTCCACAATCAGCAGGAAATCCTCCGGGAAGTGATCGAGCAGCGTGCACGGACGCGAACCCGCCGGACGCCGCGCGAGCACACGCGAATAATTTTCGATGCCGCTGCAGAAACCGATCTCCCGCAGCATTTCGATATCATAATTTGTGCGCTGTGCAATGCGCTCCGCCTCAAGCGGACGGTGATTCGCCTCATAGAACGCGACGCGCTCCGCAAGCTCCTCCTGCAAATCAGCAATCGCACCTTCGAGCTCCTCGCCGGAGACAACATAATGCGATGCGGGAAAGATCACGGCATGCTTCAAGATTGAGACCGTCTCGCCGGTCAGCAAGGTCGCTTCGGTGATGCGGTCGATCTCGTCGCCGAAAAACTCCACGCGGATCATGTGCTCGGTTGTGTTGACCGGACAGATATCAACCACATCGCCGTGAACACGGAATCTGCCGCGCTCGAGCGCGATGTCATTGCGCTGATACTGAATCCGGACAAGCTCCTCGATCAGCTCCTCGCGGGACATCTCCATTCCCGGGCGCACCGAAACCGACATACCGCGGTATTCATCCGGCGAACCGAGCGAATAGATGCACGAGACCGATGATACAATGATCACATCAGAGCGCTCTGCAAGCGCCATTGTCGCGCTGTGCCGCAGACGGTCGATCTCATCATTGATCGCGGAATCCTTTTCGATATAGCTGTCTGTGCTCGGAATATAGGCTTCCGGCTGATAGTAGTCATAATACGAAACAAAATATTCGACGGCATTCTCCGGAAAAAACTCTTTGAACTCCGAGCAGAGCTGTGCTGCCAGAATTTTATTGTGTGCAAGCACCAGAGTCGGCTTGTTGCGCGCGGCAATGACATTTGCCATGGTAAAGGTTTTGCCGGAGCCTGTGACGCCGAGCAGAATCTGCTCGTTTTTGCCCGTCTCGAATCCTTCGACAAGCTGCCGGATCGCTTTCGGCTGATCGCCGGCTGCCGCATAGGGTGCATGCAGCTTGAAAGAACGCTGTTCCATTTGCCCTCCTACTCGATTTCCAGTCCCATAAAGACGCCCTGTTCGCGCATCGAGACCGCCTGATCGCCGCTGACGATCACATGATCGACCAGCGTAATGCCGCACTGCTGCAGAATCGGCACAAGATGCCTTGTCGCCGCAATATCCTCGCCCGATACCTTTGCCGAGCCGCGCGGATGATTATGCGCGAGAATGATTGTGTTGCTGTTTGCGCGGTACGCAAGCTCCGTCAGCTGCCGGACGGTCATCTGTGCAGCAGAGGGATGTCCCTCGGCGACAACCTCGCAGCGCATCACGCGCAGTTTCTCATCGAGCAGCGCCGCACGGATCACCTCGCGCTCCTCGAACAGATACAGATCAATAAAAAATTTGCAGACCTTGCGGTAGGTATCCAGCTCCTTGCCGATCATCTGCGCACCGGCATCATACTGCGAAACCGCGCGGAACAGCGCAAGCAGCACCGCCGCATTCTCACTGATATAGGGCTCCTGCATCAGGTCCTGCGGATCGGCGGTCAGCACATTATGCAGACTGCCGAAGCGGCTGAGCAGATTGTGCGCAATCTCATTGGTATCACGCCGCGGAATGCCGTAAAACAGCAGCAATTCCAGCACCTCATGCGGCTGAAATCCGTTGAGGCCGGTTTCAAGAAATCTGCGGCGCATTCTGCCGCGGTGACCGCTGTGAACCGAATCTGCCATATCCCCGCTCCTTTCCCGATATTTTCCTGATAGGTTCTGTTCTATTATACCGGATTTTACATGCTTTGTCAATGCAATCCGCACATTTGTTCGGAAATCTTCAGCAGTATTTGACTTTTTCTGGCAGCTATGGTATAATAAAAGAAATATGTCCGATTGAAGATTTTGGTTGATAGGAAAGGAACCTGCTGCATGATTCATCAGTATCAGCTCGGCGGCTACAACATTGTTCTGGACGTCTGCTCCGGCGCAGTCCATGCCGTTGACGAACTCGCTTATGATATGATCGCGCTCTATGAGCAATGTCCGAAAGACGAGGTGCTGCGCCGGATTACCGAAAAATACGGCAGCCGGGACGACATCACACCGGAGGAAATCGCGGAATGCTATGACGATATCACCGCGCTCAAGGAGCAGGGCAAGCTGTTCTCGCCCGATACCTTCGAGCCGATTGCAGGCACGCTCAAGCAGAAAACCGCAGGCGTTGTCAAGGCGCTCTGCCTGCACATCGCACACACCTGCAACCTCAACTGCGCCTACTGCTTTGCAAGTCAGGGCAAATATCACGGCGACCGCGCTGTGATGAGCTTTGAGGTCGGCAAGCAGGCGCTCGATTTTCTTGTCGCGCATTCCGGCACGCGCCGCAACCTCGAGGTCGATTTCTTCGGCGGCGAACCGCTGATGAACTTTCAGGTTGTCAAGGATCTGGTCGCCTATGCAAGAAGCATCGAGAAGGAAGCAGGCAAGAATTTCCGCTTTACCCTGACAACAAACGGTCTGCTGATCGACGATGATGTGATCGACTTTGCGAACCGCGAGTGCAGCAATGTTGTGCTCTCGCTCGACGGCAGAAAGGAAATCCATGACCGCTACCGTGTCGATTACGCGGGCAACGGCAGCTGGGAAAAGATCGTCCCGAAATTCCGGAAGCTTGTGGAATCGCGCGGCGGCAAAAACTATTATATGCGCGGAACGTTCACACATGCAAATCCGGATTTCCTCGAGGATATCAAAGTTATGCTCGATCTCGGATTCCGCGAGCTGAGCATGGAGCCGGTTGTCGCGGCGGAAGGCGATGCATCTGCGCTGACTGAGGAAGACCTGCCCGTTGTCATGGAGCAGTATGAAAAGCTCGCTGAACTGATGATTCAGAAGCGCAAAGCGGGCGATCCGTTCACGTTCTATCACTACATGATCGACCTGACCGGCGGTCCGTGCATCTATAAGCGCATCTCCGGATGCGGCTCCGGAACCGAATACATGGCTGTGACGCCGTGGGGCGATCTCTATCCGTGTCACCAGTTTGTCGGCGAGGAGAAATTCCGGCTCGGCGATATCTGGAAGGGCGTGGAAAACACCGCCATTCAGGATGACTTCATGGCATGCAATGTCTATGCGCGCGAGGAGTGCCGCACATGCTGGGCGCGGCTCTATTGCTCCGGCGGCTGCGCGGCAAACGCCTACCACGCAACGGGCTCTGTCCGCGGCGTCTATGAATACGGCTGCAAGCTGTTCCGCAAACGCATGGAGTGTGCGATCATGGCGGAAATCGACCGGCAGTTCTCACAATCCGAATGAACACGCCGATCTATGATTTTGCGCGGAAATACGCAGAATCCAATGCAATCCGGATGCACATGCCCGGGCACAAGGGCATCCCGCTGCTCGGCTGTGAACCGCTCGATCTGACAGAGATCAGCGGCGCAGATGAGCTGTTTGCACCGGACGGCATCATCGCAGAGAGTGAGCGCAATGCGTCCGGTGTCTTCGGCTGCCGGACGCTCTATTCTACAGAGGGCTCCTCGCTCTGCATCCGCGCAATGCTCTATCTGATTCTGCAGTATGCGGCGGCAACCGGCAGAAAGCCCGTGATCGCCGCAGGACGCAATGTTCACAAAACCTTCCTGACCGCAGCGGCGCTCCTGCGGTTTGAGATCATCTGGCTGGAGCAGTCCCCCGCTGCTTCTTATCTGACCGGCGGCATCTCAGAATCAGCGCTGCAGAAACTCAGAAATGCGCCGGAGCCGCCTGTCGCGATCTGGCTGACCGCTCCGGATTATCTCGGCACGCTCGCAGATATCCGGCATGCTGCGGCGTTCTGTCATGCGCATGATATGCTGCTTGCCGTTGACGGCGCACACGGCGCGTATCTGCGGTTTCTGGAGCAGTCGCTGCATCCGGTCGATCTCGGCGCCGATCTCTGCTGCACCTCTGCGCACAAAACGCTGCCTGTCCTGACCGGCGGCGCCTATCTGCATCTTGCAGACCGTGCACCGGCATATCTGCATGAAAACGCAAAAGCCGCAATGGCGCTGTTTGCAACCACAAGCCCGAGCTATCTGATTCTCGAATCGCTCGATCTCTGCAATCAGTATCTGGACGGAGATTTCGCGTCTGACCTCTCCGGATGCACGGCGCATCTGGAACGCATCCGGCAGGAGCTCCGGCAGCACGGCTGGACGCTCTGCGGCGACGAACCGATGAAGCTGACGCTCCGGACAAAGCCCCGCGGCTATACCGGCACAGCGCTCGCGAAGATTCTGCAGGCGCATATCATTCACGTTGAATTTGCCGATCCGGATTATCTTGTGATGATGCCCTCGCCGCAGAATACAGCGGCGGAGCTTGACGCAGTCTGCACTGTGCTCCGTGAGATTCCGCAGCGTGAGGCTGTCACAGCAGAGCCCCCGCCGATCCCGCAGAGCCATACGCAGGCGATGCCGCTCAGTGAGGTATTGTCGGCGCGCACAGAATCACTGCCCGCTGCACAATGCGCGGGACGCATCTGCGCGGCATTTTCGGTATCCTGTCCGCCCGCTGTCCCGATCGTGATCTGCGGCGAACGCATCACCGAAGATGCAATCCGCTGCATGCAGTATTACGGCACCGAAACCTGCCGTGTTGTCATAGAATAACAAAACCGCGAGCCCGTGATCTTCGGGCTCGCGGTTGTTTTATCGGGAGTTTTCAGGCTTACTGGTCAAGGTCAATGAACTGCACCTGACCGAATTCCGCTTCTTCGATATTGTTCGTGATATCCTTGAGTGCGGACAGAACGGAGAAGTCAATTCCTGCGGATTTCTTCGCGACTGCGATCTTGTAATCCGCTGCAACGCTGCCTGCAGGGGTATCCTGCGGGGTCAGCAGAATTGCGTGTGCGGTATTGACCGAGTTGATGACCGTATCGTATCCCTCCTTGGAATCCTCGGAGGAGAGCACGACGATGAATTCATCCGAACCTGTGCGGTAAACCGTTCCGTTCGGGAACACCTTGCGCAGCGACTCAACCGTCAAAACAAGAATCTGGTCACCGGCATCCGTGCCGTAAAGTGCGTTGATTTTGCTGAAGCCCGCCACGTTGACAAATACAACATAGTAGCAGGAATCTTTTACCTCTCTGAGGTTCGGTGCGACCATCGAGAACGAAACGCGGTTGTCGGCGTCTGTCAGGATGTCTCTGAACATTGCGGTGTTCAGCGATTCCTTGGTCTTTTCGGTTTTGACGATCTGCGAGCTGAGCTTTCTGTTCGTCGCCTCCTGACGCTTGTTGATAAGATGGAAAACGAGCATCAGACCAACCAGCAGAAGACCGAACACGATCAGGAACAGCAGCATGTTGTTGCTGAGACCGTAAATCTCATTCTTTGCATCCGTGAGGAACAGATACCAGTTGTGATCTTCGAGATAATACCAGTTTGCGACCATGTTCACGCCGTTCTCGTCACGGTATTCAAATCTGCCGTTCTTCGGCGCCTCACCTGCATAGGTGATCAGGTACTCACGCGCCTGTGCAGTCAGATCGAAGATCTGCTTTTCCTTCGGCTCTCTGCCGATCATATACTCATTAGAGTTGAACACATAGCGATCAGTTGCAGCATCGACCAGACTGTAGCCGGAGCTCTCAAGACCGGGGCTCTCGAGCTTTCTCAGGTCATTGACAAGACCGTCCGTGAAAATGCCGAGACCGACCAGACCGATTGCGTGATGCGCTTCATTATAAACTGCCTTGTACATCGAAATAATCTGCTTGCCGCTTGCAGGCGAAATGATGATACCGGTATCGTAAACGCCTCTGCCGGCTTTTGTCATGCCGTCATGCAGCTCAGCAAGCGCATCCGGATCCGATCTGGTCACCATGCCGGGCACCAGCGGATTGGTGTGTGCAAGCACGTAGGTATCCCACTTACTTGTATAGATGCCTTCCAGATACGGGATATCATCGGAGAACTTCTCGGTGTAATCCTGCGCTTCTTTTTTGAGCTTCTCATTATCAGGGTCCTCAAGCAGCGCGGAGACCTGCTTCGCATGGCTGTACGCAATCAGCGTTTTTTCCGCGTTCTCAACATAATTGTTGATGATCAGCGCGCGCTCATGATTGAGCTGCGCCATCTGATCCAGCGCATTCTGCCGTGTTTTATAGGCAACCAGAGCGGAAATAGCTGTCAGCAGCAGAAGCATCAGCACGAGCTGAATCGCAAGAACACGGTTCATCGCTGATTTTTGTTTGTTCTTTTTCTTTGCCATGGTAAAAACGACTCCCTTTCAAATCAATCAATTTCAAAGCGATCAGTTTTTCTTTTTGAAAAATCCAAAACGCTTTTTCTTCTCTGTCTTTTCTTCTTCCTCATCGTCATCATCCGCGGTGACGCTGAGCAAACTGTTCACGCGATTTTTCAGCAGATTCGATTCATTGCTTGCCTCAGGCGGAAGGGGGGCGGAAACCGATGTGACACGATGCACGCTTGCCACAGGTTTAGAAACACGCATCTTCTGATGCGCCTTGATCTGCTCACTGAATTCGGAAATCGGAACGCCGCGATCCTGCATCATGATCTCACAATACATATTGTCCATATGGAGTGCGAGAATCTGCTGCATGCAGTCATAACACGGCAGAAGCGGAATCCCGTTGGAAATAGAAAGCAGCAGCAGTGCTTCAATGACAGTTTCGCCCATGACCTGCATATTCCGGATTGCCTCCACCTCCGCATGGACATTCTGCCGCACACCGCCGCGCATTTCGATATGATTCAGTCCGGTAAAAAGCCTTCCCGAAGCGGAACACAATACACAGACTGTGTCATCCGGACCGATAGGCTCACCGCTTTTCAGCCGCTGCATCGCAATCTCCTGTGCGCGCTGAATAATCGCATCGTAGTTCACAATTTTAACCACCCTTCGGCATACTAGAAAGATTGAGTGTTACATGGAAACGTCGAAAGTTGTCTGTATTGTCTTCTTATTTTATGATTATACCACAATTATCGGCAAGTGTCAACCGCTTTTCCGCAATTAGTGAGGAAAAATGTAAAAAAAATGCAGTGTAACTCAATGGACATGTTCAGATTTCGGGGTATAATTGTAAGAATTTCAAGCAAAAGAATGATACAGCTTTTCTGCAGCAAATATACCAGAAAAACAGTGAAACTGCTCCGTAATTGTAAACATTTTCTGAACAGATGATTTTTCACCACAAAAAGGTGATTTTACCCCTTGCTTTTTTTGAAAAAATGTGCTATAATATACGATATACTAGGTGTATAATGAAAATCGAACGGGATGCGGTTTTCAATTTCCATATACCAAAAAGAGAAGGAGTGCTTTGTATGACCTACATGCTCAATGATATTGATGAGGCAATAGATCGAAAGTTTCTGGTGACGAAAAAACTGAACAATCAGGTTGAGCCGGGTACGATCGTCCATATCATGGATGCACACGGGAACAAGGACGGCTCTATCAACGTCTATTATCGCATTACCTATACCAAGCAGGAGTACACTGTCAAGTTTGACAGCGTCAAGCAGTTCTGCAAGTGGGCGCGTCCGGATAACTTCATCGCGCGCCACTATGAGAACTTCAATATCAAAGAGATTCAGCGCTACGTGAAGGTCAAGGACAGAACCTTTACGTCCTTCTGCCTGCCGCTGATTCTTCTGGCACTGGTTTTCATCTGGCTGCTGTGCATCGTGCTGTTTGACGGCGGTACACTTGGTATCGTGATCGGTATTGTGCTCTCGATCCTTGCTGCAGTCGCGATTACGATGGTCTATCGCAACAACAGACAAAAAGCGCTGATCAAGTTCTATCGAAAGGTCAGTGCAAATTCCAACTGGGGCGTCAATTTCAAGTAACCCCGCAAAACAAAACCAAAGGACCGTACCGGAAAGTGCGGTCCTGTTTTTACGCCAAATTTTGGAATTGCAGAAAACAACAAAGCCCTTCTCCGCTGAACGAAGAAGGGCTTTTGATTATACGCCTTTTTTGTAGTTGAAATTGTTTTTCGCAACCTTCTTGCGGGCTCTTGCATTCTTGAGCATCTCCTCTTTGGAGAGACCGGTTGCGAGCTCCTCAGCTGCATCTGCTGCTGCTGCATCGGAGTCATCAAGGAAGCTGGTGAGGCGCTTCCGGTAAGCGCCGCCGCCGCCCTCAGCAAGCGTCTGCGAGACCATCGAGCTCTGCTGTACAGCGCCTGTTGCGTGTACAGAAGCACCCATGCTCTGCTGCGGCACAAATCCCTGCTGCGGCATAAATCCCTGCTGCGGATAGCCGCCCTGCATCGGGTAACCGCCCTGCATCGGGTAACCGCCCTGCATCGGGTAGCCGCCCTGCATCGGATAGCCGCCCTGCATCGGGTAACCACCCTGCATCGGATAACCGCCCTGCATCGGATAGCCGCCCTGCTGCGGATAACCGCCCTGCTGCGGATAACCGCCCTGCTGCGGGTAGCCGCCCTGCTGCGGATAGCCGCCGGCGCCGAATCCGGGATAACCGCCCTGTTCGCCGTCAGCGCCAAGCGTTTTCACCTCACCCGGCGCACCGGAGGCAGGACCGTCATAGAACGGATTATTCTCATCAATCTGCAGACCTGCAACAAACTGATTGGTTGCAGGTGCCGGCGCCTTCTCGTGTGCCGGAGCAGATTCAGCATCATCGAAGCCGCTCATGAAATCATTGACTGCATCCGCGACAACAGCGGTCAGCTCGGATGCCGGCTTCGCCTCGTCCTCGGAGACAAGAACCGCGCACGCGGCATTGCCTGCATTCGCGAGAACAAGTCTGCTGATGCTCTTTTCAGAGGGCTCGACAACTGCATCGTCGGAAAGCCCGACTGTCACAAGTCCGGTTGCAATCTGCATGCCGGAAAGTGCGGTGACAGCCTGAGAAACGGAATCAACAACAACTGCGGTTCCGTCCTCGATTCCAATACCGGTCACACCTGCGACAACTGCATTGCGCGCTGTCTGGATCACAGTGACCGATGCCTGTTTTTGTTCTGAAAAATCGGGAAAATTCTCTCTGACGGAAGCCGCATACTTCCGCGCGAGCCCGAGAAGCTCCTTAATTTCCATTCCTATTCAATTCCTTCCTAAAATAAAATGAAATAAATCAGGACTCAGGTATTCCTCAGCGCAGCAAGGCGCTGTGCCTTCCGTTCTGCGGCATGTGCCTTTCTGTCTGCAACCTCCGCCTTCAGCATCGGTCCTTTTTCCTTCAGAAGATCCAGGTCACAGATGCATGCAAGGGAGATATCATCCTCTGTGCCGTAGTGGGAGCGCTTCGTCAGGTTCTTTTTGACAGACTGGGCAAATGCCTCCAGATTTTCAAGCTGGCTCGTGATAATGAGATGATATTCCAGGAAATCATCCTCATTGCTGAAAGAAGTATAAAGACCATCCGACGACGCATACATTGCGATCGCCTTTTTGTTTTCAACATAAAAGCTGTTGAACATGGATGCGGCGTTACTGTTGCACATGGATGCCGTCATATTCGCCGGCGCAGATTCATCGTACACCATCGGCATGACCGGCACACCGTCCTCATAAATCGCGACAAGGCTGCCGTCACCGATCTGGAGTCCGAACTGGAAACCGCGTCCGCTGACAGCAACAACCAGAGTTGTGCCGTAATAGGACTCGGGCGGAATCTCCTTGAACTCCTCCTTTGTAAACTTCTGCATTTCTGCAAGTCTGACCGGATTATTGGCAAGATGCTCCTGCACGCGGGCGTTCCAGTTCGCGATGATCTGTTTTTTCATATTTTTCAGGATCATCTTATGGTTCTTCGGGAAATTCTGCTCAAACCCTTCCGGATCCGTATAGAAATGCCGGAGTGTTTCAAGAGCAGACTCCACCGCAAACTGCGATCCCAAATGACTCCTGAAATATTTTTTGCTGCCGTGACCGTCAGCTATTGCGGCAACAGAGTAATGCTCATTCACCTCATATGCCGAATGATCCTGACAGACCAGTCCGCTGGTTTCGTGGCTCGCGCCAATGACAGAATGGCTGAAACCGCCGAACATCGCAACAGTCCTCCTTATAAAATGAAATAATAGCGCAGATAACCGGAAGGATTACCAGCCGGTATCCAGAGAGATCGCATCCGAATCGCCGAGATTCGTCATGGAATCCTGAATCTGCTGACCGAGCAGCTTCTGCTTTGCAGCGCGGACTTCCTCCTCGCTCAGCTCATGGTTGACGTCATCAGAGAGTGTCATACTCTTGCTGCCGATCTGTGCAGAGGTGACAGCAATGATCTTGATCATCTGTGCGAGCTGACCGCCGGAGTATGCGTGAACAACCGTATCCTTCGAGCCTGTGAACTCCTCGAGCATCTCATCATTTGCTTCGCTGCCGATACCGAGCGCAGCCTTGAGGCCGAACTTATACCAGCTGTTCTGTCTGAGCTCCTCGAGTGCCTCCTTGTAGTCATCGGACGGATAACCGTCAGTCATCAGGAAGATGACCGGCGCAAAGGAGAGCGACGGCGAATTCAGGAAGCTGTTGCGGGACATTCTCGCAGAAAGCTCGCGGAACGCTTCGCCCATGTTCGTCACGCCGTCCGCGCGAAGACGGGACCACTCGAAGTCCTCGATCAGGATCGGCTCGTTGTACATCCAGCGAACCTGTGTGCCGAAGGTCAGAACTGCGACCTTGACATCGGTATCCGCCTCGCCGACTCTGCGAATCTCGGGGATCAGCTCCTCCATAACGGTATTGAGCTCACCGATCTTCTTGCCGACCATGCTGCGCGAGGTGTCGATCAGGAAGAAGATGACAAGGCTCTTCTTCGAGACGCTCGTTGCGCTCAGCGGATCGTCATCATCAAAATCGAGCAGATCATCGGCAGCATCGACAACCGGCTTTGCAGCCGCCTTTGCCTCTTTGACTGCCTGCTGCGCGGTCTTCTTTGCCGGAGCGGCAGCCTGATCTGCTGCTGCTGCAAGCCCCTCCAGCGAGGATGCAGCAGCGCCGGAAGCCTGCTTCATCAGATTTGCAGCAGCCTCCTCGATCGCTTTCGCTTTCGCCTGTGCAGTGGTTTCTGCACCTGCAGCGCCTTTCTTTTCATTGCTCATAACTCAGATTCTCCCTTTCATGTTATGCAATCATATTGCATGGCATCACAGCGATGCCGTTACTTCACCGAAATTGATGACAAGCCCCTGCCAGACAGGGAAGCCTTTTCCGGGCGGAATATCATAGAAGTCGCCGTCCGGCATTTTGACACTCCATGTTTTGTTCGACATGTTCTTGAAGCCAAGCACACCGGGCTTCAGACGGTTTTCGACGAGCTCGCCGGCAATGGTCTGGAAGTCCTCGGAATCCGGATCAATCTCGCATTCATAAAACACGCAGCCGAGATAGAGCGGCATACGGTTCTTGCGGTTGCTGAATTTCAGCGTATCGAAGATCGTGCCGCACTGCGGGCATTTGAATGACTTGGAATCCGGCTGTTTGAACGTCGAGCAGAAGTTGGTTCTGCCGCAGCTGCACTGAATGATCTCAGAGCGCAGGCGGATAAAGATCTTCTGCCATTCGTTCTCAATGATGCGCTTGTTCGGATCGGAGATACCCAGCGTAAAGGAGCGGATGAACGCATCCTTGACGTAATCCGGATAGATCCGCCAGAACTTGATGACATTATCGTGAATACCGCGGACAGGACGGTTGCTCGCATTATCGGGATCATAAATAAAGACCGCGTTCTGTCCGTAGTGCTTCAGCTCAGAGGATTCGGTCAGGCAGACATCTCTGACGACCTTTTCGCCTTCCATCGGGTCGCCGCGGAAGAGCAGTTTGAAGAGCACAACCGCCAGCGAGTATTTATCCGTCTGGACATTCGGTTTTGCAACACCGCGGACAACCTCCGGCGCCATATAGCCGGGTTTGCCGCCGATGCCGAAGTTGCTGCCGTCCGGTGCGATGTTATCGCAGTCGCAGACGAGCACGGCGCCGGTATCCATATTGATGAAGAAGCCGCCGTCATTGAGGTCCTGATAGCTCTTGCCGGCACGGTGAAGCTGCCGGAAGGCGTTGACAATATTGATCACGGCAGTCACCATTGCGTAAAGGCTGGTGAACCGGACCGGTGTCTTTGTGGATCTGCCTGTGAGCGGATTCACAGAGAGTTTATAGGTGTTGAGGATATCGACGAAGGAATCGAAGCTTTCGGGCTTCAGCTCCATGAGGTAGCCGAAGGTGCCGTCTGCGGTCTCCTTTGTCAGATATTTCGGCCACAGGAACTTGTTGCTCGGCGGGCCGTCGCTGATATTGTTCTGGATATTCTTGCGGAACGCCTTGGGGTTCTTCATCTTGTCGATGTCATACCATTTCAGCGCCCACTTCATGCCGTTATAGCGGACAACGTAGACAGTACCCTGTCCGCCGCTGCCGATCACACCGAGAACCTCAGCCTTTCCGCCGTATTCCATTTCGACTTCCTGACCGATCGAAAGCTCTACCATGCGAATCTGTCCTCCTGTAATGTAATCATGTCCGCTGCAATGCGGTCAGCTGCTCAGCGCGCGCCCGGGAGATAGGTCTCGACCGGGATCGCATTTGCGAGGCAGTATTTATAAACGTAAGAATTTTCAACGCAGACAATCGTCAGGCGCGGGCAATATGCAAATGCATTCTTGTCGATGAACTTGACGCTGTCCGGCAGAGTCAGCTTGCGCAGCCGTTCACAGCCTGCAAACGCCTGCTCGCCGATGCTGCTGACGGTATCGGGAATCTCGACGATCTCGAGCGCGCGGCAGAACGAGAATGTGCTGTCCGCGATTTCCATGATGCCCTCCGGCAGATTGATGCTGACAAGCTTTTCGCACTGGCTGAACGCCGCCTGCCCGATCTGGCGCAGGGACGCCGGCAGTTCGATCATGCGCAGATGCTTGCAGTTGGAGAATGCATATTCACCGATTGCAAGCAGCGTATCCGGCAGCTGCACCGAGCGCAGATTGCCGAAGCCGTCGAAGCTGAATTCCTCGATCTTGGTGCTGCCCTCCGGAATGACGACATTCCGGGAGAGGAAGCGGTATTTTGCAGCCGCCGAACGGCTGAAGATATTGTCATTGACACTGACAGGACGCGTTTTCTTCTTCGGCTCATCGTCCTCCTCGGTCTTTTCGGGAACCCGCATCGGGGATTCATACACCCAGCCGAGCATATAGGTCAGGCTGGCGAGCACGAATTCCGCGGCATTCTCCGAGAGGAACTTTTCGCCCAGCATGACGCTTCGCGCCTTGGTGACAGCCATCTCATGGTTGCCCTGTTCTGAAAGCAGCACGCCGAGGATTCCGTCCTCAACCATACTGCGAAGCAGCTTGCGCTCCTTATCATACTCAGCGGTGTAATCGTTGAGCAGAGCGGTGAAGCGCTTTCCGTTGAAATAAAGGTTGCCCTCATACTTCACAAAGATACCGTCTGCATGCTCTTTGAGCAGGGTCTTCAGCTGCAGCTGAATATGCTGGGTATTATCAAAGCCCTCGATTGTCTGGAGGGCAGGTGCTCCGCACTCCGGACAGGAAATGCTGTTCGGAGGGAGTTCAGCACGGCATTTCTCACACTGCATAGTCAACTCTCCTGAATTTGATTCTGTTTCTTTATTTTACACACTGCAGGTGCGGCAGGGTATAATACGCCCCTGCATGTTTCTACGCTGTCATTATAACATGTTTTTTTTCGATTGTCAAGTAACGGAAGTATCATATAAGCCAAATTTACGCGAAAAAGACAATAAACGAAATCAAAGTGCTTTGCAATCAAAAAGTGCGATTCTTCTTGATTTTCACGTTTTTTCGGAACAAAATCGAAAATCGCTGTTTTAATTATTTTACTTTGCGTTTGTGCATTATTGCTAAAACTGATAGATTAAAATTGTTTTGAGTATAAAATAAAACACCTTGAAATTTTTTCGTAAATGTGCTATTATAATTATGTTTAGTCATGATGGCAGTTTTATCGTTTGTCAGGCAGGCGGTTCTGCTTTCGTGAAAACTTCATCTGAATTCATTTGCAGGAGGAACGTACATGAACAAGAAGAGCAGAAAGCACTTCGCCAGACCGGCGCTTTGCAGCATCGCACTGGCTTTGAGCCTGTCTGTATCCGGATGCGGACTCTCCAGCTCAGTAACTCGTATGGGTTCCGCTGACATAGGTACCAAAATCTATATCATCGGTCAGTCCAAGAGCATCGAGTTCTGGGAGAAGGTCAAACAGGGCGCGATCGAGGCCGGTGAAGAGCTTGGGTATGATGTCGTCTACACAAGTGCTGATTCCGTCACCGATATCGACGGTCAGAAGAAACTGATTCATGAAGCAATCAACGCCGGTGCACAGACGATCGTTATTGCACCGAACGATCCCGAGAAGCTGAATGAAGACCTGCAGGAGGCTGTTGATGCGGGAATTGATATCCTGACGATTGATTCCGATGTGAACTTCGACGGCCGCAGCGCTTATATCGGAACCATCAACGCATCGAGCGGTGCGATTGCAGCGCGTCATGCACTGGAATACCTCTCAGACTATTATAATGATAAGGTTCTGGTTGTGTCCGAATCTGATTCGCTCGCAATCTCGGACCGTCTGAGCGGCTTTTTGCCCGCTTTGATCGGCGGCGTCAAATCCAGTGCTGCTGTGAAGTATGCTGATATCATTGCAGCAAACGCACAGGCTGAACTCGAAGGCGCAACTGACATTCCGGAGTCTATCCTCGGTCCGGCACGTGCTGCTGCAGCTGTTTCTACAGCAAATAATGCTCCGGAGGAGGCAGTCGCACGAGCCGTTGCAAATGCGGTCGCTACACCTGCAAAAGCGGAAAATATTGATGTTGAGGTTGCTGCCAGAGCAGCAAAGCTCGCTGTTGACGCACAGGGCGGAAACGGTGACCTTGCTGCAAAGCTGGTCCGCGAACTCATGGGCGCACCCGCAACCAACACGGATAATGAAACAAGTGAGCCGGTATACAACAACACAGAGGAAGTTGAGGCTAAGGTCAACGCTGCTGCACAGGCGGCTGCAAAGGCTGCTGCCGGAAAAGGCGCATCTGCTGCTGAAATCGCTGATGCTGCCGCACAGGCTGCAATCGAATCTGCAATCGAGCTCGGTGCCGGTCCCGGTACTGCTGCAAAAGCTGCAGGTCAGGCTGCCGGTATGAACGGCGGTGACTCGATCGCCGCATCCTCCGCAGCATCCGCAGCTGTTGATGAAGCAGCCAGAAAAGGCAGCGGAGCTCAGCAGGGCGGTACACAGCAGGGCGGCGCTCCGCAGGGTGACGCACAGCAGGGTGCTGCTCAGCAGGGCGGTGCTCCTGAGGGTGCTGCTCAGCAGGGCGGTCCGGATGCTTCTGTTGAAGTTCCGGCAGAGCTCGCACAGGCTGCACAGCAGGCTGCTAAGACGGCTGCTGCAAACGGCGCACCTGCCGATGCAATCGCGCAGGCTGCTGCTGAGGCTGCTGCATCAGCAGCAATCGAGATGGGTGCAAGCCCTGCCGCTGCAGGTCAGGCTGCAGGTCAGGCTGCCGGCATGAACGGCGGCAATGCACAGCTCGCAGGCTCGACCGCAGCACAGACTGTTGCTGAGGCACTTGCCGGCGGCGAAGGCGCTGAAGGTACTGAAGGCGGCGAAGGCGCGCAGAAGCCTGATGATGCACAGCAGGGAGAGACTCCCTCCACAACCACCTTACCGTCGATCAACTCGATCAACCCGGTCGCAGGCATCCTGCACTGCAAGGGTCTCGCTGAAAATGCAAAAGCTGAGATCACACAGATGCTTTCCACCAAGGACGGTTCCAACATCAAGGTCATCTTCGCAACCAGTGAGAACTCCACGCTCGGTGCCTGCCAGGCAGTCAGCGATCTCGGTCTTGTCGGCAAGGTCGCAATCGTCGGCTACAACTCCAGCGAAAATGAGCTCACCTATTTGAAGAACGGTACCCTGAGCGGTCTAATTCTTCAGAACCCCTACAACATGGGTTACCTCGGCGTTTACTATGCCGGAAGACTCAAGATCGGTGAGAACGTCAACCAAATGGTGGACACCGGTGCAACCTATGCTTCGCTGAACAACCTGAATTCTTACGAAATCAAGCTTCTGCTTGATCCGGCTGAGTTCACGAAGAAATAAAGGAGGGGGAAAGAGCAATGGCAAACAATCAACAGAAATCTGATTTCAGAGGCACAACCTATGTGATTCTGGGTATCGTGCTCGCAGTCATCATGGTGCTGAACATGTCCCTGCTTTATTTCAACTACGCTGCTGCAAACCGTACATTTACAACGACATCCAAGGAAATGAACCTCATCAACAGCGCAAACGGTATGCTCGAGGGCATCAACGGCGAACTGATGGAAATGATCGCAGGCGTCGGCAACACACAGGGTCACATCAATGCAATGGCCGGAATGTTCCCGGCTGTTCAGGAGAAGCTCGATCAGTATGAACAGGTCGGCTACCACAACGAATACGCACTGAGACGTTTCCGTCACGCCCGTGCTTATATCACTGCTTATCAGAACAAGATGGACCAGTTACGTGAACAGTACACGGAGGTCCTCAGAACCAACGATGAAGATAAGATTGCCGAATTTGAAGCTTCGCTGAAAAACCTCTACGATCAGGACATTTCTCCGCTTCAGACTGCATCTTCCGAAATGCTGGTCGCTTCGATCGCAATCGGTTCTGCAGCTGCGAACCAGCGTACCGCGGATACCAACCGCAACATGTACCTGATCCTTGCGATTCTGGCAGCAATCCTTCTGATCGGTGAAATCGCAATCTTCCTCGCAGCAAGATACAACAAGCGTGCAAGTGAAGAAATCAGCCGCAAGAGCGCTCAGTTCGCGGAGGCATCCTCGAAGCTTATGCGTTCCCGTGAGAAGATGGAAGACATCGCTGTTTCCAACATTCTGACCGGTCTGAAGAACCGCTACGCACTTGAGCAGGATATCAGCGAGAGACTCGCAACCGAGCAGTTCAATATCGCAGTCTTCGACCTCGATAACTTCCGCAGCATCAACGATACCTACGGCTATGACTTCGGTGACGAATATCTTGCCCAGATCGCTGAGCGCCTCAAGGAGGAGTTCGAGCAGTTCGCGGATATCTACAACATCACCGGTAACGAATTCTGCTTCGTCTTCAAGAGAACGGTCTCCGATACACAGGTCATCCGTCTCGTGGAAAACATCGTCAATGTCATGACCAGCCCGTACACGATCCTGAACCTGACAGTTCAGCTGACTGTCTCCGGCAGCACCTATCACTACCTCGCAGGTGACTGCCTGAACGTCAACTCGCTGCTCGTCAAGATGGATAACGTCCTGCGTAACGCAAAGCGTGCAGGCGGCGGTCAGATCTTCCAGGTTATGAACATCTGATGTACAACAGCACAAGATGATACAAAAATCAGTTCGCTGTCTCAGCACGGCGAACTGATTTTTTGTGCGGACATGTTTGTACGAATTGTACAATCGGGCAAAAAAGACAGCGATATTCCGGTCAATTGACAGCAATGTGTAAAATCGTAAAAAAAGACAATTGTATTGTACGAAGTTCTATTGACTTTTCATGAATTTTGATGTATAATAACAATATAATAGAAATAAGAGCGAAACACTGCAAAAAATATATACTAATTCAGCGTACAACGTACAACTTTTGCAATACCCGCTTCTCGGTTCATCCGAAATATATAAACGGGAGGAAAAAGGGAATGTCTGAATCCAGATTTATGAAAACAGTGCTGTTCGGCGGTTATGACCGTGAAGGCGTCGAGCAGAAATTTGAACGTCTCAGTGCCAAGCTCTTTGAGCTTGAGAATGAACTCTCTGAAAACAGGTCGCTGCTTGCATCCGTGCAGAACGGCGGTGACGAAGCAGCTGCGCTCCGTGATATGCTGGAGCAGGTGCGCGGAGAGCTTTCCAAGGTTCAGGCAAAACAGGAAACCGCTGCGCATCAGCTGCGGGCGCTGAACGCAACAATCGCGGACAAAGACCGCGAAATCGAATCGCTCAAAGCAAAGGTCATCTCGCTGCAGGATCAGATCCGTGAGCGGGATATGAAGCTCACTGCGTTTGAAGCAGATGACGATACCAAGCCTGCCCGCGCTGCAATCGCCGAGGTTGAGGAGAAAGCGCACGGCATGCTGAATGCCGCCAAAAAGGATGCTGCAAAGCTCGAGGAGAACAGCCGCAAGCTCTCGGAAAATGTGATCGTGGAAGCCAACAACACGGCGCAGCGCATCATCTATGAGGCAGAGGCAAAGAGCGCACAGATCCTTGCGAATACGCAAAACCGATGTTCCGAAACAGAGGCAGCGTCCGGCAATCTGCGTGCGCTTCTGCTTACGGATGTCGATCGGCTCTCTGCGCAGTTCCGTGAGCTGCAGCAGGCATTCAGCCGTTTCCAGAATGAGAGTACACAATCCATCGGCGCTGCAGCCGGACTGCTGCAAAGCACCGATCAGATTCTGAAGCAGGGCGGCATTCCGGTATTCACCGCGCCGAAGACCGTTGCACCGGAGCTGCCGGCGCCGCCTGCCGAAACACCGGTCACCCACGATTATTATGCTGAAGAAACCGCTGCCCCGCCGACGCAGGAAGATAAAAACGCGGAACTTGCAAGGCTGCAGCAGATGGCGAACGCAATTGCCGGCATCTCATCGGGGACTGATGCACCGCCCGCACCGGCGCATCAGTCTCTCGTACCTGATCTTGCTGCACTTGCTGCACAGGCGGATGCAATCGCACACCGCAACAAACAATAATATACAACATAAATAATCTAATACTGATTTGTCTGTATGAATGAGGAGTTAGGAAAAAATGAATGAGATCATGATTGTCAAGCCTGAGAAGTGTGTCGGCTGCAACGCCTGTATCCGGTCATGTCCTGCACCGGATGCGAACATCACTGTAAAAATCGGCGAAGGAAGATTCATTACGCGCGTCGATCCGGATCGCTGCATCGCCTGCGGAGAATGTATCCGTGCATGTAAGCATGATGCGCGCGACTATATTGACGATACGGAAGATGCAATGAACGCAATCGCCCGCGAGGAAAAGCTCATTGTGATGGTCACACCGGAGATCAAGACCGCATTTCCGACCAAATGGAAGGGCATCCTCGACTGGTTCCGCAGCAAGGGCTGCAGCGTTTATGATGCATCGTTCGGCGCAGATATCTGCACATGGGCACATATGCGCGCACTGGAAACCGGTCAGCTCTCGACGTTTATTACACAGCCGTGCTCGGCAGTTGTCAAGTACATCGAGCTCTATAAGCCGAAGCTGCTGACAAATCTCTCGCCGTTCCACTCCCCTGTCTCTTGCAGCGTGATCTATGTCAAAGAGTATCAGCGGCGCGACAACCCGATCGCCGTGCTCTCTGCATGTATCTCCAAAAAGACCGAATTCGCCGAGACCGGTCTCGTTGATTTCAGCGTGACATATAAGCGGCTGATGGAATATTTCGACCGCAACGATATCCGCATTGCATCGAATCCGGTCGAGGATTACACCTATAAGTTCGATGATATTCAGGGCGAGCTCGGTTCGATCTACAGCCGTCCGGGCGGTATGCGCGATAATCTGCTGGAGCATATGCCCGATCTGAATGTGACGGTTTCGGACGGCACGCAGAAGGTCTACCGCGAGCTCGAGATGTACGCGAAGATGCCGGAGCAGAAGCTTCCGCAGATTTTCGATGTGCTCTCCTGCGAATACGGCTGCAATATGGGACCGGCATCCGGCTCCGACCAGAGCTGCTTCGAGACCCTCAAGACCATGCATGACATTGAGGACGAAGCGCGTGCCCGCCGCAAGACAACCGGCGGCATGTTCCGGAACACGGAAGACAAGCTGTTCCGCCGCTTCGATGAGGAACTCAAGCTCAGCGATTTCCTGCGCAGCTACAAGCCGACGAAACCGAGCGTTCTGCCGAGCGATGCGCAGCTGGAACCGATCTTCGCTTCGATGGATCTCATCACCGAAAAGGAACGCTGCACCGATTGCTCCGCCTGTGGATACAAATCCTGCCGCGATATGGCAACCGCGATTTTCCGCGGTCTGAATATGCCGGAAAACTGCATCCAGCACACCAAAAAGGCGATGCTCTCCGGCGGCGGACAGGGCGGCGTCGATTATATGCGCTTCTCGACCGAGCTGAAATCCGCAGTTGCAGGCATCCAGAATGATCTGGCGGATATCAACAAGACCGCAGATGCGACCGGCGAGCGTGCCAAGGTGGTCAATGAGCTGCTTCGGAATGTTGTCGCGTTCTGCAACAGCAACCCGATCATGGATGAGAGCAGCGTCAAGCAGCTGACCGGCATCCTTGAAACAACCATGACAGCCCTCGGCGCATTCCACCAGAATGTCGCGGAAACACAGGGCTCGACCCAGAAGATCACCGAGTCGATTGCAAAACTCAGCGGCTTCTTTGATGCGCTGACTGCCGATACATCCGATGAATTATAAGCAAACACAAAACCCGCTCCAATCACACGAATGGAGCGGGTTTGTTTGATATAATCAAATGACCGACGGGATCAGACTGCCGTGAACGGAAATGGTCACAACCTGACACGGAACCTTGTTTCCGTTAGCCTGAACAGCGCGTTTGACAGCCATCTCCAGACCGCCGCAGCACGGAACCTCCATGCGCACAACTGTCACGCTCCGGATCGAATTGGAGCTTATGATTTCCGCGAGCTTGCCGCAATAATCAATGCCGTCAAGCTTCGGACATCCGATCAGTGTGGTTCTGCCGTGCATGAAATCCGCGTGCAGATTTGCGTAGGCATAGGCGGTGCAGTCTGCGGCGATCAGCAGATCGGCATCATTGAAATAAGGCGCCCTGACCGGCACCAGCTTGATCTGACAGGGCCACTGTGCAAGCTGTGAAACCGGCGCCGCGGTGTCCGGCTCCGGCGCGTCAGGCGCAAGAATATGCATCTGCGTGCCGGGACATCCGGACTGCACAGGTTCCTGCTTTGCAGCGCGCACGGCGGCTTCATCATATTCTGCCGCCTCACGCTCCTCAATCGTGATCGCGTCGGTCGGACATGCCGGCAGACAGTCCCCGAGCCCGTCGCAGTAATCCTCACGCAGAAGCTTCGCCTTGCCGTCTATGACAGCAATCGCCCCTTCGTGACAGGCTTCGGCGCAGAGTCCGCAGCCGATGCACAATTCCTCATCAATATGAACGATTTTCCGTATCATAAAAGCCTCCTGTTCCGTCGGTTACTTGCAGAAAGTCCGGTATTCTGAGGGCGTCATACCGGTTGCCGTTTTGAACTGCCGCATCAGATGAAATTCGGAATGATAGCCGCACTGCTCCGCGATCTGCCGCAGCGGCATGGTTGTTGTCGAAAGCAGATTCTTCGCGCGGTTGACACGCGATTCCGCGATATCCGCGGTAATGCTGACGCCGAACAGCGCCTTATAGCTGTGCTGCAGCGAGGAGACGCTCATCGCATAGACATCCGCGAGCTCCTGCACCGAGCCGATGATCTCCGGCGTGTGCTGAATCTGCCAGCGCATCGTGACGAGCCGGTCATATTTCGCGCTTGCCTTCATCGCCGAGGACTGCGGCTTTGTGTGGACATCGCGGCTGAGATGAAACAGCATCATCTGCAGATAGAGCAGCGCAATATCGTAGTGATAATCCTTGGAGTTGTAGAATTCATAGGTCATCGCGCGGATGATCTCAGAGCACTCCGCAGCGCCGCCGATCGGAAACGGACGGTTCAGCGGGATATCAAGCTCCCGAAAGAGCTTGCGGTCCGCTTCATCGACCGTGAAATGAAACCAGTCATCCATATAGTAATCGTTGCAGGCGCGGTAATACTGCGGTGTTCCGTCGGTGTAGATGATCACAGAGCTTTTCTGAACACGGTGCAGCTCCCTGCCGATGCGCACCTCCGCCTCACCGTGAAACAGCAGAAACAGCCAGCTCGGGCTGATCCCGTCCGGGCGGTCGATCACAAAATCCCTGTCGTGAGAATGATGATAGCCAATACTGTATAGATCCATTGCGGCACCTCCATGATTTTGTTTTATTGTAACATAATTTTGCAGAAAATGCAACACCGCATTTGAGATTTGCGCAAAAGCGATGATAAGTTTGCAGAAAATGATATTTTCTTTTCTGCTCGCATATGCTATAATGAAGAAAAAATAAGGGGGAATCTGTATGTTCAAAAAAAAGATATGTGCGGTGCTGACAGCAGCGGTTTTGCTGATTTCGGCACTTCCGGCGGGGAGCTGTGCGGCAGCATCGCAGGGAACCATGCGCGATATTTCTACAACGGAGCTGGTGCATGATATGGGCATCGGAATCAATCTCGGCAACACGATGGAAGCCTGCGGCGACTGGATCAACGGCAAAAGCATCTCGGATTACGAAAAGGCATGGGGCAGTCCCCTTGTCTCAAAAGAAATGATCGAGGGCATGGCGAAGGAGGGCTTCGGCGTCCTGCGCATTCCGGTTGCGTGGTCAAATATGATGCAGCAGGACGGCACCTATACGATCAATCCGGAGCTCGATCAGCGCGTGCATGAAATCGTGGACTGGACGATCGGCAGCGGCATGTATGCGATCATCAACATCCACTGGGATAACGGCTGGGTGAACAAATTTCCGGAGAACAAAGACGAGAGCATGAAGCGCTTTCGGCGCATGTGGACACAAATCGCGGACAGCTTTGCGGATTACGGTGATTACCTGATGTTCGAGTGCCAGAATGAGGAGCTCGGATGGGAGACGCTCTGGAATCCGTGGGGCGGCACCGAGGGCAAGGCGGAATCCTATGCGCTGTGCAATGAAATCAATCAGGCGTTTGTGGATGTTGTCCGCGCATCGGGCGGCAACAACCCGAAGCGCCACCTGCTGATCTCGGGATACAACACCGGCATTGACCGCACCTGTGACGCATACTTCAAGATGCCGAACGATCCCGCAAACCGCATGGCGATCTCGGTGCATTATTACTCCCCTGCGGGCTTCGCGATCCTCGAGGAGGACGCCGACTGGGGCAAGGCGACCCCGACATGGGGCAGCGATCAGGATTATGCCTCTCTGCGCAGCGAAATGGACATGATGAAGTCAAACTTTGCAGATAAAGGCATACCGGTTATCATCGGCGAATACGGCTGCCCGACCAAAAACAAAGAGCCGGAATCTGTCCGGCGGTTCCTGACGGCAGTCTGTCAGGAGGCGCATGCGCGCGGGCTTTGTCCGGTGCTGTGGTCCACGCCCGGCGGACACTATGACCGCGAAGCGTTCCAGCTGACGGACAGAGAACTGCAAAAGAATTTCTACGCGATCGGCGGCAAGGATTTTGCCCCTGCCTCCGGAACAACCGAGCCGGAGAAACATCCCCTCCGCGGTGATCTCAACGGCGACGGAAATGTCAGCATTGCGGATGCCGTCATGCTGACAAAATACCTGCTGACCAGCGAAGCCGCAATCTCCGGTGATGCTGATCTCGACGGAAACGGCAGCATCAATGCGGCGGACCTTTCTCAGCTCAAAAAGCTTATCTTACAATAACCCCTGAAACTGCACAGCGGCTCCGGTGAATCAGTCTCCGGAGCCGTTGTGTTTGTTCAGAATAATCCGCTCCGGATCGCGAAAACCGGAGCGGATTTGTTTTATCCTTACAGATATCAGTGCAGCCGCAGCGAAACTGTAATCCCCTGCTGCACGCGCTTTGCAAACGCATCGCCGTCGCTGCGGCTGCCGACAACCGTACCGTAGTGGATCGGGATAACGGTTTGGGGCTGCATCCGGTTGACAAGCGCTGCCGCCTCCGCCGGATTCATCGTATAGGTGCCGCCGATCGGAATCAGCGCGGTATCACAGCGAACCGCTGCCGCTTCTTCGGTTGCGTCGGTATCGCCCGCAGCATAAATGCGCATGCCGCCGACGGTCACGATATAGCCGAGCCAGCCGTTCTGCTTCGGATGAAACTTCTTGTTCAGATTATACGCAGGCACCGCCTCGACCGCAATGCCGCAGATCGTTCTCGTCTCGCCTGCCTGCATGAGAACGGCATTCGTGATGCCCGCCTGACGCAGCTCTGCCGCCATACTCTCCGGCGCGGCAAACACGGTCTCCGGCTTGCACACCTTTGCGATATCCGCGGGCGAAAAATGATCAAAATGCGGGTGCGTGATGAAAATGATATCCGCATCATTCCGCGCATCGGTAATCCGGAACGGATCGAAATACAGCACGGTTTCCCCACCGATGCGGATGCTGCTCTATGCATTAACTGTGATCTGATTCTGCATATGCTGCCCCTTTCTTCACAGGTACTCCCTGCAAACCTTTTCTACAATCTCACGCGACTGCTCCGGCGGCGTATCCAGCTCGCAGCCCGCCGCATGAAAATGTCCGCCGCCGCCGAACCGCTGACAGATCTCGTGCGCGCTGATGTCCCCTTTTGTATGAATGGAGCATCTGGTGCGGCCGTCCGGAAGTTCACGCAGCGTCACACCGATGCACATTTCCTCGAACTGCTCGATATAGGCATTGATGCCCTCAAGTTCCGAATCTGCAACGCCTGCCGCAGCAAGATCGCGCAGCAGAATGATGCCGGAGAACAGCCGCTCGCTGCATGTGATATGCAGGCTGTTTTCAAGCACCTTCTCGACCATTCTGCGCCCCTTGGATTTGTACATCATATGCCGCCGCCCGATCTCCTCGATATCCGCACCGTATTCTGCGAGCTCCGCCGCCGTCCGGAACGTCTGCGCAGAGGCATCCGATGTCCGGAAGCAGAGCGTATCCGTGACAATCGCCATATAGAGCAGGTCGGCGATCTGCTTTGTCACGGGAATCTCCATAACACGCAGCAGCTTATAAACGATCTCGCTGCACGCGCCGCAGTCCGCCTCGACATACTTGTAATCCGCGGCGATCGAATTGCCGTTGTGGTGATCGAGACAGAACGTGAAATGCTGCTCCGCAAATGTACCCGTGCGGTAGGGCGATGAGGTATCGACAACAAACCAGACCGGATCGTCAAGCGAATCCGGCACAAAGGCATCCGTCAGGCGGCGAAACGATTTCGGCACCGGATCGCGCCCTGTGACCGCCGTCCGAATCCCGATAGACTGCAGCGCAATCGCGAGCGCATACGCCGAACCGATGCAGTCGCCGTCCGGACGGATATGGTAGACAATGCACACCGAGCGGCACGCGCGCAGTGCGTTTCCGAATTCTTCCAAAGAGGTCATAGAGCTGCTCCTTTCGGTCAGTTGCCGTGTTGATAATCGAGCCGGACGAGCGCTTTCCCGTTCGGCAGCGGTTCGGTTTCTTTCAGGATCGCCGTGTAGCCGATCCCGCGCATAGCAGCCGTCAGCGCCGCCGGCTCCATCTGGTGATGCACCGCATCAAGCCCGTCAAATGCATGGAGATACGGCGAATCGGAAACCCACTGCGCCGCATCCGTGTTGATCTGTATGACACAGGAGACATACTCCGCCGCCGACTGCCGCACCGCCCGCTGAAACGCCGGATACCCGATATACTCAATCAGCAGATTGGCGATGACAAGCTGCGCCTGCGGCAGCTTTGCAGTTTCGGCAGTGAGATCAACCCGCAGACATTCCAGCACGCCTGCAAGCTGCGGATACCGCGCTGCTGCAGCCTTCAGATACTCTGCGTTGATATCGACGCCATAGACCCTGCGGTACTGCGCCCTGCGGATATGCGAGAGCCCGTTGCCGCCCGCAACGCCAAGAATCATTGCCGTTTCGGTATTGTAAGCCGTCAGCTGCTTTGCCATGATGCGGTCGAGTGCCTGAAGCTGCCGCACAGAATCGAGCGACATGTGCTTTTCATAGGTCTCGAGCGCAATTTCCTCCCACGGATTTTTCATTGCAGCACCTCACAGAAACAGCAGATTGACAACAAATCCGCAGGCAAGCGAAAACAGCATCACATAAAGCAGATACAGCAGAAAATGCTTCATGCCGAGCACAATTTTCAGCGCACCGAGATTCGTGATCTTTGTCGAGGGACCTGTCAGCATAAAGGACGCCGCCGAACCGATGCTCATGCCGCTCATGAGCCATTGCTGCAGGAGCGGGATTGTTCCGCCGCCGCAGGCATAAAGCGGCACACCGATTGTCGCCGCCATCAGCAGCCCGAAGCCCTGATGCTCCGAACCGAACAGCTTTGCAAAGCCTTCCGCGGGCACATAGCGCTGAAAGAGCGCCGAGAGCAGCACGCCAAACAGAAAATACAGCCCTGTCGCCTTGAAATTTCTGCCGATGTTTTTCAGCAGCCGGATCAGCAGATTCGGGTGTGTGTCGCGGCTCTGCTTTTCCGCAAATCCCTCGAAATTGAAAAACGCCTTGTTTTTGAAGCCGTAACGGAGAATCAGCCCCGCCGCGATGCCGCAGAGAAAGCATGTGATGATCCGGACGGCGAGCACCTCTTTGCCAAGCGCCATGCTGTAGATGATGAGCTGCGGATTCAGCAGAATCGAACTCATCATAAATGCAGCAAGCCAGTCATCGCGGATGCCCTTGCGCGAGAAGGACGCCGCCAGCGGAATCGTGCCGTACATGCACAGCGGCGACGCAATCCCGAGGACGCTTGCGAGCACAATCCCGAACACCCCGAGCTTATGCTCCCCGAGCTTTGTCACGGCACCGTGAATCTTATCCTTGACGAACACCGAGATCACCGAGCCGAGCACCATGCCCATGATCCAGTAGGGCAGAATCTGCCGCAGCTGAATCATGAAATAGGAGCTGACATAGATGAACTCGCGTTTCAGGACGGAAAATATCTCAATCATCAATCATGACCAGCTGATACTTGCGGCTGCCGAGCCCGATCTGCTCCGCATACTCGAGCGTGTGCAGACCGTTCTTCGATTCGATGCGGCGAATCAGTTTTTCGCCGTCCTCTGCAGCATACACCAGATCCACGCATGCCTGATCGAGCGCGACCGGATCAGACGAGGAGAGCA
This sequence comes from uncultured Ruminococcus sp., assembly GCA_946413695.1. GTDB lineage: Bacteria > Bacillota > Clostridia > Oscillospirales > Ruminococcaceae > Firm-04. The sequence continues at coordinate 13,628 of CAMKLV010000014.1, read as the reverse complement.
CACCGATATCATGCATATCCGGCTCCTCCGGTCTGCCGACACAGTCGCAGTCCACGGAGAGGCGGTTCATCACGCTGACATAGGTGATGCGGTCGCCAAGATAATCGTTCACCGCCTTGCCTGCCTCGCCCATGGATTCGAGGAAGCCGTCCTGATTGCTGGAATCCCACTTGGATTTGGTCTTGCCCGCAGAGTGAATCCAGAACTTGCCCTCGCGCGCTGCGAGACCGATCGAGATGTTCTTGATCGCGCCGCCGAAGCCCGCCATCGGATGCCCCTTGAAATGCGAGAGAATCAGATAGGAATCGTAATCATCAAATGCAGCGCCGACATAGTCCTCTTTGATATTCGTGCCGCCGTTGACAGGAATCGCCATTGTGCCGTCCTCATCGAGAATCTGGAATTCGGTGATATCGGTGAAGCCGTGGTCGGCGGCGACCTGATAATGCATTGCCGTTTCGCCGCGCTTTCCGCCGTAAGCAGTGTTGCACTCGACCACCGTGCCGTCCACATAGCGGATCAGATCGGTGATCAGCTCCGGACGCAGATAGTTGCTTGCAGGCGGTTCGCCGGTGCTGAGCTTGACCGCCGGCTTCTCGCCGGGCGTCCAGCCGAGCGCAAGATAGGCATTGATGAGCCCCTGCGGCGAGATATCCTTTGTCATGTAGACAACCGGAACGCCGTCCTCGAGCAGTCCGTCAAGAATCTCCTGCTTCATCAGCGTGAGATCATCTGCATTCCAGATGCCGTTCTCATCGAGATCATAGGGCTTGCTGCTGAAATCGGTATCCGCAGGCTTCGTGATCAGATAATCCCGCAGCGCTGTGACATCCGCCATCGAAAAGGGAGAATCCGCCCTTGCTGCGGCTTCTGAAAGCGTGATCAGCGAGACATTGTGCGAAGCATATTTCAGCTTCTGCTCCTCAGTCAGCGGGCGCTCCTTGAACGGGTTTACGCAGCCGGTCAGCACGGTCATCATGCTGAGTGCGGCTGCAGCGAGTGCGATTTTTTTCATACTTCCTCCTGTTGCGATACAGCTTCAATTTCGGATTTGAAAAAACTTAGAAACTTCTCTGCGGATTTTGTCATGTTCTGATATTTGTTCCAGATGAAATGCATCTCGGCATAGACCGCCGGTGCAAGCGGCCGGAAACAGAGATCGCTTTCGCCGCTGACATTGATGAGCTTATCAAGAATCAGCGCATAGCCCATGCCCTCACGCACCATGACGGATGCATTGTAAACAAGATTGTAGGTTGCGACAGTATTGAGCTTTTCAAGCGGCATGCCGAGCCACTTTGTGAGCGGCGTTTTATCGGAAAGCTGCCGCGAAACGATCAGCGGGATGCCGCGGAGATCGGCAGGCTGAATGACCTCCTTCTGTGCGAGCGGTGCATCCCTGCGCATCAGCAGACCCCATTCATCTTTCAGAGGAATCCGGATTGCATGATGCCTGCTGTCATCAACGGGCGTGAACACCATGCCGAAATCGCTCAGTCCCCTGTCGAGGCGATCCATGACATCCTGTCCGTCGCCGCTGTGGATATGCAGATGCACAAGCGGATACTGCTTCTGCATCCGGTTTGCTGCACGCGCCGCAAGTTTGACTGCATCGGTTTCACCGGCACCGAGATACACATCGCCTGCAAGCGATTCGTCACTTGCCGCGATATCGTTTTCCGTCCGGCTGACAAGCTCCAGAATCTGCTCGGCGCGCTTGCGGAGAAGCATGCCCGCCTCGGTCAGCTCGATTTTGTGCTTGCCGCGGACAAACAGCGTCTTGCCGAGCTCTGCCTCAAGATCATGCAGCTGACGGGAAAGCGTCGGCTGCGTCAGGTGGAGCGATTCGGCAGCGGCAGAGACCGTCTGCTCACGCACAACCGCGAGAAAATAACGCAGAACGCGCAGTTCCAAGTGGCATCCCTCCTTTACCGCTATTGTAGCATATATTTGCGTGCAATGTCAAGAATTATACGATTCGTCCACATCGCTGCGGGCAGGATGCGGCGACAGATTGACCGTAATGATTCCGGCACAGACCAGCGCAAGCGCAAGCACAAAGCTGCCGTCGATCTGATTCCACTCGTGCAGAATGATCGCAGAGAGCAGGACGCCGAACATCGGATTTGTGAACCCGAACACCGCGACCTTCGAGACAGGATTCGCCTTCAGCAGCATCGCCCAGACCGAATACGCCGCAGCGGAGATAAATGCCAGATACAGCAGCAGCAGGGTCGATTCCGGCGTGAATCCGGAGATCCTGCCGCCGCCCGCAAAGCCGATCAGCGAGAGCACAGCGCCCCCGAAGAAAAACTGCCAGCCGCTCAGCAGGACAGGGTCCTCGTCTGCGGCAAGCTTCTTCATGCACGCCGAGGAGCATCCGCTTGCAACCGTGCAGAGCAGAATCATGCCGTCTCCGAGAAAATTGAACGAGAGCCCCTCACGCAGTCCGTTCAGATTGATGAGGACCAGTCCCGCAAACCCGATCGCGGAGCCCGCCACCTTGCGCACAGTCAGCGACTCGAGCCGCAGAAATGCCGCGATGAAAATCGCCATAAAGACATTCGTCCCGACCAGCACCGAAGCCTTGACGCCGCTTGTGTGCGCAAGCCCGATGTAATAGCAAAAGTACTGGATGATCGTCTGGAACAGGCTGATGATGCCGATTTTCGGGATCGTCTGCCTGCGCGGGATCATCGGTCTGTGTACGCGGATGCTCCCGAACAGCAGCACCATCACGCCCGCGATTGCGAACCGCACACCGCCGAACAGCAGCTGCTCCGCCCACTCGCTGCTGCGGATGCCGAACATCGTATAGCCGGTCTTGACCGTCGGGAATGCGCTGCCCCAGAGGATACAGCTAAAGAGCGCAAGCCCCGCAACAACCCATGTATTTGTCAGAATCTGCTTCTGCTTCATAAAACGCCTTCTTTCCGAACATATTATACCATATTATGCTGTCAAAAGCAAGATGAGAGAATCTCCGCCACTGCCCACAGCAGATTATAAAAAGTGCGATTGATTCATGAACACAAGATGAAGACAGTCAACAACAAACAGACCTTTAGCCAAATGGAGGCGGGCACTGCCCGCCACTGCCCGCCTGCACGGTCGAATTTTGTCGAACGGAGTTGACAAAGCGTACTGCAATGTGGTATGATCGGAACATCACGTTTTGAAAAGGAGACAAAGCTATGCGATCTGATAATATGCCGGTGTTTCAGCGGGAAACCGCGCTGCGTGTGTTTCTGGAGGAGTTTGCAATCCGGAATGACAGTCCGTCCTATCCACTGCTGTTCAGTGCGATCCTCTATCGTGCGGAGCATCCGGATACACCCCTTTCTGAAATCATCGCGGATGCAGCCGCCGGAACACCGCTGACGCCCGAACAGCTCTCCTGCAGCATCAGAGAGCTGCTCCTGACCGCAGCAGAGGACACAGGCATACAGCCTGCCGATTTCATCCCCTATGCTGCAGCGTGGCTGCTCGATACAGAAAAAGCCTACCGGAGATCATGATTCAGTCCTGAATTTGTTGTTATACTGTCTGTTGACAAAATCCGGTGAATATGCTATAATGACTGTAACGCCGATGCGGCGTAATTGCGAAGGAGGAACCGAATTATGGCAATCGAATTTTTTGACAGACTGACCGCTTCTGTATCCAGAACTGCAAAGCAGGTTTCCGACAATGCAAAATCCCTCGCGGATAAAAACCGGATCCGCAAGGATATTGCGGCGATTGAGAATGAACTGCGCAACCGGTACCGCGACATCGGTGAAAAGTATTTTACCGAAAACAGCGGGAACCCCGCACCGGAATATGCAGAGATGTTTACGGCGATCAACGAGCTCAAGAGCAGCCTTGAGGCAAAGCAGCGCGAGATCGAAGCTCTGGAGGGCACAGTGATCTGTGCGGAGTGCGGCGGCGCGATTCTGCTCGGCTCGAAGTTCTGCCCGAACTGCGGCGCTGCGGCACCTGTTCAGGCAGCAGCACCGGCTCCGGCAGCCGTTCAGCCGATCTGCCCGTTCTGCGGACAGGCTCTTGCAGCAGATGCACTGTTCTGTGCTGCCTGCGGCAACAAGATTCCCGAGCAGCCAGCTGCTCCCGTTACCCCTGAGACACCGGCAGCTCCGGTTCAGCCGGTACAGAACATCTGCCCGAACTGCGGCGAAGTGCTCAGCTCCGATGCACTGTTCTGCGCAGTCTGCGGCACCAAGGCGCCGGGCGTTGACTGATTCATGATGATTCAAAAAGATACTGCTGCCGTTCTGGTCTGCGCCGGAAACGCGACCAGAATGGGCGGCATTCATAAGATCCTGCATCCTCTCGGGGATACAACGGTTCTGCATCAAGTGCTCCGCTGCTTTTGCAAATGTGAAAGCATTGCGGGGCTTGTTGTTATCTGCCGGAAACAGGACAAAGAGGAATTTTCCCGCTCGATCGCGGAAATCGAACCGGAGCTCACCTGCCCTGTGATCGTCACAGAAGGCGGCGATACCCGTCAGCAGAGTGTGCGGAACGGTGTCAATGCGATCACGTTCCCTGCGGAATACATCGCGATCCATGACGGCGCCCGTCCGCTGATTCATCCTGCAGATATCGAAAAGGTCATCGCAGATGCGCGCAGAACCGGCGCTGCAACACTCGGCGTGCCGGTCAAGGATACGATCAAGATTGTGCGCAGCGGCATCATTGAAGCAACACCGGAGCGTGCAGCGCTCTGGCAGACACAGACACCGCAGGTGTTCCGGTGCTCGCTTTACCGCGATGCGATGCAGTTTGCCGATGAACAGGGCAAAGACTACACCGATGACTGTCAGCTGGTTGAGGCGCTCGGCGTCTCTGTCACGATGACGGAGGGCTCTTATACAAATCTCAAGCTGACAACACCGGAGGATTTTGCAGTCGCGGAGGCGCTGCTTTTGAAGGAGGAACCATAATGGCTGATATCCGGATCGGTCACGGCTACGATGTGCACCGCCTGACCGAAAACCGCAAACTGATCATCGGCGGCGTTGAGATTCCGCACAGACTCGGTCTGCTCGGACATTCCGATGCGGATGTGCTGACGCATGCCGTCATGGATGCAATGCTCGGCGCACTGGCACTCGGGGATATCGGAAAGCATTTTCCGGATACCGATCCGCAGTATGCAGGTGCGGACAGCATCGCGCTGCTGCGGCATGTGACGGCGATCATCGCAAATGAGGGCTGGACGCTCGGCAATCTCGATGCGACAATTCTGGCACAGGCGCCGAAAATGGCACCGCATATCCTGCAGATGCGGCAGAATCTCAGCGAGGCAATCGGCTGCGACATTTCACAGGTCAGCATCAAGGCGACGACAGAAGAAAAGCTCGGCTTCACCGGAAATGAGGAGGGCATCGCCGCGCACTGTGTCTGCCTGCTGCAGCGCTTGGAACCGGATGTCCCGCAGATGCCGAAAGGCAGAGTGATCCCGCTCTGAAGCCAAAACAGAAAAAACACATTGGTGGGAGAAAATAATGGCTTTATTTCAAAAGAAAATGCAGCATCAGGTCACAGAAAACACATGGGAAAATCACCTTGCCGTTATGCGCGCAAACTATCAGGAAAACCCGATCAAATCCAAAAATCTGCCAAAGCCTTTGTGGCTGCGGCTGCACCGGAATGACGGGTTGCATGTTGTGTACCGCGACAAGGACCTGCTCTTTCAGAACGGCAGAATCTACTTCGCTTATCTGATACAGGCAAATGAAATGCTTTTTGAGGACGGCAACAAGCTGGAACTGCCGGCAAATGTGCTGTTCTCCACACATCCGATTGCAGAGAAATATCCCGAGCTGCTGACGGAAATCGGCGACGAGATGGCTTCCTGCAAGGACAAACCGGAATCTGAGGTTCCGGAGCCGCTGCGGGAAATTGCGCGGATTCTCACGGCGGAAACAGACCGCTCCGGCGCGGCACTCAGCATCAATATGCCGAATCCCGAGAAGCCCGACGAGATCATTGAAAACATTGATATCTATTTCTGCTCGGTGATCGTCTTTCCGAAGGATTTGCCCGACCGCGTGCTCAACAGCCCGTTCCTTCCGGTACTCGCAGCACCGGAACAGACGCCTGCGGTCATGATTCTGCCGAAGGAATACTGGTCAACCTCGCGCTTTACAGTTCAATAATCAAAAGCAGTTCTGTCCCCCGCGGACGGAGCTGCTTTTTTTAACGTTTGGAGTTGCTGATGCAGGGGCAAATTAAAAATTTGAAGAAAGCTAATATCAGCAGAGCTGACATATCAAATCTTTTATATTGACTTCGCCGGATGCAAAACAACAAATCCCCGATTGTCCACTCCTTTTTACGGTTCACCGCTTGCATTTTTTGCATAAATATGGTATACTAATATGAATGCATTTATGAACGGAGGTACTCCCTTTGGCAAACCAGAACATTCGGAATTTCAGCATCATTGCCCATATTGACCACGGCAAATCGACGCTCGCAGACCGCATCCTTGAAAAGACCTGCGCCGTCGCAAGCCGCGATATGGAGGAACAGCTCCTCGACAATATGGACATTGAGCGTGAGCGCGGCATCACGATCAAGGCGCGTGCCGTCGCACTGGATTATACCGCGAAGGACGGTCAGACCTATCGCTTCAACCTGATCGACACGCCCGGTCATGTGGACTTCAACTATGAGGTCAGCCGGTCGCTCGCAGCCTGCGAGGGCGCAATCCTGATCATTGACGCTTCGCAGGGCATCGAGGCGCAGACGCTTGCAAATACCTATCTCGCAGTTGAAGCCGATCTCGAAATCGTGCCGGTCATCAACAAGATCGACCTGCCCTCCGCAGAGCCGGAGCGCGTCGCGCAGGAGGTCGAGAACGTCATCGGCATCCCCTGCCTCGATGCACCGCGCGTCTCCGCAAAAATGGGCACAAACATCGAGGAGGTGCTCGAGCGCATTGTCACCGATATCCCCGCACCGCAGGGCGATGAGAATGCACCGCTGCAGGCATTGATCTTCGACAGCTACTATGATTCCTACAAGGGCGTTATCATCTATGTCCGCGTCAAGGAGGGTACCGTCAAGACCGGCGACCGCATCCGCCTGATGGCAACGGGCGCCGAGTTCACAATCGTTGAAGCAGGCGTCATGAGCGCGACCGAGCACATCAACCGCGGTGTGCTGACCGCAGGCGAAGTCGGCTATCTGACGGCTTCGATCAAGAGCATCGGCGATACCCGCGTCGGCGATACGGTCACGCTTGCCGAGAATCCCTGCGCAGAACCGCTCCCCGGCTACCGCAAGGTCAGCCCGATGGTCTTCTCCGGCATCTATCCGGCAGACGGCGCACATTATAATGATCTGCGCGAGGCACTGGAAAAGCTCCAGCTCAATGACGCCGCACTGACCTTCGAGCCCGAAACCTCGATCGCACTGGGATTTGGTTTCCGCTGCGGCTTCCTCGGTCTGCTGCACATGGAGATCATTCAGGAGCGTCTCGAGCGCGAATATGATCTCGACCTTGTGACAACTGCGCCGTCGGTTATCTACCGCGTCACCATGACGAACGGCGAGGTCATCATGATCGACAACCCGTCGAACTATCCGAATCCGGCAAACATCGCCGATGCGGAGGAGCCGATCGTCAAGGCTTCGATCCTCGCACCGAAGGAGTATGTCGGCGGCATTATGGATTTGTGTCAGGAGCGCCGCGGCGTGTTCAAGGATATGCAGTATCTCGATGATGTCCGCGTTGAGATGCACTATACCCTGCCGCTCAATGAGATCATTTATGACTTCTTCGATGCGCTGAAATCGCGGACAAGAGGCTATGCATCGCTCGATTACGAGCTCGACGGCTACATGTCCTCGAAGCTTGTCAAGCTCGATTTCATGCTCAACGGCGAAATTGTCGATGCGCTTTCGTTCATTGTCCACGATTCCAAGGCATATCCGCGTGCGAGAAAAATCGCGGAAAAGCTGAAGGAGAATATCCCGCGTCAGCTCTTTGAAGTCCCGATTCAGGCTGCGATCGGCGGCAAGATCATTGCCCGTGAGACGGTCAAGGCACTGCGCAAGGATGTTCTTGCAAAGTGCTACGGCGGCGATATCACCCGTAAAAAGAAGCTGCTCGAAAAGCAGAAGGAGGGCAAAAAGCGGATGCGTCAGCTCGGCTCCGTCGAAGTCCCGAGCGAGGCATTCATGGCAGTCCTCAAATTTGACGAGTAATCATCCGATTCTGCAAAATCACAGACGCACAAAATACGGAGTATCACAATGGAAACAACACAAAAGCAGAATATCATGGAGCGCATCCGCTGCATTGACGGCACCGTGCTCAAGCTCATCGCAATGGTCACCATGCTGATCGACCACATCGGGGATATCTTCTTTCCGGAGACGATGTGGCTGCGTTTTATCGGCAGAATCGCGATGCCGGTTTTCGCGTTCTTCATCGCTGAGGGCTACAGCTATACGCATGACCGCAAAAAATATCTGCTGCGGCTCGGCATTTTCGCGGTCATCAGCGAACTGCCGTTTGATTTCGCGTTTACCCGCGGCATCACGCTGACACATCAGAACATCATGCTGACATTTTTCCTCGCTGTGCTTGCGCTCCTGCTCTGGGATCGCATCACGCAGGCAGAGGGAAAAACGCCGGTGCTGAAAATCCTTGCAGGCTGCATTGTCATCATGGCAATCAGCATCCTTGCGCTCCTGCTCAGCGCGGATTACAGCTTCTTCGGCATTCTTTCTGTGTGGATTTTCTATCTGCTGCGCAAAAAGCCGCACTGGCTGCGGTCGCTCGGCGGCGTCGGATTTCTCGCCGTCACGCAGACTGTCGGATATCATCTCGGCATCGGTCTCAGCCTGATTCCCCTGCTGCTCTATAACGGCAAAAAGGGCAAGGGGCTCAAGTGGCTGTTTTATGTGTTTTATCCCGGGCATCTGCTGGTGCTGTTCCTGATCTACCGGCTGATCAAATAAACCCTGCCCGATCTCTTTGGAGGAATCTCTATGAAACATACCTGTCCGCACTGCGGCAAAAAATCCTTCTCGCCGCTGATGAAAGCGCGCTGCGGCGGCATGAGCAGCGCGGGAAAGCCCTGTCCGGAATGCGGCGTCCGCTGCGTCAACGGCAAAGTTTCGCTCGCGGTCAATTCGATCCTGCGCCTTGCAGCATTCGTGATGATCATCATCACATACTTTATCCATGAGCCGGGCAATTACATGCAGATTTTCCTGTTCGGCGCTGTGCCGCTGATTGCAGCGTTTGTGCTGGGATTTCTGTTTGATATGTTCTTCGGAAAGCTGATCGAAGCGATCAAGCGGCAATGAGCGCCGGCATCTATATCCATGTGCCGTTCTGCGCAGTCAAATGCCCCTACTGCGATTTTTACTCGGTGCGGTTTTCGCGCGGGACGGTCACGCAGTATGCAGAAGCCGTCTGCCGGAATCTTGCGGCACTGCCTGAAAATCTCCGTGCGGATACAGTCTATTTCGGCGGCGGAACGCCCTCGCTCCTCCCCGCTGAGATGATCGCGGGGATGCTGAAAACAATCCGGCAGCGCTGCTTTCTTGCAGATGATGCCGAGATCACACTCGAGGCAAATCCCCTGACTGCAACTGCCGAAGCCCTCGCAAAATGGCGGAATTCCGGTATCAACCGGCTCTCGCTCGGCATCCAGTCATTCGATGCGGAGATTCTGCGCATCCTCGGCAGAAAGCATACGCCGGAACAGGGCTTGCAGGCAATCCGCCGCGCAAAAGAAGCAGGCTTTTCCAATCTCTCGGTTGACCTGATGCTCGGACTGAAACAGCATACAGCCCCCCTCTGGCAGCGGGAGCTCGAGACGGCACTCGCACAGCCGGTCACGCATATTTCTGCGTATCTGCTGAAAATCGAGGAGCAGACACCGTTCGGGAACAATCCGCCGGATATGCTCGATGATGACGCGCTTGCAGACCGCTATCTGCAAATGCATAATGTCCTGACCGCAAACGGCTTTTCGCATTATGAAATCTCGAATTTTGCACTTCCGGACTATGAGAGCCGGCACAATACCAAATACTGGCGGCTCGCCCCGTATTACGGCATCGGACCGGCGGCGCATTCCTGTTACGGCGGTGTGCGGTATGCAGTGCCGCGTGATCTGGAAGCATTCTGCGCCGCACAGCAGCAAAAGCAGACGGTCACAGAACCCCATGCAGAGACCGAATCCGAGCGCGTGATGCTCGGGCTGCGGCTCCGCGAAGGCATCCGGCTCGACAGCGTCCCGCAGAGCCGTGCGCGCCTGATGCAGCGCGCGAAACCGCTGATTCCGGAATATCTGCAGTGCGACGGCGAAACGCTCCGCATGACGCCGCAGGGCTGGCTTGTCTCCAATGCCGTTCTGGTGCAGCTCGGAATCTGAATAGTATTCTATCTCTTGAAGATATCTGCTTGTCTTGTTGCCGTGATACTGCGTTAGAAATCCTTGCCTTGCGTCAGCAAGGCGGCGGCTTTCTGCCTTGTCTCACGACAAAAATCCGGCGCATCTATTCTTCAAGATTAAATTGGTACATCAATATAAAAACCGCTCAACCTTGCGTCCTGCGCAGATTGAGCGGTTTTTTACGTTGCGAGAATGATCGCCGCTGCTTCGCGGATGATCTCCGCAAGCGGCTTTGCGCCGTCGATCACATGGTCGGCATCTGCAAGCTGCTCCTGAACCATCTTCACATACACAGGTCTTGCAAAGTGCAGATAGCTCTCCATTTCAGTACGAATCTCGTCCGCGGATGCATCTTTCATATCCCTGAGCACCCTGCGCGCCATCGCGATATCCAGCGGCGTATCAATGAAAATACAGCAGTCGAGCAGGTCGCGAATCATCCGGTGCTGATATGCAAACGGATAATCCAGCAGCAGATAGTCATAGCCGCCGCTTCGGACGATCCGTTCGATATCCGCCTGCAGCGGGGATAAATCCCAGACATGCACATCCGCGCCCGCTGCCTGCCACGCAGCATAGTCTTCCACTTCGCCCGCAAAGGTGTAATCATCAAAATACAGCGCTGCTGCACGCGGCAGCTGCTCCCTGAGTGCGCTGACAGCCGTTGTTTTGCCGCCCGCTGTCACGGCGCCGATAGCAATAATTTTCATATTCCGCTCCGGTTATTCGTGATTGCGCGTCCCCTGCCGGATGCACTGCCAGACCGATACAAGCCGCTCAACGCTCCATGCCGCATTCGCCGGAGAGGTCGATGGCAGACGAATCGCATCTCTTTGCAGCACAGGCTTCTGATACTTGTCATAGTATTTTGCAGCGGTGCCGCCGTTGACATAAATCTGCCGAATTTGCGCGGTTTTGAAAATCGGTGTCAGGTCATTCGGTACAACATTCCGGATGCTGCTGTCTGAGCTGCCGGTGATTTCGCAGGACGCGATCACATCCCAGAGCGCGATATGATTTCGCAGCAGAAACGCGCGCTTTTCTTCGATCGTGACCGGAACCTCTGCGCCGCATACGGCTGCTGTCACGCGCCAGAAGCGGTTTTGCGGATGCCCGTAGAAGAATTGCTGCTCGCGCGATTTCACCGAGGGAAAGCTCCCGAGAATCAGAATTTCGGACTGTGCGTCAAAGAGCGGCGGAAACGGATGCTGAATTGCTGACATTGTACCACAACCTTTCCACCATATGATAGCACAAATCCGGAGAAATTGCAACTCAGTTGAGGGGGATCACTGTTTCGGTAACTTCCTTGGTCTCCCTGTCTTCCTTTGCAAACCGGATCGCAGCGACCTGTGAAATATCAATCGGATACCGGACCAGCGCTTTGGCACCGGAGATCAGGTCCGGAACAAAACGCGCATCATCTCCGCCCCCGCCGTATATTACCGTATTATCGAGCGAATGCGGAACGTGTTTGACGGATGATAATATCGTTCCGTCTTTCATCATAATCTCCGGAATCGTATTGCTGATAACAGAAAAGTTTTCAGCAGTCTTCTGCATACCGTCCGTTTGGAGATAAACGCCGAACGGTGTGACAGATACATCGCCGAACGGTGTTTGCTGCCGCTTTTGCATATGCTCATTGCAGGAAAGAGGAAACGCAAACTGAGGAGTAAAAACTATACGATTCGGATTCTCATTCTTGCTATAGACGTAACCCCCTGTTTCACCCTCCGTGAAATCAAAGTATTCATCGCGCAGTTCAATACTTTGCAGAATGAGCGTACGCTCTCTGTCCTGCGGATCACAATATCTGCTATCCCTGAAAGTGATTTCTGCGCGATATTGATTCGGTTGTCCGGACGGTGTCAGTGTTGAGCCGTCAAATAAGCAACAACGGGGATCTTCAATACCGTTTTCAATGACTGTCTGCTCTGAAACGCCCAGATAGGGATATTTCCAGTCAAAGCCATCCGGCACAGTCAGCGTCATAAAGGCAATGCCGGCAATTCCATCTGTTGCATAGCTGTCCAGCGTCAGCGTAAAGCCATCTGTTTCCGTACTGACTGCTGTCTCCTGTAATATCTCACGCACAGCATCCATATTTGCGTCAAGCTGCTCTATTGGAAGCGGTGTCATAAATTCGTAGGTATCCCGCCAGTCCGGACGGTCAGCGAATGACTGCATCACGGGGATCACGGTGCAGACCGTCAGCAGCACAACCGAGCAGACAAGCGCAATCCGGAACCGCCGCCGCAGTTTCGGCTGCGGCTTCATGCTGCCGAGCACCTGCTTTGTGCATCTGCGGATATTTCGTTTTTTTGCAGCGGAACACGGTTCCAGTTCTGCCAGATAATCATAAAAAGCGTTCATTCAGCATCCTCCTTCAGGATTTTGCGCAGGCGCTGCTTGGAGCGATACAGGATGTTGTCAATCTTCTTGACCGGCATCCCGAAACGCTTGGCAAGCGCTGCCATAGATTCCAGATAATAATACTTCCGGACGAAAATCTCGCGGTCAGGCTCCCTGAGCTGCATCACCGCATTCTGGAGTGCCTCGGCATCGGCTCTGCGGTCAAGCTCTGCGATGAAATCCGCATCCGGCTGTTCCGGCAGTTCATCCAGACGCTGCGCATCGGTGCGGTTCTTCCGCAGAACCGAAAGCGCGCGGTTTCTTGCGATCATGCAGAGATATGCACGCAGATGCGAGGGATTCTGCAGCGCATCGAGTGTCTGCCAGAGCCGCAGAAAGCTCTCGTTGATGCACTCCTCGGCATCCTGCGGCGCATGCGGCAGAATCCCTTTGCAGATCGAAGCAACGAGCGCGTAATACTGCGTGATGCACTGCCGCATGCCGCGCTCCGGATCGGTTTGCAGCAGCCCATACAGTTCGCTGTCCTCCAAAGCATTCCCTCCTTTCGGGTTTCTGAAAGCGCTTTCATATGATAAGACGCCGATGCTTGCCGAATTCCTCACATGCAGCAAAAAAGCGTGCAGGATTTGATATCTGCACGCTTTTTCGGTTCATAATGAGTGTGTGAAGCAAAGAAGAATCCTGTCAACCTGCCGGAAAGCTTTAACGCGTGAATGACGAAAGCAGGAAGTTTACAAAATATAAAGAGGAATCCGCTTCGCGGATTCGATTATAGAATGGGCACCTCTATCGCAGGTGCCCAAGCCCCCGAGCTCTTGAACGCCGGGG
>CAMKLV010000013.1:0-52637 GCA_946413695.1 uncultured Ruminococcus sp. | reverse complement strand
GGCTCCCCTAAGTGAATTGCAAAGCAATTCACCGTCTGCCGCAACTGCTTAAGTTATTGGCATTGGCTGCCCCATACCCCGCCAAAGGGCTGCCGGCACTTTGGAATCCCATTTTTATAAAACGGTTGAAATTGCATCCTAAATGGGATTCTGAAGCGGCATTTGTTCCTTAAGCAGGGGGCAGCTCGATACTTGCGCAGCAAACCCGACACAGCGATGCGCGCATGATTCTGAATGCCGCAAAATTTCATTTGATTTTCAACTTTCAGCTATCTGACATGCATATTCCTCTGCTATGATGTGCGTGACAAAATCTCAGTATTCCGATTCGCAGCCATACACACACCCAAAGGAGTCGATTTATGTTCAAGAAACTCACCGCGCTGCTGCTCGGCGCAATCACGCTGCTGACCGCTGCAGGCTGTACGCAGTCCTCCGGATCGCAGGAGCCGGAAAGCGGCATTCCCGTCACCGGCGATTTCACAGTCACCGCGCTCAACGTCGGCAAGGCGGATGCGCTCGTGCTGCAGACACAGAACGCAGTCACCGTCATTGATACCGGCAACAAGGGCGACGGCAAGCAGATCGAAAAATTCCTGACCAATCAGGGCATTGACACAATCGACAATCTCATCATCACGCACTTTGACAAGGACCATGTCGGCGGTGCGGCAAGAGTCATCAACCGCATGAAGGTCAAAAATGTCTACGTTCCGGATTACACCTCGGATTCGGACGAATACAACAGCTTCATCGAAAAGATCGGCGAGATGCAGACACCGCTCACGGCAATGGCGGCAAAATCGCAGACCGAATGGCAGGCGGATGATGCACGCTTTACCCTCTATGCGCCGCAGGAATCCTTCTACGGTAAAGATGAGGAGAACGATTATTCCCTCGTGCTCTATGTGCAGCACGGCTCGAACAAACTGCTCTTTACAGGCGATGCCGAAAATGCCCGTCAGCAGGAGATCATGGACTTAAAGCTCGGCGAAGTGGACTTCCTCAAAGTCCCCTATCACGGGAACTATATGAAAACAACAGAGGCATTCCTCGATGCGTGCAATCCGAAGGTCGCCGTTGTCTGCTGCTCCGAAAAGGAGAACGCCGATCCTTCGACTGTTGAAACGCTGCAGAAGCGCGGCATCGAGACCTACTATACCTATCAGGGAAATGTCACGGTTGTCAGTGACGGAAAGGCGCTGCGCTGTGAACAGCAGGCTGCCGGATAACCCTTTCATCCACGGAGAACTGACATGAAACAAAAAGAGACACTGCTCATCCCTGCCCTGCTCGACGCACATTTTCCGCTGATGAAATACGCCTTTTATACGCGGCGGTTTCATCCGGTGATTCTCAACAACAAAAAGCGCGTCACCGAGACAGGGCTGCGGTATGTGCACAATGATATGTGCTACCCCTGCATTCTCAATACGGGGCAGATGATCCGTGCGCTCGGGAGCGGCATGTTCGATCCTGACCGCACAAAGCTGCTGATGCCCTCTGTCGGCGATGCGTGCCGCGGCTCGAATTATACCGAGGTGCTGCGCAAAGCTGTCCGGAAGGCGGGCTACAAACAGGTGCGCGTGCTGACCATGAACCTTAAGCACATCGACGAGGAGAATCAGCTCGGGATTACGCCGAAAATGGTCTGGCGCGCGTTTTTTGCACTCTGGTACGGCGATCTGCTGATGATGCTTGTTCAGCAGGTGCGCCCCTATGAGCTCCGCCGCGGCGAGACCGAACGTTGCCGCGACAAATGGTTTCAGATCCTCGGGAAGGAGCTGCTGCAGTTCCGGAATCTGCGGATCACAACCATGCTGCGGCGCTTTGACGAGATCACTGCCGATTTTGCCGCGATCAGACGCAGCGGCGAAAAAAAGCAGCGCATCGCGATCGTCGGGGAGCTCTATACCAAATACTGCGCGCTCGGCAACTGGGATATGGTCCGGTGGCTGGAGCGCTCCGGCTGCGAAAGCTTCACGAACGGGCTCTCGTGGTATGTGCTCTATTACATCGACTCGCATCTGACGCTTGCCTCGCCGCCCGAAGCCGCAGGCTACCGCGTCATCGGGAAGGTGCTGCAGGCAATCCAGACGCGCATGGTCAGAGCGGTCACATCTGCGGGATTCTTCTCGCTGCCGCCGCTCAATATTCTCAAAGAGGAAGTCCGCGGGACAGTCCGGTTCGGGGCTGCCATCGGCGACGGCTGGCTTATCGGCACCGAATCTGCGGGGTATATTCTGCACGGCTGCAAAAAAGTGCTTGCAATCCAGCCCTTCGGCTGCATGCCGAATCATGTGAGCGGCAGAGGGCTTTATGCATCCCTGCAGCGCAAATGCGGCGGGCATATCGTCAGCGTGGATGTCGATTCCAGCGGCACGCCCGTCAATGCCTATAACCGCGCAAAAATGCTCATTGATATGATTGATGTCCCAACTGTCTCTTGAAGATATCTGCTTGTCTTTTTGCCATGATACTGCGTTAGAAATCTTTGCCTTGCGTCAGCAAGGCTGCGGCTTTCTGCCTTGTCTCATGACAAAAATCCTGCGCATCTATTCTTCAAGATTTCATTGGTACATCTATACAATCTGACACGGGAGAACCATATGGCACAAACTGATTTTTCTGCGCTGCTCATTGACAATCTGCAGCGCTATAACACCGACTTCCGCGCGGCGGCGCCCCTGCTGCTTGATCCCGACCGGATCATCGGCGGGCTGCATTTTTCGGATGCATTCATGCAATCACTGCATAATCCCGAACATCCCGGCTTCAAAGATGCGTGGCGGATGCTGCTCTGGGAAATCTGCTGCGATGCGCCGCTGCTGTTCCATATCACCGAGACGGGATTCCGCATCCGGCAGCAGATGATGCAGTTTCCGGACGGCAGAACTGTGCCCGTCTGCACCCCTGTGCCGACGATGACGCTGGACGAATACCGCAAAGCGCTCGAGGTATTCCTGCCTGAATGGCTGCAGTTTACCGCGGTCATCCGGCAGAAAACCGCAGGCTGCAGCACGCTCGCCGCGGCGCTCATCACGGCGCTCGAAATCAACGGGCTGTGCAGATATGACTACACCTATTCGCACAACTCCATCCGGAATGTGCTGCATGACGGCATCGCGCTCTGCTGGGGCTTTACCGGCTGCTTCAACGCGGTCATGCGGCTGCTCGGATACCGCGCGGAGCCCGTCTTTACATGGAACCTCGACGGCGAGGAGCATGCGTGGTCGGCGCTCTATGTTCCCGAGCAGGATCGCTGGTGCGAAATCGACGTCACATGGATGAACAACACCCACAAGGACAAGCAGTTCATCGACCTGTGCTTCTTTGACTGCGCAAGCGGCGACAAGGAAGGCTTCCCGCAGCACTATGCGGAGAAACCGGAATCCGTGCTGCTCGTGAACGATCCGCCGCTGATTGATCTTTCCGATCGCAGCGGCATCGGGTACCGGTATCTCGATCACAGCAAAGTTGTCACGGAAATCACGTACCTGCTTTCCAATCAGTTCCGGCTGACATTTGATGACGGTTCGGAAGAGATTTTGCAGCTTTAATTAAAACATAAATTTTTTGATTTGCTATTGACAAACGGCAAAAAATCGTGTATGCTATTGACTAACAAGCAAAACCGTTGAAGCGGAGATAAAGCGTAATATGCCCCTACAGAGAGTCCGGTATGCTGAGAGCCGGACGGGAATCAGTTTCGCAAATGGCCCGCTGAGGGCGCAGTCGGCATTGCCGGTAAAACTGCGACGTGCAGACATACGTCAGTTGTCAGGGATATGCTGGTATCCTGCAAAAAAAAGCGCGCTGCACTGTTCCTTCGGAAACAAGTTTCCTCAGGAAAGTGCGCGAATCAAGGTGGCACCGCGAGCATGAACAATACGCTCGTCCTTGACTGATGAACAGTTCAGGGACGGGCGTTTTTATTTTGTCCCGTCCGGAAAGGAAGCATCCGCAATGAAAGTTTCACTGACTCTTGAAGAAGCCCTGCAATACGCGAAAAATCCGGAATACCGTGTGCTGCCGCTCAGCACCGAGCTGCTCTGTGACGATGTCACACCGATGGAGGTGCTGCGGCGGCTCCGCAAAATCTCCGCGCACTGCTATCTGCTCGAATCGGTTTCCGGCCCCGAGGCGCACGGGCGCTACACCTTCCTCGGATATGATCCGAAAACCGGCATCTCCTGCCGGAACGGGAAAATCAAAATCGGCGATGTGACATTCACAACCGAGAATCCCGCACGCGAGCTGCGGCGGCTGATGAAGGAATACCGCAGCCCGAAGCTCGGAAATCTGCCGCCCTTTACCGGCGGACTCGTCGGATACTTCTCCTACGATTACTTCGGCTATCAGGAGCCGCGCATCCGCACTGCAAAGGATGACGATGCGCATTTTCAGGATCTCGACCTCATGCTCTTTGACCGCGTGATCGCGTTCGATCACTTCCGGCAAAAGCTGATCCTGATTGCGAACATGCGGCTCGATGAACCGGAGACCGAATATCACAAGGCGCTGCAGACGCTCGCACAGATGACAGAGCTTGTCCTGCACGGCGAGAAAGCCGCAGAGCCCGAAAGCCGCATGACCGGCGAGCTGACACCGCTCTTTGACCGCGAAGCCTACTGCGAAATGGTCGAGAAGGCAAAGCATTATATCCATGAGGGCGATATCTTCCAGATCGTGCTCTCAAACCGGTTCAGCGCGCCGTTTACCGGTTCGCTGCTCAACACCTACCGCGTGCTGCGGACAGTCAATCCCTCGCCCTATATGTTCTACTTCTCCGGCACGGATGTCGAGGTCGCGGGCGCTTCGCCGGAGACACTCGTCAAGCTCGAGGACGGTGTGCTGCACACATTCCCGCTCGCCGGAACCCGCCCCAGAGGAAAAACTGCCGCAGAGGACAAGGCGCTCGAAGCCGATCTTTTGCAGGACGAAAAGGAACTCGCCGAGCACAACATGCTCGTCGATCTCGGCAGAAACGATCTCGGCAGAATCAGCCGGTTCGGCAGCGTCGAAGTCGAGAAGCTGCACGAGATCGAGCGCTATTCGCATGTCATGCACATCGGCTCGACGGTGCGCGGTGAGATCCGCCCCGAATGCGATGCACTCGATGCCGTCGGCGCGGTGCTGCCTGCCGGTACGCTTTCCGGCGCGCCGAAAATCCGCGCATGTCAGCTCATCGGGGAACTCGAGGGCAGCAAGCGCGGCATCTACGGCGGTGCGGTCGGGTATCTCTCGTTTCAGGGCGATCTCGATATGTGCATCGCGATCCGGCTCGCCTACCGCAAGGGCGGCACGGTCTATATCCGGAGCGGCGCCGGCATCGTTGCCGACTCTGTCCCCGAAAAGGAATATCAGGAATGCATCAACAAAGCCGCTGCCGTTGTGCATGCGCTGAAGGAACAGGAGGCGCTTTCTCATGATTCTGCTGATTGATAACTATGACAGCTTTTCCTACAATCTCTATCAGTATCTCGGGGAGATGGCGGATGAGATCAAGGTCATCCGGAACGATGAAATGACCGTCAGCGAGATCGAACGGCTGCATCCCGCGCAGATCATCCTCTCGCCCGGTCCCGGAAGACCGGAGGATGCGGGCGTCATCATCGAGACCGTGCAGAAGCTCGGCAGCAAAATCCCGATTCTCGGCGTGTGCCTCGGTCATCAGGCGATCTGTGCTGCCTTCGGTGCGACGATCATCCACGCAAAGCAGCTCATGCACGGCAAGCAGTCCGCTGTCACGCTCGACAATCAGTGCAGACTGTTCCGCGGTCTGCCGGAAACCACAGCCGTCGCAAGATATCACTCGCTCGCTGCCGATCCGCAGACCATGCCGGACTGCCTGCAGATCACTGCGCAGACCGATGACGGCGAGATCATGGCGGTGCAGCACAGAGAATATCCCGTCTACGGCCTGCAGTTCCATCCCGAATCCATTTTGACGCCGGAAGGCAGACAGATGCTCCGGAACTTTTTGTTTGACAATCCCGAGACCGTCAGAACCGAACCGAAATCCGAAATCAAGCCCGTGCAGGCGGATACACAGCCTGCCGCAAAACAGGAGGAACCGAAAATGATCGCAGATGCTATCAAAAAGATTGTCGATAAAAAGGACCTGACCTACTTTGAAGCCTATGATGTCATGAATGAGATCATGAACGGCGAGACCACCCCGACACAGAATGCCGCGTTCCTTGCGGCGCTCTCCACCAAGAGCACCAAGGCGGAGACCATCGACGAGATCACCGGATGTGCAGCGGCAATGCGCGACCACGCACTGCATGTCGAGCATGATTTTGATGTACTCGAGATCGTCGGCACGGGCGGCGACCACTCCGACAGCTTCAACATCTCCACAACCTCTGCGCTCGTTGCAGCGGCGGGCGGCGCGAAGGTCGCAAAGCACGGCAACCGTGCGGCATCCTCGAAATGCGGCACCGCAGACTGCCTCGAAGCGCTCGGCGTCAACATCCGGCAGGAGCCGGAGAAGGCTGTCAGAATGCTCGAGGAAGCAAACATGTGCTTCCTCTTTGCGCAGCTCTATCACACCTCGATGAAGTATGTCGGCGCAATCCGCAAGGAGCTCGGCGTGCGCACCGTGTTCAATATCCTCGGGCCGCTGACCAATCCTGCAAATGCAAAGCGCACGCTCATCGGCGTATATGACGCTTCGCTGGTCAATCCGCTCGCAGAGGTTCTGCAGCGGCTCGGCGTCCAGCGCGGCATGGTTGTCTACGGGCTCGATCAGCTCGATGAAATCTCGCTCAGCGCGGAGACGCTCGTCTGCGAATTTGATATCGAGCAGGCAAAGACCTATACCGTCTCGCCGGAGGACTTCGGACTCCAGCGCTGCGAAAAATCCGAGCTGACAGGCGGCACACCGGAGGAGAATGCGGCCATCACGCGCGCAATCCTCTCCGGCACGGAACGCGGCGCAAAGCGCGATGCCGTCCTCATGAATGCGGGCGCGGCGCTCTATCTCGCGGAAAAGGCGCCCTCGATGGCGGAGGGCATCAAGCTCGCAGCGGAACTCATCGACAGCGGCAAGGCGCTTGCAGCACTCGAAACCTTCGTCGCTGCCTCGAACCGGTGACGCCCTATGCCGACGATTTTGGATGAACTCGCAGCCTACGCCGCTGAGCGGACTGCGAACGCAAAAAGAAAACGTCCGCTGCAATCCATCCGCGCGGATGCCGAGGCGCTCCCGAAGGGTGACTTTCGCTTTGAGCAGGCACTCCGCGGCGATGACATCGCCTTTATCTGCGAATGCAAAAAGGCTTCGCCCTCAAAGGGACTGATCGCGCCGGACTTCCCCTATCTGCGGATTGCAAAGGAATATGAAGCGGCGGGCGCGGACTGCATCAGCGTGCTGACAGAGCCGCGGTGGTTCCTCGGAAATGACCGCTATCTCGACGATATCGCGCATACGGTCAGCATCCCGTGCCTGCGCAAGGACTTCACCGTCGATCCCTATATGATCTATGAAGCAAAGCTGCTCGGGGCTTCGGCTGTCCTTTTGATCTGTGCAATCCTTGACAAATCGCAGATTTCAGAGTATCATGATATAGCAGACTCGCTCGGGCTCTCGGCACTCGTCGAGGCGCATGATGAAGCAGAGATCGAAACCGCCGCCGAAGCCGGTGCGCGGATCATCGGTGTCAACAACCGCAACCTCAGGGATTTTTCCGTGGACACAAATCACGCGCGGCTGCTCCGGCAATATGCGCCGGCGGATACGCTCTTTGTTGTCGAAAGCGGCATGCAGACGCCTGCGGATATTCAGGCGGCGCGCGATGCCCGTGCGGATGCGGTGCTCATCGGGGAGACGCTGATGCGTGCCGGTGACAAAGCCGCGATGCTGCAATATCTGAAAGGTGCAAATCCATGACGAAAATCAAAATCTGCGGGCTCATGCGGACAGCGGATGCCGAAATCCTCAATGCGGTCAGACCCGATTTCGCGGGCATGATCCTCTCGCCCGGATTCCGGCGCTCTGTCTCCGCTGAAACCGCTGCCGCGATCCGGCAGGCGCTCGATCCGGCGATTCCGGCAGTCGGCGTGTTCGTCAATGCGACATTCCAGCACATCACCGAATGTGCAGAAGCCGGCATCATGCAATATGTGCAGCTCCACGGCGATGAGGACAATATCTTTCTGCGCGGGCTGCGGTTCAGCTGCGGGCTGCCTGTGATCCAGGCGTTCCGCATCCGCTCCGGAGATGACCTGCGGCGTGCGGCGGAATCCGAAGCGGATTATATTCTGCTCGATTCCGGCACCGGCACGGGAAAATCCTTTGACCATGCGCTGCTTGACGGCTTCCCCCGCCCCTATCTCCTCGCGGGCGGTCTGACGCCGGAGAATGTCTGCGATGTCATCCGGCAGCGGCATCCGCTCGGCGTCGATGTCAGCAGCGGCGTCGAAACCGACGGCGTGAAGGATGCGGAGAAAATCCGCGCGTTTGTAAATCAAATTAGAAATGAGAAATGAGGAATGAGAAATTGCGGTGTCTGCTTCGCAGAAGATTTATAAATCATGCGCACAGCGCATACCATAATTTCTAATTTCAAATTCCTAATTTCTAATTTTCATACATATTCAGGAGGTTTTTATGACAAATCCAAACGGAAGATTCGGCATTCACGGCGGACAGTATATCCCCGAAACGCTCATGAATGCTG
This sequence comes from uncultured Ruminococcus sp., assembly GCA_946413695.1. Lineage (GTDB taxonomy): Bacteria > Bacillota > Clostridia > Oscillospirales > Ruminococcaceae > Firm-04. Next base: position 43,950 of record CAMKLV010000013.1, on the reverse strand, counting down.
TGATCGAACTCGAACAGGCGTATAACCATTATAAAAATGATCCGGCGTTCAATGCTGAGCTTGAAACGCTGTTCAATGAATACGCAAACCGCCCCTCGCGGCTTTATTTCGCTGAGAAAATGACCCGCGACCTCGGCGGTGCGAAAATCTATCTCAAGCGCGAGGACCTCAATCACACCGGCGCGCATAAGATCAACAATGTGCTCGGTCAGGCGCTGCTCGCAAAGAAAATGGGCAAAACACGCCTCATCGCGGAGACCGGAGCCGGTCAGCACGGCGTTGCAACTGCGACCGCTGCCGCACTCATGGGCATGGAATGCGTTGTGTTCATGGGCGAGGAGGATACCAAACGGCAGGCGCTCAATGTCTACCGCATGCGGCTGCTCGGCGCGGAGGTCATTCCGGTGACATCCGGTACGGCAACACTCAAGGACGCTGTCTCCGAGGCGATGCGCGAGTGGACAAACCGCATCGACGATACGCACTACTGCCTCGGCTCCGTCATGGGACCGCACCCGTTCCCGACCATTGTCCGCGATTTTCAGGCGGTCATCTCGAAGGAGATCAAGCAGCAGATGCTCGAAAAGGAAGGCAGACTGCCCGATGTTGTCATGGCATGCGTCGGCGGCGGCTCCAATGCAATCGGCACATTCTATCACTTCATCCCCGATGAGGGCGTGCGGCTGATCGGCTGCGAGGCGGCAGGCAGAGGCATCGACACCTTTGAGACCGCGGCGACCATCAATACCGGAAAGCTCGGCATCTTCCACGGCATGAAGTCCTATTTCTGTCAGGATGAATACGGGCAGATCGCGCCGGTTTACTCGATCTCCGCGGGTCTCGATTACCCCGGCATCGGTCCGGAGCATGCACATCTGCACGATATCGGCAGGGCGGAATATGTCGCTGTCACCGATGATGAAGCCGTCAATGCGTTTGAGTATCTCTCGCGCACCGAGGGCATCATTCCGGCAATTGAATCCGCACATGCCGTTGCACATGCAATCGAAATCGCGCCGACACTCGGCAGGGACAAGATCATCGTCATCACCGTTTCCGGCAGAGGCGACAAGGACTGCGCTGCCATCGCGCGCTACAGAGGGGAGGATCTCCATGAGTAATATCCGCAATGCATTCAAAAACGGCAAGGCATTTATCCCGTTTATCACCTGCGGCGATCCCGATCTCGGGACAACCGGAAAGATTGTCCGCGCTATGGAGCAGGCAGGCGCCGATCTCATCGAGCTCGGCATTCCGTTCTCTGATCCGACCGCGGAAGGTCCGGTCATTCAGGGCGCCAACATCCGCGCACTCGCGGGCGGCGTCACAACCGACAAAATCTTTGAATTTGTCAAAGAGCTGCGCAAGGATGTCAAAGTGCCGCTCGTGTTCATGACCTACGCAAATGTTGTGTTCTCCTACGGCATCGAGCGGTTTGTCAGCAGATGCGCGGAAACCGGCATCGACGGCATCATTCTCCCCGATGTCCCCTTTGAGGAAAAGGAGGAGTTTGCACCGGTCTGCCGGCAGCACGGCGTGGACTTTATCTCGCTGATTGCACCGACCTCTGAGAACCGCATCGCCATGATCGCAAAGGAGGCGGAGGGCTTTCTCTACCTCGTCTCCAGCCTCGGCGTGACCGGCATGCGCTCGGAAATCCAGACCGACCTCGGCGCGATCGTCGCAAAGATCCGCGAGAACACCGATATCCCCTGCGCAATCGGCTTCGGCATCTCGACACCGGAGCAGGCGGGCAAAATGGCAAACGCCGCCGATGGTGTGATCGTCGGTTCGGCAATCGTAAAGCAGATCGGGCAGCACGGCAGGGATTCCGCACCGGTCATTGCAGATTTCGTCAAGGCGATGAAGCAGGCGGTGCTGAAATCTGAAAGGAGTACGGCGAAGCCGGATTAAAAGTTTTGATCAAACTTTTTCAAAAGTTTGCGGGATTCCAAAGGGCAGCACCCTTTGGACGCTGTCCGCAGACAGCGGAACCCCTTTCCGAAGGAGCTCCGCAGGGGTGAATCCGATAAAACGATCCGGCGGATCGTTTTTCGGAGAGGGGCGCCCTGCGATAGAGGGCGCCCCTGAGTGAATTGCAAAGCAATTCACAGGCAGCCTCCGCTCCCGTTTCAGCAGACAAGGAGTGCAGACATATGGAGTATCCGGCAACGCTCGGGCGGCTTGATATCCCGGAAGAAGTGCGAAGCTGTTTCGGGACAGAGCTGCATGAATACATCGTCGCTGTGGGCGCAGGCGGTTCAGGCGGCGGCAATGTATTCGATATTGAATTTGAGGGGCAGCTGCTCTTTCATCTTTCGCAGAGCTGCCTTGCGGCGCTTGATATCACAAGCGGTGAGATGCACTCAGACATCACGGAATTCACATGGTTCCTCTCATACAATGAATGGCATCCGGAACAGAATCCGTTTCCGGATTATGATACCGTTTACCGCGTCAAGGGCTATCCGCTGCGCAAGGACGCATCGCGCAGGAATATCGGGGATGTGATGCTGCGCGAGGTCACTGCCGTAAAGCTGGCGCATCCCTATCTGCAGGGACTGATTGCAAAGCAGTATCCGATTCCGCTCGGCGATGCGGAGATCGACTCCGATGTCATGGCGCAGTATGAGCCGGAGCTGCATGAATATCTGATTGCTGCCACATATGACGGCAGTGTCTCCGCGTGGGGCTGGCAGGGATTCCCCTGTGATCATTCGATCCGTGCGCAGTCTATGGGCAGCCGCGGCATCATCGACCTGACAACCGGCGCACAATCCGAAGTGCTGACCTGCGTCACATGGTATTCCCGCAGTTCGGATTCGCCGCGTGCGCAGGAGAAAAAGCGAATCCCCTTCTCCTTTGCAACGGATAAAATCTACCGGATCAAGGGCTATCCGCCGAAAAAGCGCGAACCCTCCGACCGGCTGCGCTTTTCCGACGGTGTCTTTCTCCGTGAGGTGCTCGAATACGATGTGCAGAATGCGTTTCTGCAAAAGCTGATCGACGATTTCAATACGAAGGTCACCATTCAGTCGGAGATTCTCGGCGAGCTGGAACTGTACAAAAGCGCAAACTGGTACAGCCGCCTGATCGAGATATGCGGCGGTAAGCATCTGCTGATCGTCGATGCATCGGAACAGGGGCTTGCGGACAGGCTGAACACTGCGGAGACGATCATCGGGGATTTTGAGAAATGGGATGCGTTCTTCCGCAGATATATCGCGGAGCATCTGCTTGCGGATGCAAACGAAATGCTCCATGATGATCCGGAAAAAACGGAGAAAGAACCCCATACGCTGACCGCAGCGGAACTGGAACAGAATCTCGAATATGAGCATCTTGAAATCACTGCGGACGGCAGCTACCGCGTCCTGTATTTTGCATCCAAAGCGCTGTTCGGCGATGACCGGCCGTTCATAGTGCTGACCGGCACGATCGCGGACGGCGTACAGGAAGCAGAGATTGATTATTCATAACCGGAGTGACATTGCATGAAACAAAAAGCGAAGCGAAAACCGCAGAAAGCCGATGCACAGGCAAAAAAGCCGCGGCATCTGTACCGGATTGTTCTGTTGCTGCTGGCTGCGATTCTGGCGGCAGTGAATCTCCTTGCGTTTTCGCAGAAATTCTGCGACCGGTTTACCGATCGCGTTTATCCAAAGATCGCAGAGGGGCTCGGCAGGCTGACAGCGCCGCTCCCGTTTGCACTCGGCGAAATCCTGCTGTATCTCGGGATTGCGCTGCTCGCGGCGGGGGGCATCATCGCGGTGCTGCTGATCTTTTTGCGCAAAAAGGAACCGTACCGCAGATTTGCAAAGGGATATTGCAAGGCGCTGCTCATGACGCTCTGCTGCGTCGGGCTGGCGCTGACATTCTGCCGCTGGATTCCGGCGCGCGGCTCGGTGCTCGGGCAGGGCGATGCCGAATCACGCAACCGCTTTGCCTATCAGGAATTGCATATTCTGCTGAGCTATCTTGCGAACGGCGCAAATGCCGCGGCGGGACAAATCCCTGTTGCGGAGGACGGCACAATCACCTACCCGACGCCGGAACAATACCGCGCCGATATCGAAGCATCGCTGCACACGCTCGCGCATGACTTTCCGCGGCTCGGCGGTTTCTGTCCGCCTGTGAAGGATGCGCTCTGCCCGCAGCTCCTTCAAAAGCTTGACCGCGGCGCAATGCCCCTCCCCTGCACAATGGAAATCATCCACGATAACTCCGGCGAACTGACGCCGATGACACAGCCCTTTGCCGATGCTGCAGCGCTCTGTCAGCATCTAGGCTATTATGACAGGGAGCAGGCGGAATTTCTCGCGATGCTCGCGCTCGCCAAAAGTGATAACCAGTTCCTGCGGCTCATCGGGTTCCGGAAGATGTATCGGAAAATCGAATTTCATTACGATTCGGCACGCAGGGCGTATGTCAAAGCAGTCTGCGAGGAACAGGGCATCGAGCGCCCGACGCATGAATATGCGGAGATCAAAGATCTGCCGCTGGAGGAATTCACCGCCGTACTGGAAAAAGAGGCGGCGTTCGACAGCGAAATCGCAGGTCCCAAGCCGGAGCTGATCCACCGCTGCAACCAGCTTGTCACGGCTGCGGATCTCAACTCGCACAAGATCTATATCTCGCCGGATGATCCGAAATATCAGACGCCGGAAATCGACAATTCGATCAGCAAGGCTGCCGATTTCAACTGGCTGACCGAGGATACGAACCTGCTGGAAACAACCTATACCAACGCAGAGCTTTATATCCTGCAGTATTTTGACGGCAAATTGTATTGAAAAATCCAAAATCCGGCTTGAAAATTTAGCGATTTAACGCTTTTATGCGTTAAACGGTTGACAAATCAGTAAAAAAGTTGTATAATGATAACAGAAACAGGCATCCAGCTGGACGTACATCACCTTGTCGGGCTTCCGGTCATCATTCCCGACACCACAATCAATCTATCAACCGAAAGGAAGTGAAAGCTCAGTTCCGAAGCAGTACGAAATCTGCCGATGTAACGGAACTGGGCGCTGCCCGATGATGAATATGGAATTTGAACGCAAGCTGACCATTCCGAAGGAAACCAAGGAAATGTACCCCGTCACGCCCGAAATGGCAGAGATCGTCAAACAGCGTGCGGCGGAGATCAGCGATATCTTCTCCGGCAAGGATGACAGACTCATCCTGATTATCGGTCCGTGCTCCGCGGATAACCCCGATGCCGTGCTCGACTATATCTCCCGTCTCCGCAAGGTGCAGGAGCAGGTCAAGGACGAAATCTTTATCATCCCGCGCATCTACACCAACAAGCCGCGCACCACAGGCGCAGGATACAAAGGTCTGCTGCATCAGCCGGACCCCGGCGCAAAGCCCGATGTCTATAAGGGCATCATCGCGACCCGTGAGCTGCACATGCGCGCGCTCAAGGAGACGGGCTTCTCCTGCGCGGACGAAATGCTCTATCCCGATAACCACAGATATCTCGACGATCTGCTCGCCTATGTCGCAATCGGTGCGCGCTCGGTCGAGAATCAGGAGCACCGCCTTGTTTCCAGCGGTCTCGATATTCCCGTCGGTATGAAGAACCCGACCGCAGGCGATCTCTCCGTCATGATGAACGCGATCACCGCCGCACAGCACGGTCACAGCTTCATTTACCGCGGATGGGCGGTGCACTCCAAGGGCAATCCTTATGCACACGCCATCCTGCGCGGCTACCTCAACAAGCACGGACAGTCGCTGCCGAACTATCACTATGAGGATATCGCACACCTCGCAGAGCTCTATGCATCCGGCGAGTTTGCAAATCCTGCGGCGATCATCGACACGAACCACGCGAACTCCGGCAAGAATCCGCTCGAGCAGCCGCGTATCTGCAAGGAAGTCCTCAGCATGCGCCGCTATAACAACGATATCAAAAAGCTCGTCAAGGGCTTCATGATCGAGAGCTACATCGAGGACGGTGCGCAGAAGATCGGCGAGGGCTGCTACGGCAAGTCGATCACCGACCCCTGCCTCGGCTGGGAGAAATCCGAGCGGCTCATTCTCGAAATCGCGGAAATGCTCTGAGCATTTTCTGCATATCACGGAACAGGCATCTGTGTCCCCGCGGACACGGGTGCCCTTTCCCGTTTTCCTGCACTTCTGCCGAAAGGGGGGGATTTCCGGTGCGGGATTTTGAAAACATGAATCCGGCGGCTGTCACGGTGCATATGCTGCTGACCGCCTGCATCACGATTTTCTGCATGGAGCCGCTCCTGCTCGGAATCTCCATGCTCTGCGGCATCGCATTTTTTGTCATGCGGAACGGCACAAAGCATATCGGCTTTCATATCGGTGCGATCGGTATGCCGGTGCTCTTTGCGCTGCTCAATCCGCTTTGGAATCAGCACGGAACAACCGTGCTGTTTTTCATCAATCAGCGCGCCTACACCGCCGAGGCGCTCTTTTACGGCTGTGTCACCGGCATCCGGCTCTGCGCCGTGCTCTATTGGTTCCGCAGCTTTTCCGATCTCATGACGAGCGAAAAGCTCTTTTATCTGTTCCGGTATCTTTCGCCGAAGCTCGCGCTTGTCTTCTCGATGGCGGTGCGCAATCTGACGCTGTTCCGGCAGCAGATGCAGAAGATCCGGCTCTCACAGCGCGCAGTCGGGCTCTACCGCGAGGGACATCTGATCGACGATATCCGCGGAGAACTGCGCATTTTCTCGATCCTGCTGACATGGGCGCTCGAGAACGGCATCATCACCGCGAACAGCATGGCGGCGCGCGGATACGGAATCGGGAAACGCACAAGCTTCACCTATTACCGCTGGCACGCCGCTGATTTTGGGCTGCTGATCTGTGCACTGATGCTCAGCGCCGCGGTGATCTGCGGAATTGCGCAGGGCGTCACCGAATGGCAGTTTTATCCGGTCTGTGAACCGGCGGGGCGGAATCTGCCCTATTTTGCAGTGCTCGCGGCGTATGCAATCCTTGCGCTGCTGCCGATCATCCACGAGGGAAAGGAGACTTTGACATGGAAGCGCTTGCAGTCAGAAATCTGAGTGTCACATTTCCGGAATGCGAAAAGCCGGTGCTCTCGGATGTTTCCTTTTCGCTCGAACAGGGCGATTTTGCCGTGATCTGCGGCGCGACCGGCTGCGGCAAAACCACACTCCTGCGGATGCTCAAGCGGGAACTGACGCCCCTCTGCACGCAGCATGGAACCGTCACCTTCTGCGGCACGCCGGTTGCAGAACTCGATGCCATGACCGCCGCCTCGCAGATCGGATTTGTCATGCAGCACCCCGAGCAGCAGATTGTCACGGACAAGGTCTGGCATGAGCTGGCGTTCGGGCTTGAAAACATGCAGACGCCGCCTGACATCATGCAGCGGCGCATCGCGGAGATCGCCTCGTACTTCGGGATGGAATCGTGGCTCGACCGCGATCCGGCGACGCTCTCAGGCGGTCAGAAGCAGCTGCTGAATCTCGCGAGCGTCATGATCATGCAGCCGAAGCTCCTGCTGCTCGATGAACCGACCGCACAGCTTGATCCGATTGCGGCGGCGGATTTTCTCACAACGCTGCACCGGCTCAATCAGGATTTTTCTATAACGATCTTGCTCGCAGAGCACCGGCTCGAGGAGGTCATCCCGCTCTGCACGCAGCTCCTGCTCATGGACGGCGGAACTGTCTCCATGCAGGATGCGCCGCGCAGACTTTTGCAGAATCTCCCGCCGGATGCGCCCGTCCTTGCGGGCATGCCGGCTGCCGTCCGGCTCTATCACGCGCTGCATCCGGACTGTGAATGTCCGCTCTCGGTCTGTGAGGCGCGCGGCAGGCTCATGCCGCTGCTGCCTGCGGAATCCGATGCCCCTGCGCAGCCCGCTCCCCGCCCGCAGACTGCCGAAGCCGTCACCGTTTCCGGCGCATATTTTCGCTATGAGCGGCACGGCAGAGATATCCTGCAGGACCTTAGTTTCTCGGTGCAGGAGGGCGAACTCTACTGTCTGATCGGCGGAAACGGCGCTGGCAAATCCACCGTATTAGCTGTACTTTCCGGCATCCTGAAATGCTATGCGGGCAAGGTCGGCATCTTCGGCAAACCGATCGCGGATTATAAACACCGCACGCTGCATCAGGGCTGTGTTTCACTGCTGCCGCAGGATGTCCAGACCGTTTTCCTCTGCAACACGGCGGCAGAAGAGCTCGCCGAAACAGACAAGCACTATCGGGAGCTGCTCAGGGATTTCCCATTTGATCTCGAGCCGCTGATGCAGCAGCATCCCTATGATCTCAGCGGCGGCGAACAGCAGCTTCTGGCGCTGGCAAAGGTCATACTGACAAAGCCGCGGCTGCTGCTGCTCGATGAACCGACCAAGGGTCTCGATGCGCAGTCCAAGGCGCGGCTCGCGGATGTGCTGCACGGACTGCAGGCACAAAATGTAACGATCTTGCTCGTGACGCATGACATCGAATTTGCTGCCATGCACGCCGACCGCTGCGGATTTCTCTCGCGCGGCGCCCTGATCTCCGCGGATATCCCGACGCGGTTCTTCTCGGAAAACGCATTCTATACCACCGCCGCAAGCCGCATCTCCCGCGGATACTTTACGCAGACTGTCACCGTGGAGCAGGTCATCCGGCGCGCGAAAGAAAACGGAGGAATCAGATGAAGCTGCTTGTGATTGATGTGCAGAATGCGGTCTATACGCCTGCGCTTTATGCGTATGATGCCTTTACGGCGAATCTTTCGCGGCTGATCGAATCGGCGCGCAGAACCGGAACCGAGGTCATTTTTATCCGGCATGATGACGGTGCCGGTGAGCCGCTCTCACCCGGACATCACGGCTTTGAAATCGCGGCACCGTTTGCGCCGCTTTCCGGCGAGCGGATCTTTGATAAGCAGGTCAACAGTCCGTTCCGCGAATCCGGACTGACCGAATATCTGCGCAGCTGCGGCGAAAACGCGCTGATGATCGCCGGACTGCAAACGGAATACTGCGTGGACGCCGCGGTGAAATGCGGCTATGAGCACGGTTTCCGGATCATTGTTCCGGCATATGCAAACACCACAACCGACAATGCGCACCTGACCGGCGAACAGAGTTATCACTACTACAATGCATTTATCTGGAACCGGCGTTATGCCGCCTGTATGCCGACGGCAGACGCCATTGCGATGATGTAACCGAAAGGAGGACAGCGCATGCTCGTGATCCGTTCTGAAAAAATCCGCAGACTGCTCCGCATTGCGCTGCCGTTTGCCATTATGCCGGCGATTGTTCTGCTGCTGCCGCTCGGCATCCAGTCGCAGTATTATGCGCTCGTCAGCTTCATCATGGTGCTGCTGGCGCTGCTGCTCTTTCTCGCCGGATTTGAACGCCGCGACCTCGGCACGCGCCGGATGATCCTCGTCTCCGTGATGACGGCGCTCTCCGTCCTCGGCAGGCTGCTGCCGCTCATCAAGCCGATCACCGCGCTGACCGTCCTTTCGGCGATGTATCTCGGGCCGGAGGCGGGATTCCTTGTCGGAGCGCTCTCGGCGGTGCTCTCGAATTTTGTCATGGGGCAGGGGCCGTGGACGCCGTTCCAGATGCTCGCTTGGGGGCTGATCGGGCTGTTCGCAGGGATACTCGCGAAGCCGCTGCAGCGCTCTCCCCTGCTGCTTTACGCCTACGGGATGCTCTCCGGCGTTGCGTATTCCATGCTGCTCGATATCTGGACAACGGTCTGGACGTATAAGGCGTTCACGCTGCATGAATACGCCGCTGCGATCTCAACCGCCGTGCCGCTGACCTGTCTCTATGCGGTCTCGAATCTGCTGTTTCTGATTGTGCTGCGCAAGCCAATCGGCGACAAGCTCTCCCGCATCCGGAAGAAATACGGATTGTGACAAAAAAAGCCGCTCAGATTTACGTTTCCTGTAAATCTGAGCGGCTTCTTTATTCGTTATCCGTTAATATATCAGCGATAGCTGCGCATTATGCCTCCGCAGAGGTCTCCGCAGCAGCTTCGGATTCAGAGGATTCAGCAGCCTCGGTGGTTTCCTCGGTTGCTTCTTCTGCGCCTTCCTCTGCGGCACCGGCACCGCCTGCGAGAACCGGCATGGAGTTGCCGTCCTTGTCATAGAAGGTGAGGTTGTCGATGTAGAAGTCCACATCGTTTGCCTGACCCCAGCGCATGATGACGAGCGTGGTGCCCTCATCGTTTGCAGCGTAGCCGTTTGCAGGCAGGAGCGCCGGAATATCGGTTTCGCAGCGCCAGCTGCCCTCCTCGTGCTCCCAGTCCTGATATGCAAACTCATAGTGGTTTGCCCATGTGTTCTGGATGACATTGCCCTCTTCATCCTTGCCCTGCTCGGAGGCGATGTTGCCTGCGAGTGCGCCGAGGAAGTTGCCGACAACCAGCGATTCGCTGCCGTCATCGTTCTTCCATGTCTCGTTTGCGATGCAGGTGAAGTCCACGCTGATGTGACCGATGTTGCCGACATTCTCAACGCCGAGCATTTCCGGCAGATTGAACACGAGCTTGACAACGCCGAAATCTGCATCCGGTTCCGCTCTCAGTGCATGAACCTTGAGCTTCTTGTCGCCGTCGAGATCGACGATCGAGAGCTCAACGTCGCATTCGTCGCCGCCGCCGCCCATCTGGTGGCCGGTGTGCAGATCATCGTCATCGAAGGTGATTGCATTTGCATCGACCGGACCGACATCTCTCGGGAGCGGATCGGAAACGGAAGATTCCTCCTCGCTGCTCTCCTCAGAGGTCTCAACAGCGGAGGTCTCCGGTGCGGTGGTCTCTGCAACGGACGAGCTGTCAGCGGTATCCTTGCCGCAGGAAACGAGCGCGCCGAGCATAGCGAGTGCCGAAAGCATGGCAAGAGCCTTTTTCATTTTCATAGTTCTTTCCTCCATATTCAAAACATTCTGTTTCATAACGAATGCCCCCTACGGTCTGCAGAGGGCATTCGGAAACTTCGATTTATCTGCGCTTCTGCGCGATATTTCTATATGAGATCAGTGCTTCTTGCGTGCAGTGAAAGCAGCAGCAGCAGCCAGACCCAGAGCAGCAACAGCAACGCCGACACCTGCATCACCGGTCTTAGCGGAATCTGCCTTCTTGGTAGAATCAGCCTTGGTGGTGGTCACAGCAGCGCCAGCCTTTGCAGAGGTGGTGGTTGCAGCAGCAGCGGTGGTGGTATCTGCCGGAGCAGCAGTGGTGGTCTCAGCAGCCTTTGCAGTCAGCTCATTGCCGTCCTTGTCGAGCAGCTTGATGCTGGTGACAGAGAAGTCAATCTGCTTGTCACCATCCCAGTGCCACTGCTCAACAAAGACCTGAGCATACTCATCAGACTCAGCAAACAGCGGATCAGAAAACAGCATCTTGACAGTGTTGTCATCAGCAATGGTGTACGGCTTGTCGCCGCCTGCCGTGCAGAACTCATCAGTGGTCCACTTCACAGAGGTAGACTGACGGGAGACACCGCAAACATTGGTCTCACCTTCGCCGGCAGTACCGTCAAGTGTGATGAGATAACCATAAATATCATTGAACTTGCAGCCATCAGGAAGCTGAACATTCAGGCAATACTTTCCATCAGACTCAGTTGCATTGGTGATATTTGCCGAAGCGGTAACAGCCAGTGCGGAAACTGCGATTGCGCCTGCAGCCAGAGCTGCGAACATAGACTTGATCTTCATGTTACTTTTCCTCCATACATCAAACGTGCCGTTTCGCACGACACCTAATTTATAGCCCCATTATAACACTTTTGCACAAAAAAAGTCCATTCGCTACTATGCCAAAGATACAGAAAAACTTTTGTAGATTTTTCGGCACATTGTACAAAGACTAATCAAATATTGCTTTATTCAGGTGGACAATCCGGCATTTTCCTCAAAAGTTGCGATTACCTCGCGCATCAGATCGACGGAAAGCTCGCCCTTCTTGATGCGCACGGCAACATAATAGGGCGCGGTTTTATCGTTGAACGCGATGCGGTCGTAATATTTGACCATGAGCGCCTGCAGCTGCTTGGCATTCGGCTGCGTGACAAAGAAGAACAGTGCGCCGCGCTTCTGCGTGATCTCTGTGATGCCGAGGCGCCCCGCGGTGTTGCGCAGCAGCGATGCCCCGATCAGGTTCAGCAGGCTTTTCGGCGGATCGCCGAAGCGGTCGATCAGCTCGTCGATGAGGTCGGTGCGGTCGGCATCGGTCTCCACGAGCGCGATGCGGCGGTAGATTTCGAGACGCGAGGTCATGCTGGAAATATAGTCCTCGGGGATATGCGCCTCAACCTGAATATCGACGGTGCAGGCAGGCGCCTTGACCGGCTCGCCCTTTTCCTCTGCAATCGCCTCATTGAGCATTTTGAGGTACATTTCGTATCCGACCTGCTCCATCTGACCGTGCTGCTGTCCGCCGAGAATGCTGCCCGCGCCGCGAATCTCAAGGTCGCGCATTGCAATCCGGAATCCGCTGCCGAACTGCGTGAATTCGCGCATGGCATCGAGACGCTTCTCCGCGACCTCGGTCAGCGAGCGGTTCTTCTGATAGGTGAAATAGGCATATGCACGGCGGTTCGAGCGCCCGACTCTGCCGCGGAGCTGATAGAGCTGCGAAAGCCCGAAGCGATCCGCCTGCTCGAGAATCAGCGTGTTGACATTCGGGACATCGACACCGGTCTCTATTATAGTAGTACACACAAGGATGTCGATTTCATGCTCGACAAGCCGGTTCCAGATTTCGCTGATTTCCAGCTCGGTCATTTTGCCGTGTGCATAGCCGATACGCGCATCGGGGAGCATATCCTGCAATTTGCCCGCGCACTGCCGGATCGTCTCGACGCGGTTGTGGATGTAGTACACCTGACCGCCGCGCTTCAATTCGCGCTGAATCGCCTGCACGATCAATCCCGCATCATATTCGAGGACGAAGCTCTGCACGGGGTATCTGTCCTGCGGCGGCTCCTCGATCACGCTCATATCGCGGATGCCCGAGAGCGCCATATTCAGCGTGCGCGGAATCGGCGTTGCGGAGAGCGTCAGGATGTCGATGCCGTTGAACACTTCTTTGAATCGCTCCTTGTGCGCGACGCCGAAGCGCTGCTCCTCGTCGATGATCGCAAGCCCGAGCGACGCAAATTTCACATCCTTTGAAAGCAGTCTGTGCGTGCCGATCAGCAGGTCGATTGTGCCGTTTGCGGTCTTTTTGAGGATTTCGGTCTGCTGCTTCTTGGTGCGGAAGCGCGAGAGCAGCTCAATGTTGACCGGCACCGATTCAAACCGGCGCAGCGCCGTCTCATAGTGCTGATGCGCAAGGACGGTTGTCGGGGCGAGAATGACGCACTGTTTTCCCGAGAGGATGCATTTGAGCGCTGCACGGAATGCAACCTCCGTTTTGCCGAATCCGACATCGCCGCAAAGCAGACGGTCCATCGGGCGTTCGCGCTCCATGTCCTTTTTGATCTCCTCGACGCTGCGGAGCTGGTCTGCCGTTTCGATATACGGGAAACGCTCCTCAAAATCGCGCTGAATCTCATCATCGGGCTCAAAGCGGAATCCCTGCGCATGCTCGCGCGCCGCATAGAGCCGGATGAGCTGCGCCGCCATATCCTTGACCGCCTTTTTGACGTTGGTACGTGTTTTCTGCCACTCCTGCGAGCCGAGCTTATTCAGCTTGACCGCGACATCATCCTTGCCGCCGATATAGCGCGAGACCAGATCAAGCTGCGTGACGGGGACAAACAGCTCGTCGCCGCCGAGATATTCAATCGTGATATAATCCTTGGTGATGCCCTCCATATCGAGCTTTTTGATGCCCTTGAACCGCCCGATGCCGTGTGCGGCATGGACAACCACATCCCCCTCGGAGATTTCGGAGAGCGCACGGATTTCCTGTCCCTTTTTGAAGCGCCGCTTTTTGAGCACCGTGCTCTGCGCCTTGCTCTGCGCGATGCAGGCGTACTTGATCGCCGGATACTCAAAGCCTGCGGAAAGTCCGCTGCGCATCAGCAGTACCTTTCCGGCTTCTGCTTCGGTGTTCTCATCCGCAAGCGCGCAGTTGATGCCGCTCTCCTGCAGATCCTGCATGAGAATCGGGAGCGTTTTCTCGGTGCCGCCGCAGACCATCACCTTGTAGCCGCGTTTGCACAGTTCCAGCAGATCATCTGTCAGGATGCGCGTGCTGCCGCCCCACGGCGCATTCTGCGTTGCCTCAACGGAGAGCATCTTCTGATAGTTGAAGCTGCTCGTGCTGCTGAGAAATGCGTTCATGCAGATCAGCGGGTGCGCCTTTGCAGCGGTCATGACGGTAGCCGCATCCAGATAATATCCCGCAAGCTGCCGGCAGATTTTGCCGTCCTCGAGCATCAGCTTGACATCCTCATGATACCGCGACTGCAGCCCCTGCAGCGCATCCGTGAGGGCGCTTGTCTCGCAGAGTGCGACACCGCCTTTGAAGTAATCGAAGATCGTTGCCTGCTCCGGATAAATCAGCGGGAAGTACAGGTCAATATTGAGCAGCGAGACGCCGCTTTCGAGCTTTTCCGCATCGCCGCTGAGCTGCGCCTTCAGTTCGGCTGCATGCTTGCCGCGGATTCCTTTTGCGGTCTCGCGGATGCGCTCCGCAAGGGCTGCGGCATCGGGCAGCGCCTCAACGGCAGGGATGACCGCCGCTTCGTCCATTGTATCGGTGCGGCGCTGCGTCTCGGGCTCGAACCACGCCATGCTGTCAATCTCATCGCCCCAGAATTCGGTACGCACCGGCAGCGGATTCTGCGGCGTGAAGATATCCATGATTGCGCCGCGGACGGAAAACTGACCCGGCGCATCGACCTGCTCGCAGCGCAGATAGCCCAGCGCCGTCAGTGCATCGGTCAGTGCATCGCGGTCATAGCTCTCCCCGATTTTGAGATGCAGCGTGCGTGATTCCAGCACATCGCGCGGCACTGTATACTGCATGACCGCCTCCGCAGAGGCTGCGATCACGCGGCATTCACCGGAGCAAAGTGCCGTCAGCGCACTGAGCCGCAGCTGCTCATATTCACGCGAAATGCCGGCTGCTTCGAGGAAATTCAGTTCCTTTGCCGGATACGGATAGGCAAGGCGGCTGCCTGCCATAAAGTTGA
The DNA here is from genome assembly GCA_946413695.1 of uncultured Ruminococcus sp. Lineage (GTDB taxonomy): Bacteria > Bacillota > Clostridia > Oscillospirales > Ruminococcaceae > Firm-04. The sequence goes on along the minus strand of CAMKLV010000013.1, from coordinate 28,836 downwards.
TATCCTCGCAGAGCTGCCGGACTGCGGATTCATCGGGCAGCACGGCAAGGAGCGGCTGCTCCTGCGCAAGCGTCAGCAGAATCTGCGCTTTGTGGATCTGGGAGACGCCGGTCAGCGAAACGGGCGTGATGCCCTTCGCCAATGCACTTTTCAGATCTTTCAGGACGGGCAGCTTTCCGGCTGCTTCGGTAAAAAACTGCATATCTGTCTCCTTTTTCGGAAAGCAAAGGGTTTCAGGGGATATCCGAGCGGATACCCCCTGTGTAAAGATTCGGTTTTCTTATTTGCTTTTCTCGTCTTTCAGAGAAAATTGATCGGTATCCTTGCAGCGGAACTTATACTTCTCCGCGAACTTCGAGACAGCGGAATCCTGCTCGCAGTAGATCACACCGATATAGTATTCGTCGCCGCCGCCGTTTGTCTTGTTGCTGACTGTGGTCACATCGTCATAGATTTCACAGTCCGGATTCGGAATCACGAGCGAGCGGAGCTTCGGGCAGTGACTGAATGCGTTTTTGCCGATGGACTGCACGCGCTCCGGCAGCACAACCGCTGTCAGATTCAGGCAGGAGTAAAATGCGTAATCGCTGACAGAGACCACATAATCCGGCACAATGACCTCGCCGGTGCAGCGCTTGCCCGCGTCATAGAGCCTGCCGTTGAAGATGATCAGATCGCGGTGGAACAGCAAATCGTCATACCACGGCGTCAGGGCAAAGGCGCTCTCCCCGATGGTATCAATGCCGGAGGGCACGGTCAGCGCGGTCAGGCTCGAGCACATCGCAAAGGCGCGCGTGCCGATGTGCATGACGCTCTCGGGAATCTCAATCTCATGGAGATTCTTGCAGCCGTAGAAGGCGTAATCGCCGATCTCATACATGCCCTCGGGCACGGTGACTTTGGAAAGCGTATAGCAGCTGTAGAACGCGCCGGATTTATCCATCTCAAACTGATTGTTCTCGACCGGCGCAACCGAGCAGATCCGCGTCACCGGCAGACCGCTGATTGTCTCCGGAATCACGAGCTCATCCGCCTCGAACTGTTCGGTGTGGCCGGTGATCTCGGCATGCTCCTGATAGAGCGCATAGCGGATGCCCTCATCGGTTGTGCCCTCGCGGACAAGCTTCGTGTCATCCGCAAAGGGATCGGGCGCAGGCTCCTTGACGGTCTGCGAAAGATAGAGACCGTCCTCATAGGTTGCCTTGCCGAATTCATCCTCCTGTGCCGGCTCGATGTTGAGCCACAGGACGGATGCGCTGCTTTCGTCTGTGCCTGCTGCGGCGCCGCATCCGGTCGCAAACAGACATCCGGCAGACATCAGGATCGCGGAAAGCTGTTTCAGTTGCATGCTCCGCCCTCCTCACTCTGCTGTGCTTTGGGCGTCTTCGGCTTTTTCTGCCTGCCGGTGTTATAGCGGTTCATTGCAAGATCGGTCTGATCCTTCACCATCAGCGCGAGCGCTTCGGAGACAGTCTCCGCGGCCGCACGGAGCTTTTCCTGATCCTCCGCGGTGAATGCGGAGAGCACCCAGTCCGCGAGATCATAATCCGGATGCGGCTTCTGCCCGATGCCGACCCTGATCCGCGGGAAGGTATCCGCGCCGGAAAGATAGATGATGTTCTTCATGCCGTTGTGACCGCCGTCGCTGCCCTTTTTGCGGATGCGCAGATCACCGACGCCGAGATTGATGTCATCATAGATCACGATGACATGCTCCGGCGGAATCTGATAGAACTGCATCGCTTCCGTGACAGCCTGCCCGCTGAGGTTCATGAAGGTATCGGGCTTGAGCAGCAGGCAGCGAACACCGCCGCACTCTGTCATTGCCGTATTCGATTTGAACTGGTGCTTGCCGAACTTTGCGCCGTGCTTTTCCGCAAAGGCGTCGATCATCATGAAGCCTGCGTTGTGGCGCGTGTTCTGATATTTTTCACCGATGTTGCCAAGTCCTGCAATGATATATTCAGGCGGACCTGTCACCGTCGGGGTCTGGGATTCAATCTGCTTAAAGAGGTCAAAAATGCTCACTGGTTTCTGCTTCCTTTATTTTGGGATTATTGTGCATAAACAGCCTTGATGCAGGCATTGTTCGGGGTGAAATCGAGCTTCAGCGCATCGGCGGTCTCCTTCAGCGAAAGATCCGCCCATTTGCCGTCGAGCAGCACAAAGGACTGCCCTGCCTCCGCACCTGCGCGGTAGGAAATGAATGAATTGGAGACGCCCTCGCCCTCAACGGGTGCATCGCCTGCAAACCGCAGCACGATTGAATAATCGCTGACATCCTGCGGTGTTTCGAGATCGGTCAGGTGATAGCCCTTGACCGGATATTCCGCCTCCTGCGTATAGAGGACATTCTCCATTGCAGCATCGCGGATTTCAATGGTGAACTTCTGCCCGTCGGAGACTGTATAAGTGCCAACGGCGGTCAGTCTGCCCGGATGATGAAACACATTTGCGATCACGGTCTCATCGCCGGTGCCGATATGTCCCTCCTTGCCGCCGTCATAGGCAGCAACCTCGCCGTAATCCTCGGAGATATCGAAGCTGTAGGGCGAGAGGAACGCTGTATCGTAGGAGAGCCAGTAATAGGCATATTTTTCGGAGAAGCTGTTCTGGATCAGCCATGCGCCGTCCTGCGAAGCCTCATTGCGGAAGTAGTTTTTCGGAAAGCGGTCATCCCAGCCGACGATCGTGACAACGTGATCATAGTGCTCCGGCTTTGCATCGGGATCATTGACCGTCTGATAGTCGCCGAAGAAGCCCTTGGCGCTCTGTCTGTCCGGCACACTGATGCTGACTGCGCCGTTTTTCCGGATATTTTCCTTGAGCTGCTCCGGCGAACAGTTCTCATAGTCATTCGTTTCCGTCAGGATGAAGCTGCCGATGCCGTTTGCAGCAGCCTCGGTGACCATCCAGCCCCAGCCGCCGAAATCCTCCGGCGAAAGGTTCTCTGCAAGGAACCAGCCCTCTGCGCGCTCTTTGATATAGACCGCATCGAGCAGCTCCAGCGCATCAACGGCGATCGTTTTGCCGTGCTTCACAAGCGCGCCGGATTCCATAGCCGTTGAAGCGGAGACAACCCAGCAGGTGCCGTTCTCCTGCAGCTTGACCGGTGTGCCGAGACCGGAATCCACCAGCGAGAAATAGCCCTCGTCGCCGTGGACATAGTCATAGACCGGCTCCGGCTTTTCCGTTTCAGCCGCTTCTGTTTCGGCAGGTTCGGTTTCCGCGGATTCCTCCGCAGCGGTTGTCAGCGCTTCGGTCTCTGCCGCGGATTCTTCTGTATTTGTATGCTGCAGTGCGCCGCAGCCCGAGCCGCAAAAAACGGTCAGCAGGCAGAGTGCCGCGCAGATCATCTGCTTTCTGTGATTCATAGTGCAATTCTCCGTATCTCGTGCTTTTCAAACCAGCAGAGCTCCGTAAATCCGACTGCACGCGCCATATCCTCGAGCAGATCAATGCCGAATCCCAGATACTGCGTATCATGGGCATCGGTGCTGATCGTGAGGTTTCTGCCGCCGAGATCATAATAACGGCGGATGATCGCGAGGTCGGGGTCGATATAGGGCTGCGGCTTGCGCAGTCCGGAACCGTTGAGTTCAATCGCCTTGTTCTTTGCAATCACGGTTCTGAGGATCTCGTCGATCAGCTCACGGTGCGGCGTCAGGTCATAGGCTCTGCGGTCCGGCAGATAGCGCAGACCGTAGGTCAGATGCCCGAGGATGTCCCAGCAGTCGGTCTGTGCCAGCCGCAAAACCTCCTCATAATACGCCGTGACAAGCTTCGGGATGTCCTCTTTGTCATAATCGAGAAAATAGAAATCCGGTCTGCCGGGCAGTTCATGCACCGAACCCACGACCAGATCGGTACGCGGATCATTGTAGATCAGCGCGGATTTTTCAACATCCTGCGGAATCTGTCCGACCTCGGCACCGCAGAGCAGCGTCAGGGGCGCGCAGGTTTCGCGGGCAGCAGCAATCTCGGCAGCAGAACGTGCAAAGACACCGCCGCCGTCATAAAAGTATTCATCTGATTCGACTGCACCGTAGTAGGACGCCGGATAGTAGCGGTTGATCTCGACATGGTCGGTGACCGCCATGAAGCGCAGACCGAGCGCGTTTGCCGCTTCAACACGTTCCGCGACAGTCTGCTTCGCATCCGGAGAATTGTGGGTATGTGTATGCAGATTCATAATCATGGATGGCTGTTCCCCTTTCAGTATCCGCGCAGCCGGATACAGATGTAATTATACCATATAACGGCAGAAATTTCAATGGGCGATATACCGAAAATACGGGCAGTTGAGCGCGAGAAATTAGAAGGGAGAAAGCGCGGGCGAGCAGGTTTTATAAAACAGTGCCCAGCCGCCGCAGAGCAGCCCTGCCGCCGCTTGACAAATCGCAGGACAAATGATATACTATAGAATAATCTTGATCAGATGGAGGGTGACCGCACATGAAAATCGAAGATGTACTGCACAACGTAGAAGGAGAACATTTCCTCTGGAGTTATACAAAAAACGAAACCCCTGATACAAATACGGCACTGCTCAACGGCTGGTCAATCCCCGCTGCGATTGACGTCATCTTCGTGTTTTTTATCTGGGCAATTATGATGCAGACAGAAGGCTTTTTCGGAACATTCTTTTCAGCCTTCGGTCTCGTGTCGCCGCTCCTGCTGTTTCCGCTCTGGATGTGGATCTTCTCAATTTTCCGCAAGCGCAGCACGCCGATCACAACGCGCTATGTCATCACGCCGAAGGGCGTCTATATCCAGACCGGCAAGGATGGCAACGAGCAGACAGAGCACATTCCGCTGGAAAAGATCGAATCCGCCTACATGACCCGCGGCAGAAACAAGGACGGCACATCCACCTACAATGTCACCTGCCGCATGGCGGAGAACGTTGACGGAATCGAGACCAGAACCCTGTTCGAGAATGTGCCGGATTACAATGAACCGATCGAAATCATCAATGAGGCTGCCGAAAAGCGCAGACAGGAAGTCGAAGCATTCAGAGAGATGAACGGCGGCATCAGCGATGCAGAAAAATTCCGCACACCGACCCCGCTGACCGCATGGAGAAGAAGTGCGTCCGAAGAAAAGGGCGATCCCCTGCTGGAACTGGAAGCGCTCCTCACGCTCGCAAGGCAGAAGCAGGAGATAAAACAGGAGGAGCCGCAGATGGCGAGCATTCCGGCGCCGTCTGCATTGGCTGCAAAGCTGCAGGCACCGGCTGCCGAAAAGATACAGTCGCCGGATGCGCCGGCAGCAGCAGACAAGCCGCGCAAATCCCAAAAAGATCCCGCCGTGCTCAAAGGCGATCCGCAGCAGGCGTTCTTCGGCAATATGCTGAATCCCGCAGAGCCTTCCGGCAAACCCAGATCCTTCCTGAATCCGGATGCCGCCGCCGAAGCAGAGTGGCTCGAGCAGATGGAGGATGAAAGCGTGCGGGATCTGCAGCAGGAGCTGTTCGGTTCGGAATCCATGCAGACGCATGCATTTCCCGATCCGACTGTCAACCTGCTGCCGGAGCTGCCGGAACAGCCGTTGCAGTCAGATGACAGCTCACAGTTTCTGCAGCAGGGTTTCTGACACACACACTTGAAAGGACTGCATCATGTTTACTAGAAAAGGCAAAGCACTTGATATGATTGGTTCTGACGAAACGATTCTCTGGAAAAGCGCGGGCCCTACGAAAACAGGAATCAGTTGTTCATTTCTGGTGTTCACTGTATTGTGGATGTTATGTTCCCTGCCTTTCCTGACATTAGGCTCGTTCACTTTCGGGGAGATTGCACTGATCATTTTCGAGATGACGCTCCCGATCTGGGTCTTTTTGGTCTATCTGATAATCGACAATCACATATCCTCGAATACATGGTATTATGTGACAAGCAAGGGCATCTATTTGCAGAAATGCTTCATTTCGCCGAAAACGGATATTTATTACTTCAATGAATTCCAAATAGCCGCTCTTTCTGAAGACGGCTATGTTGAATGCACGCTCAAAAAGCCTGAGATCGACTATGAAAACGGAAAGCAAATAGAAAACTGGACAATTCGGTTTGCACCCCCAGGCGGCCGCGAAGATGCCGCCAGAATCATTCAGGAGCAGATCGAAAAACTGCAGCAGCTCGGCGCAGCAGTGGATTCTCCCTTTCCGCTGCGCACCGATCTTCCGGCAGAGGAGAACGTCACCGGCACAGCAGTCATTGATGCGGGACAGGCATTCTTCGCCGATCTCAAGCACAAGCGCAGCACCGTCAAAAACCGCGGTGATTTTCTTGATGAATCCGCGATTGCAGATACCGCCGCGATGAAGCAGCCTGCCGCAGACGATTTCTCGCAGCTGCAGCATGAACTTTTCGGTGATGAAGCACTGCAGACGCAGGCAAGCCCCGATCCGACCGTGTATCCGCTGCCGGAGCTGCCGGAACAGCCGGTGCAGTCAGATGACAACACACAGTTTCTGCAGCAGGGTTTCTGACACACACACTTGAAAGGACTGCATCATGTTAACTAGAAAAGGCAAAGCACTTGATCTGCTCGGGTCTGACGAAACAATCCTCTGGAACAGCACACGCCTGTCAAAAGGTTCCTCGCGCAGAGGATGCATCCACTTATATCTGTTGATCGCTGCGCCGTGGGCGTTGTTTGTCATACTCATCTTTGCATCAGGTATGATTCCATTTTCACCGGTGACAGTACTGTTTTTTATGTTGATGATGATCCCGTTCTGGCTCTATTTCTTCATGCTTGCGTATGATAAGTTTGATGCCTCACATACGTTTTATTACGTGACAAATAAGGGCATATACATCCAGAAATGCGCGTTTCCGCCGGAAACGGATTTTTACAGCTTCGATGAATTTGAAAGCGCCGAGCCTTCCGAAAATGCCATGTATGTTGAATGCAGGCTCAAAAAGCCCCAGATTTATTATGGAAAGGGCAAACCAAGAGAAAACTGGGAGATTCTGCTCGAACCCGAAAGCAACCGCCGTGATGCCGCCGGAATCATTCAGGAGCAGATCGAAAAACTGCAGCGGCTCGGCACCGCAGCGGATTCTCCCTTTCCGTTGCGCACCGATCTTCCGGCAGAGAAGAACGTCGGCACAGCAGTCATTGATGCGGGACAGGCATTCTTCGCCGATCTCAAGCACAAGCGCAGCACCGTCAAAAACCGCGGTGATTTTCTTGATGAATCCGCGATTGCAGATACCGCCGCGATGAAGCAGCCTGCCGCAGACGATTTCTCGCAGCTGCAGCATGAACTTTTCGGTGATGAAGCACTGCAGACGCAGGCAAGCCCCGATCCGACCGTGTATCCGCTTTCAAAGCTGCCGGACGAAACCAATCATACAGATGACAACACACAGTTGATGCAGCTTGGCGAATAAACAATTATCTATACCGACAGAAAGGGACTACGATGAAAAAAAGTGAAAAAAAGGTAGAAGCGCTCCTTGCGAAGGATGAGAACATTCTCTGGACCGGTCAGGCACCGGGGAAGTACGCCGTCTTCACAGTGCTCAACCCGGGCTATCTGCTTTTCGACGGCATGATCTGCTTGTTCCTTTGGCTCTCAGCGCTCGCTCATTCTGTTGTCGGCGTTACATTTTGCGTCTTCATAGCTCTTATATTGCTGATTTATATCATGAATCAAATCACGGCTGCTCTTGGAAAAAAGTATTACGTGACAAATAAAGGCATCTATGAACATAACCCCCAAAACATGAACAACCCGACTGTTTTCATGAGTTACGATGATCTGGAATCGGTATGCTGCGAGCATTTGCATGGCATATTTCTGAACAAGCTTGGGATCCTGACATGTATGGATCATATAGGAAGGTTCATCCGTATCGCGAATATCGAGATGCCGGAATATGTCGAGGGGATCATCAACGATCAGAAAGAGCGCTATGAACTGGAACAGGAAACGGGCATACCTGCCGCACTGCAGGATGCAGACTACCCCATCCGCATGGACATTCCGGCGGATACAATTCCGGAAACAAAGCCCGCCGCGAAGCCGGAGCAGACATTTTTCGCCGCACCGGCACAGCAGGAATACGCTGCGATGCGCAATGATTTCCTTGATCAGACGGTAATCGGCGGCGCAGAACAGCTTGAAAATCTGCCGGATACCTCTGTAGCAGCGCTGCAGCATGAACTGTTCGGCAATGAGGCACCGCAGACGCAGGCAATCCCCGATCCGACCGTGCATCCGCTGCCGGAGCTGCCGGCGGAAACCGATCACACAGATGACAGCCCGCAGTTTCTGCAGCAGGGTCTCTGATTCAGACAGCACAGGGCAGGTCAGTTCAGACATCGAAAAAGGAGCAGTACTATGGTAATCGAAGAAATGATGGCATTCGAGGAGCAGATTTTATGGGAAGGCGGAAAATCTGAGGACTCATCATTCTGGGAGGCGATCTTCAACCCGCTTCTTCCGTTTGCGGCGATCTGGTGCATTGTTGATTTCAGCATTATCGGTACAGTCGGCTTAGCCAACATGATTTTTTCCGGAATGGCGCTGTTCTTCCTGATTCACCTGATGCCGGTGTGGCTGTATCTCGGCGGCATTATCTTCGCCAGGAAAAAAGCCGGAAACACCCGCTATGTTGTGACAACAAGGGGCATCTATATCCAGACAGGCAGCGACGGCAGAGAACAGGTCAAATTCTACGGTTATGACGAGATCAAATATGCGCAGACCAAGCAGGGAATGTTTGACCGGCAGTACAATGTCGGTGATGTCGCCTGTGAATTTGTCACGCCGATCGTCAAATATTCCGGCCGCAACCGCCGCGTGATACACAATTTCACGCTGGAAAACGTCGCCGATTTCCAGACCGTCTCGCAGATCATCAACGAGCAGAAACGGATGCAGCAGCCGATCGGCCCGCAGATTCCGACGCTGTCGCAGTCCAGTCCGCTGACAGCGCGCGCAATCCCGCCGGCACTGCAGATGCCGCAGCCTGCGCCCGCAGTTCCGCAGCCGGTTCCGGCGCAGCAGATTCCGCAGCAGCCTGTGGTCGCGGATCCGCAGCAGGCATTCTTCGGGCAGCCCGAAAGCCAGATGTTCAGCACTGAGCAGCGCGGCGACTTCCTCGATCAGACCGCTGCAGCGGAAGATGCATTCTTCCGGAACACACCGGATGAATCCTTCTCCGAGCTGCAGCAGGAGCTGTTCGGCTCCGAGGAAGTTCGCACGCAGGCATTCCCTGATCCGTCGGTCAATCCGCTGCCGGTTCTGCCGGGCTCCGCACCGCAGGTGACCGCGCAGCAGGGATATCAGAATGCCTACCGTGCCGATCCCTACGCAAGACCGCAGACCGCCCCCGCCTACACTGCACAGCAGCCGTCCGCAATCCCCTACGGCGCCCCGAATCCCTATGCAGCGGCACCGGCGCAGAACAATGTCTGGGGCATACAGCAGGAGCCGGAGATGGAATCGCTCATCACCGAGCCGCGTTTTGAAGATCCGACGCTCCGTGCGCTGGAGGATCTGAAACCGCTGGAGCAGCAGGATGACACTCTGCAGCAGAGCGGCATGTGACGGACACAGAATATTACCATGCGAATAGAAGATTTATGCAAGGAACAGATACTCTGGGAGGGCAAACCGGTTCCGGACGCTGCCCGCAAACGCAGAAAGAACAGCGGATGCGCCTCTGTGTCGCTGATCTTCGGCATCATCGGAGCCCTGACGCTGTTCAGTCATGTTTCGCTTTCCTTATCGGTTCTGCTGATTCTGCCGCTTGTGACATATCTGCTCAGGCTGCATAATGCCTTTGTCAATGCCAGACGAACAGAATACTGTGTAACCGAAAAGGGCGTCTATATCCAGCACAAAGGTCCGAACAATTATTACACGGCGTTTAAGGCGTATAAGGAAATGCGTGTGATTAAGGCTGAGGAGGGCGTGAACGGCACAGGGCATGTGATCTGTGAATACAACGAGTCGAACCGTGCGACACCCAATGCGATTCGTCTGGAGGATCTGCCGGATTACCGCAGTGTTTTCCGGATGATACAGGAACAGCGCGATGCAGCGGAGCTTTATATGCGTCCGTACAGTGAATTTGCAGCGCAGCCTGCCGTGCTGAGCCATCCGGATGACGATAAGATCGTAGCGGAGAAATCCTATGTGGAACGCAAAGACAACCTGCCGTCTGCCGAGGATATGTTTTTCGGCGACAGCACACATTCCTTCATGCGAGAACGGGATCGCGGCGCATTTCTCGATCCGACGGTTCCGGCGAGCTCCGATTTTCTCGATGAGATGCCGACAGAGAGCGTATCCGATCTGCAGAAAGAACTGTTTGAAGGCGAAGCACTCCGCGAGGAAGTCTTCCCCGATCCGTCGGTCAATCCGCTGCCGCTGCTGCATGAGCCGCAGGACAAGGACGATGACAATGCCGGTTCCGGTTTCTTTCAGCAGAGCGGATTCTGAGTCCTGAGGAGCGGATGAAGCAGGGAGTATACAAATAATAATAAGGAATCCGCTTCGCGGATACTATTTCAGAATGGGAGCCTCTATCGCAGGCTCCCAAACCCGCGGGCTCTTAATACGCAAAGAGAGTTTCGCGCATTGCGATGCGCGACGAGGGCGCTGCCCTCGACCCGCAAACTTTTGAAAAAGTTTGATCAAAACTTTTATATTGACATCGCCGGATGCGAAATGATACCCCCCAGAATTTCCACTCCCTGAACCCTGCGCCCGCTTGACAAACCGTCAGCAATGTGCTATAATACGGATATAATTTTATAGGTATGCAGTTCCGCAGATCTGCGGATCAGAGGGAAGCGCGGTGAAATTCCGCCGCAACCGCCATTGCCGTCAAAGCCGGATTACTCACTGCATCCATACAGCGGTCAGAGCCGCTCAGGCTCACATTTTTGGGTATGAAAAATGACGCCGTCACAAGCCCCGTCCGGTCTCCGGATGCAGAGGGCTCCGTGATGCTGCGCACTTTCCGTCTCAGTGTGAGCCGGAATCTGCGCTTTTTTCATGTCTGACGGAACGGAGTGAACGCCTTGGCGAAAAACGGAACATCCGATGCAATCGCGCTGCTGCAAAGCATGCAGGCGGAGCTGCACAGCCGCGGTCTGGATCGTCTGCCGCAGCGCAGCGATTTCACCGAAGCGGAGATCGTGCAGATCAAGGCACATCTCGGAGCGTTTCCGCGTGCGCTGGAAGCCGCCGGTCTCAAGCCGCGCGACCCCGCCGCCGCAGAACGGAAACAGGCAAAGCGACTCGCGCAGAAGCGCAGACGCACCGCTGCAAAAATCCGGCAGCAGGAGAAGGACACCCCTGCCCCGCCGCAGCCAGAAGAAGGAGAACCATCATGAAAAAGAAAATCACAGGCATTCTGCTTTCGGCATCCGTACTGTTCGCAGTCGGCGCGCCGTTCATCACAGCATCCGCCGCGGATGATATCACAGTCAATGTGACGATCACCAAAGCGGGCGAGACCAAAGTCTCTGCGCAGCCCGTTCATGTCGCGGATAAAGACGGCGACGGCAAGTACACGATCGACGAGGCGCTTTTTGCAGCGCACGAGACCTATTACGAGGGCGGTGCAGCTGCAGGCTATGAATCCGCCATGAGTAGTGATTACGGTCTGAGCCTGAAAAAGCTCTGGGGCGACACCAGCGGCGCATTCGGCTACTATGCGGATGATAAGTACGTCATGGGACTTTCGGACGAAGTCACAGACGGCGGCTGCCTGACAGCATTTGTCTTCAAAGATACCGCAACATACGGCGACAAATACTGCTACTTCGACAAGAAGGAGATCACCGGTGCAAAGCAGGGCGATACCGTCAAACTCAAGCTGAGTGTGATCCATTTTGATGCAAACTTCGCACCGCAGGTCGATCCGGCAGCGAATGCAACGATCACGGTTGACGGCGAAAAGACCGCATACAAGACCGATGCAAACGGCGAGGTCGATTTCAAATTTGAGCGCTCCGGCAATCTGATTCTCGGCGCAGTCTCGGATACAGAGATTCTTGTCCCGACCGTTCTGCGTGCATCGGTCGCAGCAGCAGAGACCACCGCAGTCGAAGCGACCACAACCGCCGCGCCCGCAACAACCACGCAGGCAGCCGCAGCCGTCACCACAACGTCTGCAAAGGCGGCAGCAACGGTTACAACAACGGCAAAGGGCTCCGGCAGCAGCTCGACCTCTGCCGCAAAAACCGGCGACACCACTGCGATTCCGGCACTCGCGCTGACCGCAGCACTCGCCTGCGGAGCAGCCTATGCACTCCGCCGCCGCAATGACTGATCCCAAACGCATCTGTGCAGCCGGATGTGCCGCTCTCGTCCTGATCCTGAGCGGCATCCGGCTGCTTTTTCCGCTTCGGGCATCCGCGTATGATGACAGCGTGCCTGCATATGCGGACGAGATTGTGCAGGCGGTCAGCGGCGGCGATGTACAGGGCTGGCTCGGTGACACGCTGCCCGCGCAGATCGGTCTGAGTGCGCCGGACTGGTACGCGATGCTGCTCTCGGCACGCGGCGGATATGATCTTTCCGCATACAGCGCCGCGCTGCAGCAGCATCTTTCATCTGAGGACGTCTCCCCCGCCACCACAAGAGAGCGCATGGCGCTTGCACTCGCGGCATGTGAGCCGGAGCCGCCCGCGGTCTGTGCGGAGATGCTCGATCAGAGCGTCGGCGAAATGGGCATCATGAGCTGGATTTTTGCGCTGCACCTGATGAACAACGGCGTGCCCTGTTCGCGGTATTCGGCAGCGGATACCGTCTCAAAGCTGGTGCAGCAGCAGGCACCGGACGGCGGCTGGTCACTGACGGGAGAATTCGGCGACATCGACGTTACCGCGATGACGCTGCAGGCGCTCGCGCCCTATCAGGACAGCATCCCCGACGCAGTCGGGCGCGGCGTGGAGTTCCTCGCAGCGCGCCAACTGCCGGACGGCGCCTATCAGAGCTTCGGGACAGAGAATCCCGAGAGCACGGCGCAGGTCTGGACAGCGCTTTCCATGCTCGGAATCGACGCACTCGCAGACGGCAGATTCATCAAGGACGGCAGCCTGCTCGACGGCATCCTGCAGTTCCGGCTCGAGGACGGCAAATATGCGCACACGATCGGCGGCGCAGTCAGCGATATGGCGACCGTGCAGGTCTATGAGGCACTGACCGCCGCGGAGCTGCAGCAGCACGGACAGAATCTGCTGCTGTTTCACGGGGATGTGCCGCAGGAGCTCCCCCCGCCCGCGCCCGCAGAGACAACCGCTGCACCGCAGAAAACGGAGCCGCCGGCGGCATCCGGCGCCGTGACCGATCCTGCGCAGACTGCGTCAGGCAGCACCGCACCGAGCGCCGCATCCGGCACACAGAAAACAACCGGCACCGCCGCTGTGACACGAACAGCGCCGACTGCTGCTGTCTCCGCAGTATCTACAGTCACGGAAACAGACGTATCTGCGGAAGAAATCATCCACACAACCGCACCGCCGGAGGATCCGCGCAGCGACACGGAAAAGTATCCCTACCGCATCCCGCTGACCGCAGCATCCGGCGTGATATTCGGCACACTGGCGATCATCTGTTTCGTGCGCAAACGGCGCAGCGCCAAAACTTATCTGACGCTCGCAGGCGGATTTGTGCTCGTGACCGCGCTGGTCTGGCTGATCAAAATTGAATCGCCTGCGCAGTTCTATCAGAATGAAGCGCGGCAGGGCGGCGGCACGGTGACCATGGCAATCCGCTGCGATGTCATCCGCGGCATGCCCGGCAGCGAGCGTTTCCCCGCAGACGGCGAGATCATGCCGCTGACCGAATTTGCAATCGAAGAAAACGAAAACGCGCTCGATCTGCTCTACGATGCAGTCAAGGCATACGGGCTGCAAATCGAGGTGGACGGCGTCTCCGGCGAAACCGTGAATACGGCGTATGTACGCGGAATCGCCTCGCTCTATGAGTTCGATTTCGGCGATCTCTCCGGCTGGACATATACCGTCAACGGCGAGCGCCCGTCCGTCGGCTGCGGTGCCTGCACCCTGCATGACGGCGACCGCGTGATGTGGCTGTACACGGTCAATCTCTGAGCACGAAAGGAGCAGAATATGCAGACTTTGCAGGCGGAGGAGCTCCGCGCACTGAAATTCTATGAGGGCGACATCGCCGCTGCAGACCGGAACGATCCGTTCTGGGGCGATGCGCGCGCATATGTCACGCTGAACGCTTTGCTTTATGACGATCTTGCGTCAGAATACACGCGCGTCCGCGAGGGCAAGCAGCTCAATCCCGCAATGCTCCGCGATCTGCCGCGGCTGCTCGGGCTTTACGGCGCACTGTTCTCCGCGATGCAGAAAGGCGAAAAGTCCAAAGCGCGAACCGGATACCGCGTTGAGCGCGCCTCCGATTTTGCCGTCTGCCTGCAAAGGGGCGAAACCGTCGCATTCACATCGACCGCACTTGACGGATTTCTGCCTGCATACGGCGATAAACAGGGGCTTGTCCTGCTGACCTGCCATGTTCCGGCTGAGACCCCGTGCGCAGTCTTCTCGGAGATGCTCGACAGCTATCTGAAATCAAGCGAGAGCGAGATGCTTCTGCCGCCGTTCCTGCGGTTCCGTGCAGAAGCGCGCCCCCTGACAGACAGCGACCGCCGCATCACCGATCTCAGCGGTGAGCCGCCGCAGGCAGCCTATGATCTCCGGTTCGAGCCAGAGCAATCGCTCCGGATTTGTGACGATATTGCTGTGTTCCCCGATGCCGCAGAAGCGGCGGCAAGGCTCTATGCACAGATTCAGCAGGGCACGCCGGAATCCGCGCTGAACCCTGCCGACCGCGCCGCTTATCTGCGGTTTAAGCGGGCACTCGTCCGAGCCCTGCGCGGATCATGAGCATTTTTATGTGCAGATATGCAGAAGCCGTCCCGATCGGGGCGGCTTTTTCATCGTATGATTATCCATTTTCAAATTCCCGCCGCCTGTTTCGCAGGAAACGATGCGGCACCGCAATTTCTCATTTCTAGTTTCACTCGCACTCTTGTGTTTTGCGGGAGAATATGCGATAAGCGGGCAGTGCCCGCCTCCAATTTGCTAAAGGTCTGTTTTGTGTTTGCTGGTTTCATCATGTGTTCATGAATCAATCGCACTTTTTATAATCTACTGTGGGCAGCGGCGGGCAGCGCCGCCTGCATTGATCGAAAGCACTCCGGCAAGAAGATCGTTTCACAAAAGATTCCTTCTCTCCGGTTGCTTTTTACGTTAGAATATGCTATAATAAAAGAGAACATCCCCATATCATTATAAGGAGGTTTTCTTATGTCGGAACGCTTTACCGTGACACTGAAACAAATCATTGACGAATTTCGGCTGGAGGTGCTCTACTGCCCCGGCAATCCGGAGGAGATTCTGGTCTCCGAGAACGATATCACCCGTCCCGGACTGCAGCTCATGGGCTTTTATGAATACTTCAATCCGGAGCGCATCCAGATCATCGGCAAAATGGAATTTGCCTATCTTTCCACACTTGAGGAAAATGAACGTGCAGAGCACATCAAGGCGCTGTTTGCGCAGCACATCAAATGTCTCTGCCTGAGCCGCGGTCTCCCCTGCTTTGCCGAGATGCTCACGCTCGCGCAGGAATACCGCGTGCCGGTGCTCCGCACTTCGGAATCCACCTCGCACTTCACCTCGAATCTGCTCTCGTTCCTCAATCTGCATCTGGCACCGCGTGTCACCAGACACGGCGTCCTGATCGAAATTTACGGCGAAGGCATCTTCATCACCGGTGAGAGCGGCGTCGGCAAATCCGAGTGCGCAATCGAGCTTGTCAAGCGCGGACACCGTCTTGTCGCGGATGATGCCGTCGAGCTGCGCAAGGTCTCGAATACAAACCTTGTCGGTACATCGCCGGAGAATATCCGCCACTTTCTCGAGCTCCGCGGCATCGGCATCATCAATGTCCGCCGGCTGTTCGGCATGGGCGCCGTCAAGCTGCAGCAGGAGATCGACATGATCATCGAGCTCGAGCCGTGGGATTCCTCCAAGACCTATGACCGCATGGGCGTCGATGAACAGTATGCCAATATCCTCGGCGTCAAGGTGCCCTCAATGACGATTCCGGTCAAGCCGGGCAGAAACACCGCCGTCATCATGGAGGTTGCCGCAATGAACAGCCGTCAGAAGAAGATGGGCTACAACGCAACCGAAGAACTGCTGCACAATCTCGGACTCGAGTCCATGCAGGGCAAAGAGATCGTCAAGGATTTTGACGCATTCTGAGGTGAAAAATGACAGAGCCTTTTCAGATCCGTGCCGATGTACACACGCATACTGTTGCATCGACACACGCATATTCAACCGTAACCGAAATGGCGCAGGCTGCCGCACAGACCGGCGTCCGGCTGCTCGGCATCACCGATCACGGACCGGGCGCGCCGGATGCGCCGCACATCTGGCATTTCCATAATTACAAGATTCTGCCGCGTGAAATCTGCGGCGTCAAGATGCTCTACGGTGTCGAAGCAAACATCATGGATGAATTCGGCACGCTCGATATGGATGCACATGAGCTCTCGTTCTGCGAATGGGTTGTCGCATCCTATCACACCTCCTGCGTCAGCTTTCCGCGCACGCCGGAGCTTGTCACGCAGGGGTACCGCAAGGTCTGCGAAAACCCGCTTGTCGATGTCATCGGGCATCCCACAACGGCGATGTTCCCCTTTGACTATGAACCGGTGCTCAAGCTGTTCAAGGAGGCGGGCAAGCTCGTTGAGATCAACGAAAGCTCGCTGCAGTGGAAGCAGGGCGCGCTCGAAAACGGCAAAACCGTCTATGCACTCTGCAAAAAATACGAGATCCCGATCGTGCTCAACACCGATGCGCACTATGCAGGGCTTGTCGGCAAAACACCGATCGCAGAGCAGCTTCTGCGGGATCTTGATTTTCCGCGCCGCCTGATTGTCAACCTCGATGCGGATTATATCATGGAACTGGCGCAGCAGAAGCGAAACATCCATTTTGATTCCAACGAAAAACATATCGCAAGAGAATCTGTATGAGAGACAAAAGGAGTACAACATGATTGATACGGAACAGCTTTCGGCTGTCTGCCGGAATGCCGGTGCAGAATTCAAACCGGATGTCCGGCTCTCTGAACTCACAACCTTTAAGATCGGCGGCGCATGCAGGGCACTCATCACCCTGCCCGACATTGCCGCCTGCCAGGCGATTATCACGTATCTGCGTGAAAATAAGATCCCGTTCACCTTGATCGGACGCGGCAGCAACCTGCTGGCGCCCGATCAGGGCTACGAGGGCGTTGTGCTGAAGCTCGGCGGCGCGCTCGCCTCAGAGATCACAGCAGAGAACGGCGCTGTCACCTGCGGCGCAGGCGTCTCGCTGAAAAATCTCTGTCTCTTTGCGCTCGAGCATGCGCTGACAGGTCTGGAATTTGCGTTCGGCATCCCCGGCTCGGTCGGCGGCGCAGTTTTCATGAATGCGGGCGCCTATGACGGCGATTTTTCGCAGATTCTGGAAAGCGTCACCGTGCTGGATGAAAACGGCGCACTCCTGACGCTCAGCGCATCCGAGCTGAATCTCGGCTACCGTCACAGCGTGTTCATGGAGCATCCGTGGATCATTCTGCAGGCGACCGTCCGGCTGACATCCGGCGATCCGGAGGCAATCCGCGCAAAGATGCAGGATCTGCTCGGTCGAAGAAAATCCAAGCAGCCGCTCGAATTTCCGAGTGCAGGCAGCACGTTCAAGCGCCCTGCCGGAAGCTTTGCCTCGAAGCTGATTGACGAGTGCGGACTCAAAGGCTATTCGGTCGGCGGCGCACAGGTCAGCGAAAAGCATGCAGGCTTTGTCATCAACCGCGGCGGCGCAACCTTCGCGGATGTCATGGCAGTCTGTCAGCATGTGCAGGAGGTTGTCAAGGCACAGACTGGATTTATCCTCGAACTGGAACCGGAAATCATCGGAGAATCATAATGAAAGAAAACTGCCTCTTTTCAGTCATCGTACCGGCACACAATGAGGAACAGTATATCGGGAAATGTCTGCGCGCAATCCGCACGGCGGAGGAGCAGACAGAATCCGGCAGCGTCCAGATCATTGTGGTCGCGAACCGCTGCACCGACAAAACCGCAGAGATCGCCGCACAATACAACGCTGAGGTCATTGAGAATCAGGATAAGTGCATCGCGAGCATCCGCAATGCCGGAGCAAAGGCGGCAGCGGGCGAGATTCTCGTTACCGTCGATGCAGATACCTGCATCGCACCGGAGACCTTCACAGAAATTCGCACGCTGCTGGAAAGCGGCAGATATATCGGGGGCGGTGCCGTCCCGACCTTTGACCGCGCATCCCTCGGCATCGCGGTTTCAACGTTCTATGTGCTGCTCCAGATGCTGCCGGAGATCATCAGGTGCCGCGGCATGCTGTCCGGCGCCGTGTTCTGGTGCCGCAAGTCCGATTTCGATGCTGTCGGCGGATTTGATCCGTCGCTCGTCAGCCTCGAGGATCTGGATTTTGCCAAGCGGCTCAAGCAGTACGGCAAAGAGCGGGGCAAAAAATACGGCACGCTCAAATCGAAAATCTACACATCTGCACGCAAATTCGATCAGTTCGGCGACTGGTATCTCATCAAAAACCGCGAGCTGACCAAGCGCATCTTCACCGGCAAGGACAGAGAAGCCGCCGATCAGTACTATTATGATGTGCGGTAACAGGGAGTCACTGCTAACAACTTAAGGCGCACACGGCGAAGCCGAAATAAAAGTTTTGGTCGAGCTTTTTCACCGCGCCGTGCGCGGCTCCGTATTGCTAAAGCATTCCGGATTCGCATTACGCTGCCTGAGCGTCAATACAAAAGTTTGCGGAGTCCAGAGGCAGCGCCTCTGGTCGCGCTCCGCAGAGCGCGAAACTCCCCAGCGTCAAGAGCTCCGCAGGGGTGAATCCGATAAAACGATCCGGTGGATCGTTTTTCGGAGAGGGGCGCCCTGCGATAGAGGGCGCCCCTAAGGGTACCGCAACTCCTTAAGTTGTTAGCATTGAACAGGGAGAAGACTTATGATCGTCAATGAATCGACACTCTCGCAGGAGGACGCAGTCTACCTGACAAAATGCGTCATCAGCGAAGCGATGAAAACGCCGCGCAAGAAGATTTCCGGCGCAGTGCTGCTGATCGGTGCAATTGCGATGCTGGCATATGCAGGGCTCGGGCTCTATCTCATGATCAGGTTCACTGCTCCGGCGGATATCGTGTTCCATACGGTTTTATTCGGAATCCTCGGCATCACGGCGCTGCTGTGCTTCATCTTCAATAAGAAGATCATGCTCTGGCGCACGATGCATGCAAAGGAATGGGGCACAATGTTCGGCGATGTTGTACGGAACGAGTTTGGGGCGGATGCCGTCACGACCTATCGCTCTGCAAACGGCACAGAAACCGTGAACAAATATGCATACACGCTGATACAGGGCTATACCGTGCAGAACGGCAGCCTGTATATCTGGGTATATGCGGATCAGCGCAAAAAATTTCTTGTGCTGCGCGACAGCGGCTACACCGAAGGCACACGGGACGATGTCATCGCGCTGCTGCATAAATACGGCGTCCCGATGGTGCAGATGCCGTAAACGGAAGGAAAACAAATCATGATGGAAATGGTGTTGGTAACCGGCATGGCAGGTGCCGGCAAGACAAGCGCGCTCGATGCGCTCGAGGATATCGGCTTCTATGCGGTGGACAATCTGCCGCTTGCAATGCTCGAGCCCTATCTCATACACTGTCTTGAAAAGGGCGGCAGATATTCCCGCACGGCTGCCGTCATTGACCTGCGCTCCTGTCACCGGTATTCGGAGCTCGCCGAAGCCTACCGCAATATGCAGGACAAATATCAGCAGGATATCAAGTTCACGATGCTCTGCGTCGAAGCCTCAGAGGAGGTGCTGCTCAAGCGTTTCCACACACTGCGCAGAAGCCACCCGGTTGCGGCGCGGAAGTTCGAGGGCGATCTTGTCAAGGCGATCAGCTTTGAGCACGATGAACTGCAGGTGCTCCGCGCAACGGCGGATTATCCGCTGGATTCCTCGCTGATCACCGCCGCGCAGCTCAAGGAGCAGGTCAAGCAGCATTTTCTGCAGCGCGTCACGGATGCCATGCCGATTCAGGTCATGAGCTTCGGCTTCAAATACGGCGCACCGCTCGAGACAGACCTCGTGTTTGATATGCGCTGCCTGCCGAACCCCTACTATGTCGATGATCTGCGCGAGCACACCGGCGTCGAAAAATGCGTGCAGGATTATGTCATGGACGCGCCGGAATCGAAGGAATATTTCGATAAAATCGTGAACCTGCTGAAGTTTCTCGTGCCGCTCTATATCAGCGAGGGCAGACCGCAGCTCGTCATCGGATTCGGCTGCACCGGCGGTCAGCACCGCTCTGTGACCTTTGCAGAGCTAGTCTCCGCGGAGCTGCGCAAAGCCGATATGCATGTCATCACGCATCACCGCGACTACAAAAAATCCAAGAAAAAGCAATAAAGCCACGGGGTTCCGTTCTGCGGAATCCCGTTTTTCAGGAGGCAGAATGGATACCGTAACCTACAGAGAGATCAGCGCGCGCCTGACACCGGATGCCGCCGGTGTTTCGCTACAGGTGTTTGATTCCGTGACCTCAACGAATGATCTGCTGCGCGAAGCCGCAGAGAAGGGCGCGCCGGAATTCACCGTATTTGCAGCCAAACAGCAGACCGCAGGCAAGGGGCGGCAGGGCAGACAGTTCTATTCGCCGCCGCAGACAGGGCTCTATCTCAGTATCTTGTTCCGGCCGCAGATCGCGCCCGCCGAGACCCTCGCGCTGACACCGATGGCAGCCGTCGCCGCCGCAGATGCCGTCGAGCGATGCACCGGCAGAAAGGTGCAGATCAAATGGGTGAACGATCTGCTGCTCGGCGGCAGAAAGATCTGCGGAATCCTCGCAGAATCGCAGTTTTCCGATGCACAAACGCTGGATTATGTCATTGTCGGCATCGGGATCAACCTGCTGGAGCCGCCGCAGGGCTTTCCGCCGGAGATCAAAGACATCGCGGGCGCCGTGTTCCCTGCCGATGCGAATGCAGAGGATGCCTTCACCGACTGTGCTGCCGCACTGATTTCCGCGCTGATGCGGGAATACCGCGGGCTTGCGGAAAAGCACTATCTCACCGGCTACCGTGACCGGCTCTGCATGCTCGGGCGGAGCGTCACCGTCTGCGAAAACGGCACAGAGCGGCAGGCGCAGGCGCTTGCAGTCGATGATGATCTGCGGCTGCGCGTGCGCTATCCGGACGGCACCGAGCAATGGCGCTCGACCGGCGAAATCCGGATCCGGCTTTGAGAAAGGAGCATTTCCATGCATCACATTTTCCTGATTGAGGATGACCGTGCACTCGCCGAAACGCTCGCACAGATGCTCACCGACCGTGATTTCAAAGTGACCTGTATCCGCGATTTCCGCAGAATCGCGGAGGAATTTGAGGCAGCACAGCCGCAGCTTGTCCTGCTGGACCTGATGCTCCCCTTTGATAACGGCTATCACTGGTGCGCCGAACTGCGCAAGCGCTCCGATGTCCCAATTGTGTTTTTGTCCTCGGCAGCGGATAATCTCAATATCGTCACAGCCATGCAGATAGGCGGCGATGATTTCATCGCAAAGCCGGTGGATATCAACGTCCTGACCGCAAAGCTGCACGCGATCCTGCGCCGGAGCTGCGGCACAGCGGCGCCGGCGCTTTCGCTGCACGGTCTGACGCTGCATCCGAATGACGCCTCCGCAGATTATCAGGGCAGCCGGATTGAGCTGACCAGAAACGAATTCCGCATCCTGCAAACCCTGATGGAACAGCACGGCAAAATCGTCAGCCGCGACACGCTGATGATGAAGCTCTGGCAGGATGACTGCTATGTCGAGGAGAACACGCTGACCGTCAATGTGACGCGCCTGCGCAAAAAACTCGCCGCCGCAGGCCTTTCCGATTTCATCCGGACAAAGGTCGGCAGCGGCTATCTGATCGGAGACTGAACATGAAGCTGTTTCTGCAATATCTTTGGACAAACCGCCGGACTGCCGCAGTTTTGGCAGTCTGCGCGGTGATTTTCTGCGGAGTGCTCTGGCTGTATGCAATTCCTGCAGATGCCGCGCTTCTGGCGGCAGTTCTCTCGGGCGGGTTCAGTCTGAGCGTCCTGACTGTGCGTTTTGTCCGCTGGCGGCGGCAATATATCCGGCGCGCGCAGATGATGCAGGCACCGGCGCTCCTGCACGATGCCCTGCCGGAACCCGACGATCCGGCGGAGGCGCAGTATCAGGCGATGCTGCAAAATCTGCGCACATTGTATACAGAGCAGGTCAACCGCACAGAGCGCGAGCGCACGGATACAACCGACTACTTCACGCAGTGGGTGCACCAGATCAAGACGCCGGTTTCCGTCATGCGCATGATGCTGCAGGCGGAGGATACCGATGAACACCGCGCCTTGCAGAGCGAATTATTCCGCGTGGAGCAGTATGCGGAGATGGCGCTTGCCTACACGCGGCTTGACAGCAGCACCCGCGACCTCGTCATTCAGGAGACCGCACTCGATCCGGTAATCCGTGCCGCAATCCGCAAATATGCGCCGCTCTTTATCCGCCGGAAGCTGCGCATCGTCTATGACGGCACCACCGAATCCGCGCTGACAGACGAAAAATGGCTGCAATTCATCCTCGAGCAGATTCTCTCGAACGCCGTCAAGTATACGGATACAGGCAGCGTCACCGTCACCGTTTCAGAGCAGACAATCCGCATTGCCGACACCGGCAAGGGCATCGCGCCGGAGGATCTGCCGCGCATCTTTGAAAAAGGATACACCGGCAGGCTCGGTCGCGCGGACAAACAGGCAACCGGCATCGGGCTCTATCTCTGCAAAAAGGCGGCGGACAGACTCAACATCCGCCTGACCGCGGAATCCGAATACGGCAAGGGCTCCGCGTTCACGCTGCACCTGCATGCAGATGCGCGGCAGTATGAATGACCTTACAAAAATGTCACATCCGTGTCACATGATTCGATGTCGCTTTTCCCGCGGATATGGTATACTGATGTCAGAAAAGGAGGTCTGAATCATGGCAATTTTAGAGGTTCAGGGCGTTGAAAAAATCTACACAACAAGATTCGGCAGCAATCAGGTACAGGCACTTTCGGATGTATACTTCTCCGTAGAGCAGGGCGAATATGTCGCCGTCATGGGCGAATCCGGCTCCGGCAAGACCACGCTGCTCAATATTCTCGCAGCACTCGATAAGCCCACAAAGGGCGATGTGCTGCTCGACGGCAAAGCGCTTTCCAAAATCAGCGACAGGGAGCTTGCGGCATTCCGCCGTCAGAATCTGGGATTTGTGTTCCAGAATTTCAATCTGCTCGATAACTTCACGCTGCGTGACAACATCTTTCTGCCGCTCGTGCTCGCGGGCATGCAGTATGACGAAATGGAAAAGCGGCTCACCCCGATGGCAAAGGTCCTCGGCATCCACGAGCTGCTCAACAAATACCCCTATGAGGTCTCCGGCGGACAGAAGCAACGCGCCGCAATCGCACGCGCAATCATCACCGAACCGAAGCTCCTGCTTGCCGATGAACCGACCGGCGCACTCGATTCCAAATCCACCGACAGCCTGCTCGATGTATTCGGCAAGCTCAATGAAGGCGGTCAGACCATTGTCATGGTCACACATTCCGTCAAGGCAGCAAGCCATGCCGGCAGAGTGCTGTTCATCAAGGACGGCGTCATCTTCCACCAGATTTACCGCGGCGAGGCGAACAATGAGGAGATGTATCAGCGCATTTCCAATTCGCTGACGCGCATGCTGTCACAGAACCCGCAAGGCGGTGAGCAGGATGCGTAAGTTCTTTTACGGGCGGCTTGCGGCGGATAACCTCAAAAAGAACCGCCAGACCTACCTGCCCTATCTGATCTCGTGCAGCGTCACCTGCGCGATGCTCTATACAATCTGCTCGCTCTCGAAAAACGAGGGACTGAAGAATCTGTCCAGAGGAGCAGAGACCACAACGGAAGTGCTGAAATTCGGCACAATCATCGCAATGTTCTTTGCAGCGATCTTCCTCTTTTATACAAACAGCTTTCTGATGAAGCACCGCCGCAAGGAATTCGGTCTCTATCAGCTGCTCGGCATGGAAAAGCGGCATCTTGCAAGGGTGCTGTTCGCGGAGACCGTCTATACCGCAGGCATCACAATCGGCTGCGGATTTCTGCTCGGCATTCTGCTCGATAAGCTGATGTATCTGCTGCTGCTGCGCGTCACAGGCTTGATGTCCGATGCAAAAGTTCCGTTCGGATTTGAAATCAACACCGCCGCAATCCTCACAGTCGCAGCCTTCTTCGGCATCGTGTTCATCCTGATTCTGCTCAATGCCGTGCGCATTGTCCGCTTCACAAAGCCGATCAGCATGCTCAACGAAGCAAATGCCGGTGAGCGCGAGCCGAAAACCAAGGTCATTATGGCGATTCTCGGCGTGCTGCTTGTCGGCGCAGGATATGTCATGTCGCTCTGCGCAAAGGATACCAGCCTGATTCTCAAGTTCATGCTGCCGGCGGTTCTCAGCGTCATTGTCGGCACATATTTCCTGTTCATCGCAGGCAGCATTGCGCTGCTCAAGCTGCTGAAAAAGAACAAGTCCTATTACTACAAAACGCGCCATTTTACGTCCATTTCCGGCATGATCTACCGCATGAAGCAGAATGCAGTCGGATTAAGCTCGATCTGCATTCTCTCGACAATGGTGCTCGTGATGATCTCCTCGACAACCTGCATGGTGCTCGGCGCAAAGAAGATGATGAAAGAGCTCTATCCGCGTGAAATTCAGGCATGCGGCATGGTGACGGAGGATCATGACAGACTTGCGTTCATTGACAACATTAACCGCTATCTGGAAACCTTCGGGCTTCACGCTGAAAATCCGCTGACCTATGAACAAATCAGCGCCGGTGCTGTTTTCTCCGACGGCAATTTCAACGAATGTGATTACAGCAATCCGCATCAGCGCGAGCTGAGTAAATCGCTGACCGTCATCTGCAACAGCCACTACAAAGAGATTACCGGCAATGCGGTTTCTCTTGCGCCGGATGAAATCCTGCTCTCCAGCACAGAAAATCTCCCGACGCTCCGCAGACAGACCAGCCTGTTCGGTGTCAAATTCAAGATCAAGCAGATGATTGATCCGGTTTCCGGTTTCAACAACACATTCCCCGGATACGTCGCTGTTGTTTCTGACCTTGACGCATTAAAACGGCTCGAGGTCGATGAACACCGCTATATTTTCTACTACTATCTGTTTGATATCCCCGCTGAGCGCGAACTGGAAATCTTCGGCGATCACGAAACCCGCTATGGAAATTCAGATCTGCTGCAAAACCTCGATGTGATGATGCTTAACATGCGTAATGAGGAATACACAATGTATATGAGCGTTTACGGTGCATTCTTCTTCATCGCACTGTTCCTCGGTCTGCTGTTCACGGTGCAGATGGTGCTGATGATCTACTACAAGCAGATTTCCGAAGGTCACGATGACCGCCGGCGCTATATCATCATGCAGAATGTCGGCATGAGCCGCGATGAAATCCGCCAGAGCATCCGCTCGCAGATTCTGACGGTGTTCTTCCTGCCGCTTGTCACCGCCGCGGTTCACACAGCCTTCTGCATTCCGATCATCACAACAGTGCTGTACGAAATGGAGCTTTCAAACTCCCGCCTGATCTATCTGATTCTGGGCTGCACATTCAT
Organism: uncultured Ruminococcus sp.; assembly: GCA_946413695.1. Taxonomy (GTDB): domain Bacteria; phylum Bacillota; class Clostridia; order Oscillospirales; family Ruminococcaceae; genus Firm-04. The sequence continues at coordinate 3,014 of CAMKLV010000013.1, read as the reverse complement.
CGCGTTCTCGATTCTCTATGCAGTGATCTACGCAGCAACCGCAAAAATCTACTACCGCATCGTCAGCGCAAACAGCACAGCAGCCTGAGTCCGCAGTCAAAGCAGCCGCACCTGTGCGCAGATATAAAAATTGCCCCTGAGTGTTTCACAAAAAAACGCTCAGGGGCATAGCGCGGGCGGGCAGTTCCGAAATCCGTTATTCCGGCAACGTCACGCACATCTGTCCGTAACAATTACAGCACAGCATCGAAATGCTGTCAATAAAAACGCCGTCGTGCATCACGGCAGCAGCATTTACATTTATAGGTATCTGCGATGCATTTGTAATGGGGACTCCGTCCCCAAGCCCCTGCCAAAGGACTTCGTCCTCTGGACTCCGCTTTTGCGCCCCGCCAGATTCCTGCTGAACCGGCGGGGCGCAAAAGTGGGATTCCCAAGGGGCGCAGTCCCTTGAGCAGGGTTTGGGACAGCGTCCCATTATAGATCCGCCGGAGGCACCTACAGAAGTAAACGCTGCTGCCGTGTCTCCGAAACTTTTTTCCCTTGACATATGTACGGTTTTCCGATATAATAATATCAAAGATGGATGTTCGGAGGTGACGGATATGGTTCAGGAGGAAGCGCTGCTCCGCTGTGCAAGGACATTGTTTCCGGCAGCGGTGCTCTGTCTCGGCTCGCTCTCTGAGGGACGCAGCACAGTAACGGAGGCGATTGCAGCCGCACTGCGCAAATCCCCCGATGCATGGGAATCCGATGCCGTCCGTCAGTTGATCCGCATCTGCCGGACGCGCGCACCGGAACGCATCGTGCAGCATTCTCTGCCGCAGGATGCCGCGCTTGAACCGCTGCTGCCGATCCTCAAACTCCCCGCGGGGAGCAGACGCGCCCTTGCACTCGCAGTCAGCGGCATATCCGATGAAGACGCGGCTGCGGCATCCGGCGTATCCGCAGAGGAGCATTCGCAGAAAACCGAAAAAGCACTGCGGCAGCTCACCTTTATGCAGAACGGCACCCCGCCGGAGCTTGCAGATCTGCAGGCGGCTGCAAGACATCTCCCGTGGCACGAAACCGATACGGAAATGCTGCTAGCCGGCATCGAGGAATCCGAGCAGACGCAGGAGCCCGAACCGGAGCCCCCGCAGATTCGAGCGATCACGCGCTCCGAGCCGAAAAAGGCATCCGGCAAAACGGTTGCAGTGCCGCTCTGGGGCATTGTGCTCGGCGCTGTCAGCCTGATTGTGCTTGCCGCGTCACTGATGCTGCTTTGGGCATCGCAGCCGCACCGCAGCGCAGTCCCGCCGCCCGATGCACCGCGTACCGAGGAGGTCAGTTCGCTTTTCTCCGGACAGTATCTCAGCATCGGCAAGGCGCAGGCAATCGCCGCAGAGGATGCAGGCGCCAAAGCGGACGCCGCATGTTTCCTCAGTACAAAGCTCAAAACCGACGAATCCCCCGCCAGCTATCTCCTCAGCTTCACACTCAGCTCGGGACAGCAGTATGCATACACGCTCGACGCAGTCTCCGGCGAGATTCTCAGCAAATCGCAGACAGACGCAGATGAAATGCTCAACACCGAAGGCTGGCTCTCCGCAGAGGAGCTCCGGCAGGCGGCGCTGCGCCGCACAGGTCTGCACGATGTGCTGTTCCTCAAGGAGAAGTGCGAGGCAGAGGGCGACACCGGCTGCTGCAAATATGAATTGCTTGATGCCGCGGGCAGACTTTATTCCGTGCAGATCGACGCGCGCACAGCCATGCTGATGAAATACACCGCCGAGGAGCTTTCGGCAAGGGAGCCCGAAAACGTCATCACGCCGGAGCAGGCAAAAATGCGGGCGCTCTCCCGCGTCGGCGATCTTGATCTCTCGCAGGTGATCTTCACGAAGGTCAAGCAGGACGGCAGCGCTTATCTGATCTCGTTCACGCTTGATGACGGCACGCAATATCTGATCGAGCTGAATGCCGAGACCGGCAATGTCAACACGGTAGATGTCCACCCCGTTTCCGCGGATATCACGCAGGCAGTGGGATTGCTTGCTGCACGGGACACGGCGCTGCGCATGGCAGAGCTGACCGACCGCGATCCGGTAGAGTTCACCAAGGCAAAAATCGACCGCAGCAGCGGCAGTTATGTCTACGAGCTTGAATTTGAGACACCGGATTATGAATACGAGGTGTCGATCCGGACAGAGACCGGCGAGGTTCTCAAATACCGCGTGTGGCAGCAGTAGCGATATCTCTGCAGGCAATGCCTGCATCCGAGAGGCGAAAGACTATTGTCCCAACCAAAGTAAATTCATATAATTATAAAAGCCGCTGAAATGGGAAAAATGCCCGTTTTGGCGGTTTTTGCACAAAATGCAGTATCAAATATAAATCTTTGTGCAATCTTTTTGAAAAGTTGCACGCAACCGTCTAACATTTGCCGTTTTGGCACCCCTTTATAGAAAGACTTGCAAATTTTACGGTTCCCTTCATGATAAATATTTGTAAATAATTATAAATATGTCCATAGGTTCGCATGAAACTATGGGACACCGCACCTCCTCACTTCTCACACCTATCTCCTCACTATATTTATAGATTCATGCGCGAAGCGCATACCACAATTTCTCATTTCTCATTTCTAATTTCTCATTTTCATCAACTCCTCACTTCTAACTCCTATCTTCTCACTCTATTATAAATCCGTCCGCGCAGCGGACACCGCAACTTCTCACTTCTCACTTCTCACTCCTCACTAGAAATACAGCGGGTGCTGCGAACCGGACAAAAAGACGAAATGACCGGTTTGGCAAAGGTGTTAGTCGGTACGTGAATTCAACCTTGTACAGGCGATGGGGTTCATGCCGGCGGTACAGAATTGCAGGCATGCACTTAGAACTTTGACAAGTGAATAGCAGTGTCATTTGCACGGCAAAGCAAGGGGCACTGTATCATTATTCGTTTGCATATTTTGTATGATTTAGCTTGATATTCTTTATCCATTCGTCAAATAGATTTTTTCACTGGGCGCG
>CAMKLV010000012.1:0-53519 GCA_946413695.1 uncultured Ruminococcus sp. | reverse complement strand
TCAAATGTGATCCCTTTCTGTTTCAGTGAATAATCCAGATACTTTCGGTATCCGCCGTCATCACCGAGACCGAATGTAATGGAGTCGCCGATCGGCATAATGTTGATCTGATCCAGTGCGTCTGCTTCAAGCTGCGGCATTTGCGGAAATGCTGAAAACAGTGATGCGCAGAATACCGCAGAAGCGATCAGAATTGTTTTGCGTCTTTTCATGTGTTTTCCCTCCTTCAAATCAATCATAAAATTCGTGTAAAACCATATCTGTCTATTATAATTATAACTGTTCAGACAAATTGCGTCAATCAAAAATCCGCAGAATTACTGTACAATCGCACGAATTTGCATCGGGAGTTGTACGCTTTCTGTTTGTTATTTACAGAATGCGCAATACAAGTTTCAATCCGAAATAGAAAAACGGGATTCCGCTTTGGGAATCCCGTTTGTGGAGTTGTGCAGCTTAGTTCTGATCTGCGAATGTTTCCGCGGCTTTGGAGCCTTCCGGCGCATTGATCTTTTTCAGCGATGTGCAGCCTGTAAACAGGTCGCTGCCGATTTCAGTCAATCCGCTGCCGAGCGTTGCCTGCTCCAGCGCAGTACAATCAACGAATGCACCCTTACCGATCGAAGTGACCGAATCCGGAATCGTGATTGTTGTCAGGGAATCGCAGTGATAGAATGCGCCTTCCCCGATCTTTGTGATGGTATCCGGCAGAATGATCGTCTTGATGTCTGCATTATGTGCAAATGCATCGTCGGCAATGATCGTGTAGTAATCCGAGACCGCGAATTCCTCTGCGCTGCTGAAGCAGCGATACAGAATCTTATTGACAGAGAACGTGGAATGATTACTCTCCGCATCTCTCTGTCCCTGCGTACCGTAGAACGCCTGCAGACCGATTTGATTCAGTTCCATTGTCGAACTGTCATAATTGTAATAATTCAGGTTCACGAAGTTACGACAGTTGAGGAACGCATAGTCGCCGATTTCAGTCAGCGTTTCCGGAATGTAGAGATATCGGCAGGATTCTTCCGGCATACACGGCTTTCCGTTTCCGATCTTTGTAATCGCTTTGCCGTTAATCGAATACGGGAGATAGACGTACTCGTTAGTGATGTCATCAATGTAGTCAATGCAGATTGTGTCGGTTTCCGGCATTACATGATAGGTCAGACCGGCAGGCTCATAGTCAATGAGACCGTTCTTCTCAAGATCGTAAAGATTGTAGCTGAATTTGCCCTTGAACAGAACAGGCTCAGGATTCGGAACATAATCGCTTTCTGCATCTGTCTTCTGATATCCGATCGCATGCTGTTCAAGATAAAGATTGTCTGTGAAATATTCAAATGTTTTCAGAGACTTGCAGTTCAGGAATGCATCTCCGTAAATGGAAACCGACTGCTTTGTCTTCAGCGTGACCGATTCCAGAGCGGTGCAGCCTTCAAAGACATAGCGGTTGATATACGTGAGCGTCTCCGGAAGGGAAACCTCCTTGAGTGCGGTGCAGTTTTTGAATGCACCGTCATTGATATAACTGAGCTTCTCAGGGAAGACCACTTCCTTCAGCGATGTACAATCCATGAAGGCGTATGTGTAAATACTTGTGCAGGCCTGCGGCAGTTTCACAGATTCAAGTGCTGTACAGCCTTTGAACGCGCTGTCATTGATGTAATTGAGTGCTTCATTAAAGTGAATGGTTTTCAGTGCCGTGCAGTCCATGAATGTGCCTGTATTGATCGAGGTTATCTGCGGCGGCAGCGTGAACTCGGTCAATGCAGTACAGCCGCTGAACGCATTGTTGCCGATATACGTCACGCAGGGCCATTCACCGATATTCAGGGATGTGCAGCCGGAGAATGCGTTGTTGCTGATGCTTGTGAGGTAATTAGTCGGAAGTGTTGTCAGCGAAGTGCAGCCCTCAAAGCAGTTGGACGGGATATAGGTCAGTTTTTCGCAGAACGAAATCTCCTTGAGCTGATCCAGTCCGGCGAAGGTGCGGTCCGAGAGATACGTGACGGTATCCGGCAGAACGATTTTTTCAGCTTTGCTTCCGGCAAATGCGGTCGGCGCAATGGATGTGATATCGACGCCGTCATAGCTTTCGGGAATATTCACTTCCTTGCGGGAAGGATCGCACTTGACAACTGTCAGCGTAACACCGTTAAGTGCATAGGTCAAACCGTTTTTGCTGTCAGAAAACGTGCTGACCGTTGTGGTTGTAACAGCCGTGGTGGTTGTGACACTGGTTGTGCTCTGACCGGAAACCGTTGTTCCGGAAGCAGTTGTTGTGGTCTCAACGGGCAGTTCTCTGGACGTATATTTCAGTCCGGACTGCACGAATGTTGTTTCGGTTTCACTGCCCTTCGGTACAACAAACGCTGTCGCAGACACATCCGCGGATGAGGGCAGATAGGTGCTCGAGATATGTGCGGGCAGAACAACCTCTTTGAGTGCAGGGCATTTGTCAAATGCATCCAAACAGAGGTATCTGACACCGGCAGGGAGTGTGACAGAACTGAGATTTTTGCAGTTCTGGAAGAGGTAGTTCCGGATTTCAGTTACCTGATCGGGAATCACAACAGATTTCAGTTCCTTGCATGATCTGAATGCATTGCTCTCAATGGATTTCAGCGATTCGGGCAGCGTAATTGCTGTCAGGTTTGTGTTCTCAAACGCACTGCTTCCGATATACGTCAGACCGGAAGGCAGTTTCACTGTTGTCAGAGCGGTATTGCGGAATGCGCTGCCGTTGATTGTTTTGACACTTTCAGGAATCTGAACCTTTTTCAAAGCGGTGCAACCGTCACAAAGATTGTAAGGGATCGAAGTGACAGCCTCCGGAAGGCTCAGTTCTGTCAATGCTGTACAATTTGAAAAGACTGTTTCCGAAATGACGGAGACACTTTCCGGAATTTTGACAGACTTCAGCGCCTTGCAATTATTGAATGCAGCAGAAGCAATACGGTGCAGGGTATCCGGCAACTCAACAGTTTCCAGTGCAGCGCATCCGGAGAAGATCCCCTGCGGAAGTGTATTCATGTGCGAAGGCAGCTTAACACTCTTCAGCGATCCGTTTTCCGCAAGCACATACTTCCCGATTGTTTTCAGAGAATCCGGCAGAGAAACGGATTCAAGTGCCTTGCAGGAGCGGAGTGCGTTATCGTCGACGCGCAAAAGCTTCTTCGGGAGCTGAATCTTTTTCAGACCGGTGCAGTATTGGAATGCTTCGGTCTCCATCACTATGATGCTGTCAGGGAGTGTGATTTCTTCAAGTCCGGTGCAGTAGCTGAACGCATTGGAAGGAAGCGTATTCAAAGCGGATGTTCCGGTGAATTTCACATTTTTCAAGGATTTGCAGGCGTTGAATGCCGAAGCGCCCATGCTGCTGACACTTGCCGGAATCGTAACATTTTCCAGATTAACACAGCTGTGGAATGCCTGAACGCCAATGGAACGAACCTGATCCGGAATATCAACTGTTACAAGACCGGCACAGCTTTCAAATGTTCTGGACGGAATATATGTGAGATTCTTTGGGAGAGAAATTTCGGTGATGCCGGTATTTCCGAAGCAGCCTTCTCCCATACTTCTTACTGTGCCTTCAAAACGAATCGTTTTGATACCGGAACAGCCGTAGAATGCGCTGTTGCCGATTGCGCAGTTATTCGGGAGCACGAGTTCAGGCCCGATTGCGGCGCACCCGCTGAATGCGCTGTCACCGAACACCGTCATTTCGGACGGGATCCGGAAATTGAGTTTTTTGCAGTTTGCGAAGAACGAGTTGGGAATTGCAGTCCAAGAACCGTGATAATCAAACTTCTGCAGATTCGAGCATCCTGAGAACATGCTCGCCGGCAGACGGTAGCTGTCGATGCTGTCGGTCAGGCAGACATATGCAAGATTGGTGCAGTAGCTGAACATACCGTCAGAAAGCTGTGCATCAGAAGAAATGTACAGTCTGCGGATATTCTGGATATTGCTGAATGCGCCGGTACCAAACTGAATATTTTTGTTGAGCGGCAGTTCATGGAATACCTTGACACGCGAAAATGCTGCGTTTCCGATCTTTGTCACAGAAGCCGGCAGCTTATCAATCTCAAGGCTGGTGCAGCTGTTGAACGCCTGATCGCCGATTGATACAATGTCATCGTGGAAATGAACTGTTTTCAGGTTTCTGCAGCTGTAAAAAACTTTTTCCGGCAAAGCTGTGACACCCTGCGGAACTGTAAACTCTGTCAGAGCACTGCAGTTTGAAAATGCCTCTTTGCCGATTTTCGTTACGGCGGACAGATCAGGAAGATCAGTCAGAACGGTGCAGTTGGCAAAAGCGCCGTCGGAAATGCTTGTCAGCTGCTTGGAAAGCTTGACCGATTTCAGCTTCGAGCAATTTGAAAATGCATCTGTACCAATGGATTCAACGCCTTCCGCAACGATTTCTTCAATATAGTTGTTTCTGGAAAAAGCGTTGTCCGGAAGTGCCTGCAAAGATTCCGGCAGTTTGATAGATTTGAGATTCGGGCACTGATTGAATACATTGGCATCAATTGCCGCCAGGTCATCGTTGAAAATGATCTCCTTCAGTGCTGTGCAATTGTTGAATGCATAAGAATCAAGCTTTTTCAGATTCTTCGGAAGCGTGACCGTTTCAAGCGAAATGCAGCCGCCGAATGCATATTGTCCGAACTCTGCGTAGCAGGGCGGAAGCTGTACATTTTTCAGTGAAGCGCAGCTTGAAAATGCACTCTCCTGAATCATACAGGTGTTATCCGAAGCAGAACCGTCACCAAGTGAAACCGTTTCCAGAGCGGTACAACTGTTGAAAGCACAGCGATTGATCGCAATGCGGGCATGCTCAGCCTTGACAGTCTTCAAAGAAGAACAGGACTGGAATGCATAGTCATTGATGACCGTCAACGTATCGGGCAGCTGAATCTCCTTGAGCGAAACGCATCTTTCAAATGCATTTTCGAGAATCGCAGCGCATTTTTCCGGAAGTTTGACAGATTCAAGCTTCGTGCAGTTCCGGAACAATCCCTGCCGGACGGCAGCAACACCGGAAGGCAGCTCAACACTTGTCAATGTCAATCTGGCATCGTAAAAAGCGGATTCGTCAAAATCGCTGACAGGGCAGCCGCCGAGTGTTTCCGGTATTACCGCGGCTGCATCCTTGCTGTTCCATTTGGTGATGATCGCCTTACCGTCAACAATCTTGTAGGATGCACCGGATTTTTCGTCCTGAACGATCTGCGGGACAGTTATTGTGACCGGAGCGGTTGATGTCTGCACTGCGGTTGTAACAGCAGGCTTTGCGGTCGTTACGGCTGCAGCGGCGGTTGTAGTCGCTTTGGCAGTTGTTGCAGTAACCGTGGAAGTGACTGTTGTCGCAGTTGATTTTGCTGTTGTGACTGCCGGTTTTGTCGTTGTCACAGCAGCTTTCGCTGTTGTAGTCGCCGGTTTTGCGGTAGTTGCAGCAGCTTTCGCGGTTGTAGTCGCCGGCTTTGCGGTAGTCGCAGCAGCTTTCGCGGTTGTAGTCGCCGGCTTTGCGGTAGTCGCAGCAGCTTTTGCCGTTGTAGTCGCCGGCTTCGCCGTTGTAACAGGAGCTTTTGTGGTGACAGCCGTTGTCACAACTGCTTTGGTTGTTGTAACAGTCGATTTTGCTGTTGTCGCTGCCGCAGTTGTTTCAGCTGCAGGCATAACCAATGCAGAAACCGGATTCTGTACAGCAATGCTGTTGAAAACTGCAGGATTCAGTGCCGCAGGTTCCGTCAGCGTATCGGCTGCAGTGGCATGCATCGCGGTTGCCGCCATTGCCGCAGCTGTAAAAGCTGCGGCGAAACGGCGGATTTTCCGTTCTGCTCTGATTTTATTCGGATTCATGCTTCGCACCTCCGTTTTGATCTTGTGCAAGATATTCCGTGAAGCCGACCTGTACAGAACCGGACATGCATTCAACGTAATATCTGAGGATTCCCATTGCGTCTGTGACATCAACGATACCGTCCTTGTCAATATCCGCGCAGCGCTGCTGCGTGTAGGAGAATCCGAGATTCGAGCGGTTTGCAACTCTGCTTGTGTAGCACATCAGCGCAAGCATCGCATCCTCAAGCTCAACAGTTCCGTCGAGATTGACGTCACCTGCCGCATAAGGATCCATTCCGCTCTTGGAAAGAATAATGCACTTCTGATTGTTGTTCTCATTCGCATCAACCGCCTCGGACTCAACCGTCACATAGACAAAGCCGCGGTAGATATCGCCGAGCAGATCAGCGGAATCAAGACGCCAGTATGCAGAAGAATGCGGCGCGATTTCCTCGGAGAACAGCGTTAATGTTTCCTCGTCTGCGGATGCAGGCTTGATGTGAATCACAGCTGCAGAGGGTACACTGCTGCGGTTGACAGCAAAGATCGTGACATTTGTCTTGTTTCCGATATAGGTTGTGTCCGTCTCAATTGCAAGATCAGTCTTGGAAAGATCAATCTCGGCTGCATTGTTGTCAGGTGTTTTGTCATTCTCAGAAGCAGTCACTTTTGCGGTGTAAACAGCTGCATGGAGATTTTCAGGCATAACCGGAGCAAACTCCACCGCCTTGGATGCGCCGGACATGATACCGGCTGTCTGAGTGTCAGATGCAACCTCTGTACCGTTTTCATCGAGAATGTGAAGGGTCAGTTCTGCAACGTCGGCAGTGCCGTCATTGTAAACTGCCGCGCTGATCGGCAGCTTTTCGCCCGCAGCTGCATTCTCATAGCTGAAAGCAGTTTCCCCGACACGAATGTCAGCTGTGTCAGTCAGGATACCGCCTGCAAGCGCACTGCTGGTCTGAATCTTATCCTCTGCGAGGGTTGCAGCAGTACGGCGCATCGCATAGAGCGTATCCTCACCGCACTGACCAACGGAAATGCTCTCGTAATAGATATCCTCCCCTGCTTCAATGCTGACAGGATTCGTGAATTCGCCGGATTCTGCATCATAGCGGGTGCTGAACACCTCAGCGCGCTTATTGGTTTTATGCAGGAAGATAATGCGGTCGCCGGCAATTGCATAGCGCTCCGTTACGCCGATTTTCTCGCTGCAAAGATCAGCAGTTGTCTTGTAATCAGATGTCGCGCAGAGCTTGCCGTTCTGATACCAGATCAGTCCGGATGCATCCTTGCCCGGAATCTTCTCAAACTTCGGAGAACCGATTTCGCCGGTTGCAAGCTCGGTCACATTACCTTCTGTGTCGATCACGGAAAGTGTATTGACAACATGTTCTTCAGCATCAAGCTTGCCGGTGACATATGCGCAGAGCGGATTGCCGTCTGCATCATTGCCGCAGGTGAAGCCGTAAAGCTCCGGAAGGTTCTCTGCCAGAACAACAGGTGTATCCCAGCCTTCTTCCGTTTCCTTGGCACAAAGAATCATGTTGCTTTCGTCATTTCCGAAAATCTGTCCGTTTGCATTGGATTTCCAGAACAGATAGGTTGTGTCATTCGCACGGACAAACACAGGAGATGAAGAAAATGCGCCGTCTTTGTTTGCGTCAAATGTCAGGAAGTTTGTGAATGTGCCGGTTGCAGGATCATATTTTGCAGTCTTGAACTGAAGCTGCTTTGCATAGGTTTCGAGGTTGTCCGACTCGCCTTCCTCATAGACCTTGGCGGATTCTAGATATGCGATGCGGATGCCGTCATCAGAAGCAAAGAGGAACGGGGATGTGTCAGCATTCTGATTGTCATCAACTGCCTTCGGTGTTGTCCAGGACTTCGTGTCAGGATCATAGAGCGAATAAACCAGATACGATGCGTTTCCGAGACCGCGTGCAGCGTCCTGCATCGTCCAGACCATCATTGCGGTTGTACCGTCGCTGACGATCTTCGGCGTGGAGCCGAACGCGATGCCGCCCTGAATTTCTGTCATGCTGTTTCTGAGCTGACCGTGCCACTCACCTGCTGCGGCAAGATCCTCAGCACTGATCGCTTTGTAATTTTCAGGATTCTTGGAGATCTCCTCAACGGTCAGTCCGTTCGGGAGAAGCAGGCGCGGACGTCCGCCGCCGCCGTTTCTCGGATAGAACTGCAGTGTGCCGTTGTAGATTTTGAAGTCTTCGAGTTCATGGTCAAATGCAACAATGCGGAATCCTGCGTCAATATTCAGTGCAACATTCGTGATCTTCGGATCCGGTACGATATCACCCTCTACAACGAAGGAAGGTGCGCCGTAAGCCTCGGCTGCGAGGATATCCTCGGAACCGACACCTGCTGCAAGCTCCACGCCGATTTCAAAGGAGCCGCTGAGTCCGACAGAAATCGAATTGCTGCCTGTCTTATTGAAGTTGTGCGTGTAGGTAACCGTCACACTGAGAGATCCGCCTGCACTGAATGTGAATTTTGCGAAAACAAGCGGGCAGAATGCCGGTCTGAATTCCGGCGTCTCGACAGAGCCCTCAATAGAACCGGTCACGCTCAGGGATACTTCTGCGGTGTTGCTCTCGATGTCGATCGAGCCGCTCGCCGCAATTTCAAGTCCGAATTCGATTCCGACAGGTCCGATTTCAAGTTCTTTGCTGATGCCGAATGCAATGGTAAGCGAAATAGCATCACCGTCAACCGTCATATTGACGGTCCACGGGCTGTCAAGATCCTCGTTTTTGAAATTCGGGATCATGATCGTCATGTCGAGATAATTTCCGAGTTTATTCTGCAGTTCAAGCGGTGCAGGAACTGTAACAGTAAAGTCATCAGAGAATGTGTCGATGATTGTCTGTTCGATATCCTGAACCTGTGTGCTGTCAGAAGGATCGCGCGGAATCTCAATAATTTTCAGTCCAAGCTGTGTTTCAAATTCATCGCCTTCCGATGCGATAATCCGGATACTGACCGGAACATCCGCACGGAACATATTGGGTGTCAGTTCCATAAATGCCATCGTTCTGCCGACAGCTTTCATTTTCTTGATGACACGGTTTTCCTGAACGAGCTGATACTCAGCGCCCTCGTTATACTTGCCGACAGAAGCGGTGATCGAGAACGTGATATCGCTGTTTCTGTCAACGTTGTGGGTTCTGCTCAGGAGACCGATATATCCGTCCTGAGCAGAATTGAACAGTGCATAGGTGAGCGAGAAGGCATTGTCCTCGTAATCTCCGCTCATCGCAAACGTTTCGATATAGGTGGATTTGCGTTTCGGGAAGACATAATCTTCATCGTAGTTCTCATAGCCCTCTGCCGTGATCGCAACATGATACAGAGATGCATCATCACCGCGCGGGACAACAACTCTGCCGCGGTCATCGACCGCCTTGGTCAGGACAGTAGAACCGCCCTTAGTCAGTGTCAGGTTCGCATTGCTGATGACATCGCCGTTCTTGTTTGTGACCATGAACAGGAAGTCATGTTCCGGATCAAATGCAATGCCGTAAAGCGGATCGTTGACATTAGCGATCTTGATCGGTGCAACCTGCACTTTGACATTACTGCTGGTCGAGGATTTTCTGACCTCCGCTTCCGTCTTGCGGTAGAAGCCCGGCAGTTTGGAACTCAGAATACCGTTGATCGCATAGACAACACTGAACTTCTGTCCAGGGTGCAGAACAGAAATGCTCTTGGATTTGTCAATGATCTGGAGAATGCCGTCTGTGTCAATAAATCTGGTCTGATAGACCGTTGCACGGGATGTGCCTTCCGCAGTGACACCGGCAACCTCGGAAATCGTCTGACCGATATCGGTCGAGAGCTCGTTGAGGTCGATCGGAGACTGGTTATCTACGAGTACCTCAGCGTAAAGCGTCTTGTTGCGGAGAACCGGATCAAATGTTACTGTAATCGCTGCTGCTTCCTGACCGTAGACCTTGATCGGCTGTGTGGACGGGAAGTGCGCGGAAACAGGCTCATTGAACGGCTGGAGTGTCGCGCTGAAATCAGCACTGAAATTGTATGAACCGTTGCGGTCGCCGCGAACAATCCAGCTGACTGTCTGCTGGCTGCCGCCGCCGATTGTTCCGAGATTGACGACACGCGGTGCCGAGGAAGGTGCATCCTCGACAAGCGAGAGTCCGCTCGGGAGATTGAGCGATGCTGTGCAGTCTGTCAGCGGGAATTCAGCATCGGCATTGTTCATCACGATCATATCGACCTTGAAGAACTCCTTGATGAACTGCGCCTTGACAGGCACACGCATCAGAACAACAGTCTTGACATCATGTGTGATTGTTTTGACAATGTAATCATAACCGGAGCTGCTGCCGCCGGATCCGCCGGAGCCGTTGCCGCTGCTCACGACAATACCGTTCGTCCGGTCATAGTAAATGCGGATGTGATCGACAACGCGGGTTGTTACAGTGTAAGAAAGATCAACGTCAATTTTGACGAGCTGGCAGTTTTCCGGATCCTTGACATTGATGCCTGCTGCCTTGATCTCAGAGAGAGACATGCGGTGGACGGAAAAATCCGCCTTGACGAGCTGATCCTGCGCAATGGAGAATTCGAGCTCGGTTTTGCCGCCCGGACGGGTTGTGCAGCTCTGTGTAGCCGGCAGATATCCGTTGCCGAACACGCCGAACTCGTGATCGCCCGCAGTGCAGACAATCTCAACTTTACCGTTCGCGTCGGTCATGTATTTGCTCTGGTGCTCGGTACCGACATCGACATAGACTGCAGCGCCGGCAGCCGGCGTGCCGTCCATTTTCTTGACGGTAGCAATGACAGTGGACATGATATCCGGCTCAGCAACAGTGACTTTGCCGGTGAATGTATCAGTCAGACCGGACGCATTTGTGACGGTCAGGGATACATCATAGGTTCCCGCTTCTTTATAGGTGTGCGTGAACAGCGCGTTCTTGACAGAGGATTTCTTTGCAGATTCGCCGTCACCGTAGACAATGCTGACTTCGGTGATATCATCAGCATTTTTGGAGTTGCGTGCATCATAGCTGTAGGACATGCCGAGCACCTGCTTCGAGGTGAACTCGAGCGATGCCTGCGGAATTGCCTGAATCTTCAGCGGATCGAGCGTGACAGAAACGGAGTTGCCGTTTGTCATCAGCGCCATGACGCGATAGATCATGTTTCCGCCGACCAGAAGATCGGAATCCTGACAGGAATACTCCGTGACCTTCTCCTTCGGCGCCGCCTTTGCAATGCAGGTTTCCTTTCCGCCTGCACCGATCTTGCGCCACAGATAGAAGGAAGACACGCCGGTCACATCCGGACAGGTCCAGCTGACCGTGACATACTTTCCCTCAGATTTCGCCGCGGCATCCTTGATTTCCGCCTTGCGGTCATCAACGGTGTAGGTATATTCCGCAACCGCCTTGTTGCCGGCAGCGTCAGCAGCAGTTACCTGAACGGTCACGCTGCTCTCTTTCAGGATGGTCTCAGGGAGCTCTGCGCTCACAATCAGTTCCGTTTTTGCCTGATTGCGCGCGGTTTCAGTTGTTTTCAGTTCAGTCCACTGATCGGTGTCCTTGCAGCGGTAAGCAGCCGTGATCGATGCGATCTGATTATCATCGGTTGCAAGGATCTGCATGGTGCGGTGGACAGAGCAGACGATCTGCTGACCGGATGTCAGTCCGCACTCTGCAATTACAGGATCAACCGTATCCGGTGTGCGGTGTACTTCTCCGGATTTTGCCGATGTGCTCAGGTTGCCTGCAATGTCAATGGCGGACACCTGATAATAGTAGATGCCGTCCGCAGAAACATTTTTGTCTGTGTAGGTTGTGTTCAGACCGACTGTTGCAATTGTTACATACTTCTCTGCATTTCCGTCGGAACGGTCAATCCGGTAATACTTAACGTCCTCGGAATCGGATGCAGTCCACTGCAGAACATTCGCGCTGACAGTCATTTCAGCTGTCAGTTTCTTCGGCGGATTCGGCGCGGTGTTATCAACCGGAATGGATTTGACCGGAGCCTTTGCCGGATCGCCGGTATTGCCGTATTTATCCGTCGCATAGGCGCGGAGATACAGCGTACCCTCTTTCAGGGTCTTGTCATTGATGGTGAAGGTTTTGGTCAGATCATACTGCACCATCTTCTTCCATGTCTTCTGATCCTGCGAATACTCAAGTGTACGGGACGATACACCTGCAGTATCACTTGCAGAGACAGAGACAACAAGCGGAGCAGACGCCGAAGCAACCTCAGAGGATACGCCAATTGCGGAAACAACAGGCGGCGTAACATCGCTGTTCGATACAAAACGGAACGGCTCAGAGGGTTTACCTGCATTGCCTGCAGTATCAACTGCATAGACCGTCACGGTGTAACGGGTATCAGGAACAACCGAAAGGTTGACGCCGAGCTCTTTGTCAATCGTGTATTCTCTTGTCTGGCTGTCTGTCGAGACGATTGCGATAAAGTGATGGAAATCTTCATCAGCGACATCATCCCATGTGAGCGACGCAGCATTCGGCGTTACACTGACAGGACGGATATTTTTGACCTGTTCCGGTGCTGTGTTGTCAAATGCGATCGAGATCACATTTGCTCCGGATGTTTCGTTCTTGTCGCCGTCAGCAGCCATTGCGCGCAGCTGATAAACACCGTCATCGTAATCTGCGGTGTTGATTGTCCAGGAGAGCGTATCCCCTTCTGCTTCACAGATTGCCTTCCATGTCTTTCCGTCATCGGCGGAAAGATCACAGCGGACACCTGCCACGCCGTTCTCATCCTTCGCGGCAATTTCAATCTGGAGATTGCCGGAGACACGCTGACCGCCGGTCGGCGTAAAGCGGATGATTTCAGGCGCAGTTTTGTCAGCAGCAGGCGTGACAGACACGGATTTGCTCTTTTCGCTTTCCTGACCGTAGCTGTCCACAGTCGAGATCGCATATGTATACTTCTGACCTGCCGTCAGCTCTGTGTCGGTATAGGAAAGCTTGTCACGGCCTGTGATTTCTGCTGCAAGATCCCATGTTTTGCCGTCCTTATTCAGACGGTAGACGCGGTATCCGGTGGCAGAAGCTTCTGCAGCCATTGTCCATGTCAGAACAGCGGTTCTGCCGCCTGCTTCCGCCTCAAGCGTGACCGGCTTGAGCAGATGATTCTGGACATTCACAGAAGCTTCTGCAGAAGCAGTCAGACCGTCCGTATCTTTGACAGTAATCGAGATGGTGTAAGCACCGTCAGCGAGCTTTGCTACATCCCAGTGATAATTGATCGTGCTGAGATCCTCGCCGCCGAGATCAACCTTCTGGGTGACGGTTTTTCCGTCCGGTCCTTTGATGTCGAGCTGCATCTCGGAAAGCGGTGCAGCCTGACTGAGGCGAACCGTGAGATCGCTGTTTGCATCGGAAACAGACTCAGCCGGAAAATCGGCGCTGGTGATCTCAATTGCAGATGTGTGAACATCGAGCACAAGAGATTTCGCGGTCTCGGTACCGCTGCTTGTCACTGCCGAAACAGCGTACTCATAATCAGAATCCGCTTCCAGTTTCATATCGGTATAGGTCAGACCGGTGGTTTCGCCGATCTTTTTGCCGTCACGGTAAATACGGTAGCCGGTTACGGGCTGATCGGTATACGGCATATCCCATTTGAGCGAAACGGTTTTGCTGCCGATACCGGTTGCCTGCAGCGATACCGGCTCGTAGAGCGGCTGAACCTTGACGCTTGTTTCGGGCTTGCTTGCATCATAGATATCATAGCCGGAAGAAAAAATATTTGCACCTTCCACCTGAATCGGGAACTCGGAAAGCTCATCAAAACCGGTCGGAGCAGTGAATGTCAGGACCGCGACATCGCCGCGGTGCAGCGTATCACCGGTGTACAGACCGGAAAGCTTGACTGATCTGCCGGCTGCTGCGTACTGGCAGTCGCCGGAGATAAACGAAACATCCTTGAGCTTCAGCGCGGAATCAAATCCGACTGTAATCTCATATGCAGCGATGTCTTTTGTCCAGTCTACAACAGAAAGTGCAATCCGGAATTCATCGCCGGGGAAACAGGTTGCGTTCGTCATGGCGAGCGTCAGAGACTCGTCAAGAGCGGTACCGGGCTTCACGGGAATCTCAGCAGCGGCACCGGAAAGAACCTGAGACAGTGCATACTGATCGCGCACATCAATGATTCCGTCTTCGGTGACATCGTACTGAACAAAATCCTTCTCGGCAAAAATCGTTTCCGGATGTTCGCCGAGGAGCTTGACCAGTGCAGCCAGATCGTCTTTGTTTCGTTTTCCGTCGCCGTTGACATCACCGCGGCTTGCGGCTTCTGCTTCGGCAGCGAAGGCTGTTAGCGCTGTTTGCAGCGGAAGTGCATTCAGGAACATAAATGCAGCGGTTCCGCATGCGAACAGCTTTGTTCGCAATTTTTCCATAGCAGCTCCTTTTCAAAAATATGATAGGTTTTGTACGGATATCTGCAAACGATTTGTTATATATGTTTGCATCTATACGAATAGTTTATTTTATCACATTTTTGTGTAAATGTCAATATAAGGAACCGTAATTGCGCAATATCTGGCAATCTGAATGCATCTCAGCAAGAAAACGAAAACATATTGATCAGAAATCCTATACTATATTATAACGATATACGGACTATCAGTTATCCACTTGACGATTTGGGAAAGATGTGATAATATATTTGTATCAGAAAAGATACGGAGGCAGAATTCATGAAATACTACATGCCGACAAAAGTTTACAGTGAACCGGACTGCATTGCGCATCATGCTGAGGAGATTGCAGCATTCGGTTCTCATGCGCTGATTGTCACAGGCAGATGCTCTGCGAAGAAAAACGGCGCACTTGATAATATGACCGCAGCACTGCAGAATAACGGTCAGCAGTTCACGCTTTTCGATGAGATTGAAGAAAACCCTTCGGTTGAGACTGTCATGAAAGCGCGTGATACGGGTCTGGGATGCGGTGCTGATTTTGTGATCGGAATCGGCGGCGGCTCCCCGATGGACGCTGCAAAAGCAATTGCCCTGATGATAAACCGCCCCTACAGCGACTGGAATGCACTCTACACAGCGGGCGGCTCCCCTGCTCTGCCGGTCATTGCCGTCCCGACAACCTGCGGAACCGGCTCGGAGGTCACGGGCGTTTCCGTCCTGACGCGGCATGACCTGAAAACAAAGGTCTCGATCAAACATAAAATCTTCCCGTCGCTCGCTTTGATCGACGGCAGATACATTTGTAATACACCGCACAAAATCATCGTCAATACAGCGATTGATGCTCTCTCGCATCTGATCGAAAGCTGTGTGAACACGCAGTCGGACTGTTTCAGTGAGATGAGTTCATATGCCGGACTGCGTCTCTGGAGTGAATGCAGACCCTATATCGAAGGGAGTGCACCGATTGACCCCGAAGCAGCACAGAAGCTGATGAATGCCTCAGCGCTTGCCGGTATGTCCATCGCACAGACCGGCACTGCGATTCCGCATGCACTCAGCTATATGCTGACGTATCATGCGGGCATTCCGCACGGAGCCGCAGTCGGTGCGTTTCAGGCGAATTATCTTGAGCTTACGGAGCTTGGACTGCGCGAAAAGATTTTGCAGGCAGCCGGATTCCGTGATACAAATGAACTCAGATCCTGTATTCAGAATCTCGCACCGGTTCAGGTTGACCGTGCACTGCTGGAATCTTCCGCTGACAGCGTCCTGCTGAATCCGGAAAAGCTGCGGCTCTGTCCGTATCCGATTGACAAAGATATCATGCTGAAACTCATCGAAATCTGACAGAAGGCAGATTACGGTTTTGGCTCTATTTGCTCTCATTCAACTGATTCCGAACCAGTGAGGTGAACCGCGTGATCCATTATTATTACGGCGACGGAAAAGGAAAAACATCTGCAGCAATCGGTGCATGCATTCGTGCAGCCGGTGCCGGAATGCAGTGCGCTGTTGTACAGTTTCTCAAAAACGGCTCAAGCAGTGAGATAAGAATACTCAGCTCGCTCGGGATTCCCGTCTATGCATGCAGTTTTCAGGGTGTTCGCTTTTTTCGGGAGATGTCGGAATCCGAACAGCGTATTGTAATCAGCGAACATAACGGGAATCTGCGCAGGCTCTTCGGGATGCAGGCAGATTTCCTTGTTCTCGATGAACTCGGTGATGCATTGCGGCGGAACGCGGTTGATCGTTCGCTTGTCAACCGGATACTTGATCTGCCGGATTGCGAGATCATTCTCACCGGACACAAGCCGGTTCCTGAAATCATGGAACGTGCTGACTACATCACTGAATTCCGCTCGGTCGCGCATCCCTATCAGGACGGCATTGCTGCCCGGAAAGGAATCGAATATTGAATCTCTATACCTATCGAAACGGAAAGCGCCTGCGATGCGGCTACACAACCGGTTCCTGTGCAGCCGGTGCCGCGAAAGCTGCTGCAGAAATGCTGCTCTCCGGTCAGGTCTGCCCGCAGATATCACTCATGACACCTGCCGATATCCTGCTGAATCTTGATATTTGCGAGATCAGTATGCAGCAGAAATCCGTTACCTGTGCCGTGCAGAAAGACAGCGGAGACGATCCCGATGCAACACGGGGGATTCTGATTTATGCAACTGTATCAAAAGCGGATACCGGCGTTGAAATTGCAGGCGGAACCGGCATCGGGACTGTGACAAAGCCCGGGCTCGATCAGCCGGTCGGATCAGCGGCGATTAACTCCACACCGCGCAGGATGATCTCTGACGCAGTGACTGAAATTGCGGAAAAGCACGGCTATTCAGGCGGCTTCCGCATCGTGATCTATGCTCCTGAAGGCACGGAGATCGCAAAAAAAACGTTTAATCCGCGCATGGGCATCATCGGCGGGATTTCCATTATCGGAACCACCGGAATCGTCGAACCCATGAGCAATTCTGCGATTATTGACACGATCCGAACAGAGGCGAATATGCGCAAAGCTGCCGGACTTCAAACGCTGGTGCTGACTGTCGGCAATTACAGCGAACAGTTTATCCGGCTGCAAAAGCCCGCTCTCTCCGAGATTTCTGTGATTTGCAGCAACTTTATCGGTGAGGCTGTGGATATCGGTGTATCGCTCGGATTTTCCGATATTTTGCTGATCGGTCATATCGGCAAACTCGTCAAACTCGGGTCAGGCATCATGCAGACGCACTCGTTATATGCCGACGGCAGAATGGAGACGCTGATCACTTGTGCTGCGCTTGCCGGTGTGCAGCGCGATATCCTGCTGCAGATCAATGACTGCGTGACAACAGACGCCGCGCTTGAAATCCTCTTTGAGACCGACAGCGCTGCGCAGACGCTCAATATCCTGACAGAACGCATCGGGAATTATCTCACCGCGCGCGTTCACGATTTGGTTCGGATCGGCGCTGTGATCTTTTCCAATCAGCATGATCTGCTGCTGAAAACATCGCTGGCAGATCAAATTCTGGATACAGTTACAGGAGTATAACATGGTACATTTTGTCGGTGCCGGATGCGGTGCACCGGATTTAATTACAGTTCGCGGTCAGCGCTTGCTAACAGAAGCGGATGTTGTGATCTATGCGGGCTCGCTCGTGAATCCGGAACTGCTGGAATGCACGAAAGCAGACTGTGAAATCTATAACAGCGCCGTTATGACATTAGATGAAGTGATTGCTGTTATGGAACGCGCAGAATCCGCAGGAAAAACAACCGTCCGCCTGCATACGGGTGACCCGTCCCTCTACGGTGCAATCCGCGAGCAGATGGACAAACTGGACGCGCTTTCTATTTCATATGATATCTGTCCGGGCGTGAGTGCATTTTGCGGCGCTGCTGCAGCGCTCAAAGCTGAGTACACACTGCCGGATGTCTCGCAAACCGTGATCATCACGCGAATGGCGGGACGCACAACGGTTCCGGAGCGCGAACGGATTGAGCAGCTTGCAGGTCATCAGGCAACAATGGTGATTTTTCTGAGCACAGGCATGCTGCCGGCGCTTTCTGCAGCACTGATCAGCGGCGGATATCCGGAGACAACACCGGCTGCAATTGTCTATAAGGCTAGCTGGCAGGATGAAAAGGTCTGCCGTTGTACGGTCGGAACGCTTGAGGAAACCGCAGAAGCAAATGCTATCCGGAAGACTGCTCTGATTTGTGTCGGGCGTTTTCTCGGTGATGATTATGCACTTTCAAAGCTTTACGACCCTGCCTTTGAGACGGAATTCAGAAAGGCTGCGCTATGAAACGGATCGCGATCATCAGCCTGACTAAATCAGGCAGAGTGCTGTCTGAGACAATCGCTGCGAATCTGAACGGATACCAAATCCGGCGATACTGCTTCTATAAACACACGGATGAACATGCCGAACCGTTTACTGATCTGTCAGATTTGACCGCATCCATTTTTGAGAAAACAGATGCACTCATATTTCTGACAGCATGCGGGATTGCAGTGCGTATGATTGCGCCGCTGCTGAAATCCAAGCTGACTGATCCGGCTGTGATTGCCGCGGATCAATCGGGCGAATTCATCATTCCGCTGCTCTCCGGACATATCGGCGGCGCGAATCTGCTTGCGAAAAAAATCGCAAAGATCACCGGCGGCACGGCGGTCATCACAACTGCGACAGATTCTGGCGGGCTGTTTTCACCAGATTGCTTCGCGTTGCAGAACAATCTCCTGATCACGGATATGGATGCTGCAAAAGAAATAGCGGCTGCAGTGGCAGACGGCGAACTGATCGGATTTCAAAGCGAGCTCCCGTTTCCGGCACTCCCCGCTCCACTGACTGCATCTACTGCACCGCAATGCGGAATTTATGTGGGTACAGATACATCTATCAGCCCTTTTCCTGTCACTTTGCACCTTGTGCCGCGCAATCTCGTGCTCGGGATCGGATGCAAAAGCGGCACAGATCAGGATGATATTCAGCAGACTGTCATGCGGGCTCTGCAGGCGCATCATCTTGATTTTCAGCGTGTCTGCGCTGTTTCCAGTATTGATCTGAAAGCAGATGAGCCCGGATTGCGCGCATTCTGCAGCACCCATGATCTCCCGTTTTTTACGTACAGTGCAGATGAACTCATGCAGATCAGAGGGACATTCACCGCCTCTGATTTCGTCAGACAGGTCACCGGTGCGGACAATGTCTGCGAACGCAGCGCAGTCCGATGCAGCGGCGGCAGGCTCATCATGCGTAAGTATGCTTTCGCAGGCGTAACGGTTGCCTGTGCAGAAAAATATACGATTCTCAGATTTGAAAGGACAGAAATATGATTCTATATGTGGTCGGGTTTGGCTGCGGCAGCCGATGCAGTATGACTGCTGAAGCGGAACAGGCAATCTCGGACAGTACGCTGATTGTCGGGTATCAGACTTATGTCGAGATCATGCGCGGATTCTTTCCGGAGAAGGAATACCGTGCAAACGGCATGCGGCAGGAAACCGCGCGCGTTCGTGAAGCGCTTGAGGCGGCGCAATACGAAAATACAGCGCTGGTTTGCAGCGGCGATCCGGAGCTCTACGGCATGGCGGGTCTTGCCTATCAGCTCAGGGCAGATTATCCGGATGTGATCATTCAGGTTGTGCCGGGTGTCTCTGCTGCTTTCACCGGCGGCGCACTGCTCGGTGCTCCTCTGACACATGACTTTGCCGTCATAAGTCTGTCCGACCTGCTGACATCGCCCGAGACGATCCGGAAACGCCTCTGCTGTGCAGCGGAAGCGGATTTTGTGATTGCGCTGTATAATCCGTCCTCGAAACACCGCCCCGAACATCTGATGCGGGCATGCGATCTGATTCTGCAATACCGTTCACCGGAAACCGTCTGCGGGTATGTCCGGAACATCGGCAGAGAGGATCAGAGCTACCGCGTCCTGACTTTGCAGGAGCTTCGGGACACGCGGGTCGATATGTTTACGACCGTCTTTATCGGCAACTCTGAGACAATGCTCATCGACGGAAAAATGGTCACGCCGAGAGGCTACCGCGATGTCTAAGGTACTGATTTTCGGCGGCACAACCGAGGGCAGGGCGCTCGCAGAATTCTGCGTGAAAAACTGCATTTCTGCTGATGTATCATCCGCAACGGATTACGGCGCCGATCTTCTTCCCGCTGCGGTCGGTATTCTGCGCGGCAGGCTCGACGCGGACGGAATACAAATGCTCCTGCAGCGAAATCAATATTCACTCGTAATCGACGCGACACACCCGTATGCGATTGAAGCGACGCAGAATATCAGGCAGGCATGCTCTGCACAGAATACTGCATATTACCGGCTTCTGCGCGATTCTTCTCCGGTTTACGGCGAATCTGTATCCGGTCTGAACGATCTGGTCACTCTGCTTAACAGAACAGATGATACAATTCTGAGTACACTCGGCAGCAAATCTGTTTCCGCATTGACGGCTGTCAGTGATTATGCTGACAGAATCTGGCTGCGCCTGCTCCCCTCGGATACCGTTCTGGACACATGCACATCACTCGGGTATGATCCGGACAAAATCATTCTTGCAAACGGGCCGTTCCGCACAGATGAAAATATTGCACATATCCGGCAATCTCATGCTGATATTTTGCTGAGCAAAGAAAGCGGAGCAATCGGTGGGTATCCCGAAAAAGCCGCTGCTGCAAAATTCTGCGGCATCCGGATGATCACACTCTGCAGACCGCAGGAAACGGGCTATACATATGATGAAATCACGCTTACACTGATACAAAAGAAAAAGGATAATCTGCTATGAAACTATACTTGATCGGAACCGGCACCGAGGGACGCAGAACACTGACAGCCGAAGCCGCCGAAGCGATTGCATCATCCGGATTGCTGATCGGTGCAGCGCGGATACTGGAGCCTTTCCGTGATACTACGGCGGAATGCATCTGCACATACAAAACCGATGAGATCGTTCAGGCAATCCGGAAAACAGAACACAGGATCGTATCGGTTCTTTTCTCCGGAGACTGCGGCTTTTTCAGCGGCGCTAAAAAGCTGCTTGCGGCGCTGCCGGATGCTGATGTTACAATGCTCCCCGGCATTTCCTCGGCTGCAGCTTTCTGCGCAAAGATCGGCAAATCATATGATAATATGCGGTTTGTATCGCTGCACGGTACAAAGGCGAATATCGCAATCGAGGCTGCGACACATCCGCTCTGCTATTTTCTGCTCGGCGGCGATATCCGCGCTGCCGATGTCTCCAAAAGACTTTGCGATTATCAACTCGGAGAAGTCCGCGTATACATCGGCGTGAATCTCGGATATCCGGATGAACGAATCATGTCAGGCTGTGCGCATGATTTCACAGGTTTTACGGATGATACGCTGACCGTTCTGGTAACCGAAAATCCGGATTATCTGCGATATATTCCGTCTGCGATTCCGGATTCGCAGTTTCAGCGCGGCAATGTCCCGATGACAAAGTCGCAGATTCGCTGCAATATTGTGTCGCATCTGCATATCCGGTACGATGGTGTCTGCTGGGATATCGGCTGCGGCACCGGCTCTGTTTCTGTGGAGATGGCGTATCGCTGTCCGCAGGGCACAGTGCTTGCATTTGACAAGAATCCCGAAGCCGTCCGCTTGACAACAGAGAACGCAAAAGCTTTTTCATGCGACAATATCCATGTGACTGAGGGAATCTGTCCCGATGAACTTCATGACGCAGCGGTGCCCGATCATGTGTTTATCGGCGGCAGCACCGGAAATCTGGACGCGATCTTTGATGTGATCGCTGAAAAGAATCCGGCGGCTGATATTGTCATCACTGCTGTATCACTGGAAACACTCGCGCAGGCTGCGCACTGTTTTGAATTGCGCGGCGTTCCCTGTGAGATCGTTCAGATCGCTGTCACCGGAACGCGAAAGATTGGCACACACACAATGCTGGATGCGCAGAATCCGGTGTTTCTGATTTGGGGGCAGCTGCAATGCGGAGAATCATGATCGCCGGAACCGGCAGCGGGTGCGGCAAAACAACAATAACCTGTGCTTTGCTTTCTGCTTTGAAACAGCGCGGGATTCAAGCATCATCCTTCAAATCCGGACCGGATTACATCGACCCGATGTTTCACCGCGAAGTACTCGGCACTCCGTCCTACAATCTCGACAGTTTTTTCTGTGATCGCGACACGCTTTGCTATCTGCTCGACCGCTGCAGCGCATCCGCCGATATTGCCGTCATAGAAGGTGCTATGGGATTTTATGACGGAGATTCCGGTTCCGCATTCGCGCTGTCTGAGCAGACCGAAACACCGGTTATCATCGTGATTGACTGCAAAGGGATGCAGGCTTCAATCGGCGCGGTCATGCAGGGGTTTCTGCAGTACAAAACACCGAACAGAATCGTCGGATTTCTGTTCAACCGACTTCCGGAGCGCCTGATTCCGTATGTACAGCAGTTATGCAGCGATCTGCATACAACCTGTTTCGGGGCTTTTCCGCGTCAGAAGGCGGATTTCCCGCGCAGACATCTCGGACTCGTCACGGCTGCCGAAATCACCGGTATTCGGCAGCAGATGCATGCACTCGGACAGGCGGCGCTGCAGTATATTGACCTTGATCTGATCATGCGTGCGGCAGAGAACCCGCTGCCCCGATATCAAGCGCTGCAGATACCGCGCTGCAAAGCAAATCCCGTTATTGCGGTTGCAAGAGATGAAGCGTTTTGCTTTCTGTATACCGAAAGCCTTGATGTGCTGCGGGAAATGGGGTGCGAGATCCGGTTCTTTTCCCCGATTCACGATACGCATCTGCCGGACGCAGAAGGTCTGATTCTCTGCGGCGGATATCCGGAGCTGCATGCAAAAGCGCTGTCAGAGAATACGGGCATGCGCAGCGAGATCCGGACTGCGATCCTCTCCGGAATACCGGTTATCGCGGAATGCGGCGGATTTCTGTATCTGCACACTTCACTGCAAACAAAATCCGGTGCAGAATATCCGATGGCGGATGTGATCAGCGGCACTGCGTTCCCGACAGATTCTCTGCAAAGATTCGGATATATCTCGATGAAATCGCAGCAGGATCAGCTTTTGTGCGAGGCGGGACATTCGCTGCGGGCGCATGAATTCCACTACTGGGACAGCACTTCCTGCGGAAACAGTTTTCATGCAGTCAAACCGGACGGCAGAAGCTGGGATTGCTGCCATACATCTGAGACGATGTACGCAGGTTTTCCGCATCTTTATTATTATTCAGATATTCAGGCTGCTTTCCGCTTTGCAGAAGCAGCTGCCAAATACGGAGCCAAGAATGGAACGAATCAAACAAATCAAACCGCCCGATAATCATTATTATCAGTCAGCCAAACAAAACTGGGACAGCATCGCAAAACCGCTCGGGAGCTTTGGCGTTCTGGAGGAAATGATACAGCAGATTGCTGCGATACAGTGCACGGCAAATGTTGATATCAGCCGCCGGACAGCCGTCATATTCTGCGGCGATCACGGAATCGTAGAGGAAGGCGTGACACAGTGCGGCAGCGAGGTAACGACGATCTGTGCAAAAGAAATCGCTGAGGGCAAATCGAATGTCAATGTGATTGCACAGCAATTCGGCACAGATGTGATTGCTGTCGATATCGGGCTGCGCGATCAGGTCACTGCACTGAATCTGCTGCCAAAAAAAATAGCGCATGGTACACAGAATTTTACCAAGCTGCCCGCCATGACCGAAGCTGAAACAGTGAAAGCCATTCAGACCGGCATTGATATTGCACAATCCTGCAAAGCGCAGGGCGTTCAGATTCTTATCGCCGGTGAGATGGGAATCGGAAACACAACGTCTGCATCTGCGCTTGCATCTGTGCTGCTTGATCTTCCGCCGGAAATTGTGACCGGAAAAGGCTCGGGGCTCAGCACGGACGGGCTGCTGCGAAAGATTAACACGGTTCGCCGCGGTATTGAACTGCATCATCCGGATCGTGAACATCCGCTGCACCTGCTGCAGACACTCGGCGGACTGGAAATAGCTGGCATGACCGGATTGTTCCTCGGCGGCGCGATCTATCAGATTCCTGTGATCATTGACGGTGTGATCTCCGCTGCGGCTGCGGCAATTGCATATCTGCTGAATCCGCTTTGCCGGGAATACATGCTCGCAAGTCACTGCTCAGAGGAACCGGCTGCAAAAGGTCTGCTGCAGTTGATTCAGCGTAAGGCAGTTATTGATGCCGGGCTGCGGCTTGGAGAAGGAACCGGCGCACTGCTCCTCCTTCCCTTGCTTGACGGCGCACTTGCACTCTACCGGCACGCGCACCGGTTTGATGAAGCGCAAATAGAAAGGTATACAGAATTCACATGACAATTCTCGTAACAGGCGGCTCCAAATGCGGAAAATCCGGATTTGCAGAATCGCTGCTGGAATCATACAGCGGGACAAAAATCTATCTGGCGACAATGCAGCCCTTTGGCGATGATGCCCGTGCAGCAATTGAACGGCACCGCGAAATGCGGAAGAACAAAGGATTTCATACGATCGAGTGCTATACGGATCTTGATCGGCTTCATCTGCCGCAGGGATGTCATGTATTGCTTGAATGCATCGGCAACCTGACAGCGAATGAAATGTTCCGTGAAGCCCCTCTGCAGGATGTTGCATCACACATTCTGAACGGCATCCTGCGCCTGCAGCAAGATGCTGAAAAACTCGTGATTGTGACGAATCAGGTCGGCAGTGACGGTATCCGGTACGAAGCATCGACACAGCGATATATCTCGGTGATCGGCACGCTGAACCGGATGCTTGCAGAACACGCCGATGCCGTCTATGAATGTGTCTGCGGAATCCCGATCTGTCTGAAAGGAGCACAGCAATGCTGAAATCTCTGATCTCCGCCTTTTTGATGTATTCGCGGATTCCGATGCCACAGATTGAATGGAAAGCGGAAAACCGCCGCTATTCGCTCGGATTTTTCCCGCTGATCGGTGCAGTCATCGGCGCAGCATTGATTGTGTGGAGATTGATCTGCGATCACCTCGGCTTCGGACAATTCCTGTTCGCTGCGTTCGCTGTGTTTCTGCCGATTCTGATCACAGGCGGCATCCATGCAGACGGTTTCTGCGATGTCACGGATGCGCGCGCATCTTATGCAGAGCGCGAAAAGCGTCTCGCGATCATGTCCGATCCGCACATCGGTTCTTTTGCTGTGATCCGGATCGTTCTGTATCTGCTGCTGCAAACTGCGCTGATGACACAGATCACATCACTCCGTACCACGATACAAATCGCATGCGGCTATGTGATTTCACGTTCGCTGAGCGGTCTGTCAGCAGTGACGTTCCGCTGCGCAAAACATGACGGCAGTCTGCAAAGCTTTGTCAAGCCGTCTCATAAAACCGTGACAATCATGCTGGTCTGCATTTGGGCGGTGTCTGCCTATTTCGGCATGCTGATTTGCAGTTATACACAAGGCATTGCCGCAGCTGCAGCATCTGTTTTTGTATTTTTGTATTATCGCTATACTGCTTTTCGCGACTTCGGCGGCATCACCGGTGATCTCTGCGGCTGGTTTCTTCAGCTTTGCGAGATCTGGATGCTCGCTGCAATTGTATTCACAAATCGCATCACGGAGGTACTGCTATGATTCTGATTACCGGCGGTGCTTATCAGGGGAAAACTATATATTTGCATCAAATCTATCCGGAGCTGTCAATTACAGACGGCTCTGTCTGCACCTTTGGTGAGGCTGCATCGGCTGCCTGCATCAATCATTATCACGAGCTGGTCGCGCGCCTAATGGAAAATGGCATTGATCCGGTTGCGTGGACATCCGATCTCTGCAAGCAAAATCCGGAGTGTATCATTTTGCTGAACGAAATCGGCAGCGGCATTATACCGATTGAAATAGCTGACCGCATCCGCAGAGAACAAACCGGCATCTGCGGATGCATCATTGCGGTTCACGCGAAATCTGTGATTCGAGTCACCTGCGGCATCCCGACCGCAATCAAGGGGGAACTGCTTTGAACATTCTACTCATTCGGCACGGACTGACAGCCGGAAATACAGAAAAACGCTATATCGGTAAAACAGACGAACCGCTTTGCGAGAATGGAATCCGGCAGCTCACTGCCTGCCGATATCCGCAGTGCGATGTTGTGATTACCAGTCCGATGCGGCGCTGCCTTGAAACTGCAAAGATCCTGTTCCCGCATCAGATTCCGCATATCTGCGACGATTTTCGGGAATGCGATTTCGGGCTGTTTGAAGGAAAATGTTATCAGGAGCTCAACGGTGATCCGGATTATCAGCTGTGGATTGACAGCGTCGGAACGGCAGCATTCCCGCACGGTGATAATCCGCTGGAATTCCGGAATCGCTGCTGCGAGGCGTTCCTTTCCTGTGTAGAATCGTTCCCTGATGCCGAAAGCATTGCAATGGTCGTTCACGGCGGGACGATCATGTCCATTCTCGAACGGTTTGCAGAACCGCACCGCGATTATTATGACTGGATGACCGAAAACGGTCACGGCTGGCGCTGCCGGTATGAGCGCAATATCATTTCAATTCTGGAGAAACTATGAAACTGATTCTGCCCGCACTTCCCTTACTGTTCGGGTTCCTGCTGGATGCCTGTATCGGTGACCCGCCGACACTGCCCCACCCGATCCGCTGGATCGGCAATCTGATTGCAAAAACGGAAAGCATCATCCGCAAACATATAAAAAATCTGAGATTCGGCGGATTCCTGCTCGCTGTAACCGTGCTGCTGATATCCGGTGCAGTTCCTGCTGTTCTGCTTGCTGTTTGCTATAAAATTCATACAGTGCTCGGTGTCATAGCGGAGAGCATCATGATCTGCTATCTGCTGGCGGCGCGCAGTCTTCGTGATGAGAGCATGAAGGTATGCATAGCTGCTGAAAACGGTGATACAGAAGCAGCGCGGAAAGTCGTTTCGATGATTGTCGGACGGGATACAGTACGGCTGGATGAAGCCGGTATTCTTCGCGCTGCAGTTGAAACCGTCGCGGAAAACGCATCTGACGGCGTGAGCGCACCGATGTTTTACATCGCATTTGGCGGAGCGGTCGGAGGCTTTCTTTATAAAGCTGCAAACACAATGGATTCGATGATCGGCTATCGCAATGAAAAATATATCGAGCTCGGCAGATTCGCGGCAAGGCTTGATGATGTGCTGAATTTCATCCCATCACGCCTGACAGCACTTTTGATGATTGCTGTTTCCCCGCTTCTGAAATATGATGCGTCTAATGCATACCGCATCTGGAAACGCGACCGCCGAAAGCACGCAAGTCCGAATTCGGCGCAAACAGAATCGGCATGCGCAGGCGCTCTGCATCTGCGGCTTGCCGGTGATGCTTGGTACTTCGGTGAACTGCACCGCAAGCCATATATCGGTGATGATGACCGGCAAATCGCGCCCGAGGACATCCGCCGCGCCAACCGTCTCATGTACGGCGCGTCCGTCTGCATGCTGATTCTGTGCTGCATGCTGCGCTGTATTCTGTTCGGAGGTGTGCTGTCATGACCGAAATCCACGGCGGCAATCTGACCGCGTATCCGGATTTTCTTGATTTTTCCGCCAACATCAATCCGCTCGGCATGCCGGAATCTGTCCGTCAGGCAGTGCTGGATTCTGCCGATGACTGGTCACATTATCCTGATCCTGACTGTACAAAGCTCGTCTGTGCAATCTCTGAACATGAGCAATTTCCGGAAGATCAGATTGTCTGCGGAAACGGCGCCGCTGATCTCATCTACCGCATGGTATGTGCATTTCGGCCACAATTTGCTGTAGTATGCGCGCCGACTTTTTCCGAGTACGAGACAGCGCTGAAATCTGTCAGCTGCAAGGTTACGCATTATCTGCTGCGTGAAACTTCCGGATTCCGGCTGCAGCCCGATATACTGGAGATGCTCACCCCTGAGACGGACATCCTGTTTTTATGCACACCCAATAATCCGACCGGTCTCCGAATCGCTCCCGATTTACTGCACAAAATCGCTGAAAAATGCCGCACCGAACATATACTGCTGATTTGTGATGAGTGTTTTCTGGACTTCACTGACGATGCAAAAGCGTATTCGCTGTGCACCTGCATGATTCCGAACAGCATCATTCTGAAAGCTTTTACCAAAATCTATGCGATTCCCGGACTGCGGCTCGGATATGCATGCTGCGGTACGCCGGAAATTGCAAACCGCCTGCGGCAGTCCGGACAATACTGGAGCGTTTCTGTTCCTGCGCAGGCTGCAGGAATCGCAGCGCTGCTGGAATCAGCATATGTCCGCAGAACTGTTCGCTATATTGCAGATGCGCGCAAAGCTTTATCCGATCAGCTGCGGAAATGCGGACTTCGGGTGTATCCCTCTGACGCGAATTTTCTGCTGCTCAAAACGGACAAGCGATTTGCTGAAAACATGAAGCAGCATCGGATTCTGGTGCGCAGCTGTGCGAATTTCAACGGTCTATCAGATTCGCATTTTCGCATCGCAGTCCGGACAGAGCGGGAAAACGCAGCGCTGATTCGAGCTGTCAGGGAGGTGTACGGCACATGAAAGCGATCATGATACAGGGCACAATGTCAAATGTCGGCAAAAGCCTGCTGACCGCAGCGCTCTGCCGCATCTTCCGGCAGGACGGCTTCTCGGTTGCACCGTTCAAATCGCAGAATATGGCATTGAACTCGTATATCACCCCCGACGGTCTTGAGATTGGCAGAGCGCAGGCATTACAGGCGGAAGCTGCAGGCATTGAGCCCTCTGCGCTGATGAATCCGATTCTGCTCAAGCCGACAACGGATGTCGGATCGCAGGTGATCGTGAACGGCAAAGTCCGCGGCAATATGCGCGCTGCAGAATACTTCCGGCATAAAACAGAGCTGGTTCCGGATATTCAGCATGCGTTCCGGACACTGGCTGAGCAGTACGATGTGATTGTAATTGAAGGCGCGGGCAGTCCGGTGGAATTGAATCTCAAAGCCGATGATATTGTCAATATGGGACTTGCAAAGATGCTGCAGGTGCCCGTGCTCCTGACCGGCGATATCGACCGCGGCGGAATCTTTGCACAGCTCCTCGGAACGCTCGATCTGCTGGAGCCTGATGAACGAGCGCTGGTTCGCGGATTGATTGTCAATCAGTTTCGCGGGGATGTCTCGCTGTTTCAGAGCGGCATCTCGATTCTTGAACACAAAAGCGGCCTGCCGGTTCTCGGCGTTGTGCCGTATATTCATCATAATCTTGAGGACGAGGACAGCCTTTCCGCAAGGCTGCGTCAGACAAGAATGAACGGTGTGATCGACGTTGCAGTGATTCATCTGCCCAAAATCTCGAATTTCACAGATTTTGATGTATTTGCGCAGTATGAGGGCGTATCTGTCCGGTATGTTTCCAAACCGAATCAGCTTGCAAATCCTGATCTGATTCTGCTGCCCGGTACCAAAAGCACGATCGCTGATATGGAATGGATGCGTCAAACCGGAATGGACAAGGCGGTGGCTGCGCTTGCAAAGCGCGGTTTCCCGATCTTCGGAATCTGCGGCGGTTATCAGATGCTTGGGTCTGAAATCGCCGATCCGGACGCAGCGGAATCCGGCGGGACGGTTCAAGGGCTGGGACTTCTCCCCTGCCGCACAATCTTCCGCAGCAGCAAGCGGCAAACAAGGGTTAGCGGAACTGTTCATGCCGCATCGGGCTTCTTTGCCTGTCTGAATCATGCTGCCTATTCCGGCTACGAGGTGCATATGGGCGAAACAATGTGTAACGGCGAACCTCTGACCGATCAAGGCGGATGTGCCGACGGAAATGTCGCAGGATGCTATGTCCACGGCTTTTTCGACAGCGCTGAAGTTTCCGGAAAACTGATACAGGCACTTTATGAAGCCAAAGGGCTGCAATACACTGCCACCGGAATGGACCGGAACGCGGAGCGGTCACTGCAGCTTGATCGGCTTGCCGACACTGTCCGCAAAGCGCTTGACATTGCAAAAATCTATCAGATCATGGAGGAAGGCGTATGAATCTGGAATACGTGCTGCCGCATGAAATCGAAAAGCGCAGTTTTGAGATTATTGCCGCAGAGCTTGGCGATCGCTCCATTCCGGAGGAGATTCGTCCGGTTGTGATGCGTGTTATCCACACAACTGCAGATTTTGACTATCTCGATTCGCTGTACTTTTCACCGGAAATCATTGACACTGCCATGCGTGCAATCCAAAATCACGCCATATTCGTAACCGATACAAATATGGCGAAATCCGGTATCAATCAAGCAGCACTCAACCGGCACGGATGCACCTGCGAATGTTATATGGCAGATCCGGATATTGCAGAATCTGCAAAAGCAAACGGTTCAACGCGCGCAGCTGCATCTGTCGATAAGGCTGCCGCGCTCGGAAAACCTGTCATCTATGCCGTCGGGAATGCACCCACGGCACTGATCCGTCTGACTGAACTGATTGAACAAAAACAATTTCTGCCGGAGCTTGTCATCGGTGTTCCGGTCGGATTTGTCAATGTGGTGCAGTCCAAAGAAATGCTGATCGCAAGCGGAATCCCGTGCATTGCGGCTCGCGGCAGAAAGGGCGGAAGCAATGTCGCAGCTGCGATCTGCAATGCGCTGCTTTACATGGCAGACAGCAAAATTTGAGCGGTTTGCAGAGAGAAACTGTCTAATTTGTAAAAATCCTGTAAAAAGCTTGCATTTTTGCATAAACTGTGATATACTCTAAGCTGTTCATGAACAAAATTGAATCATAGCATACGGTGCCTTCGATTGCGCGTTCGCAAGGCCGGAGGGTAAAAGGGAAGCGGGTGAAAATCCTGCACGATCTCGTCACTGTGATTGCGGAGTTCTGTATATGCGCAAGGCTTTTGCTGCGTGCGGTCACTGAGTAATCGGGAAGGCTTATACAGAATGCTGATGCATCAGCCAGGAAACCTGCCGTACTGTTGGTACAGAATCGAAAGATTCAGGTCACGAGGTATTGATCGTACTGTTCTCAGAGAAACCCGCAAGGGATTCGTCTGTCCGCAATACCTCTTTCCGATCCGGAGAGAGGATTTTTTATTGCCTGCGATTCATACCCCTTTTATCGAAAGGAATGTATGAAAATGAAGAAGAAACTTGCATATCTGATCTGCCTTGCAGTCGCTGCAGCAGCAATGACTGCCTGCGGAGATAACAGCAGTGCACCGGAAAGCAGCGCGGAGGAAACATCTGCAGCAGAGACTGCGGAAGTGAGTGAGGAAACCGTGAAAGAAGAAACCGCAACAACCGAAGCCGAAGAAGAATCCGTGGAAGAAACTGAGACGGAAGAAGACGAGGAAAACTATGACACCGGCGATGCTTCGCTTGATAATATCCGCAATCAGGATGAGATCGGCGACAATGAACTGCTGGTTCTCAGCTTCGGCACAAGCTTCAATGACAGCCGCCGCCTGACGATCGGTGCAATCGAGGATTCGCTTGAGAAAGCATTTCCGGATTTTGCTGTCCGCAGAGGTTTTACAGCAAATATTATCATTGATCATGTCAACCGCCGCGACGGCATCCTGATCGACGATGTCGATGCTGCTCTCAAGCGCGCTGTTGATAACGGCGTTAAGACACTGGTTGTGCAGCCGACGCACCTGATGCACGGTTTTGAGTATAATGATCTTGTGGAGCAGGTCGGTGAATATGCCGATGCCTTTGATAAGGTTGTTTTCGGTGAGCCGCTGCTCAACACTGATGACGATTTCAAGCGTGTTGAGACTGCGATCGTGGACTGGACAAAGGAATACGATGACGGAAAGACCGCGATCTGCTTTATGGGACACGGTACCGAGGCAGATTCCAACGGCGTCTATCAGAAGATGCAGGATCTGCTGACCGCTGACGGCTACGAAAACTACTTTGTCGGCACAGTTGAAGCAACGCCGTCCCTCGATGATGTGCTTGCCGCTGTTCAGAAGGGCGACTATGAGCGCGTCATTCTTGAGCCGCTGATGGTTGTTGCCGGTGACCATGCAAACAATGATATGGCGGGCGATGAAGAGGATTCGTGGAAATCCGTTTTTGAGGCAGCCGGTTATGATGTCACCTGCCTGCTGCGCGGACTTGGCGAGAACGAAGCAATCCGCCAGATTTATGTTGACCACGCACAGGCTGCAATTGATTCAACCAAATAAGAAACACGGGCAGTTTCGGCTGCCCGGTTTTCACATATGAGAGGAACAATTATAATGAATAAAATGATAACATGCGGACTGCTTGCTGCAATGCTCTGCCTGACGGCTTGCGGCAATACCGCTGATACACAAACCGCTGAATCTGCTGCGGATACATCATCCGTTACTGAAGACACGCAAGCTGAATCCTCAGCAGAATCTACCGAAACCGAGGCTGTCCAAACCGAAGCGCTCGCTGTCGCATCCGGCGATGATGTGATTGCTGCGGATGCCGTCGGGTACGAGGGAATGAAGCCTGTTTATGCTGACGCGCTGCAGAACGGCAGATATCCGGTCAATGTAGATTCGAGTTCATCCATGTTCAAGATTGCGGGCTGTGAACTGATTGTCGCTGACGGCGCAATGACCGCTGAACTGACGATCAACAGCAAGAGCTATGAACATCTCTATGCCGGAACAGCTGACCAGGCAGCAAAGGCAGATGCCGCGGACTTCATCGAACCGCAGGAAACCGGTGACGGCTGTGTATTCACAGTTCCGGTCGAAGCGCTCGATCAGGAAATTGACTGTGCGGCTTTCAGTGCGAAAAAGCAGCTCTGGTATGACCGCAAGCTGGTATTCCGCGCGGACTCACTTGCCGATGAAGCGTTCAAGGAATCCCGCAGCACTTCAGCAGAAGCACTGTCTCTTGCAGACGGCGAATACACGATTGATGTCAAGCTCGAGGGCGGTTCCGGAAAAGCATCCGTGCAGTCCCCTGCCAAGCTGACGGTCAGCGGCGGCAAGGCTACTGCGGAGATCATCTGGGGCAGCAATCACTATGATTATATGATTGTGGCGGACGAGAAATATCTGCCGGTCAGCACCGAGGAATTCTCTGTGTTTGAGATTCCGGTAACCGGCTTTGACTACCCGATGCCGGTTTCCGCGGATACCACTGCCATGAGCACGCCGCATGAAATTGCATACACGCTTTATTTCGATTCAGCCACAATCCAATGAAGCGGATTATCACACTGTTTTTAACGGTCTGCATCTGTGTCATCTGCTGCGGATGCAGTGCGAATGCTTCAAGGAAAGATGCCGCAGGATTGCAGATTACAGGTCATATGCCGCTCGACTATGCTACACAGTTTTCGGTCGATTACTGCGAGGGCGGCTATGCTTACATCCATATCGGGAGCGATGATTATCTGCTTGTGCCGAAAGGTCAGACGGTGCCGGAAAACAACACTGTGACGGTGATTCAGCAGCCTGTTTCGCATATCTATGCAGCATCCTCTGCAGTGATGGATCTGTTTGATGCGATCGGCGGACTCGATGCTGTCGAGCTGACCTCGACCGATGAAAACAGCTGGACGCTTCCCCGCATACAGGATGCGCTGCATAGCGGATCACTCACTTTCATCGGAAAATACAGCACGCCGGATTACGAGGCGCTCATCGAAACAGACTGCGAACTCGCAATTGAGAACACCATGATCTATCATGCGCCGGCGGTCAAAGAGCAGATCGAATCGCTCGGAATTCCGGTGATTGTGGAACGCTCCAGTTATGAATCACACCCGCTCGGGCGCATGGAGTGGATCAAGCTATACGGCCTGCTGCTCGGGAAAACTGATTTTGCGGAACAGTATTTCACTGAGAAAACCGCAGATTTTCGTGAGATGGCGCTTTCTTCTGTTCCGGACACTGATCGTCTATCGGTCGCATTTTTCAGTATCACGGCAAACGGTGCTGTCAACATCCGCAAACCGGGCGACTACATCCCGCAGATGATTCACATGGCAGGCGGACGGTACATTTTCACGGCGGATGCTCTCAATATTGACGAAAATGCCCTTTCCACGATGAATATCCAGATGGAGACCTTCTATGAAACTGCAAAGGATGCTGATATCCTGATCTATAACAGCACAATCGAGGGACAGCTGAATGAAATTGCCGAGCTGATTGCGAAAAATGACCTGTTCCGTGATTTTCGTGCAGTACAGAACGGAAATGTCTGGTGTACAGAGCAGAATACGTTTCAGCAGACAACCGGAGCCGCCGATATGATTTCCGACCTGAACCGAATTCTCACTGGAAATGCTGACGGAACCGATCAGCTTGTATTTCTGCATCGTCTCAAATAACCGGAAAGGAGTGCCTATGCATCATGCTCGATCTATGCGGACAATCTGCGGATTCTGTATTCTGATTCTGCTGCTTTCCGGACTGCTGATCCTCAGTCTGACAGTCGGCAGCAGTCAGATCTCTGCGGCAGATACCTTTCATATTTTGACGGGCAGCCTGCATGATACATCCGCAGGCAGAATAATCCGTGATATCCGGATGCCGCGTGCGCTTTCTGCCGTAATTCTGGGCGGCGCACTTTCCGTTGCAGGATTTCTGCTGCAGAGCTATTTCCGGAACCCGATTGCCGGTCCGTTTGTCCTCGGTATTTCATCCGGCGCTAAGCTCTGTGTCGCGATGGCTATGATTTTCGCACTGCAGCAGGGTTTTATACTGCACTCCGGTATGCTGGTTCTCGCCGCATTTGCCGGTGCGCTGCTCTGCATGTTGACAATCCTGCTGTTCTCCGGTAAGGTGCAGCACATGGCACAGCTGATTATCAGCGGCGTCATGATCGGTTACATCTGCAATGCTCTGACGGATTTTGCAGTCACCTTTGCAGATGATGCAAACATTGTCAACCTGCATAACTGGTCACGCGGCAGTTTCTCCGGCACAAGCTGGCAGGATATACGCGATATGGCAATTATCACCGCAGCCGCAATGCTTGGCGCAGTTCTGCTTTCAAAGCCGATCAATGCTTATCAGCTCGGCGAAGAATATGCAAGAAATATGGGCGTCCGGATCAAGCCGTTCCGGATACTGCTGATTCTGCTTTCCAGTCTGCTCGCTGCATGCGTGACAGCATTTGCAGGTCCGATCTCCTTTGTCGGCATCGCAGTGCCGCATCTGGTCAAGGGATTGTTCCGGACGGCAAAACCGCTGATTATCATTCCGGCGTCATTTCTCGGGGGCAGCGTATTCTGCCTTGGATGTGATCTGCTGGCAAAAACGATGTTTTCGCCGCAGGAGCTGAGCGTCAGCACCGTGACGGCAGTATTCGGCGCGCCGGTCGTCATCATGGTGATGCTGCGCCGGGAACGGGAAAGGAGCAGCGTATGACACAAAAGCCGATTCTGCTTGAGACAAAATCACTTTCCGCCGGATATCAGAAAAAGATCATTGTCAAGGATATTTCATTCACGCTGCACGCCGGCGAAGTTCTGACACTGATCGGTCCGAACGGCGCCGGAAAATCGACCGTACTGAAAACAATCGCGGGACAACTTGAACCAATCTTCGGTGATATCACTCTGTGCGGCAAACAGTTGGCGGAGATGAATGAAAAAGAGCTTGCAAAGAAAATCGCGGTTCTATTTACCGGACGCATCACGGCGGAACGCATGACCTGCTTTGATGTCGCTGCTGCCGGAAGATATCCTTACACCGGATTGCTCGGTCTGCTTTCAGATCAAGATAAAGAAATTGTGCACGATGCGCTGGAAATGGTCGGCGCGGCGGAGCTTTCTGATTCTGCATTCAGCCAGATCAGCGACGGGCAGCGTCAGATCGTAATGCTTGCAAGAGCCATTGCACAGGAACCCGAAATTCTGCTTCTGGATGAGCCGACTTCGTATCTGGATATCAGCCGCAAGCTTGATTTTCTCTGTCTGCTGCGGCAGCTTGCGAAAGAACGCGGCATTGCGGTCATCCAATCGCTGCATGAGCTGGATCTCGCGCAAAAATTCTCGGATTCTCTGCTCTGCATACAAGGCGGCAGAGCGCAGCGCTTCGGTACGCCGGATGAAATCTTCTGCGGCGATTATATCAATGAACTCTACGATATCCGAAACGGCAGATATGACCCGATGTTCGGGACAGCTGAACCGTCTGCGCGGAATGGACAGCCGCAGGTTTACGTGATCGGCGGCGGCGGAACGGCTATCCCTGTGTTCCGAAAGCTCTACCGTGCCGGAATCGCGTTTGCAGCCGGAATTCTGCACGAAAACGATCTGGATTTTCCTGTCGCAAAAGCGCTGGCATCAGAGTTGATCACTGCGCCTGCATTCGAGCCGATACCGGATGCACAATTTGAACATGCATGTGAAATCATGCTCCGATGCGAATCAGTTATATGCACGCCGGAGCATTTCGGTACCATAAATGCCGCAAACAAAAGGCTCCGCGATCTCGCTGAGCAGCACGGTATTTTACAAGCAGACAAATAAAAGCAGCCGTCATCCATAACGGCTGCTTTTTGATTAAAGATATGATTTGATCATCTCATTCATCTGCAGATACGAGCCGATCATTTCGTCAGTCAGCGTGATATCCGTGTAGTTGCGGACGTAATTCAGCAGCATCTGGAGAATATCCTCAGCACGGCAGGCGCATACTTTTTCGATATCCTGCGCCGTGACACCCTGCAGATTATAGGAAGCAAGTGTCCGGATGCGCTCCTCTGCATAGAGACGCAGTTTCAGCGTATCAAGAATCATGGTTGCGTGCTGACGCTGCACGGAAAGATTCTCCATCAGATTGGAAAGGTGCGCTGTAGTGACATAACCGCCTGCCTTTGTCGGCTTCGGCTTGGTGTGATAGGTAAATGTCTCGTTGAATTTGCCAGTCATCTGCTCCAGAACAAGTTTGTTCTCGTCCCAGCGGCGGGAGCCGTAAATCATGTACCGCGTAATATCCATATTGAACTGCTTGCGGATTGCAGCAATCATGATTTCAAGCAGGAACGGCTGCATCGCACGCAGAAAATCAGTATAGCGCTCCTGTTTCACGTACTGATCGAGCAGCAGATAGTATTCCGCAATGGACTGTTGTCCGGTCATGATGCCCTCTAAGCCGCATCTGCGGAACATCTGATTGGCATCGGCGAATCTGCCGTCCGAGCGCATGTCCGCCGCCTGCAGCAGAAACGGTACGATTTCCGCAATCTCGCTGCCGAGCTTCTGACTCAGAACATAGGCACCGTGATAGTCATAGGAATCCACCAGCTCAGAGAGCAGAGATTTGCCAAATGCAGTAACCGCGTCCTTTTTGATCGTCTCCGGATCGGATTGCTCAGGCACGTTTTCGACAGCTTTTTCAGCGGATTCGACTGTGTCCACCGGAGCAGTATTTGAAGCCGCAGCATCCGGTTCCGCTGTTTCTTCCGCCGGAATCTCTGCCGGAGCAGAACCGTCAGTCAAAATCAGGTTGACTGTTTCATCAGAAGCGAGCGGAAGAAGTGCAGCCTGCAGTTCTACCGAACCGCCGAGACTGTTAACCAGAATCGTATCATCCGGATGATCTGCACGGTACTCCTTGATAAAATCGACAGCTGTTGAAGGATTCTCCGCGTCATAATATGTCACGGCGATGTCAAAGGAATCGCCGAGCTCCTTGAGAGACTCCTTCACTTCAACAGCAAAGCCTACAGGAATACAAAGCTTCACCTGATCAGGCTGTTCAAGGCGGCAGATATCCTGAATTGCAGTCAGTTCTGATTCATTGACATCTTTGGAAACCGGTGCAAACAAAATTTTCATAGCATTCTCCTTTACTGATTCAGACGGCAAATTTGATCGAGCGAATGATATTCAGATCGCAATACTATTCGTATTATACGTCATATTGCCAGAATTGTCAAGCTGAACAAATATTTTTTGTGAGTTATTCCAACATTTTCCCGCAAGATTGTCACAATTGGCAATAGAAATATTCATAAACTTATGGTATAATAAATACATATTCTGAAACTCGAAAGGATGACGATTTACATGGACAACAATCAAAACTGGGGCTATGAAGCGGTATTTTATCAGATCTATCCGCTCGGATTCTGCGGCGCACCCTTTGAAAATGACGGTGTACCGGAGCACAGAATCCTCAAAGTACTGGACTGGGTCGATCATATCGCATCGCTCGGCTGCAATGCAGTGTACTTCTCGCCGGTGTTTGAATCTGATACGCACGGCTACAATACCCGAGATTTCAAGCGCATTGATACGCGGCTCGGCACAAATGAGGATTTCAAGCGCGTCTGCGATGCGCTGCATGAAAAAGGCATCCGCGTTGTGCTCGACGGTGTATTCAACCATGTCGGCAGAGGATTCCCGCAGTTCCGCGATGTCTGCGAAAAGAAATGGGATTCCCCTTTCAAGGACTGGTTCCATATCAGCTTTGACGGCAACAGCAACTATAATGACGGGCTCTGGTATGAAGGCTGGGAAGGTCACTTCGATCTTGTCAAGCTGAACCTGCGGAATCCGGCAGTGGTCGATCACATCTTTGATGCTGTTCGCTACTGGATCGAGTATTTCGGCATTGACGGCATCCGTCTGGATGTTGCATATTCGCTCGACTTTGACTTCCTGAAGAATCTCCGCCGCTTTACCGACGGACTGAAGCCGGACTTCTTCCTGATTGGCGAACTGCTGCACGGCGATTACTCGCGCTGGGTCAATCCGGAGATGCTGCACTCTGCTACGAACTATGAGTGCTACAAGGGTCTCTATTCAAGCTTCAACTCGATGAACATGTTTGAAATCTGCCACTCGCTCAAAAACAGATTCGGTCCGGAGCAGTGGTGCCAGTACCGAGGCATGCATCTGCTGTGCTTTGCAGATAATCACGATGTCACGAGAATCGCAAGCATCCTCAACAATCCGGCACATCTGCCGCTTGTGTATACGGTTCTGTTCGGCATGCCCGGCATCCCCTGTATCTATTACGGCAGTGAGTGGGGCACGCAGGCGCGCAAGGAACAGGGCGATCCTGCGCTGCGCCCCTGCTTTGACAAGCCCGAGAACAACGAGATTACAGATCTCATCCGCAAACTGGCGCAGGCACACCGGTCCTGCAAAGCGCTCTGCTACGGTGATCTCAAGGTTCCGGTTCTGACAAATCAGCAGTGCATCATTCAGCGAGATTTTGACGGTGAGCGCGTATTCGTTGCGGTCAATG
The DNA here is from genome assembly GCA_946413695.1 of uncultured Ruminococcus sp. GTDB lineage: Bacteria > Bacillota > Clostridia > Oscillospirales > Ruminococcaceae > Firm-04. The sequence goes on along the minus strand of CAMKLV010000012.1, from coordinate 14,497 downwards.
CATCCGATCAGCCGTACACAGCACATTTCGATGCCGGATACGGTCTTGCGGATGATCTTGTTACCGGCGGAACCCATGATTTCGGCGGCGGCAGCCTGCTGGAACCGCTCAGCTGCCATATCTGGCGCTGCAAATAACAAACAAAGCCGTGAGTACAATGCTCACGGCTTTTCTGTTACTTGGATTGTTCAGCAATCTGTTTCTGTTCTTTCGCAGCAATCTTTTCATGAAACAGCGCCTCTTTGCTCTGCGCGGCAAGCTTAGCGATTGCCTGCTTGAGCACTGCCTGCTGTTCCGGCTCGAGCTGCCGCATTGCCTTGAGAATTGCTCGGACAGAACGCAGCTTGTGCTGATGCATCTCATAGAATGTATCCGTATCAGATGCCTGTATCACATCAAAGATCGCATCGATCAGCATATGGCGTGTGCTGTCATCAAGTTCTTTGAGCCAGCCTGTCATTGTGCGGTTGATGAACAAGCCGAGCTTTGAAAGCTCCTCGGCATAGACAAAATCATGCCGCATGATCTCCCATGCATATGCAAGATGCTGCGCAACACCGTATGCCTTGCTTGTCACGATTTTGTGCTCTGTATTGCTCGTAAGAAGCTGTCCGACAAGCGAGGACTGCGGAATTACACTGCAGATTTTCGGAATCACAGCGGCATATGCATCTGAATCCGCGATCTCATCCCGAAAACCGGGACCGTCAAAGTCGAAAATCTGTTTGATCCGGTTCTGCACCGGAGATTCGCAAAACACGGCGGCGTATACAGCAAAGTTGCCGCCTTTGGAATGCCCGCCGAGATACAGATCACCTTCTGAAAGCATCGCATATGCGTTGACGTATTCCATTGCAAACCGCTGACCGGGTGTCTCCGCCATATAACTGAAATTGAAATCCTCTTTCCAGCCGACAATACTGCCGTCTGTGCCGCGGAAAGAAACAAAGCTTTTTCCGTCCGGCAGCAGACAGGTTACAGCAGAAAACTGAGAATCATCCGAGGTATCCGTTCTGCTGACGTAACCGGTCAGCCGCAGATCACGAAATCTGGCGGATTCTCCGAGCTTTTTCAAAAGCTCCTGATCCTGCATATAGCAAAAGCTGATCTGTTTTGCATCGACCTTCTCCGGATCAAATTCAGCTGCCGTATCTGCAAGCGAAACCGAATCTGAAAAAGAATCCGGAACAAAACCGTCAAAGGGCAGATAGCTCAGCTGTGCAAGAATCAGAGCGTCAACCTGATTGAATGCATCCTTCTCATAAGTGATATCTCCGCGCCAGTCAAGATAATCCAGAATATTTGCCATATGAATCCCCTGCCTTATCACAAAATCCCAACAGATGAAAACCACGTTTCTGTTGTATTCCGTCATCTCTTCTATTTTAGCGGATTCTGTGCGGTTTGTCAACTGCATGTGTAATTTTCGTATATATTCAGCTGAACCGTATATACTGTACCCGGAGGTGATTGCATGTCCAAACGATCAAAACGGGCGGATGCACAGAAACAGCCGCTGCCCGACCGCGAGATTCAGTATCAGAATCCGCATGAGAAAACCGCGCAGAATCTGCCGGAAACCGGTGAACTGCCGATTATCACACTCGCAAAAGAAATTCCTGCATCCGAAATCCACGATATGTAAAATAGATGAATGATTCCGCCTGATTCCGGATCGGGCGGATTCTTTTAACAGCATAATCATGCGTATAAAAGCGCGAATCTCTTGACCAACATGTCAGGCATGCTATAAAACATTTATACGAATTATCATTGTATTTTGTAATATTCGCTATATTTTATACTGTTTGTCAATCGTTCTGCCGCTCCGGCTTATACAGGCGGCAGACAGTATTTCTGTTTCAGAAGGGTGCGATGCCATGGATGTATTATTATAATAATAAAACGCGAGCCGGCAAATGACCGACTCGCGTTTTTGATTAGTGAATAGATGAGCGGACTACTTCGTTGCGCTTGATCATGAAATCAACAATCGAAACCTGATCGCCGCCATAGGAGAACAGTGTGCCGCCGCCTCCGCCGGGCCAACCGCCGCCGGGCCAGCCGAAACCGCCGCCCCACATGCCGCCGCCTCCCCACATACCGCCGCCGGGGTTCTGGGAGACCTGCAGTCCGTTCGGGCTTTTCGCGATATTGGATTCAAACTGATCTGCAGTGAAGAGGGACCGCGGGTCAGCCTTGACATGGCTGCGAATCAAGGTCGCAAATCCATTGACCGTCTTTTCGGGATCGTTATAGTAATTCACGATCTGCATGACATAGCCGTCATAGAGCTTTTTGTACTCCGAAACAGCCAGCAGCTTTGTCAGCATCGGGCGGCGGTTTGCATCCGCCTGATACATGCCCGTGTTGACATCCGAATTGACCGATGCGCCGTAATCCATGAAGTTTCCGAGTGAAAGATTGTAGTCCCAGCCGACATAATACATCTTGCCTTCGTTATACTGGACATAGAAGTTATGCGGCATCATGCCGTTATAGCTGTCATAGTTGCAAAGAACGGCATTGACTGCAAAGCCCTTGAGCCAGCTCGGAACATCAATGATGTCTTCGATAAACTTGTAGTTCTGCGGGGTGACGCGATTGATCGCGTTCACAATCTCCGTGATATGCGTGAGGTTGTCATCCGTACCGAACTTCACCTCAAAGTTTTGCAGATCCATATCCGGTGCAAAGGTGCAGTCATAGCTTGTGCCGAAGTCCGCAGCTTTGTAGAGGACGGAATCATCCTTCGTCGCAAGGCGTTCGCCGAGCGTTGTGCCGGGCTGCTCGCAAAGGAAGTAGAAACTGTAAAGCTGACCGTTCAGATACATATCCGTATACGCGCAGATTGGTGCGTATGCATCCAGATCATACATCGCATTATAGCAAAGGATATCGCGCATGCAGGACGGATCAGAATACATATTGTTCATGCAGATTTCCGTCAGACCGTGATAGTTCTGGTACTTGTCATACTTATCCATTTTGATGCGGAAACTGTACTTATCTTTGCCTGCCTGATAGATAAACTGGTTCGAGCTGTGACCCTTTGTGCGGATACCGACATTCGGGAAACTCTCGCCGTCGATTACAACATCACAGGGATAGTATTCCTCATCCTGCGAATGTGCAAGAAAATCCTTCCACTTGGCGCTGTCCATTTTGACTTCGATCTTGTGCACTTGGGACTGATCGAACAGGTCGCCGTAGAGCAGTTCCGCATGATCGGTATTGTTCACACCTTCATAACTTGCGGAGGACGAAAGCGTAAAATCCTTCTGACCGTTTCGCTCAACCTGAATGCCGCCTGCCCAGAGCTGATAGTTCGTGCCTGAACGCAGATCCGGCGAGGAGATCAGCGCATAGCGGTATTTTTTCAGCGTATTCTGATCAAACACCGTATGGGTTCCGGAATCAGTCAGCGCGATCGGATTGTTCTTCGACCATTCCTTGACGAATGTCACCTGCATTGCCGCCTGATTTGCGGTGCCGAGCGTTCCGCAGGCATTGTCCGTTGCGGTTGCGAGAATTGTGCATCCGTCCAGTGTGATGCTGTCGGTGGATGTCAGACCGCGGTCGCCGCAGGCACGGATTTCACCGCCGGTGAGCGACATTGTTGTATCAGCCTGCATCGCATCCTTGCCGGATTTGATCTGGATCTGACCGCCTTGCACATCGAGATGGCCCTTCGTTGCCTTGATGCCGTCACCCTCACTGTCCACGATCACAAGACCGTCTTTGACCGTGACGGAAGTTCTGCCGCGGATTGCATCCGCGTTGCCGGTTGTGACATCGAGCGTACCGCCGGTGATCTTCAGGTCATTGTTGCAGTGGATACCGTATTGAATGCCTGCGTTAATCTTCAGCGATCCCTCGCCCTTGACAGTCAGGTCATCTTTTGCGTGCAGCACGGCAAAAGACGGCTCAATCTCGGTCTGGGGTGCCTCTTTTCCGTCGGAGAGCTTATTCACCTTACCGGCAACGAGATTGACAGATGTATTCTCTGCGTTCTCGACCAGAATACAGGGTGCATCGCCGTTGACCATATCCACACCGCTCAAAAACAGCTTGACTGTTCTCGTATCGACTGTTTCATCCGGTACATTGACCAGAATCTGACCGCCCTGCAGGCTGCCGTCGATATAGTAGGTGCCGGAAGCACTGATCGTGGCGGTTTTGCCGCTGACCGCAATGCTGGTTCCCTCATAACTGATGCTGCTGCCTTTCAGATGGATATACTGCGGTTCGTCTTCTTTTTCAGGGACCTGACGCTTCATCAGCGTCAGGTCTCTTGCGTCGAGTGTACCGTCCTCATTCATATCTCCTGCACGCCAGTCTGCCAGCGATGCAGAGGATGTCAGGAGCCACTTTTGCAGCTGCTGTACATCCGCCTTTGTCAGCTGACCGTCCCGGTTGATATCACCGGATGCCGCCGCAGAAGCAGGGATTGCCATGCCGCAGACCGTCACTGCGGCAGCTGTCATGATACCGATTGTCAATTTAGATTGCTGCAGAATGCTTCGCATTCCAAACACCTCCGTTTAATAGAGCCAATTCTTTGCAAAGGTGTCAGCGAACGGATCTTTGTTCTTCGACTGTTCAAAAGGAGAATGCGTCAGATTGCTGAGATCCAGTTTGGACTGGATACCATAGACATGCTGATCGAAATATGCGATCATATACTTCATATCTTCTTCAATAACTGCGTGACCGGAAAGATGTACATTGATAGCCAGATGATCGCTGAGATCAAGATAATCAAATACATGTTTGACGCCGAGATAAGCCATCCACTGCGCGGGTGCATTGACCCAGTCCTCGCCCTGGCAGGAACAAATCATAAACAGATAACGGTTCGGATCGGCACAAAGTGAAGCAAGCATATGCTGATCCACCGGAAGCTGATTTTCAGACCTGAATTCCATGAATCTGCCGTTAAACCAGCCCTGTTCACCTGACGCCTGAAGATTACCAAGCGCTTCATTCTCAGAATATCTGTAGCTGCTGGAGCCGCCTTTGCTTGAAAAATCGTATGTTTTGCCTACTGATCTGTAACGGTAAAGCGCGAGACCTCCGCAGCCGGAGCAGGAAGGCGCAACCATCTTGAAGCGCTTGTCATATGCGCCGCAGACAGCTGTTGCTTTGCCGTATCTCGAAACACCAGTTACAATGGCATTTTCCGGATTGATGTTTAATTCTTCAGCTGCACCCTGATAAAGTGCATCCAGTGTTCTGCTGAGACCCCATGACCATGCCATCAGGACACCGGTCTGTTCCTCCCAGTTTCTGCCGTAAGGATAGAGCGTGTAGAAAGCACCGGTATGTGCGTTGTTATCAGCAGCAGAGCCGGGCGGCGTGAACATACCGTCCGAATCATAGGTAATCACAGCATAGCCGTTATCGGTTGCGGTCTTTTCCGCAATGTTTTTGTGCATGCCGAGAATAACCGGGGCGCCGCCTTCATGTCTGACCTTTGCAGGTCTGTTGATGACCATCTTGAAAGATGCGGTTTTGCCGGTGCTCTTGCGCTTGACCGTAATCGTCATGCTGTTGCCGCTGATACTGTAGCTTGTTTCATCATCAGAGCCGTCAATCCATTTGCCGTACATATAGTATTCATACATACAGCTGATCTCAGCCTGACGCCGCCACCAGTCTTCCTGACTCTCCACCTTGGAACCGTCAGCAAAGATAAACGGATCAGGAATATCGCTGCTGGATTTCAGTGCAGAGACCTGCGGGAAGTTGTAGGACTTTTCATACTCCTGCGGACCTGTGACCGGGTCGCCGTCCGGCTCGCCCTTCTCAAACTTGCCGATCTTGCCGAGCAGATAATCGCGCAGCATGTTGACATCAAGCTCATTGACCTTGCCGCTCTGATTGACATCGCCGTATTTTTTCACAGCGGAGTCATTCTTCTCAGCAAGCACCGCCTGCTTCATCGCAGCAAGATCCGCAGCCGAAAGCTCGCCGTCCTTATCCAGATCACCGAGCACGAACGGAACCTGCTTCGGCGGCTTCGGATTGGAAGGATCGCTGACAGCTTTGACATCGTCGATGTAGAAATCGCCTGTGCCGTCATCCGTCTCAAAGTAGATGGAAATATCGGTCGCATCAGCCGGAATCGTATAGGAGGTATTCTCCAGATGAGCCCAGCCGTCGGCGGCACTCGCCTCAGCAATGCTGGGATACTGAGTCTTGCCGCTGGAATCGGTGTACTCCAGCGTCATTTTGAATGTGGCGCTGCCGCTGCCTGCATATTTCGCGTAGCCGCTGAAGCTGTACTTGCTGCCGGCAACGAACGCGGAACTCAGAGCTTTTGTGGCGCCGTTCCATGATTGCGAACGTCCTGTTACAAACAGAGAACCGCTGCCTTCATGCGCTTCTTTTGTTGAAGCGGATACCGATGCAGCACCTCTGCCTGTCCATTCGGATACACCGCTCTCGAAAGTATCGTTGAAGATGAAACCGGAATCCTCACTCTCTGCGGCGTAAGCCGGAAAAACAGACAGCGCAGCAGAACATAATGTGCCTACAGCCATAAAACTTGCCATCTTTCTGACGGCATTCTTTGGAAACATATCATTCACTCCCCATTTTATCTTTCTCCCCCCCAAGTGGCGCGAATGACGTACTTGATCTGATTAGGCCCCCTTTTCCAAGTTGTTCGCATTTTCAAAGAACGAAACCCGGTTCGATTCGTTCTGTATAAAAAACAGCCGCACGATTCCCATTTCGCGCAGCTGTTTCCGGCAATAATATGACACATTTTCCTTTGTGATCACAAATTCAGAAACACTACGTTTTAATTCTGTTAAAACACGCGTTTCCCCTAAAAATCAAAAAGTATCTGTGTTTTTCTGTTCCCGACCGCTATATTTGTACGGTCATAAAAATATTGTACAAATTTATTATAGCATAGTGAACGGGGTTTGTCAAGAGCAAATATGAAATTTTTATGTACAAATCAGTCTGATATTCGCAATTTATTAGCAGTTTCGGCATTTGGCGTCACAAATGCAGTCTGATAGTTTGTATAAATGACCATACCCGGACGGGCTCCGGCAGGCTTTTTCACATAGCGCGCCGGACAGTAATCGACCTTGACCTGTGCCGATTCTCTGCCTTTGCTGTAGTAGGCAGCGAGCATGGCTGCTTCTTCAACCGAACTGTCCGGCGGCGTCTGTCCTTCTGTCACAAGAATGACATGTGCACCGTGAACAAGCTGCGTGTGCAGCCAGATATCGGTCTTGTCCGCAAATTTCAGCGTCAGCTGATCGTTCTGCTTGTTGTTCCGCCCGACGAAAATATCAAAGCCGTCACTCGAACGAAAATGCAGCGGCTGCATCGGCTTGGGCGGTTTCACGTTTTTACGGTTCTCGCGCAGATATCCCTGCTCAATCAGTTCCAGCCGGAGCTGCGCGAGATCAGACTCGCATTCGGCTCGAGTGAGTGCATCAAATACGCTGTCGATATAGATCTGCTCCTGCTCGCCCTCTGCGATGAGTTCGGTAAGCTTTTTCCGTGCATTGCATGCCTTGCGATATTTTTTATAGTAGAACTGTGCATTCTGCGCCGGCGTCAGGCGGACATCAAGCGGGATTTCGACAACCGGACAGTTCTCATCATAGAAATCCTCGACACTTGCAACACTGTCGCCGCGCTGAATGCGGTAGAGATTCGCTGAGATCAGATCACCGCGGCGACGGTCTGTCTCCATCGAATCGCAGGCAATGAGTTCCTGTTTCTGATTCGCAACACGCTTGCCGATTCGTTCAGATGCATTTGCAAGGAACCGGAACAGATCATTCGCCCGCTGATGCATCCGCGCAAACAGATCGCGCTGTGCAAAGAAGGCGTCGAGCGTCTCGCTTGCCGTAGGATATTCCGCAGTGACCATCAAAGCGCCGTACTGCGCGATATGCATATAGGAAAAGTCTTTGAGCTGTCCCTCTTTTGTCCGGACAGAGGTGAACCGGCGCTTTGCTGCATCGGTCAGCATTTCCTGCGTCTGGTGTACAATGAACAGCAGCCGTGACATCTGCTCATCGGTCAGCGGAAGCGTAACCGCATCTCCTCTGCCGACATAGAACTCCCACTCGCGCGCAACAATCGGCGAAATGCCCTCAAACAGCCGGATAATCGCTTTGGAAAGTGAGATCGGCATGCAGGCAGCAACACGCTCAATGATTTGTGCATCGGTGCAGTCCGTCAAACAAATGCGGTCTTCGCGCGGCGGCGCCTGATACTCCATCCCCGGCAGAACAAGGCGCACACGCGAAACATCCTCATCCACACGGCGCAGACTGTCGATGATTCTGCCTGTCTCATTGACAAGAATCACATTCGAGAACTTGCCCATGATCTCGCAGACAAGCGTCAACAGGACAGAGTCACCCATTTCGTTGTTCGCACGAATCCGGAAGCGCAGAATGCGCTCAAGACCATCCTGCTCAATATCCTCAAGTTTGCCGCCGCTCAGATGCTTGCGCAGCAGCATGCAGAACATCGGCGGCTGCGCAGGATTTTCGGGCACAGTCTGCGTGATGTGAACACGCGCCGCATCCGCGGATGCCGAAAACAGCACCTTGACCGCGCCCTTGCCGCGGAACGAAAGCACAAGCATATCGCGCGAAGGCTGATAGATTTTGTCGATCCGTGTGCCGATCAGCGGCAGAAGCTCCTCACGGATACAATGCAGAAATGCGCCGTCAAGTGCCATATTCCGCTCCTTTCAAGATCAAAACTTAAATGCCGGAAAATCCGCCGTAGGATGCAAATTCGCCCTCGATCATACCGGCAGCCAGATTCGCAAACGGGATATCCTCACAATCCAGCTCCGGAATCACAAGCTGCACATTCTGCTGGAGATCGCTGTCCAGCATTGCGACACAGGTGCAGAGACGGCTGTAGCGCAGCAGCGGAGACTCCGGTGCAGGCTCGCACATCCAGTTGATATTCGGGATTCCGATCGTGCAGATCACCAGTTCGATTCCATACAGTGTCTGCAGGATTTTCAAAAGCAGTGCAGGCTCATAGAGATCCGGCGCGCTGTGATCCTCAAACGCCATACCCCAGCCATCGGGCTGCGGAATGCCGTCGCTCAGGCAGAGGCGAACGGTGAAGAACAGCTTGTCCGAGACAACCATCTTCATCGCGGTATAGCAATCGCGCAGAAAACGGGTTCTGTCATCGAAATCGCCGCCGAATTTGCCGTCGCGGTGGAATGCAGCAAGGCTCTCGCCAAAGAGACTTCTGTCAGCTGCGTTCAGAGCGATGCCGTCAAAGCCTGCCTTTTCAACTGCTTTTGCAGCATCCGCACAGGTGATCAGCAGCGCATTGAGTTCTTCATCCTTGAGCAGCGGAACATCATGCGGAAGGCTCGCGCTGAGATCAAACGCTGCAGGCTTCAAAGCGTGATGCCCTGCATGCGTCAGCAGCGCGATCACAACCGGAGCAAAGCCGTGTGCTTCTTCCGATGCAGACTTCACAGCCTCGATCAGCGCCTGAAACGAAGTAGCGTTTTCATCAGAGATTGCGAGGCTTTGCTCGCATTCTCTTGCATCAGCGGAAACGGCGGTCGGCTCAATTACAACAATGCCATATGCTTTTTCACGCACGGCATCCGCATAGCGGCTGACTGTTTCCTCAGACGGCGCACCGTCTTCTGCAGCATCGAATGCGGGCTGCATCAACAGTACACTGCGGTTTGCGATTGCGTGACCATGCAGTGTCTCCGGCTGATTCAGCGCATCTGTTTTATATTGAATCGGGAAAAACACACCGATATCGGACGCTTCTTCACGCAGTACGTCAATTTGCATTTCCAGTTCCATATGATACCTCCATTGTAAAAACGGAATGCCTGCCGTCGGCACCGTTTGCCGGCAGCAGGCAGTTCCGATCACAGATCAGTCTTTGAATACCTTAATCTTTGCAATATGCTGCAGAATCGCAATAACATCGCCGCCGTTGATACCGGAAACGCCGTCGCAGTCAGCATTGATCTTACCTTCGGATGTGATCTTTGCCGTTTTATCCTCTGCGTTCATACGCGCAAGCAGAACAGCATCACTGACGTCAACAGCTCCGGAGCAGTCAACATCGCCGAGCTTCTTCTTGCTGCCGGAAACAGTGGTCTGCTTCGGCTGCGTGGTGGTTTCTGCGGGTTTGTCAATCGAAGGCGTGTCAGACGGAACAGTTCCGTCCGGCTCAACGCCGCCGATCAGAACGCCGTCATTGTAGACGCAGATGTTATCGGTGCGGACTTCATTGCCGGTGCCGAAGAATGCATCGTCTTCCTTGTAGATCTTCAGATCCTTGTAGCTCGGGTCATTGGTCGGATCCCATGTATCGCCGTAATAGAAACCGATCTTGAACTGCAGCTTCTTGCCGCAGTTGACGAAGTTGTAATCGCCCCAGTCAAATTCGACATAAGCATACTTGGAATCCTTTTCCCACTTCACAGGCTTGCTGATCGTTGCCACATGCGGCTTTGCTTCAGCCTGCACCTGATCGTAAAGAATGGTGCCCTCAACCTTGGAGAAATCCTTGATCTCGCTGAGGTCGATGTAATAACGGACAGTCATCTTCTCCGGAGCCTTTGCCTCATTGCTCTTGACCATGAACGAAACCTTGGTGACGCCTGCGCCGTCATCGTTCAGATCGTCAATACCGCAGGCTTCAACCCATGTGCCCTTTGCACCGCCGACCTCGCCGGAAGCATCAGAACCTCTGCCGCCGTCATCCTCAGGCGGGAAGTCCGGCGTGATCGACTGCTTGAACTGATCCTTGTATGCAAGATACAGACCTGCAGCTGCACCCGGGCATGCTGCGTTGTAGTCAATCGTAACCTCGTTGTAGATCCAGTCCTTCGTCACATCATTGTGCGCGTCCTTTGCATCCGGACCGCCGCAGAGTGCGCCGAACAGCACATAAAGCTGCTGATCGGTATCTTCGCACTTAGTCAGACCGGAAGCTGCACGGTGATGCGGATATGCAGCAGATTTCTCATCAAAGCCGGTCAGGAAGCAGCGCGGTCCGTGGGATTCCTCGTTCGGCTCAAGATACTTGATATCGTTGTTGCCGAGGATATACTCCATCTGCCCCTTTGCCCATTCTGTGAAGCCGTAATCCTTCAGGCGTTCGCTTTCCTTTTCGTACTTATCCTTGCCCTTGTTGTACTTATCATAGATGAGGATCATCATCTGTGTTGCGGTGTTGTAACGGCAGGATCCCCATGTATTGAGCCACCAGTAGCCCTGCGGCGTAATCGTACCGGGAGAGCCGCTCATGTAACCGTGATATGCCTTTGCACACTGACCCCAGAAGTCGATTGCTTCGTAAGGGTTCTTGTTTGCTGCCTGCATGTACTCGATTGCCAGATCGCACTGACCGAGCGGATTCTCTTTTTCGGTATAGGTCTTGCCGGACTTATAAACCTCAGAGATACGGCCCATCAGCAGACCGACGCCGTTCCACATATCATTCCAGCAGTAGCAGTATCCGGGCGGTGCATAGAAATCATAATACGGGAGCATGTCGTCGATGTAGGATTTATCCTCAGTGATCAGATACAGCCAGCAGGCTGCGAAGCAGTAGTCATCCTGCCATTTCTCAGAGGTGTAATACTGATCAGGACCCTGATCGTTGACTGCTTTGACCTTATCGTTTTCCTTCGCGAATTCATACAGCGCCTTACCGTAATCAAGGCACTTCTCCGCGTATTCCGGATCAGTATCCTTGAAATTCAGGTAGTTAATCAGCAGGCAGGCTGCTGTATTTGCAACGTTACAGGTTGTCGGATTCTCCGGCGTTGCAAACCATGCAGGACGGTTCATATCGTCGTTCTGCGGAAGCTGCCAGTATGCGTGGTCAATATCACCGTCGCCGACCTGATAGCAGAAGCACTTGACCTTGCCGGATTTATCGCGGAAGGTGCAGCGCATGAAGTAGTCGCAGAAATGGCGGATGATCGTTTCGACATGCTCCTGCTGTTCGCACTCGATATAGGCATCGCGGAACTCAAGATAGCCCCACGAAACCGTTGTGCCGGAATACGCCTCCGGAAGACCGAACTTTACGTGGTCACCGGCGTCATGATAGCCGCCGGAGACATCAACGGTGCCGTCCTTCTTACCGGTATTGAGAATATCGTAATTCTCCTTGATAAACGCCTCGGACAAATTCGTTCCGACTTCGCCTGCTGCCTCAGTAAAAGAGTCCATCGTCTTCAGCGGCACCTCTGCGTCATATACATGGCAGTTAGCGCGCCACTTGAAGCGGCTGTGGTCTTCCACTTCCGGACCGCACATATTCGCATCATAGAAGTGAAGCGAATATTGTAACGCTTTGGCAAAGTTGTCATAATCGCCTGCCGGATCCGTAACAAGCGCGCCGGCGGTCATGGAAGCCGTAAACGGTACACTTACGACTGTGGTCAATACAGCAAGTGCAGCTGCACTGACCTTCCGGATTCTTGTCTTTTTGAATCCCATGGAAATCCCTCCCTTTTTTGATGCCCTTTTACAATTGGGCATTCTTATTGATAGTATAGCATACTTTTTCAGAAAATACAAGCCTAAAATAAAAATTAAGGATTTTTTTCAAAAAGCCCTTGATTTTTTCTTTGAAGTATGATATAATATCAAAGTCGGGTTTTTCAAGCCGACTGATCTGGAGATGTATCGAAGTGGTCATAACGAGAACGACTCGAAATCGTTTGAGCGGTAAAACGCTCCGTGGGTTCGAATCCCACCATCTCCGCCAAACGGGGCATTAGCGCAGCTGGGAGCGCACCACACTGGCAGTGTGGGGGTCACGGGTTCGAATCCCGTATGCTCCATCAATTATAATCCACGCAGATACGCTGTTTCTTTGAGCTCTAAGAAACAGCGTATTTCTATTATGGGTGCGAATTGGGTGCAAAAGCATATATAATCATTCAGCTTTCTCATATTCGTGTCATGTGAATTCCGGATGAGGGTAAATATACGATGAAGAATTTCAGAACAAGAAGAATCATCATGTCCGTAATGGGCGTTATGATCGGAGCGGTCAGCGTTGCCATCTTCAAAATGGCAGCATTCGGCGTTGACCCGTTTCAGTCATTTATGAGCGGCATTGATCAGCTCATCCCGATCAGCTTCGGTACGCTTTACGTGATTGTAAATGCAGTGCTGCTTGCGTTCAGCCTGATATTTGACAGGCATTATATCGGCATTGCAACTTTCATCAATCTGTTTCTTCTCGGCTATTTCACGGAATATTCCTACAAATTCCTTTCATGGCTCATACCGGAACCGAATTTGATTCTGCGTATCATATTCCTGATTGCCGGAATTGTGATCATCTGCATCGGTTCGTCCATTTACATCACAGCCGATCTGGGCGTTTCAACATATGACGCAGTCGCGCTGATTATGGCAAATAAGTGGAAAATCGGCAAATTCAAGTTCATCCGTGTCTGCACCGACCTGTGCTGCGTGGTGCTCGGTGTGGCAATGTTCCTGATTGCAGGCGGAACAATCAAAGCAGTCCCGGCGATTGCAGGGATCGGAACGATCATCACAGCCTTTTTCATGGGACCGCTGATTGAATTCTTCAGCGAACATATCGCAAAGAAGATGCTTGGCTCGGAGAGCATTGAAAAAGAGACCGAAAGCTGAAAACAGAACATCAGAATGCGACTCCGGTTCTGATCAATCGAAATACAATAAAAATGAGCAATGAACCAATCGCGGTTATTGCTCATTTTTATTTACTGCAAGCATAGATTTCATTTTCAGCTCTGATATTTGCCGACAACAACAAGGCGCTGCGAACCGTCATCGGTGCAGGTGATGATTGTGATTCTGTTGTCACCGAAATCATCGAGCACCCACGTTTCGTTCGGCTCGACAATCCGTGTCTCGCTGACGGTATAGGTATAACAGTTTTTCTGCGTGTCATAAAGCGCGATTTTCATGCCGGTGTCAACATTTTTCAGATTGTTAAAGTATTCCTTATACAGCGTACTGCTGTGTCCGGCAAGACAATAGTTTCCGCGCCCGAAATCGCCGGTCTCCGGAAAATGCCCGACCGCCTTTGCGATTGTCTGCTGATCCGTCCCTTCCAGAATCGGTGCCTTAATGTGCAGGTCTTCGATTTCTACAACCGGATTTTCGCGCATGAGCTTCTGCTTCTGCAACATGCGGTGCAGCTTGCGAATGCCGTAAAATCCGATCACGCTGAGACCGGTACAGATCGCAAGCAATCCTGCAATCAGAATCGTCCATTGTTTTTTCGTCAGTTTTTGTTTCTGTTCGGTTGACAAGTGAGAGATCATCTTCTTTCCTGTATATAGGGATATTGTAACACAGAAGCAGAAGATTGTCAAGGCAATTGCTTTTTCAAGATATTTGTAGTAATATTAAAAATATGCGTTAGGTTTTCGATGCAAACGCCGTCAGTATAGGCAGAGGGAGGTGAGACAGCATGGAGGATCGCGAGATCA
>CAMKLV010000011.1:0-57137 GCA_946413695.1 uncultured Ruminococcus sp. | reverse complement strand
AAGTTTTACATGCAAAAAAGCGGTGTGAAGCCCTTTTGACCTCACACCGCTGTATCGCATGGTTTTTGGTTTTCCTGATTTCTCTTTCAGAAAACGCCCGTGCACAACGAAGCAGGCCTATAGCTTAGAGCCAAGACCGTAAGTCGAAGGACGAGCGTAAATGCAGATCTCATGGAAAACAACCCTTTCTGCCGGAATCCATTTCGGGCGAACCGGCGTTTGATATCTGCATTATAGCACAGCGGATTGGAATTGTCAAGGATTTGTCAATCTTTTTTCGCGGATTCCGGCGGATTATACAATAATTCAGGAAAATATACACCGGATATTATACAAAGAAATGCCGGTTTGCTGCTTTGTGTCGGATTCCGCCGCTGCTGCATAGAATGTACCGTGCAGCGGATGCTGCATCATCAATCTGTGAAAGGAGATCAGCATATGTTACCGGATCAGACTGTTCCGGCGGCACCGCAGGGCACCTTCCCTGCAAAGCTGTCGCTTGCAATGGCATATGTACCGTATCAGTGCTGGGAGGAGCCGATGTCCGCAAAGGATGCGCTGGAAGCGGGCACGGTGTTCCCCTCGCTGGTGAAGCCGTTTCTGATGGGGAAAGGAGGTGCGGCAGATGGCAGAGACGCGGCTGAAGTCTTTGGATTCAATGGAAAGGGATGAACTGCTGCGGCAGGTGCAGATGCATCAGTTCTCGATGCATGACCTCGCGCTCTATCTTGACACCCACCCGACCGATTCTGAGGCGCTGGAGGCATTCCTCGCGCACAGAGAGGCATGTGAGCGCGCATCCGCGCTGTATGTCAGAAGGTTCGGCGCACTCCGCAAGGAGCAGACCGAAACAGAAAACGGCTGGGCAGCGTGGAGCAATACGCCGTGGCCGTGGGAAAAGGAGGCGAACTGAATGTTTCAGTATGAGAAAGCGCTGCAGTATCCGGTCAAAATCGCGAGACCGAATGCCCGCCTTGCAAAGATGATCATGTCGCAGCTCGGCGGCCCTGACGGTGAACTCGGTGCCTCCATGCGGTATCTGAATCAGCGCTACACGATGCCGCTGCGCGAGCTGCAGGGCGTACTGACGGACATCGGAACGGAAGAACTGAGCCACATGGAGATGGTCTCCGCGCTGATCTATCAGCTGACGAAGGATCTGACGCCGGAGCAGCTTGAAGCGCAGGGCTTTGCGGATTATTTCGTCGATCACACGGCGGGCATTTATCCGGTATCGGCATCGGGCGTGCCGTTTTCGGCGGCGACATTCCAGTCCACGGGCGATGCGATCACCGATCTGCACGAGGATCTTGCGGCGGAACAGAAGGCGCGCACAACCTATGACAACATCCTGCGCCTCGCGGATGATCCGGATGTGCGCGATGTGATCCGGTTTCTGCGCGAGCGCGAGATCGTGCACTATCAGCGGTTCGGCGAGAGCCTGCGCCTGATTCAGGACCGCCTTGCAAAATACGCAGCCGATCCGAATAACCCCTATGCGACAAATGTCTCATTTGATCCGATGCGCAAGCCCCAGCCCCGTCCGCGGATGCGGTAAAAAGGCAGAACCGGCAGCCATTTGATGCAGAAAACACAATGCTGTTTGTGCTTGCTGCGGAAATCAGTGACAAATAAAAACGCCGAGCTGATAAGACGAATACCCATATAGAAGTTTTGCTCCGAAGCATTTCAAAATGCTTCGGAGCATTCGTTTTTATACGGCTGCCAAAACAATTCATAATTTATCTTACCAATTCTATCGTCTGGGCATCGGCATCCAGCTTAGCCGCGATTCCGATAGGCAGCGTCAGCATGGGTGCACAATGGCTAAAATCACACTCGGCAAGCACGGGATAATTCGGTCCGTTCAGATAATCGTATATAAACTCATAATACGTTTTCTCTGTCCCGTAATGCTGAAATTGCCTGCATTTCCCGATGATAAGCCCACCAATCATGTCGAAAACACCGCAGATTTTCAAATGAGCCAATGTTCGTTCCACGCTGCACGCCCACTCCTCGGTATCTTCAATGAACAGAATATCACCCTTGCGTATTTCCGGCATATATGGGGTACCCCATATATTTCCGATAGTATACAGGTTCCCGCCGATAAGTCTGCCCGATACCTTTCCGCCGCTCAGAGTTATAATCTCATTTGGGATACACTTTTCCTCGGTTAATTCCTGCGACCATTCTATAACGTCGTCAGAATAGTATTCGGGGAAAATATATTTGTGGCATTCTTCAAAGTTCAGCACATCGCAAAGGCTTTTTAAGGCGATATCCCGATACGGACTGAGCCTTGCATAGCTTGTTACAAAGTTCGAGCCGTA
The DNA here is from genome assembly GCA_946413695.1 of uncultured Ruminococcus sp. GTDB lineage: Bacteria > Bacillota > Clostridia > Oscillospirales > Ruminococcaceae > Firm-04. The sequence goes on along the minus strand of CAMKLV010000011.1, from coordinate 54,801 downwards.
ATATGTGGGTACGCCTGTTTTCGTATAAATTGCCATCAGCAGCGCCGTCACATCCGACATACCTACAACGGGTTTCGGGTTTTCCGCGTAGTATTCATAATCAATGTACGGGAGCATACCGTTTGTCACCTGACCGCCGACACTCGCCATAAGTATACAGACCTCGGGATCGTGAAGCAACGCATTGAATTCATCAGCTCTTTCTTCTGGTGAGCCTGAAACGTATGCGTCTGCCTTTCCCCATAGCTTGCCGTGCTTTACATTAAAACCCTGGGAGCGAATAAATTTCTCTGCACGAGCAGCAGCTTCCGGCGCTTCATTTGTGATGCACCACGACGGGCTGAAAACGCCTATTGTTGAACCTGTTTCTATTTTCATAGCTTTTCCCCTATTCATCGAATATAAATCAATCCCAATATATATTAATAGCAATTATAACATAGCATCGCTGCACTGTCAATAGAAACGCCATAGTACTTCTGACTTCAAATAAACAAGAAAAAATGTTCTTGAACAAAAGAACCGGGAGCACGAAAGTTAGAAGTGAGAAGTTAGAAGTGAGGAGATGCGGTATCGCTTCGCGATGATTGATAATGGGCTCCGCCCAAACCCGTACTCCCCACTATTAATAATCGTCCGCGCAGCGGACACCGCAACTCCTCACTTCTCACTCCTATCTCCTCACTATATTATAAATCCGTCCGCGGAGCGGACACCGCAATTTCTAATTTCTCATTTCTATTTTCTCATTATCAAAAAAACCGATTGCTGCGTATCGGAAAGCTGTATCGCGGATGCTCTTGCAATTTCGGGCGAAACGTGGTATAATGCGTGTAGCAGACGGGGAAAGCCGCCTGCAAATCCGAAAACGAAGCAGGAGGACAGCCAATGCGAACGGTACCGCGCGTTGCCTGTATCAATGATCTATCCGGTTTCGGCAGATGCTCGCTGACAACGGCACTTCCGGTGCTGTCGGTGATGGGCGTGCAGGCATGTCCTGTGCCGACTGCCGTGCTCTCAAAGCACACCGGATTCCCGCAGTATACATTTACAGACCTGACAGATACCCTGACGGACTATTTTGACAGCTGGAGCGATCTCGATTTTGACTGGATCTACGCCGGATTTCTCGGCTCGCTCGGTCAGATCGGAATGGTCCGCCGCTTTTTTGAAATGCAGAAGCAGAAGAATCCGGCATGCAAAATTCTGCTGGATCCGGTCATGGGCGATGAGGGCAGGCGCTACAGCACCTATACCCTTGAACTCTGCGATGCCGTGCGCGAACTGGTCTCGGAGGCGGATGTCATCACGCCGAATATCACGGAGGCATGTCTGCTGACCGGCGCGGAATATCACGGTGAATGTCTGCATCTGCACGAGGCGGAGCAGCTTGCAAAGTCGCTGATGGAGCTCGGATGCGGCGCTGCCGTGATCACGGGCATTGTGCAGGAGAATCAGATCGGCAACCTGACATATCTGGACGGCAAAGCGTCCTATTCGGCAGTTCACCGGACGGAGTGTCTGTTCTCGGGCACGGGTGATCTGTTTGCATCCGTACTGTGCGGCGCACTGGCACGCGGCAGATCGCTGCCGGATGCAGTTGCGGCTGCAGGTGCATTTTTATCGGAAGTGACACAGGATACGCTGCGGCAGAATACCCCTGCTGCGGAGGGTGTTCTGTTTGAACCGCTGCTCTATCGGCTGGGAGGTAATCAGGATGGAGAAGAACAAAGAAAATGAAAAGCTGATTTTTATGGTATATGCAGGGCTGTTTGCGGCGCTGACGGCGCTGTTCACTGCGACGCTGCATATTCCGGTCGGGAACGGTTATATCCACTGCGGTGACGCGGTGATCTATCTTGCGGCGGCGATGCTGCCGATGCCCTATGCAATCGGGGCGTCTGCGGTGGGCGGCATGCTGGCGGATCTGCTCTCGGGATATCCGATGTATGCGCTGCCGACCTTTCTTATCAAGGGACTGCTCGCGCTGGTGTTTTCGCTGATCGGCGGCAAACGTCCGGTTGATCTGCGGCGGATCATGGGTCTTGCCGCATGCGGCATCGTCTCGGTGATCGGCTACTGGGTGACGGCGGTGATCCTCTACGGCGGATGGGCTGCGCAGTTCATCGGGACAGTGCCCGGAAACTGTGTGCAGGCGATCGGCTCGGGCGTTGTATATGCGGCTGCGGCGGTTGCGCTGGAGCGCATCCGGAGCAGAAAGCCCCACCTGATGTTCTGAAATAGCATCCGCGAAGCGGATACCTTTTTTATATTTGTAAACTTAATACACGCACTTCAAACTGCACTGCTGCGAAATCTGCGGCGGTGCAGTTTTTTCATGCCGCTCCCCGGCGTTATGTCCGGTTGTATTGTCATATTTGCAACTTTCTTATAAAAATATTGCCGCATATTGCCATAAATCAAAGTACAAATCAAGAATATTTTTGTGACTATTGACAAATCATTCCGGAATATGCTATAATAAATCTGTATATAGAAATCCGGACGTTCTCCGGAACGATCCGGAAGGGGAGAATTATCAGTGGAAACGCAAATTTATTAGGGGGTATTGGCATGAAATCATTTGTCCGCAGGTTCAGTGCGGCAGTCTGTGCGCTGGTTCTTGCATCCGCTGCATTCAGCGGAGCAGTGCCGTCTCTGCGCAGCGCATCCGTACAACCGGTCAGTGCAGCGGAAGACAGCGATCTGATTCTGCACTACAGCACATCCGCAGGCACCAAGTTTTCCGGCAATGCGTGGGATAACGATGAATCCTTCTACAAAGCCCTGCCGCTCGGCAACGGCAGACTCGGCGCCATGGTCTACGGCAACTGCCCGACAGAGCGCTTCGATCTGAACGAAGCGACCTTCTGGAGCGGCGGTCCCGGCAACAACAATAAAAAAGTATCCGCAGATACGATGGAGCGCTGCTGGCAGCAGATGCTCGCAGGCAAATATAAGGATGCCGACGGCACGATCGGCTCCCAGATGATCGGCGGCGGCGAGGCGAAGTACCAGTCGATCGGCACGCTCAATCTCGATACCGGTCACAGCAATGTCGCAAATTATGACCGTTATCTCGATATGAACACCGCGATTGCAGGCTGCTCCTACACGGCAAACGGCAAGCGCTATACCAGAGAGAGCTTCGTCAGCTATCCCGATCAGGTGATTGTGACGCGCATTTCCTGCGAATCGGCAGGCAGTGTCTCCCTGACGGCTTCCTATGACTGCTCGCTCAAGGATCAGTTCAGTGTCGCGACCGACGGCGACGATACGCTTGTGATGAACGGCCACGGCGATTCGGAATACGGCATGCCGTTCGCGGTCTGGTTCTCGACCAGAACGAAGGTGATCCCCGAGGGCGGCAAGGTTTCCGCAGGCGGCGGAAAGGTCACGGTCACCGGCGCGGATTCCGTCCTCGTGCTGACCTCGATCCGGACGAACTATGTCGATTCCAGGACCTGCAACGGCGATGAAAAGGGCAATGCCGCAAAGGATCTCGAAGCGGCGGCAGGCAAATCCTTCAGCGAGCTGAAATCCGCGCATCTGGCGGATTATCAGGAACTGTTCAGCCGCGTGGACGTGGAGCTCGGCGGAGATGCATCCAGTGCCGCAAAGCCGGTTCCGTCGCGCATCGCCGATTTCGGCAGAAACAATGATCCGAAGCTCGTCGAGGTGCTGTTCCAGTACGGCAGATATATGATGATCGCCGCCTCGCGCGATTCCGAACCGATGAACCTGCAGGGCATCTGGAACAAGTTCCGCGATCCGGCATGGGGCTGCAAATACACAACCAACATCAACTACGAAATGAATTACTGGCCTGCGATGACAACGAATCTGGAGGAATGCTTCCGCCCGTTTGTTGAAAAGGCGAAGGCGATGCAGGTCAACGGAAACCAGACCGCGCAGGAGGTCTACGGCGTTTCGGACGGCTGGGTGGTGCATCACAACACCGACCTCTGGAACCGCACCGGCCCGATTGACGGCGCATGGGGCATGTGGCCGACGGGCGCTGCATGGATTTCCGATATGCTTTATGATGCATACCGCTTCAATCAGGATGCGGAATACCTCAACGAGATCTATCCGGTGATCAAGGGCAGCGCGACCTTCCTCAACTCGATTCTCCGTGACGCGAAGATCGACGGCAACAGCTATCAGGTTGTGTTCCCGAGCACCTCGCCGGAGGTCAATACGCCCGGCGGCAGCGGCGGACAGGGCGCGGCATGTGCCTACGGCATCGCGATGGACAACTCGCTGACACGCCACCTGTTCACCGATGTGATCGAAGCGGCTGATCTGCTCGGCACAGATGCGCAGTTCCGGAGCGACCTGCTCGGCAGCCTGACACGCATCAAGCCGGATACAATCGGCAGCTGGGGGCAGATTCAGGAATGGGCATATGACTGGGATGCGAAAAACGAGAAGAACCGTCACATTTCGCATATGTACAGCCTGTTCCCGGGCAGATTCATCACCAAGGATACCTCGCCCGCACTCGCACAGGCAGCGGCAGTCAGCCTGAATGCAAGAGGCGATGATGGCACGGGCTGGTCCGAGGCATGGAAGCTCAACTGCTGGGCACGCCTCGAGGACGGTCCGCACGCATACAATCTGGTCAAGCTCCTTGTCTCGCCGGTCAACAATTACGGCAGACTGTATGACAATCTCTGGGACGCACACCCGCCGTTCCAGATCGACGGCAACTTCGGCTTTACATCCGGCGTCGCGGAGATGCTGCTGCAGAGCCACGATGACGTCATCAAGCTGATTCCTGCACTGCCGGAGCAGTGGGCGACCGGTCATGCAAACGGTCTCTGCGCGCGCGGCGGCTTCGAGGTCAATCAGGAATGGAAGAACGGTCAGCTTGTCTCCGCGGAGATTTTCTCCAGATCCGGCAATACCTGCACGGTTTCCTATCAGGGCGAAACGGTCAGCTTTGAGACCGAAAAGGGCAAGGTCTACCGCCTGAATGATGCGCTGGAAATCGAGGAGGCTGCACCGCAGCGCAATGTTGCATGGAACAAGCAGACCGTTACGAACGAGACAGCAGGCAGCAATCCGGCGGCATGGGTACCGGCGGACACCGTCAATACATGGACGGCAGTCGATCTCGGCAAGGTCTATCCGGTCAGCCGCTGGGGCGTCAGGCTCGCAGGCGTGACGAATCAGAACACGGATTATCCGCGCGATTTCGAGCTGCTGCTCAGCAAGGACGGCGAAACGTGGACTTCCGTGGAGCATTATCTCAGCACAACGCAGGAGCAGTTCAGCCGCAATATCGAGACATTCGAGGCACGCTATGCGCGCGTGATGCTGCACACCGAATCGAAGAATCCCGCACCGGCAGTGATCGACAAGCTGGAGATTTACGCGGAATCCGATGAGCCGGAACCGACCCGCTCCGCATATGAGCTGATCGAAGCCGAGGACTATGACCGTCAGAGCGGCGTGCAGATTGAGCAGCGCGACGGCGGCACCGCCGATATCGGATACATTCAGCCCGGTGACTATATCGCGTTCAGAAACGTGGATTTCGGCGCAGGAGCGCAGGGCTTCACCGTGCAGGCGGGCAGCGATACCGAGGGCGGCAAAATCGCGCTGCATCTTGATTCGCCGACCGGCAAGCTGATCGGTACATGCAATGTCAGCGGCACAGGCGGCTGGACAGCATGGAAGGTCTTTGACTGCGATGTCTCCGGCGCATCGGGCACTCATACGCTGTATCTGGTGTTCGAGGGCGAGGACGGATTCCTGATGAATGTGGACAGCTTCAAATTCACAACCAGTCTCAAGGCGGGCGATATCACCGGTGACGGCAAGACCGATCAGTCTGATCTCACCGCGCTGCTGAATCATCTGCTGACGAAGAAAGCGCTGACCGCAGAGCAGGCAGCCGCAGCGGATCTGAACGGTGACAAAAAGCTCACCGCCGCCGATCTCTCCCTCCTCCGCCGAATCCTTCTCGCATGAGCAGGGTTGTCTCCGGCGGATTTGGATGAGGCTTTTCGTATCCCGAGACCCGTTTTATGAATAGACAGCACAAAGCCGCTCCGGTCTGACCGAAGCGGCTTTGTTATTTGTTCTTCATCCGTTTGACTGCAGCAGTTCCTCCCATGTAGTCGGGTTCTTCGCGACAGTGTTGCGCGCGTAATATTTCAGGATGAACTGCGCATCCTCGACGCTGAGCTGCTCGTCGAGATTGACATTTGCAGCACGGAACTGCGGATCGGTCAGCCCGAGCGGCTTGCCTGCAATGCGCCGCGCATAGGCTGCAAGCGTGAGCTGCGCATCGGTGACATCCACCGTGCCGTTGTCATCCACATCACCGCGCAGGAACGCCGCCTGTGCCGGTTCGGCGGTTGTCATGACGGCGGTTTCAGTTGTTGCCTCGGTGGTTGTAGCCACAGTAGTTGAGGTTGTAGCTACAGTGGTTGATGTTGTAGTTACGGTGGTGGATGTTGTGGTTTCCGTAGTTGACGTTGTGGTTTCGGTTGTTGTGACCGGCGCGGTTGTCTCCGCGGCGATATGAATCATGCCGTTTTGGGTCTCAAATTTCGATTCGGTGAAATCCGCGTGGAAGGTGGATTCCTGATTGACCGCGACTTCGATCACGGCATCGCCGGTCGCGCCCTCCGCAACGGCAAACCGCAGCTCTGCAAGGATGCCGTCCGCGGTGTAATCCGTGCTCGCTTCGGAATCCCAGTTGAGCAGATACGGCGTTTGTGTTTTGTCACCGCCCGCGAGAAATACGGCGGTATCCCAGTCAGGTTTGCTCTGTGCGTCGAGCAGCGTGAGCATACTGGCATCGTAGGTGATGCTGATGCTGAGCGCCGCAATGCCGGGATTGTGCTGCACAGTCAGCGGGACGGTGACTGTTTCGCCGGGCTGTGCGCTGATTTCCGCGGCGGCGATCCGCGGCGTGTTATCCTCCGCAGCGGATGTCTCGAACCATGTGCCGGAAGGGATGCTGCAGCAGGTCAGCACGGCGGCAAGCAGACAGGATATGCGTTTTTTCATGTGTTTCCTCCGAGAATGGCAGCAATCTGAGCTGCCGGATCATTCCAGATGCCGTTCGCGGCATCGTAGGTGCAGAAGTAGGGCTTTTCCGCCGGATCATCCAAGAGCGCATCCGGCAGACAGGGCGCGCAGGCATAGCGGTATTCGCAGATGCTGCATGCGGGGATGCGGTCGCGGCTGAAGCGCAGTATCGCCTGATCGAGCATCGCGGCGAGCGGATTTTCCCGCAGACTGCCGTGCCGCATCCTGCGCTCCATGACGCAGGGATAGACCGTCAGGTCAGCGGCGATATAGATTTTGCGCGCAAAACAGGGATTCCCGCTGACCGCAGCGATCACGCGCTCGGGATCGGGCGGGCGGCGGAATGTCTCTTTTGTGATGAGCTTTTTGCGGAGCAGCTCCGGCGTCAGCAGACCGAGACTGCCTCTGCCGCTCATGCGCACAACATCGGCGGAATCGGGGGCGTCTATGCCCTTCATCGCGATTGCAGCCGTGCGAAAGGGAATTGCATACTGCCGCAGCCGTTCGATTGTCCGCATGACGGCGCTGTGCGAGCCGCGGATTCCCGTGACCGCATCGTGCATCTCCGGCACATCCGAATAGACCGAGAGCGCGAGCCGGATATCCAGCGCTTTGAGCAGACGGCAGTGCGCTTCGGTGAGGAGCGTGCCGTTTGTGAAAATCTCGATGCGGCGGAACCGTTTTGCAGCAGATACGAGCATTTCGCAGATATCCGGATGCCGGAACGGTTCGCCGCCGATGATCTGGATATCGTCGATCTCCGCCTGCTGCAGGCGATTGCAGACCAGCGCAAAATCCGCCTGTGACATGCGGATGCCGGTGCCGGATGCTTCATTGTAGCAGTGGCGGCAGTGCAGATTGCAGTCCGTGCAGAGTTCAATCCACGCCTGCCTGACGGCTGTTTTCCGGCGCAGCGCCGTGATATCGGGAAAGGGCGCAGGTGCGTCGGTTTCTTTGATCAGACCGGCGTCACACATCTGCCGGAGCAGTTCCGATTCGGCGGGGGAGCACGCAGCATCCCCGTCGCTGCATGCGCGCCGGAGCAGCGGCATCATGTCCGCGGAGGCATGCCAGAGCTTTCGCTGCTTCAGGTCATAGATGCAGATACCTGCGGCGCCCGCAACCGGGTAGACCTGCGGCTGAAAACGGTAATACATCAGCTTTCCTGCTCGGTGCCCGAGAAATACGGAAAGCACTCATTTTCGCGCTGATCGGGCTGACACGGGCAATCCGGCACACAGCTCTGCGCTGCGGACTGCGCTTCGGTTTCGGTTGTCAGACATTCCAGTTCCGGCATGAATTCCACCTCCTGCGGATTCGTCAATTGTATATGTTTTATTATATCACCGGTGTTTACTCTTTGTCAAGATGCGCCGGCAATGCAGGCGGCGAAACAGGAATTTATCATTTCGCAGCCGGCGATGTCAATATAAAAGTTTCGCGCAAGCCTTTTCAAAGGCTTGCGGGGTCGAGGGGCAGAGCCCTCGTCGTGCTCCGCAGAGCACGAAATACCCCGGCGTTCAAGAGCTCGGGGGCTTGGGCACCTGCGATAGAGGTGCCCATTCTGAAATAGCATCCGTGAAGCGGATTCCTCTTTCAATTTGTAAACGCCCTGTTTCAGCTGCGCTTCGGGCAGGGGACGGCGGTAACTTCATCTATTATTTACTTCTGATTTCGTTCTTGACAGGTTTCACAGTTTAACGGATTTTGCGGCGCTTATCCTTTGCGCATGACAGCGAAAATACCCGAAACACTTGAAATTTTTGTGCATTTGTGATATAATCAGAGTGAGAAACCGCGGGATTGCTGCGGTTCCGAAAGATATAAACCTTATCAGGGGAGAGATTACCATGAAAACATTTTCCAGAAAGCTGACAGCGGGCATTTCTGCCGCTGCCATCGCCTGCGGCGCACTGACTGCGCTGCCTGTCACGGCTGCGGATTCAGCAGCCCCGTTCCGGATCGAGGGCGAAGACCTGACCGGCGCCGATCTCTGGACAAAAATCTATGAGAACGAGCTGCCGGGCTACAGCGGCGAGGGCTTTGCCTATCTGACCAATGCAACGCTCGGCTTCACGATGGAGGTCCCGGCGGACGGCATGTATGCGATCACCGTTCACGGCGCACAGATCCTCAATGAGGAGGGGCGCTATCAGACCGTCGAGGTCAACGGCAGTGAGTATCACACCACCGTTCCTTATACAAAGGAGTGGACGGATTTCGACTTCGGCATGGTGCGCTTGAACAAGGGCAAGAACACGATCGACTTTGTCAACAAGTACGGCTACATGGCGATTGACTATGTGACCGTCACCGCGGCGGAGTTCCCTGATCTTTCCAAGGCGAGCGCGGTTCCCTGCGATCCTGATGCAACGCCCGAGACCAAGGCACTGATGCAGTATCTGCACAGCGTTTACGGCAAGCAGATTCTCTCCGGTCAGCAGCAGATCTACGGCGGCGGCAATCAGGTGCAGACCACGATCCGCTATGATGCAGCCTCGGATTCCTGCGTCGATTCCGACGGCAACACCTATGAAATCGACCGCGAAAGCAAGGATAAGGATGAGCAGGGCAACGAGTTCTACTGGCACTGCACCGGCAAGGACGGTCAGGTTTACACCTACAGCACCCAGAACCGCAATTATACCTATAATAACTATAACAACGATATCAACCTCATCCACGAGATGACCGGCAAATATCCGGCGATTCAGGGCTTTGATTTCGGCAGCTACTGCCCCTGCTACCGCTGGGATGACGGCGTTGCAGACCGCATGATCGAGTGGACAAATGAAAAGGGCGGCATCTGCACGGCTTCGTGGCATATCAACGTCCCGACGAGAATGGCGGATTACACGCTCGGCGAGCCGCTCGATTTCTCCAAGACCACCTATACCGAAAAGACCGATTTCGTCGCGGCGAACTGCCTCAAGGAGGGCACCGCCGAATACGATTACTTCCAGCTCTGCATGAAGTATCTCGCAGCGGAGCTCACAAAGATTCAGGAGGCAGGCGTTCCGGTGATCTTCCGCCCGTTCCACGAGGCTGAGGGCAACGGCGGCAAGGACGGAAAAGGCGCATGGTTCTGGTGGGCAAAGGAGGGCGCAGAGGTCTACAAGGAGCTCTGGGCATTCCTGCAGGATACCCTCGAAAACGAGTACGGACTGCACAATCTGATCTGGGAGCAGAATCTCTATGCATGGTCGGATGACTCCGCACTTTGGTATTCCGGTGAAAAAAGGGTTGACATTGCGGCGTTTGATAAGTATAATACTCAATATAACCGGCACGACGGAAAGACCTCCGGACCGAACCTCGATGCAGAGACCGGCATCTTCTATAAGCTCGTCGGATATGTGGACGGCGGCAAGATGGTCGCGATGGCAGAGAACGATTCGATCCCGAGCATGAACAACATGGAAGTCGAGCATGCCTACTGGCTCTACTTCTGCCCGTGGTATGACACCGCCGATACTCCGTTCGTCACCGGTGAAAAGTATCAGGATAAGGATGAAGTCAAGAAGCTCTACAACAGCGATTTCTGCGTCACGCTCGATGAGCTGCCGAAGGATCTGTTCAAGGGCAGCGGCACCGATCAGCCGAAGCAGACCACGGAACCCAAGCAGACAACAACCGCGCCTGCAAAGACCACCGAGCCTGCACAGCAGGCGGGTCTTCGGGGCGACGTCAATCTCGATAAAACAGTGGATGTTTCCGATGCTGTTCTGCTTGCCCGCTTCAATGCTGAGGATACAACGGCGAAAATTGAGACGCAGGGCAAGCTCAATGCCGATATGAACAAGGACGGCAAGCCGGACGGCGACGATGTCATTCTGATTCTGAAAACAATCGCAAAACTCATCTGAATATGTGCATTTGCTGTACAGACGGCGCATTCGTGCGCTGTCTGTGCAGCCATTCTGCATATAACAAAAAACAACAAAAACGGAGGAAACTGACATGAAAAAGATTTTTGCAAAATTCCAGTACAACTCGCCTGTGATTCTGACGATGACGCTCATCTCAGCGGTCGCGCTGCTGCTGAACTTCATCACGCACGGCTGGACAAACAAGTATATTTTCTCCGTATACGCCTCAGGGTGGGCGAATCCGATGACCTATGTGCGGCTGTTCACGCATGTGCTCGGTCACGCGGATTATTCGCATTTCCTCGGGAACTTCATGTATATCCTGCTGCTCGGCCCGCTCATGGAGGAGAAGTACGGCTCGAAGCTGCTGCTTGAGATGATCGCGATCACATCGGTTGTCACAGGTCTGATCCAGATTCTGATTTTCAAGAGCGCACTGCTCGGCGCAAGCGGCATTGTCTTCATGCTGATCCTGCTCAGCTCCTTTGCGAATTACAAAAAGGGCAGCATTCCGATCACGCTGATTCTGGTTGCGATTCTGTATCTGAGCGGTCAGATCATCAACGCGGTGATTCACCCGAATGACGGCATCTCCCAGATGGCACATATTGTCGGCGGCATCTGCGGCACGGCATTCGGCTGGGTACTCGGCAAGCCGAAGGAGCCCAAGGCAGAGGACAGCACCCCGCAGCTCCCGACGCTGTAATACGAATCAAAGCATCAAGCCGTCCGGATTTGAAACCGGACGGCTCAGCTTTCAGATAAAGTGTCTCCGACGAATTATAAATGGGGACTCCGTCGCGGAAATCCGGCAAAAATAAAATGGGGGCTTGACAAATCCTGCGGATTGTGTTATAATAATCTGGCAGCGCTACGGAGGCATAGCTCAGCTGGTTAGAGCGCACGGTTCACATCCGTGAGGTCAAGGGTTCGAGTCCCCTTGTCTCCATATTGCAAAATGTCCTGAATGCTTTTCTATGAGCGTTTAGGACATTTTTTATTTGCAGCAAATCGCGCTGTTTTGCTGGTGACGCCCCAAAAACTGCTTCTTTCCGGAAAGCTGCGAAATATCTTGTTTTTTGATATCATTATACGGGAAAAGTGACGAAAAGCAATCCTGAATACTAGGCGTTTTTCACAAACCGCATGGGATGTTTTTGTGGGGTATTGACAAACACCATTCCTCGTGCTATAATATAAAGTAACAGAGAGCGCCCCTATGCCCTTTTGAAGATCTGCCGCGAAAACCGGCGGATATCCGGCTCTGAATGCAATCTGGCAATATATAGAATCTACGCCGAAATTTGACTCTATGCGCAAAGAAATGACAAGGCACGGGCGACCCGCCCCGTCCTGCTGAAAGCGAACCTTTCACTGCTCCGGAAGGGACGGAATGTCTCTGCCGGATCTTCTGCTGCACTTGCACCGCACAAGCCTGTGCGTGCTGAGGATTTTTCCGGCGTGGTTTTGCTGTATCCGGATTTTTTCGGAACGGGCGGATAAACAGGCGCAGAGAATCATCGCAAAGCAATTCCTTTTTGACAAGCTGAATACAGACAGTGACCGGCTTGCGGCAGATGCCTGCTGCGGGCTGAGAATACAATAGCCAATACCTCAGAGCGCTAGGCGCTGCACATGAGTGAAAAGGAGATTTAGAAAGTTGAGAGAGCAAGAACACAAGACCATTCCCTTCAGCCCGCCTGATATTTCCGAGGCGGAAATTCAGGAAGTGAGCGATGCACTTCGCTCCGGCTGGATCACCACCGGTCCGCGCACCAAGAAGCTTGAAAAAGAGATCGCAGAGTATGTCGGCGTCAACCGTGCAGTATGTCTGAATTCGCAGACCGCCTGTGCGGAAATGGCGCTCCGCATCCTCGGCATCGGGGAGGGCGATGAAGTCATCGTCCCCGCATATACCTATACGGCTTCCGCTTCCGTTGTCTGCCATGTCGGCGCAAAGCTTGTGCTCGTGGACATCGAAAAGGACAGCCTTGAGATCAATTATGACGCACTGGAAGCTGCAATCACCGAAAAGACCAAGGCGGTCATTCCGGTTGATCTGGCAGGCGTTCCCTGCGATTATGACCGCATCTTCGCGATTGTCGAGCGCAAGAAGGCGCTGTTCAAGCCCTCGAACGAGATTCAGAAGGCAATCGGCAGAGTGGCAGTCTGCGCGGATACGGCACATGCCTTCGGCGCACAGTGGCACGGCAGAATGGCAGGCAGCATCGCTGATTTCTCGTCGTTCTCGTTCCACGCTGTCAAAAACTTCACCACTGCCGAGGGCGGCGCACTGACATGGCGCACGATTGACGGCATCGACGATGAACAGATTTATCATCAGCTTCAGCTCCTGAGCCTGCACGGTCAGAGCAAGGACGCACTGGCAAAAACGCAGCTCGGCGCATGGGAATACGATATCGTCGGCACATGGTACAAGTGCAACATGACCGATGTCGCTGCGGCACTCGGCCTTGCACAGATGCAGCGCTATCCTGCGATGCTTGCACGCAGAAAGCAGATCATTGCGCGCTACGATGCAGCGTTCAAGCCGCTCGGCATCCTGACGCTCCCGCATTATACCGAGGATCATGCATCCTCCGGTCACCTCTATATCACAAGAGTACCGGGCATCACGCCGGAGCAGCGCTCTGAAATCATCATCAAGATGGCAGAGCGGGGCGTTTCCTGCAATGTTCACTATAAGCCGCTGCCGATGCACACCGCATACAAAAAGCTCGGCTTTGACATCAAGGATTATCCGAATGCATATGCGCAGTTCGCAAACGAGATCACGCTGCCGCTGCACACCTGCCTGACGGATGAGGATGTCGCTGTTGTCATTGAGACCTATACCGCTGTGCTCGCGGAGTACGGCTTTCATGCCTGATCTTTACACGGGAGAATCGTGATTTATGTACGGAAAGTTTGTGAAAAGATTACTTGACATTCTGATCGCACTGATCGGGCTGCCCTTTTTTGCGCTGATTTTCATCTTCATCGCGCCGTTTATCGTGATCGAGGACAAGGGACCGGTGTTCTACAACGCACCGCGTCTCGGCAGGGGCAAAAAGGTATTCAAGATGTATAAGTTCCGCTCGATGCGCGTCAATGCGCCGGATCTCCGCAATGAGGACGGCAGCACCTACAACGGCGATGAGGACCCGAGAGTGACGAAGATCGGCAGATTCATCCGCAAGACCTCGCTGGATGAAACGCCGCAGATTCTCAACATCCTCAAGGGCGATATGAGCCTGATCGGCCCGCGCCCCGACCTGCCGGATGCACTTGATGTCTACCGCGGCGATGAGGATCAGAAGCTGAATGTCCGTCCGGGTCTCACCGGCTACAGTCAGGCGTATCACCGCAACAGCATTGATCTGCATGAGCGTTTCAAGGAAGACGTCTACTATGCAAACAATGTCTCGTTTCTGCTCGATGTAAAAATCTTTTTCCGCACCATTTCCACTGTCTTGCTGCGAAAAGGCGTATACAGAGACGAGGAAGGCAAGACAATCACCGAGAAGAAATAAAGGAGAACAAGAGATGATTGTAAAGCTGACGCCGTGGGAAACGCGCAATCTCGGCGTGCCGTCCAGCGCAGAGTTCATGATTGAACCGAAGGACAGGTGGGCGGATATTGCACAGGAGATCGCAGCGCATTCCGAGGTGTATCAGGTGATGCATATTCCGTGCGGCAATACCGATGTGCTGCTGCACGCACAGGATGCGGGATTCCGGATGATCGAGACAAATCTGCGGATCAGCCGGAAGCTGAAAGGTGCGGTCGAAATGCCGCGGATCTATCAGCGGTTTGAACCGTTCCTCTCCTGCACAATCGCGACGGAGGCAGAAACACAGATGGTGCTCGATGTCATCCGGAGCGGTGAGATGTTCACAACCGATAAGGTCGCGAGAGACCCTGCATTCGGACAGGCGGCTGCCGGCAACCGGTATGCCTGCTGGACAAAGGATGTGCTCGAACAGGGCGCCGATCTGCTGATCATCCGCTATAAGGATGAGCCGGTCGCCTTTGATATCTGCGCAAAGCCCGATCCGGCAACTGCCAATGCGTTCCTCGGCGGCGTGCTGCCGGCGTATAAGGATAAAGGACTCGGCTTTGCACCGATCTTTATGATCACGAAATATGCGGCACAGAACGGTTACAGAAAAATCGTGACCGGCGTGTCTTCCAATAATCTCCCGATTCTGAAGCTGCACGCACTCTTTGATTATCAGGTCGAGGAAATGAGCTACTGCCTTACGAAACATCTTTGAAATCTGAAGAAAAGGATTTTTTGTCATGAAGATTCTGGATAACAGAAATGCAGTCATCACCGGCGCCGGCGGCGGTATCGGTATGGCTGCTGTTGAGTGCTTTGCGGCAAACGGCGCCAATATCTGGGCGTGCGAGTTCCGTCAGAATCCGCGCTTTGAATCGCAGTGGGCGGAAATCGCGGAGAAACACGGCGTCTGGATTCAGCCGGTTTACTTTGATGTCACCGATGAGGAGCAGGTCAAGGAGGCGGTCAAGCAGATCCGCTCGAAGAAGGTCTCCGTCGATGTCCTTGCCAATATCGCGGGCATCGCGGCGGACAGCACCAGCTTCCACATGACCGGCATGGACAAGATGAAAAAGGTGTTTGAGGTCAACTTTTTTGCCCTCACACTCCTGACACAGTATATCTCCAGACTGATGCTGCGGCAGCAGAGCGGCAGCATCGTCAATGTTGCCTCGATTGCCGGTATTGACGGCGATCCGGCGCAGTATGAATATGCAGCGAGCAAGGCGGCTGTCATCGGCGGCACGAAGAAGCTCGCAAGAGAGCTTGCGCCGAACGGCATCCGCGTCAATGCGGTCGCCCCCGGCATGACCGAAACCAGCATGGGTGCGCAGATTGAGGACGATCTCAGAAACGAGATTCTCTCCAAGATCATGATGAAGCGCATGGGCAGACCGGAGGAAATTGCGAATGTCATCGCATTTCTCGCGAGTGACTGCGCAAGCTATATGACAGGACAAGTAATCCGCGTAGACGGAGGTATGTGATGGCTGATGCAAAGCTGATTGAAACATGCCGTGCGCTCTCGCTGAAAAACCGGCGCCGGATCATTGAGATGACATGGAACGTCGGAAAAACGGGCGCACATCTCGGCGGCAGCCTCTCGATCGTGGAGCTGTTGACCTGCCTCTATTCCGGATGTCTGCGGTTTCATGCGGATGATCCCGAATGGGAGGGCAGAGACCGCGTGATCCTCAGCAAGGGACATGCGGCAATGGCACTCTATCCTGCAATGGCGGAGGCGGGCATCATCGAGGAATCGGAGCTTGCGACTTTCAAGCAGGACGGCAGCAGACTCGGCGGTCACCCCTCGCTGAACGGGCTGAACGGCATCGAATTTGCCAGCGGCAGCCTCGGGCAGGGACTCTCGCTCGGTGTCGGTGTTGCACTGGCGCTGCAGCGGAAGCAGAATACCGAATCGCGCGTTTTTGTGTTCCTCGGAGACGGAGAATGCGATGAAGGCTCCGTCTGGGAGGCAGCAGCGAGTGCAAGTCACTTCGGGCTGAATCAGCTCGTCGCTGTTGTCGATATGAATGCGATCCAGTATGACGGCAATACCGAAACGGTCATGAACATGGCACCGTTTGAGCAGAAATGGCAGGATTTCGGCTGGGATACCATCCAGATTGACGGACACGATCCGGCTGCAATCCTCGATGCCTATGCACACCGCGGAGACAAGCCGCTTGCGATTCTGGCGCATACCGTCAAGGGCAAGGGAATCTCCTTTATGGAAAACAACTGGAAATTCCACAATGCCGCGCTGACAAAGGATCAGTACGAGCAGGCGCTTGCAGAATTGGGGAACAGCAATGATTGAGATCAATAAGAAAAATATCCGGACATGGTCGCTGCTCGGCCCGAGCGGTGCCTTCGGAACGGCTGCGCTCGAGCTCGCCGAAACAATGCCGGAGACGCTGATGCTGACAGCGGATCTCTGCTTCTTTTCGGGACTGGAGCGCTATAAAGCTGCCCATCCGGACAGACTGTATAATTTTGGCATCGCAGAGCAGAATATGCTTGCAGCAGCCGCCGGTCTTGCAAAAGAGGGATTCATCCCGTTTGTCAACACCTACGCGAGCTTCTGCGCCTCCCGCTGCGCCGATCAGGTGCGCGTTAACATGTCATATATGAAGCTGCCGATCAAGCTGATCGGTCTGACGGCAGGCTACGGCGCGGGCATTCTCGGAGCAACGCATATCAGCGTGGAGGATGTCGCACTGATGCGCGCCCTGCCGAATATCACCGTGATTTCTCCGGCAGACTGCACGGAGATCGTCAAGGCGGTGACGGCTGCGGCAAAAACGCCGGATCCGACCTATATCCGTCTGACCGGCCCGATGAATACGCCGATCGTCTACAAAGAGGATTATGACTTTGAGATCGGCAGGGCGGTGACACTGCGCGAGGGTACAGATGTCTGCATCATCGCATCCGGCTCGATGGTTTCTGTTGCGATGCAGGCGGCGAAGCTGCTTGAGGCATCCGATGTATCCTGCTCGGTGCTCAACATGCACACGGTCAAGCCGCTTGACCGCGAAGCTGTTTTAGAGGCAAATGCAAATCACAAGCTGCTTGTCGCGGCAGAGGAGCACAGCATCTACGGCGGACTTTACAGCGCCGTTGCAGAGGTGCTCTGCGAGCGCGGCGCACATCAGCCGGTGATACCGGTCGGTATCAGCGATCTGTTTGTGCATTCCGGCAGCTATCCGTATCAGATGCAGGAGAGCGGGCTGACCGCCGAATGCATGAAAAACAAAATTCTTGCAGCGCTTCAGGGCGCGCACATGTGATGAAAGGAAAGAAGAATCATGAATAATCTCGAAAAGTACAATCAGGCATTTACGGACACCTTTGAGATCGGCGAGGATCAGCTCGAGGGTCTGAAGTATCAGGATATCGCAGCATGGGATTCCGTCGG
Organism: uncultured Ruminococcus sp.; assembly: GCA_946413695.1. Classification (GTDB taxonomy): domain Bacteria; phylum Bacillota; class Clostridia; order Oscillospirales; family Ruminococcaceae; genus Firm-04. The sequence continues at coordinate 36,901 of CAMKLV010000011.1, read as the reverse complement.
TCATATGTCCCTGATCGCTGCACTCGAGGATGCATTCGATATCATGATGGATACCGATGACATCATCGACTTCAGCTCTTATGAAAAGGGCAAGGAGATTCTTGCGAAGGATGAGTACGGGGTGACATTCTGATGAAACAAATCTGGGACATTTCCGGATTCGGCGAATCGGTTGCTTTACAGGACGATCAGAACCGTCAGGTCACATACAAAGAACTGGGACTGCACGCTGACGAACTGGCAGAGGCCGTCGGCGGGAGATGTCTTGTGTTCTCACTGTGCCGCAACGAGATCGGTTCGGCATTCGGATATTACAGCTTTCTGAGCCACGGCATTGTGCCGGTGATGCTCAACAGCCATCTGGAATCGGAGCTGCTTTCGCATCTGCTCGAGACCTATGAACCGGCGTACCTCTGGGCGCCGAAGGATCAGGCAGCGCAGTTCCCGCAGATGCAGCCGGTCTTTGAACGTTATGATTATCTGCTGCTCAAAACCGGATTTACCGCAAACTACCCGCTCTATGACGAGCTCGCACTGCTCCTGACGACCTCCGGCTCGACCGGCTCGCCGAAGTTTGTGCGGCAGTCCTATGAGAATATTCTCGATAATGCGCGCGCGATCGTGCAGTATCTGGAGCTGGATGCGACTGAGCGTCCGATCACAACGCTCCCGATGAACTACACCTACGGTCTCTCGATCATCAACAGCCATTTCCTTGTCGGCGCAACGCTGCTCATGACCGAGAAAACGCTGATGCAAAAGGAATTCTGGAGCTTCTTCAAGGAATCTGAGGCGACTTCGTTCGGCGGCGTCCCGTATACCTACGAGATGCTGGACAGACTCCGCTTCTACCGCATGAAGCTGCCGTCGCTGCGCTATATGACGCAGGCAGGCGGCAAAATTCTGCCGGAGCTGCATGAGAAGTTCGCTGCCTATGCCGCCGAGAGCGGCAAGCGCTTTGTTGTTATGTACGGTCAGTGCGAGGCAACTGCGCGTATGGGCTATCTGCCGGCGGAGAAGGCGGTGGAGAAGAAGGGCTCAATGGGCATTGCGATTCCGGGCGGAAAATTTCACCTGATCGACGTCAACGGCAAGGAGATCACCGAGCCGCTGACCACCGGCGAGCTTGTCTATGAGGGCAGAAATGTTACGCTGGGCTATGCAGAATGCGGCGCGGATCTCGCAAAGGGCGATGAGCGCGGCGGCGTGCTGGAAACCGGCGATATGGCGCAGTTCGATGCGGACGGTTACTATTATATCGTCGGCAGAAAAAAGCGCTTCCTCAAGATCTACGGCAACCGCGTCAATCTCGATGAGGTTGACCGCCTGATCAAGGGCAGATTCGGCATTGAGGCTGCAACCGCGGGAAAGGATGACCACATGTTCATCTTTGTGACGGATGCTGCTGCGGCTGATGCCGTCCGGGATTTCGTGATCGAAAAGACAAAGCTGAATCCGGCTGCGTTCAAGACGATCGTCATTGATGAGATCCCGAAGAACGATTCCGGCAAAACACTTTATAAGGATCTGGCAAAGTATTATGAGTGATCAGCTTTTTTGCTTCACCTATGCAGGCGGAAATGCGGCTTTCTTTGAGCCGCTTGCCGCCTTTCTGCCGGAGACTGAAATCATCGCGCCGGAATATGCCGGCCACGGCGCCAGACACAGGGAGCCCTTTTACGAGGACTTCGATGCGCTGGCGGATGATATGTATGCAAAGCTGCGCGCGCAGTATCGGGGCGGCGTCTATGCGCTCTTTGGCTACAGCATGGGAACCATCTCGCTTGCTGAGGTCTTGAAGCGGATTCTGCGCGACGCGGATATGCCGAAGCCCTGCTGCGTGTTTCTTGCGGCGCATGAGCCGCAGACGAAAGCGGAGCTTGCAGGCTTTGACAGCAGCGAAATGGATGCAGAGGTCATGGAGCGGACAGTCCGCTTCGGCGCTGTGCCGGAAAAGCTGCTCAACAACCGGATTTTCTGGCGCACCTATCTGCCGCTTTACCGCGCCGACTATTCGATCATCGGCAAATACAGATTTGAAGCGCTGGAACTGGAAACAGATATTCCGGCAGTTGTTTTTTACTCGGAAACGGATACGCCGCGCGGCGACATGGAACAGTGGAAGCGGTTTTTCACCGGTTCTGCTGCGTTTTATGCGTTTACGGGCAATCATTTTTTTATTCGGGAACATTATGCGGAAATCGGTGCGGTCATCGCAGAGCAGATGCGCCGCTGCCGGTAAGATAAAAGAATTGAAACGGGAGGTATTTGGCATATGTCAGAACCTGAGAAGATTGATCAGGATCTGCGAACAATTCAGACAGTATGCTTTCAGATTCTGAAGGCGTATACTGAGGTTTGCGAAAAACACAATCTGCGCTATTATATGGCATACGGCACGCTGCTCGGAACAGTCCGTCACAAGGGTTATATTCCGTGGGACGATGATATTGATGTCTGGATGCCGCGGCCGGATTTTGAGAAGTTCCTCAAGATCGGTCAGAAGGAGCTGCCGCAGTATGTTGTGGATTACTACTCCATCAAGGACAGCAAGGCGTTTTTCAGATGGAAGCCCGGTATCTCGATCGAAGACCAGAATCTGAAGGTTGAATTTGATCTCGACGATCAGAAGAAGGTCGGTTTCCCGTGGATTGATGTCCTCCCGATGGACGGCATGCCCTCCTCGAAGCTCGGCATCAAGCTGCACTGCTTCCGGTTCCGTGTGTGGTATGCGATCATCAGCTTCCCGCGTGCTGCCATGCAGGGCGTGTGGCATCTGAAGGATAAATCCAAGGGCAGAAAGTTCCTGATCTCCATGAACAAAAAGCTCGGGATCGGCAAGCGCATGGATATTGTCAAATGCTTCAATCACATTAAGAAATTCCGCACGAAGTATAAATTCGATGAGTGTACGTATGTACACGGCTCGACCGGTGTCTACACCGATAAATCCGTCTTCCCGCGCAAGTGGTTTGAAGGCGTCCGCTACGGCGAGTTTGAGGGACTCAAGGTCCGCATTCCGTCCGGCACGGAGAAAATTCTCGAATCTGTCTACGGCGACTATATGACGCCGCCGCCCCCTGAAAAGCGTACACAGTCTCACTTCACCGTGTACAGAGGGGAATAACCGAACGGCAGCAAAGGGCTGCAAATTCATGTGCTTTGAGGTGAGAAGATGACATATGAAGAACTCCTTTCCATCGCGCCGTATTCGCTGAACAAGCAGGAGAAGGAAAAGCTCCTGACAGAGCGTCTGCTGGAGCTGACGGCGCTGCACCGCGAAAACTGCACGCAGTATGCTGATATGCTCAGCAGCGCCGGGTTCTCTGCGGATGCATGCAAAAGCTATAAGGATATCCCGTTTCTGCCCGTCCGGCTGTTCAAGGAGCTGGAGCTGAAATCCGTCCCGCAGGAGGATGTTGTCAAGACGATGACCTCCTCCGGTACAACCGGTCAGGCTGTCAGCAAGATTTATCTTGACAGAAACACATCCTCCAATCAGCAGAAGACAATGGTGAAGATCGTTTCCGAGTTCACCGGTTCGGGCCGCATGCCGATGATCATCATCGACTGCCCGAGCGTTGTCAAGAACCGTCTGATGTTCTCCGCGAGAGGCGCAGGCATTCTGGGCTTCTCAATCTTCGGCGCAAAGAAAATCTATGCGCTCGATGATGACATGAAGCTCGATGTCGAGGCGGTGCGCGAGTTCCTCGAGAAATATAAGGGTCAGAAGATCCTGATGTTCGGATTCACATTCATGATCTGGCAGCATTTCTATAAGGAACTGGTGCGGCTGAAGGCGGAGGGAATCGAATTCGATTTCTCGCAGGGTGTCCTGATCCACGGCGGCGGCTGGAAAAAGCTCGTCAGCGAGGCGGTCAGCCACGATGAATTCCACCGGCGGCTCAAGGATGTCTGCGGGCTCGAATCCATCCACGATTACTACGGCATGGTGGAGCAGACCGGCTGCATCTATATGGAATGCGAGTGCGGGCATCTGCATGCAAGCATCTTTTCTGACGTGATTATCCGCAATCCGCTTGATTTCTCGGAGTGCGGCATCGGCGAAACCGGTATCATTCAGGTTGTTTCGGCGATTCCGGAATCCTATCCGGGACACAGCCTGCTGACAGAGGACGAGGGCGTCCTGCTCGGCGAGGATGACTGTCCCTGCGGCAGAAAGGGCAAGTATTTCAAGATCAACGGCAGACTGAAAAATGCAGAGATCAGGGGGTGCAGTGATACTTATGCAGACAAGTTTAAATAAAGAGCTTCTCGAAAAAAAGGTCACCTTTCTGACCGGCAGTGCAGAGCTTGCTGCATCGCTGCCGGAGGTTCCTGCAAAGGAAGCCTTCGCTGAGGATATTCTGGATTTCCTGAACGAGGTCTCCAAGGAGCTGCTCAAGGACCGCACCGCAAAGGCGTTTTCCGATGTGGTCACATGGGGCTTCTGGATCAGAAAGGCATCTCTGCTCAGACTGAAAGCACGCTTTGCGGAAAACAAAGAGGGGATTCAGCTCGGCAAGGGCGTCGCGTTCCATATCGCGCCCTCCAATGTGCCGGTGAACTTTGCGTTCTCGCTCGTCTCCGGCCTGCTGACAGGCAACGCGAATGTCGTCCGCGTTCCCTCCAAGGATTTCCCGCAGGTCTCCGTGATTGTCAGGGCGTTCAACACGGTTCTGGAGCAGTATCCGGAAATGCGCCCGTATGTCCTGCTTGTGCGCTACGGCAGAGAGCAGGATATCAACGATCAGTTCTCCTCCGTCGCGGATACGAGAATCATCTGGGGCGGCGACCGCACGATCGCCGAGGTCCGCAAATCGCCGCTGCCGCCGCGTGCGGGAGAAGTGACCTTTGCAGACCGCTATTCCTTCGCAGTCATTGATTCGGACAGCTACCTTGCCATTGAGAACAAGGAAAAGACTGCCGAAGATTTCTATAACGATACCTTCTTCTCCGACCAGAATGCCTGCACCAGCCCGCGCATTATCATCTGGACAGGCAGCAGCCGCGAGCAGGCAAAGCAGATTTTCTGGGAAAAGCTGCACGCGCTTGTCGAGAAGAAATATACCTTCCAGCCGATTCAGGGCGTCAACAAGCTGACCAGCAGCTATCTGATCGCCGCAGCACTGCCCGGCTGCAAAACCGAACCGCATGATGACAATCTGATCGTGCGCGTCCGTGTGCCCGAGGTGCCGGCGTTCCTGATGGATTACAGAGACAACAGCGGCTATTTCTATGAATATGACTGCGATGATTTCTCTGCACTCCGCGCGCTCTGCAACGATAAAAAATGCCAGACCGTCGGCTATATCGGCGGGACAGAGGCGCTCAAAAAGCTGATCTGCTCCGGCGTCAAGGGCATTGACCGCGTTGTGCCGGTCGGCAAGACAATGGACTTCGACCTGATCTGGGACGGCTATGAGCTGCCCGCTCTGCTGACCAGAACAGTCATGTTCCAGTGAATCATCCCTGCGGCAGAGCAGCGCCGGAAACGGGCCTCTGACCGCGGTTTCAGGAGTATAAAAAGTATGGCGATCATCAGCATTATTGTGCCGGTTTACAATGTCGAGCAGTATCTTGACAAATGCGTGGATTCTGTTGTCAAGCAGACCGTGCAGGATATCGAGATCATTCTGGTCGATGACGGCTCAACGGATTCTTCCGGCGCACTCTGTGATGCGTGGGAGAAGAAGGATTCCAGAATCACCGTGATCCACAAGAAGAACGGCGGTCTGAGCGATGCCAGAAACGCCGGCATCCGGCATTCTTCGGCGCCCTATATCGGGCTGATCGACAGCGATGACTACATCAAGCCGGATATGTTTGAGGTGCTGCTGAACAATCTCAAAAAGACCGGTGCCGATCTTTCCATGTGCGGCTATGCGGATGTCTACGGCAGCAATGTGAAGAACGATAACAATGACAAATCCGCCGAGACATGGACACAGGAGCAGACCATCCGCGAGATCCTGCTCAGCAAAAAGGAATCTGTGCATGCTGTGACCAAGCTTTACAAGCGGGAGCTCTTTGATCATGTGGAATATCCTTACGGCAAGGTCTCGGAGGATGCCTTCGTGATCATGGATATTCTCGACCAGATCAAAAAGGCGGTCTATACCCCCTATGCGGGCTATTATTATGTCCACAGAGAGGGCAGCATCAAGACCGGTGCCTATAAACCGCGCGATAAGAACCGGATTGAAGCCCACAGCAAAAACCTCGATTACATCACGAAAAAATGGCCTGCACTGACAAAGCTTGCAGAGGGCAGACTGCTCGATGCCTATCTGGTGCTCGGCGAGAAAATGGTGATGAACGGGCTGGAAAAATCGCATCCGGATTATAAAATGGTGTTTTCCTATCTGAGAAAGCATGTGTTCAGCGCTTACGGTTCTCCGGCGATGAATCTGAGCAAAAAGATCAGAATTACAACGATTCTGATTCATCCGGCACTGTATAAACTGTTTATTAAGATTGTAAACTGATGGAACAACAAACGGAGGAGGAATCGCATGGCTTGGCTGATCGGCTTCTGCGGTATCATATTAGCCTTTGCAGGCTGGCAGCGGGATCATGTGATCTATAATCCGCTGACATTTTTTGCGCTGCTCTGGGGACTGATCTCCATCGGCGCAGGCATGCAGCTGTTCGGCATGTACGGGACCTCGAATGCAACCTATGCAATGGTACTGCTGGGGCTGCTGAGCTTTGCAGCCGGAACATTCTTCGGCAACATGAGCGGCAAACGGTGCTCCGCGCAGGCGGGCAGCGTCACGCTGAACTATAAGCTCGTGTATGTGCTGGGCATCATCGCGGTCATATACATGGGCAGCCTTGCGCTGGTCGCGCTTTCCTATCTGGTGCGCGGCTATTCGCTGATCTATATCCGCTTTTCCCTGTTCAACAACAAGGAAAGTGAGATGTACGGCGGCGGCGGACTGATGTATTCGATCCGCTATTTCATCATTCAGCCGATCCTGAGCTATCTGCCGATCATCTGCATCGTGGATATGATCATCGGCAAAAAGGATAAGTTCCTGCTCTGCATTTCGATCGCGGCACTGACGCTGCTGATCCTGACGAGCGGCGGACGTCTGCCGATTCTGTATGTTCTGATTGATATTCTGATCGTCTTTATGGTCTCGAAAAAGCGGGTACACTTCCCGAAGCAGATCAAAAAGCTGATCCTCGGCGCCGGAACCGTCGCCGTGGCAGTCATCGTGGTTGTCACGTTTGCGCGCGGTGTTTCCGATCTGGCGCAGAACTATTATAAATATTTTGTCGGATGCATGCCGCATGTGGACAGATACTATCTGCCGAAGGTGCGCGAGAATCATTACTGGGCACTCGGCGCATGCGTCTTCAAGGCACCGATTCAGCTGGTGTTCCTTGTTCTGAAAAAGCTGCATATCGTCCACGATTATCCCGCGTGGTTCTACACAATCACGGAATACCTCAACACCGAGCCCGTCTACTGGATCGGCAGAGGCACCGATATGCGCTTCAACGGCTTTGTAACGGTCTTTTATTATTTCTATCTGGATTTCCACTATGTCAGCGTGGTGCTGTATTCGTTCCTGTTCGGCTTCTGGACAGAGCGCGTGTTCATCCGCGCTGCAAGACAGGTCAATGCGCGGAATATGGCATTCCTCTGCATCGCGTTCCAGATGCTGACCGTTTCGTTTGCAAGATTTGAACCCGTGATCACCCGCTTCTTTATCACGATGCTGATGATCGCGTTCAGCTACCACAGACCGAAGAAAATAACCAGCCTCTGGGATATCAGCGTCTCGCTGCCCAATATCCGGCTGACGAAGAAATAACGGGAGGATGTATGGCGAAACGAATCGAATGGGTGGATATCGTCAAGGGATTCGGCATTCTGTTTGTGATGCTCGGGCATTCGATGCTGAGCAAGGCGGATGCAGTCTGGATGTATTCCTTTCACCTCGGACTGTTCTTCTTCTGCACAGGATACACCTTTCATCCGGAGCGGTATGCAACACTCGGTGCGCTTTGCAAATCCCGTGTCAAATCCATCCTGCTGCCCTATGCAGTCTATTCCGTGATCTGGCTTGTGTTTGAAACAACGGTCAGCACGGTGCATGACCGCGCATTTTCAATGGGCTTGTTCCTGCAGCGCACGGCGGGCATCTTTCTGCAGATGCGCGGCACGGATTATCACGGAAACTGCTGGTTCCTGCCTGCAATCTTCCTGATGGATGTGCTGTTCTACCTCGTGCTGAAGGCGACAAAAGAGAACGCAATGCTCCGGCATATCATTTCGGCGGCGGCGATGCTCGCGGGATTCTGCTATATCAGCTTTCTCGCGCCGACGGTGCCGATTCCGTGGCATCCGGATATCGTGCTGATGGTGATGATCATTGTGGATTTCGGCTACACGGTCCGCGAGAAGGAGATTCCGCTGAACCGTCTGCCGGTTGTGGCGGCGGCTGCTGTGCTGAGCATCGGTCTGACGGTGCTGGAATACCGCAGCGGGTTCCGCTTTGATATGTATGAAAACTCTGTCGGCAATATTTTCTGTTATCTGATCGGAAATGCAGCCGGCATTATCCTGATTACTGCGCTTTCCGTGAAAATCGGAAAGAATGCATTTCTGTCCTATATCGGACGCAACAGCCTGATCTTTTACGCGCTGCACAAAATCTTCTACCGGATCGAAAAGCCGGTGCTCTCGGCAAAATTCGCGGCGTGGACAGGGCTTGACAGCGAGCATCTGCTGCATCAGTATGCGGTTTCGCTGGTGATGGTGCTTTCGGCGCTGCTCGGGATTTATATCCTGAATGAGATCAAGCTGCGCTGCAAGCAGAAGCGGGCAGACAGAAAGACAAACTGATTACGGAAAAAAAGGAGAAGCCATGCAGGAACTTACGCTTGCAGAAAAACAGGCATTGGCGCTGCAGATCGCATGCGAGATAGACCGCGTGTGCAGAAAGCACAATCTGACATATTTCATCGGATACGGCTCGCTGATCGGTGCGATCCGGCATCACGGATTCATTCCGTGGGATGATGACATTGACCTCTGGGTGCCGGTGACAGAATTTGAAGCATTCCTCGAAGCGATGAAAGCGGAGACGGATTATCTGATCCTCGATCATCTGCACGATCCGGAATGGCCGCGCTGCTTTACGAAGATCTCGGACCGCAATACGGAAATCAAGATTGACGCAGAGGAAATGCAGACGGGAAAAGCCTTCGGCGTTTCGGTCGATATCTTTCCGCTGTTCCCGATTGATTCCGCGCGTGCAAAGGTCCCGAAGATTCTGAAGGCCAAAAAGATGCTGACGATCCAGAGCCTTTACCGGCTCGGCATTTATCGGAAGAAAGGCATCTCCGGCATGCTGAAGGGGCTCCGCTCGGCGCTGCTTCTGCTGGCAGGACGCAATGAAGCATATTACAAAAAGCAGCTCCGGCAGCTCGAATCGGATGCATCCGGCAGCGATGCGCTCGGCTGTGTGATTTCGGTCTATAAGGATCGGGATATCCACCCGAAGGATGCGTTTGCCTCGGCAGTTGATGTGGAGTTTGAAGGCAAAACCTTTTCTGCCCCCTGCGGCTATGACCGCGTGCTCCGGCAGCTCTACGGCGACTACATGAAGCTGCCGCCTGTGGAACAGCGTGTTTCCCACGGCGGAGAGCATGCATATCCAATCCGGAACAAAGAGGGTGGAACGCACTGATATGATGAAAAAACTGCTGGATAAATATAACGGCTTATCGGTTCAGCTCCGGGCATCGGTCTGGTTCCTGTTCTGCACGGCGATGCAGAAGGGCGTATCCGTCATTATGACGCCGATCTTCACGCGCATCATGACGAAGGCGCAGTACGGCAAATACGGCGTATTCAACTCATGGTTCGGCATCATCTCGGTGCTCGTGACGCTCCGTCTGTATTACGGTGTCTATTCGCAGGGACTTGTCAAATTTGAAGATATCCGCGCAAAATTCTCCTCGGCGCTGCAGGGTCTTTCGCTGACGCTGACAGGCATCTGGTTTGCGATTTATCTGATCGGATACCGCTTCTGGAACGGGCTTCTGGAGCTTTCGTTCCCTGCGATGATCGCAATGTTCATCACGATATGGACAACGGCAATCTTCGGCTTCTGGGCGGCGAATGAGCGTGTCGAATTCCAATACCGGAAGCTCGTCATCGTGACGATTATCGTCTCGCTCGCAAAACCTCTGCTCGGCGTTCTGCTCGTGCTCAATATGGAGGAGCAGGCGCTCGGCCGCGTCTGGGCGGTCGCGATTGTGGAACTTGTTGTGTATTTCTGGATGTTCGTCAAGCAGATGCGGGACGGCAGATGCTTCTTTGCAAAGGATATCTGGAAATACGCGCTGCGGTTCAATATCCCGCTGATTCCGCATTATCTTTCGCAGACGGTGCTCAACAGCTCCGACCGCATTATGATCGAAAAATATGTGGATTCGGATGCTGCCGGTGTCTATACACTTGCCTACAGCATCTCCACGCTGATGCTGCTCTTTGTCGAGGCACTGCATCAGACCCTTTCGCCGTGGGTGTATAAGAAGATCAAAACCAAGGATTTCAGCCAGATCAACGGCGTCATTTACATCTGCATGATGCTGATTGCAGGCGTCAATCTGATGCTGATTATCGTCGCGCCGGAGGTGCTCCGCATCTTCGCCGAACCGGAATACTACGAAGCGATCTGGATCATTGCCCCGATCGCCCTGAGCACATTCTACGTTTTCCTATACAATGTGTTCTCGTATTTCGAGTTCTATCACGAAAAGACCAAGGTCATTGCCGCCTCCACGGCAGTTGCGGCGATCCTGAATGTTGTCCTCAACTACATCTTCATCCGGCGTTACGGCTACTATGCCGCCGCATACACCACGCTGTTCTGCTACGCAGTCTATGCGCTGCTGCATTATTTCGTCATGCGGCGGATCTGCAAGCAGTCCTATCCGGAGGAAAAGATTTTCAGCCCCGCGATCATTCTTGCAATCGCCGGTGCCTTTATGGTGATCGGATTCCTGCTCATGCGGCTTTACAGCTTCATCGTGCTGCGGTATGTGATTGTGCTGATCGCCATGATAATCTGCGTGATCTTCCGCAATAAGCTCATCGGCTTCATCAAGATGCTGCGCAGCAAATAAGGCTGCATCCGTTTGTATTCCCACGCATTTGCGTTTCATGTATATTATGTAAATCTGCTGATTCAGCAAGGAGGAAAATGATATGAAAGCGTTAATCCTGAATTCCGGACTCGGCTCCCGCATGGGTGTTCTGACAAGCGAGCATCCCAAGTGCATGACGGAAATCTCCGCGCGTGAGACGATCCTGAGCCGTCAGCTCAAGATGCTTGCGGATGCAGGCGTGACAGAGGTTGTCATGACGACCGGCGCATTTGACAGCGTCCTCGTCAGCTATTGCAACAGCCTCGAGCTGCCGCTGAACATCACCTTTGTGAAGAATCCGGTCTATGACAAGACCAACTATATCTATTCGATCTACTGCGCACGCGAATACCTCAAGGATGAGGATATCATCCTGATGCACGGCGACCTCGTTTTCGAGAACACCGTGTTCGATCAGGTCATCGCATCTGAGACAAGCTGCATGACCGTCAGCTCGACGCTTGATCTGCCGGAAAAGGATTTCAAGGCAGTGATCGCAGAGGCCAAGGTGCAGAAGGTCGGCATTGAGTTCTTCAATGACGCAATGGCTGCACAGCCGCTCTATAAGCTCCTCAAGGAGGACTGGAACAAGTGGCTCTCCGGCATCATCGCATTCTGCGAATCCGGCGAGGAGGCAAAGAAGAAGTGCTATGCTGAAAACGCTCTCAACGAGATTGCGGATAAGAACATCGCAGCACTTGATGTGCAGAATCTGCTCTGCGCCGAGATCGACAATCCGGAAGACCTTGCAGTTGTCTCTGCAAAGCTGAAGGAGATCGAGAACCGCACCGTTTATATGTGCTTCTCGACCGACATGATCCACAGCGGCCACATCTCTATTATCAAGAAAGCAAAGCGCCTCGGCAAGCTGATCATCGGTGTGCTCTCCGATGAGGCAGTCTGCAGCTACAAGCGTTTCCCGCTGCTGCCCTTCGCAGAGCGCAAGGCAATGTTCGAGAACATCGCAGGCGTCTGGAAGGTTGTGGAGCAGAAGGAGCTGAGCTACAGGGAGAACCTCGAAACCTACCGTCCGGACTTCGTTGTTCACGGCGATGACTGGCAGACCGGTTTCCAGAAGGTCATCCGCGATGAGGTCACCTCGATCCTCGCATCCTACGGCGGCAAGCTCGTCGAGTTCCCGTATTCCAAGGATGAGAAGTATCAGGAGCTCGAGAACCGCGCAAGAGCCGATATGTCCATGCCTGATATCCGCAGAGCAAGACTCAAAAAGGCAATCTCGATGAAGGGCACGATCACCGCAATCGAGGCACACAGCGGTCTGACCGGTCTGATCGCGGAGAACACCGTGGTCTATCAGGACGGCGGCGCAAGACAGTTCGACGCAATGTGGATTTCGTCCCTCTGCGATTCCACCGCAAAGGGCAAGCCGGATATCGAGCTGGTCGATATGACCTCCCGTTTCCGCACGATTGACGATATCATGGAAGTCACCACCAAGCCGATCATCTTCGACGGAGACACCGGCGGGCTGACCGAGCACTTTGTCTACACGGTCCGTACCCTCGAGCGTATGGGCGTTTCGATGGTCATCATCGAGGATAAGACCGGTCTGAAGAAGAACAGCCTGTTCGGCACCGAGGTGCAGCAGACACAGGCAGCAATTCCGGATTTCTGCGAGAAGATCAAGGCGGGCAAGAAGGCACAGAAGACCAAGGACTTCATGATCTGCGCAAGAATCGAGAGCCTGATTCTCGAGCAGGGCATGGAGGATGCACTGGAGCGTGCATTTGCATTCGCAGGTGCAGGCGCAGACGCCATCATGATCCACTCCAGAAAGAAGGATCCGGCAGAGATCTTCGAGTTTGTTGAGAAGTTCCGCGCACAGGATCCGACCACGCCGATCGTTGTTGTCCCGACATCGTTCAACATGGTCACCGAGGAGGAATTCAAGGAGCGCGGCGTCAATGTCGTGATCTATGCAAACCAGCTGACCAGAACCGGCTTCCCGGCGATGCAGAACGCAGCAAAGATGATCCTTGAGCACCACCGTGCAAAGGAATGCGATGATATCTGCATGCCGTTCAAGGAGATCATCCGCCTGATTCCGGAGGAAGTATAACATGCAGCAGATTTTGACTGCAAGTGCTGATTACGTCGAACTGGACGAATACTTCGTTCAGTCCGGCGCAAAAAGCATTTTGCTCGTATGTGACAGCGCCTTCGGGTTTCTGCGCATCAAGGATTACTTTGAGACGCTCGAAGCACGCAAGGGCATCCGTGTTGTAAAATTCTCCGATTTCCAGCCGAATCCGCTGTATGAATCGGTGGTCAAGGGCGTGGAGATTTTTCATGAAAACAACTGCGGTCTGATCGCAGCAGTCGGCGGCGGCAGCGCCATCGACGTTGCAAAGTGCATTAAGCTGTATTCCAATATGGACAGCAGCGAGAACTATCTCAAGCAGCAGATTGTGCCGAATGATGTGCCGCTGCTCGCCGTCCCGACAACCGCAGGCACCGGCAGCGAGGCGACCCGCTACGCCGTCATTTACTATAACGGCGCAAAGCAGTCCGTCACCGATTACAGCTGCATTCCGTCCACGGTTCTGTTTGATGCCAGTGCGCTGAAAACCCTGCCGGTGTATCAGAAGAAGGCAACCATGATGGATGCGCTCTGTCATGCGATCGAGTCCTTCTGGTCGGTCAACTCCAATGCGGAGAGCATGGGCTATTCGCAGCAGGCGATCGAAATGATCGCTGCGAACAAGGCAAGCTATCTTGCCAACGAGGACGCAGGCAACGAAAATATGCTGAAAGCCGCAAACATCGCGGGCAAGGCAATCAATATCACGCAGACAACGGCAGGTCATGCAATGTGCTACAAGCTGACCAGTCTTTACGGCATTGCGCACGGCCATGCGGCGGCGCTCTGCGACAAAGCACTGATTCCCTTTATGATGCAGCATCCGGAGGCATGTATTGATCCGCGCGGCGAGCAGCATCTGAAGCAGGTGCTCGGCAAAATCGCGGCAGCATTCGGCTGCAAGCCGGAGGCGCTCGCAGAATGTTTTGCAGCGCTCGTCGATTCGCTCGAATTGCCGGTACCGGAGGTCAGGTCGCCGGAGGATATTGACATCCTCAAGACTTCGGTCAATCCGGACCGTCTGAAGAATCATCCGGTCAGGCTGACCGTGGAGACCATTGAAAGCCTTTATAAGCAGATTTTGAGACAGGAGTAAGAAAAATGAAAGTTGAAAGTCTTGTTAAGATCATCGGCGCGGATTTCTATACCGGTGTGCCGGATTCGCAGCTCAAAGCGCTCTGCAACTACCTGATGGATACCTACGGGATTGATCAGAATCATCACATCATCGCGGCAAACGAGGGCAACTGCACCGCACTCGCAGCCGGCTATCATCTGGCTACCGGCAAGGTTCCGGTTGTCTATATGCAGAACTCCGGCGAGGGCAACATCATCAATCCGGTTGCATCGCTGCTGAATGACAAGGTCTACGCAATCCCGATGATCTTCATTGTCGGCTGGCGCGGTGAGCCGGGCGTGCACGATGAGCCGCAGCACATCTATCAGGGCGAGGTCACGGTCAAGCTGCTCGAGGATATGGACATCAAGACCTTTATCATCGGCAAGGACACAACCGAGGAGGAGCTTGCAGCAGTCATGGAGGACTACCGCAAGGTGCTCGCAGCGGGCAAGCAGGTTGCATTTGTTGTCCGCAAGGGCGCGCTGACCAACGCTCCGGAGGTCGAATACAAGAACAGCAACAAGATGATCCGTGAGGAGATCATCCAGCACATTGTCAAGGCAACAGGCGAGGATCCGATCGTTTCGACAACCGGTAAGCCGAGCCGTGAGCTTTTTGAGACCAGAGTTGCAAACGGTCAGAGCCATAAGTATGACTTCCTGACAGTCGGCTCGATGGGTCACACTTCTTCCATTGCACTCGGCATCGCAATCAACAAGCCGGAGCAGAGAATCTGGTGCGTGGACGGCGACGGCGCAGTCCTGATGCACATGGGTTCGATGGCAGTGCTCGGCGCAAACAAGCCGAAGAATGTTGTCCACGTTGTCATCAACAACGGCGCACATGAGACCGTCGGCGGCATGCCGACCGTTGCAGCGCAGATTGATCTGGTCGGTATTGCAAAGGCATGCGGCTATCCGAATGCAGTCTGCGTCGATAACTTTGCCGATCTCGACCGTGAGCTCGAGGCTGCAAAGGGCCGAAACGCGCTGTCTCTGATCGAGGTCAAGTGCTCGATCGGTGCGCGTGACGATCTCGGCAGACCGACCACCACGGCACTCGAGAACAAGCAGAACTTCATGGCATATCTTGCGACACTGTAATCAGAAAGGTATTTGTGTAAATGTGCGGAATCGTAGGCTTTACGGGAACCAAACAGGCTGCCCCCATTCTGCTGGACGGCCTGTCGAAACTTGAATACCGCGGATATGACTCCGCGGGTATCGCCGTCCGTGACGGTGAAAAGCAGACTGAGATCATCAAGGAAAAGGGCAAGCTGAAAGTGCTTGCCGAGATGACCGATCAGGGCAAGGCTGTCAAGGGCACCTGCGGAATCGGTCATACCCGCTGGGCAACCCACGGCGAGCCCTCTGCCGTGAATGCGCATCCGCATTCCAGCGATGACGGCAATGTCATTGCCGTTCACAACGGCATCATCGAGAACTTTCAGGAACAGCGCGAAAAGCTCATCAAAAAGGGCTATTCGTTCAAATCCCAGACGGATACAGAGGTCGCGGTCAAGCTGATCGACTACTACTACAAAAAGTATTCGCAGCAGCCCATCGAGGCGATTGCGCGCGCAATGGTGCGCATCCGCGGCTCTTATGCGCTCTGCGTGATGTTCAAGGACTATCCGGGTGAGATTTACTGCGCCCGCAAGGACAGCCCGATGATCATCGGCATTGCGGACGGCGAAAGCTATGTCGCTTCGGATGTTCCGGCGATTCTCAAGTATACGCGCAATGTCTATTATATCGGAAACATGGAGATCGCAAAGCTCGAAAAGGGCAATGTGACCTTCTACACCATTGACAGCGAGGAGATCGAAAAGCCGCTGACCGAAATCAAGTGGGATGCGGAATCCGCGGAAAAGGGCGGCTATGAGCACTTCATGCTGAAGGAGATTCACGAGCAGCCGAAGGTCATCCGCGATACGATCAACTCGGTTGTCACGGACGGCGTTGTCCACTTCGACAGCGTCAGCCTGACGGATGAGGAGATGCAGGGCATCCGGCAGATTTACATTGTGGCTTGCGGCTCGGCGTATCATGTCGGTGTCGCACTGCAGTATGTCATCGAGGATCTCACGAGCCTGCTGGTTCGCGTGGAGCTCGCATCGGAATTCCGCTACAGAAAGATGACGCTCAACAAAAACAGCCTTGTGATTGTCATCAGCCAGTCCGGCGAAACCGCCGATACGCTTGCAGCGCTCCGTTCCGCGAAGGATCAGGGCATCAAGACGCTCGGCATCGTCAACGTGGTCGGCTCCTCGATTGCGCGTGAAGCGGATAACGTGTTCTACACGCTCGCAGGTCCGGAGATTTCCGTCGCGACCACCAAGGCATACAGCACGCAGCTTGTCGCAGGCTATCTGCTTGCGCTGCAGTTTGCAAAGGCACGCGGCGAAATCGGCTGCGAAAAATACGAGGCACTGCTCGATGAGGTCTACTCCATTCCGGAGAAGATCGCGAAGATTCTCGAGGATACCGAGCGCATCAAGTGGTTCTCGAACAAGCTCATCAATGTCTCGGATTCGTTCTTCATCGGCAGAGGCATTGACTATGCAATCGGCATGGAGGGCAGCTTAAAGCTCAAGGAGATCAGCTATATCCACTCCGAAGCATATGCAGCCGGCGAACTGAAGCACGGCCCGATCAGCCTGATCGAATCCGGCACAATCGTCATCAGCGTTGTGACGCAGAGCGGTCTTGTTGAGAAAACGATCAGCAATATGGTCGAGGTCAAGAGCCGCGGCGCAAAGGTCATGGCAGTGACCACGGCAGGCAACTACTTCCTCGAGGATACGGCGGAATTTGTCTGCTATGTCCCGCAGATCGAGCCGCTGTTTGCAGGCAGCCTGAGCGTCATTCCGCTCCAGCTCCTGAGCTACTATGTTTCGATCGGCAAGGGCTTTGATGTGGATAAGCCGCGCAACCTTGCAAAGTCGGTCACAGTGGAATAAGGATTTGAGGTGTCTATGTCTACAATTCTTTTAGCAGGCGGCGCCGGATATATCGGCTCGCATACCGCAGTCGAGCTGCTCAATGCGGGCTACGATGTGGTTGTTGCGGATAATTACGCCAACAGCTCGCCGGAGTCCATTCGCAGAGTGGAGCAGATTACCGGAAAGAAGGTTCGCCTCTACGAAGCCGATATCCGCGAGCATGAAAAGCTCGAAACTATTTTCCGTGAGAATCAGATCGACGCCGTGATCCATTTTGCCGGACTCAAGGCAGTCGGCGAGTCGGTGCAGAAGCCGGTGATGTACTACCGCAACAACATCGACACAACCCTGACGCTGCTTGAGGTCATGGAGCAGTTCGGCGTCAAGCAGATCATCTTTTCCTCAAGCGCAACGGTCTACGGCGAGGAGAATCCCGTGCCGTATATCGAGACCATGAAGCGCGGCGTCTGCACGAATCCTTATGGCTGGACAAAGGCGATGATGGAGCAGATCTTTGAGGATGCCGCAAAGGCGGATCCGGCACTTTCGGTTGTGCTGCTGCGCTATTTCAACCCGATCGGTGCACACGAATCCGGCATGATCGGCGAGGACCCGCAGGGCATCCCGAACAATCTGATGCCGTATGTCACACAGGTTGCAGTCGGCAAGCGCGCGTGCCTGACCATCTTCGGAAACGATTATCCGACGAAGGACGGCACCTGCACACGCGATTACATTCATGTGGTCGATCTTGCGAAGGGACATGTCAAGGCAGTGGATTACATCCTGCGCATGCGCGATCAGAAGCAGCAGTGCGTGGAGATTGTCAATCTCGGCACCGGTACGCCTTACAGCGTGACGGAAATCGTGGAGACCTTTGAGCGTGTCAACAATATCAAGGTGAACCATGTTTACGGCGCGCGCCGTCCGGGCGATCTGCCGGAGTGCTATGCAAACGCGGACAAGGCGCTTGCGCTCCTGAACTGGAAAACCGAAAAGACGCTCGAGGATATGTGCCGCGATTCGTGGAACTGGCAGAAGCAGAATCCGAACGGATATGCAGAATAACAAGGTATCGCATCGTTTCAAGCGAAACCGTCAAAGAATATGAATGGGCGCTGCCCATAAGATAACCGCTGAATGAGCAAATGCTTGTTCGGCGGTTTTTCTTAACAAAGATGAAGTTGCAATGAAGATTTCGTGTTTTGCATTGAAGAATCCGTGGAAATATGATATAATAGCGTTTGTAAGATCGAATTTTGTCGAATGAAAGAAACGGAGTTTATATCATGGCAGCAAAGCATATCCTTGCAGCGATCGGCGGTGTCGCATGCGCCGGACTGTTCGCATCCTCAGTTGTCCTCGGCGGCATTGCACTGAAACAGCGCCATACGATCACATCCATGCGCGAATACATGCAGCGGCAGGGCGAGGATCCCGAGCTGATTGACGTTCCGCCGCGCACCTATGAGCCGGTGGAGGTCGATCATTTCTATGAGCGGCGCGGTCACAAAATCCTGCTGAGCGACAACACCTACGGGCAGATCTGGCTGCCGGTGCTCGCGGATGTGCCGCTTTCAACGCATCCGCTTGAGAATCTGGTCGAGACGGATCAGGGCAGAATGCTCTCCTTTGATGCGGCGGGCAATCTCAATGCGCTGACCGGCATCGACATTTCGGCACACAACACCGTCACGGACTGGGCGGCAATCAAGGCGGACGGCATCGACTTTGTGATGCTGCGCGTCGGCTACCGCGGATACGGCGTCGGGACGGGCAAACTCGCAAAGGATACGCAATTCCGTGAATATTACCGTGCCGCGAAAAATGCGGGACTGCTTGTCGGTGCATATTTCTTCTCGCAGGCTGTCACCGAGGAGGAGGCGGTCGAGGAGGCAATCCTGACCGCGCAGCAGCTTGAGGGCTGCGATCTGGATTTCCCTGTCGCATTTGACTGGGAGCTGATCTTCCACGATGACGAGGGCGCGCGCACGGACAATGTCCCGGTGGATGTGCTGACGGACTGCGTGCTTGCCTACTGTCAGAATATGGAGTCCTACGGTTACCGCACAATGGTCTATCAGAACAAGCGCACATCGTTGTTCAAGCTTGATCTGCCGCGTCTTGCGGAGATTCCGTTCTGGCTTGCGGAATACGGCGACGGCCCGACCTATATCTATGACTATGACATGTGGCAGTACAGCTGCACGGGAACCGTCGCGGGCATTTCCGGCGATGTTGACCTGAACCTCTGTTTCAAGGATTTCTCGCAGGAGGGTGCGCCTGCGGTCTCGCTGCCTGCACCGGAATATACACCGAAAAGCGAATCTGCTGCGGAGCCGGAGACTGCCGAAGACGGAACGCCTGAGGATGCGCAGCCGGATGCATCGCCGGACGAACCCGATATCGCACCGGAAGATGCGCCGGAGGATGAAGCACCTGCCGAGGCAGACGAAGAACCGGCAGACGATCAGCCTGCGGCGGAACAGCCCGAATCATAATAGAGAGCCGCTCCAATCAAACCGGAGCGGCTTTGTTTATACACACATAAACAAGGGGTCTAACGGTTTGCGCAGCAACACCGCAGGAGCAAGAGTGAATAGTGAATAGAGAAAAGTGAAAAGAGAAGAACAAGAGAGAGCCGCTCCCATTTACAAAAACAGGAGCGGCTTTGTTTATACACACATAAACATGGGATTCTTAAAGGCTAGTAGTCCTTAAGCGGGAGTTTGAGGACAGAGCCCTCATGATTGATCCATCGGAGATACCGCTGAAAAGAAGTATCCGCTTCGCGGATGCTATTTATGAATGGGCGCCTCTATCGCAGGCGCCCAAGCCCCCGAGCTCTTGATATGCAGGGGAGTTTCGCTCGTTGCGACGAGCGACAAGGGCTCTGCCCTTCTCTCAAACTCAAAACCCATAGTAAATACGCATTTTTCAGACTTTCATTTTCAAAAATGGGAACTAACAGGGAACTTTTGCACATGGAGAAGGGTATTAAACCCTCAGTAAATCATTGAAGAAACTGTCGATTCGCTCATCAACCAGCTTGCGTTCTGCGGAAAATGTATGCTGATACACGGATTTCAGAACACCGTTGCTCGACCAGCCGCCGCGTTCCATTGCGTACTTATCCGGAATGCCGAGCATCAACATGACCGAGGCATTCAAATGGCGCAGCTGATGGAATGTAAGCTGATAGCCGTTTGCTTTGGCGAGTCTCGTCAGATGATTCTTGATTTGCTTGTATCCCAGCGGAACGATAAAGTCGGTCTCGGATTGGTGCGGAATCCTGTCAATCAGTGATTGAATGTATGCCGGAACCACAAGACGCCGCGTCGAATTGTAGGTCTTGTTCAAATCCCGGATCACATCCTGCGTTCCGAGATAGAGTTTACTCCGCTGAATCGTCAGCACACCGTCCCTGATGTCACCGAACTGCAAGCCGCGAACCTCGCTCATGCGGAGAGACAGCCAAATCGCAAGCAGGCACGGCAGCTCAATCTCTGTACCACGAATCATCCGGATCACTTGCTCAGCAGTCGGAAGCTCGTTCACTTTCGGTACCTTCGGCGGCAGTGTGACATTCCACTGCGGATTGACACCGTACATTTTCAGCGCTGCACCGATCAGATTTTTCGCTTCCGCGATCGTCTTGCGAGTCTTCGTTGCAGCCTCCTCGTTGATCGCCCGCTGCATCACAAAGCTGTCAACATCGTGAATATCCAGCGGCATCAGCATTTGCAGCCGGTTTTTGAGGATGATCTCGTAGCAGTAAACGGTTGACGGCGACAACACATTCTTCTTGCTGTCGATGTAGCCGCGGACAGCCTGCGCAACAGTGAATTTGCTCCGCGCCGTCTGCACGGTTTCAAGGAATTCAGCAGCCAGCATCTCCGCCTGCCATCTGGTCGGCGCAGTGATCGACTTCTTCATCTTCTTTCCGTCGGCGTTTGTGCCGAGGAATACCTGAACCCTCCAGTTGCCGGAGGGCATTTGTTTTGCATTTGCCATAGTATACTCCTTTTCTAAAGGCATACACCATAGCCCTCGCTATCAGTATACACCATTTTTCCGAAAAAGTAAAGTACTATATAAGATGATTACAGCCACATCCGGCGTGTAGGCGTGTATTTCTGTTCGGATCGCAAAATTGCGCGTGTGAAAACGCGTGTTGTTTTGCGTGCCATACACGGTTTCCAACACGCCGGATATGTTCTTTTCAAGCCGTTTACACGCTTACACGCGAAAGAGATACGAGCCCTTTTATTCGTGCTGTTCATTCAAGAGTGCAAGAATGCAAAAAATCTTTGTCTTTGCATTCTTGCATCCTTGCATCCTTGACCGCTGCTTTTCCCTCTTTACCGCCGTCCACGTTCCTCATATCGTAATCATTTGTCTGTCTGTATCGGCATCACCTACTGAAAGGGATCGCGTGAAGGGTTCGGGAATTCTCCCGACTGCGGAGCAGGAAGCATGACAGAGTGAAAATGATATTTCGGAAACTGTCATGTTCCTGCCGTCAAGGTCGCAGACTTTGCCCATAAAATGAAACGAATGTGAAATGCTCCTGCTTTGAAAACCCGAATCGGGTTGTCGAAACGGATATTGGGTAGCATCAATCCAAAGGGGCACTTTTTGAGCGCTTTCACACAAATTTCACTGTGTTCATTGCGATATAAGCTAGTGACTGCGTGACACTTTTCGATCATTTTGAATCATTTTTTGAAAATGCGGCTCATGAAAAGCGAATTATTTTTATAGCATAGTGAATTGCTGTGAAATAAACGGGTGTGATTGTTTCGGTCGGTCAAGTAACGCGTCGAAGAATGCGCCCAGAGCATAACCGATTCTTTTTATCACGAAAAATGAAACAGCTGCTGAACTCAAATTTTGCTTTTATACCACGGAACAGATGTTCTTTTCTTTATTATAGCAAACATTAGTTTCGCTGTCAAGAGGCAAAATGAACGATGTGCATAATTTTGCGCATCGTCTTTGCGGCTATGATTTGTCCGAATTGCGTGAAAACGCACTGTGATCGTTTTGTGAACATCGTTCCATTCTTTGAAGCGCCCTGAAAAAGAAAGCAACGGTTAGCCCTATCTACTTGTGTAATGATTATTGCTTCACTGTTCTCTTTTTATTCAGTCAGTAACGGATCAACAAACAAACTGCCGCTTACAGAAACCTACCGAAACATTACCCAATATCCGTATTGCACGCCCGTTTCCGGCCGGGCAATACAGACTTGGGCGCTCCGCTGCATCCCTGGGCGTTTCCCAAACCCTTGACTCATACCGCATAAACAGAAACAGCCGCCGGTATTTTTGCACACCGGCGGCTGTTATTATTTTATATTGTCATAGGATTATTCAGATGCGCTCCGGAGCAGTTGCTGTTTTAATAATGTGAAATCGACTGCATTGACAGCACCGTCTGAATTCATGTCACCGGCATAATAATCTGTGATATCACCGTCACACAACAGATATTTGACCGTCATAACCGCATCCGCAATGTCTACTTCGCCGTTTGCGTTGCTGTCGCCTTTTTTCGCAAAAATTGGCGGAAACCAGCTTTTGAAATCGTCATCATAGGCATACGGAATAAGTCCAAGATCATCTCGAAGTTGTAGAGCCAGCTTGAAGTGTTCCTCAAAGTCCATTTTTTCATTTGGAACGATGTTATACATAAAAGAAGAT
This sequence comes from uncultured Ruminococcus sp., assembly GCA_946413695.1. Taxonomy (GTDB): domain Bacteria; phylum Bacillota; class Clostridia; order Oscillospirales; family Ruminococcaceae; genus Firm-04. Next base: position 13,859 of record CAMKLV010000011.1, on the reverse strand, counting down.
TTCTTTTCTTCAATCTGTACTGTACAAGGCAAATCATGTTCTTCAATGTATTCTTGCAGTAATTCCGGTGTTAACGCATAAGTGGTATTGTTTGGATTTTTGCTGGAGTAATATCCTGTAAGATACGGGATATAGAGTTCATGATGTTCGTACACCTGACCTGGATAATAGAAATTACCGGTATCAATCAGATCCGCTTCGGATAGTTCCTGATAGATTGCATCAAAGGTTGCCTTCATTTTTTTTTCGTCAAACTCATCCCTTTGACGATCGCGTACATGAAAACAAGTTGTGTCCGTACTGTCTATCCGGAATCCGCCGTCCAAATCTTCTGGAAAATATTTTTTTAGTATTTCACTTACTGTTTCTGCTGCTTCGGGTGTTTTGCTGTAAATTACAGCGTAGTTACTTGTGCGAATATTAAAACCAAGTGCTAATGTTTCGCTTTCATTTAACATGAGATTGGAATCATAGTGCTCGTTTGAGTATCGCGGATCAGCAGATACAAAATAATCCAATATATCAGATCTGACAGCAAACTCTTGGAATAAACTTTTATCGTCAATCGCTGTTTGACGCTGCGAAGCATAGTTTGCGTTCAAGTCATCTTGATCCGGAAGTGCATCTGCATATATGGTGGATGAGCAGATTGATATGCAGCAGGAAACGATTAACGCGATATTTTTAAGCCTTTTCATATGGAGTCCCCCTAATATACAAATAGAAACTAATTTTTTTATACTACCATCCTTTCTTTATGATGAAGGGAAATGTTCTTTTGTAAGGAAAATGATAGTACATTGGAATCACATCCTTTCTTAGTAATACTGAGAAAACAATATCCATTTTCATTATAAATCATAGGAATTGTATTGTCAAGGGCTATATATGCAGAAAATGTGGATTATTTTTATGTGTGAATAGCGGGGATATAATCGAGTCATGAGCTATCGACATAGAATTTATATGCAATACAAAATGTAACACGGATTGTATTGCATTTTTTTAGAATGTGATATAATATAGATGGAAGGAAGTGAATTAGCGGATGCTTTTTGAATGGGATGATGAAAAAGAGCAGATGAAGAATCTGCGTATCAATCGAGCTTTGCGATTTTGCGGAGAATTGCGATCACATCATCAAGATCAATATTGCCGCTGCCATTCACATCAGCGTTTTGCTTGCCCTGCTCGGTGATGACGGCTTTACTGTCCTCTGTGCAGAAGCGCGCGAGCAGAACTGCATCCGAGACATCAATCGAGCAGTCAAGTGTCACATCGCCGGATATTGTGAGCGAATTCTGACCAATCATTTGCTCGTTAATAGATTCAGGACATAACCATTCAGCTGCAAGACCAAATTGTTCGTAAAGCTCTGCGGCAATTGCGAAATGGTCAGAGAATGCTGTTCCATCTGGCGGAATGATAGCGTACATCTGTTCAATATTATCATTGAAAAATACTTTGTTTCGTTCTAAATCATATTGTCCGATTTTTTTCGCTGTTTCGATATCGTCCGGTGTTACACAGATAAATTCACATTCGGGGTGATGTTCCTGTACCCATGCTTCAATGGTTGTCCAATCAAAAGTTACATCTTCCAGCGCAGTATAGCTGCTGTTCCATTTATGGCTTGTGGGATAGTATGCTGTAGGATAAGTATTCCCAACCTGCTGGTAATGTGCAGTCTGTCCCCAAGTATAGAACTCAGTAATCAGTCCGGCTTGTGCCATATCTTTCATAATAGCAGCAGAAATTTCCGAGGAACCGGCTGTTTCGCTTCTGTCGCAAAGCTCATAGGTGCAGAGCGCACACTTGTGGAACGATGCAGGAAAGCCGGTGCTATCGGCACCAACCAGCATTTCCGGATAATACTTTCTCAGAATTGTCACAGCCTTTTGCCTTGTCTCTGTTTCGTCAAGATCAGCTCGGAACACCATGCGAATGATATTGCTGCGCGGCATTACGACATACAAGTTGTCGCCTTCATAGTGTGTTGTTTCGATTTTAGTTTCACCGGTATCGGCATAAGTTACTTCGGCTTCCACATCATGCGCGTAATGCTGCGTATACACCTGATAATCGCGTGGTGTGCCGGGAACACCGCCGTACCCGATCCATTTGAACATTCCTTTGTCATCGAGCTGCTGCATATCGGCGAATTCTCCTCCGCCAGCAGTTCCCCACCACCACAGTGCGGAAACCGGCACGGTAGAAATCGTACCACACAGCATAACGGCACCAGCGAGCATTGCTGCAAATCTCATGCGCTTTTTCATTGTAATCCCTCCTGTTCGTTTCCGGTTTTCAGTTTTAGTTTGTCTTTTTCCATTTCTTGGATCAATTCTTCATCTGTCATTTCCAGATAATCTGCATTGCAATTATTTGGCTCAAGTGTCATATTATCCGGTATCGGCATGGCATAATGGATCGTTTTGTTCAATTCCTTGCCATCATCCAGATATGCTACGATCAGAGTAAGCCCATTGGGAGTCTGCCGACAGCCTATGATGACGGCATCGCTGTAGGCTGTATCAATTTCAACCAATAAGCAGTGGGTTTGTGTCAGATCATAATCCTGCGGAATGCCGTATAGTGTTCGCATCCACGCATCCATATCACCTGTGCCAAGGAAAAAGCGGCAGTATAGGTGTTCTTCATGCGTGCTTTCCGGATATTCGACCATTCCTTTCCATAGCGGGATTTCGATTGTCGGATCTTCAATTATTACCGGAATTTCAGAGCTATCTGTCGTTTCGATATGCTGTTCCGTTAAGACTGTGGTTTCAATCGTAACAGCGGTTTGGGTTATAGGGGCATCGGTTTTCGGGGAATCAGTATATATAGTTACATCGGTCTGAGGTGGTTTTGTATCGGTCGGTGCAACTGTTTCAGTAACAGTAATCAAGGCAGCAACAGAAGCTGTTGTGTTCACAGTAGCAGTCCCAGAGGATACTGCGGTCTGAATCAGTGAAGTTATGGTCTGTGTTTCGGAATGTTCAGCTAATTCCGGAACTGATGTCATTGTGGTGATGATTTCTGCCACTGATTCGGGCGGCTCTGTGATCTCCGGTGTCTGAATCCGCAGCTTCGGATAGACTGCCGCAGCAATCAGCAGAACAATGCAGGCAGCCGCCGCAGAAATTTGATACCAGCGGATTGGCTTGCTGTGTGGATTTGCAGCAGATACGATATATTCATCCGAGATGTCAGTCATCAGTTCCGAAAACAGATTTGCATTCACAGCAATCCCTCCTTTTGCAGATATTTTTGCAGCCGCTTCCGTAATCGGGAAAGCGTCATTCTGACATGGCTTTCCGTCATATGAAACATTTTTGCGAGCGCTGCGGTATCGGCCGCATACCAGTATCGCCGGACGAACAGGTCGCGCTGCTTCTGCGGCAGACCTTTCAAAAATGCATTGATCGCAGCGACCGTTTCACGGCGCTCGACTTCGCTGATGACATCACCTCTGTCCGGAATGATCTCCGCAAGCTCGTCAACGGAGCCTGCGATATTGGCGGTGCTGCGCTTTTGCGTATGGGCGGCATTGTATCGGTTATACGCGGCATTGCGAACCAGACGCAGCAGATAGGCGCAGAAGTTTTGTGGCTTGGCAGGCGGGATCGCGTTCCATGCGGCGAGCATCGCATCGTTCAGGCATTCCTCGGCATCTTCATCGCTGCCGGTAATATCGCGCGCAACAGACCGGCAGAGCGCTCCGTATTGCTTTTCGCTTTCGGAGATCGCCTGCTCATCGCGCTGTTCAAATAGTGCTATGATTGCCTGATCGACCATGGCCGCCGCCGCCCTTCGTGTTCGCCTTCATACATAAGAACAGGATTTCCGGAAAAATGCAACAGCATTCCGGAAAATTTTTTTGTTATCTGCATTGTAGCATCTGCGGCGGCGTTTGTCAATATGCAGACAGAAGCAGCCGCCGTTTTGCACACCGGCGGCTGTTCTCATTTATTTGTCATGAAGAATCTGTGTATCAATCGAGCTTTGCGATTTTGCGGAGGATCGCGGTCACATCGTCAAGATCAGTATTGCCGCTGCCGTTCACATCGGCATTCTTCTTGCCCTGATCGGTGATGACAGCTGTGCTGTCCTCTGTGCAGAAGCGCGCAAGGAGAACCGCATCCGAGACATCAACAGCACAGTCAAGCGTGACATCGCCAGCGACTGCGAGAGCATTATGACCTGTCAAGGGCGGATTCTCGGTTTCATTTGGAGTAGGAAATGCATTCGGCGTCAGCGCAAACTGCTCATACAGTTCCATTGCAAGTGCATAATGTTCCGGGAATGAAGTACCTTCCGGCGGGATGATTGCATAAAATGTGTCGCCCTGACTCATAAACGCATTCCGTCCGATGCCAAGCTGTTTGGCAAGATCACTTTCTTTGTCCGTCACACAAGCGAATACGCATTCCGGGTGCTCTGCCTTTACCCATTCTTCGATTGCACCCCAGTCATACTCCCGCTTTGCCCATTCCCATTCTGCAGGGTTATATGCTGTCAGATATCCATGTTCGACTTCAAGGTATCTTGCTGTCTCTCCCCATGTGTAAAATGCGGAAATCAATCCCGCCTCGGCAAGGTCGTGCATTAGCCTTTCAGAAGCTTCCGCTGTTCTGGCGTCTTCGTTTAACTCTTGAACCTGATAAGACCAAGACTTGTATTCATACGGTGTATAATCCGGATAATACTTGTGAACGATCTTTTCAGCCTGTTGTGCTGCAGAAACACGATCTATGTCATTGCGGAGAACATATGCAAGCGCATCCTGACAGGGAACAACAAGATACATCGGATCTGCGATTAAACGAACTTTGTGGTACTTTACAAATCCTGGATTATCAGGATCAGGTACGGGAATTCCGGTTTCCGGATCAAGCACAGCTTGATCGACATACTTGTCGATATGGCAGGTACACAGATAATATGGCGTATCTTTATCTGCAAGAAACGCATTCAGAACACCGTATTGCAGCGTGCCTTTGTCATCAAGCATCTGCATTGTTTGGAATGTTTCGTTGCCTTCCACGCCAAAATAATACAGTTCATCCGCTGCATAAGCGGTCGGGCAGGCAGTAATGAACGTAAGAGTGCCTGCAAGCAATGCCGCAAATCTCATATATTTTTTCATAAGGATACCACCTTTCTTTTAATATTGAATGACAATGGACTGAGAGCATTCTTCTACAAGAGCCTGAAAAGATCTTTCTCCTAAGACTTGACTTATATTTGTGTGCAAGTTATCCACTTGAATCTCCATTTCAATCGGGAATGCCATCAGATATCTTACTTCTATGGGATCTGATACGTTATGCTCATTCAGATATGCAATCAGCAACTGGCAGTCATCACTCATGATTGTTCCGTAAACGATGACAGCATCCTGACAGCATCCTGAAATGGTGGCACATATAAGTTTATAGGCTGAACGATCAAATCGGATTGCTTCATCCCCCCATGTTCGCAGATCTTCTTCCGTTGCTTCATGAAATTTGCAGGTCACTTCCTGTGCCTCCTGATTTGCTTCGGTGAATACTGGTTCGGAGCGCAGAACAGGAACGGAAATGCGCTGCTCTATAATCGGTTCTGCTTGTGTTGTCTCATTCTCATCCGGATTGATTGTTGAACTAATCGTTTGATCTGTTAAATCGGTATTCGGCTTAGTTTCCGTTTGCAAAACTGTTTCTGTAATAGGCTTAGTTCCATTCTGCACGACTGATACTGTTTGTACTGAACCTGAACCTTGTGTAACAGGCGCGGAAGTAACAGTCTTTGTAACAATCTGACTGACAGTTTCCGCCGTTGTCAGTTGTGTCGTTTTCATGCTGACCGCAGTTGTATACACAGTCACGGCGGTTGTCTCAGCGGTAGTCTGCGCAGTCGTTTCCGCTGTGACGATCGCAGCAGGCGGCTCCGTGATCTCCGGTGTCTGGATCCGCAGCTTCGGATAGACTGCCGCTGAGATCAGTGCAATGAAACAGGCGGCAACGGCAGGAATCATATACCCAATTTTATGTTTTGGCCTGACAACCGGCGAATTGGCGGAATCAATCACGCTATCAGGTAGGTCGTTCATCATCAGGATGAATTGTTCCGGATTCACAGCAGTCCCTCCTTTCTCAGATACTTTTGTAACCGTTTGCGCAGGCGCGTTAATGTAACCCGTACATGATTGACGGTCATACCGTAATCATGCGCCAGATCCTCAAAGGATGAAAAACGCCAGTATCTCCGGACAAACAGGTCGCTTTGTGTTTTGGGCAGAGTTTCGAGGAAACGCGATACAGCCCCCAGCATTTCGCGCTGTTCAACAGTATCCTCAGTATTTTGTGTGCTGGGAAGAATTTCAGCCAGTTCATCCAATGCGTCTGCATACTGACCGCTGCCGCGCTTGTCGCGCTGCTTTGCTTTATATCTGTCCAGTGCAATATTGCGCAGAATTTTAAGCAAGTAGGCGCGATAGTTTTCGGGCTGTGCCGGCGGGATCGCATTCCATATCGCCAGCAGTGCATCATTGATACACTCCTCAGCATCCTGCTCATTTCCGAGAACATCGAGCGCAACAGATCTGCAGAGCGCTCCGTATTTGGCTGCGGTAGCCGTGAGTGCCTGCTCATCTCTGTTATTCAGCATCAAAAGAATTCTTTTGTCTTCTATGGCGATCACCGCCTTTGCGTTTTGCCTTTCTATAGATAAGAACGACATATTTGAGGAAAAATTACAGTTTGAATTATTTTTTTCGGTATTTGCATTGTAGCATCTGCGGCAGCTTTTGTCAATATGCCAAAAAGAGCAGCATGACTATCATGCTGCTCTTAGTAATAACTTATGCGGAGAATGATATCAAAAGCGCGTATTTACATGGGAACTAACGCTGCTTCTATATGTTTTGCCTATTCTCTCTTTTTGTCAGTAACTTCGCAGGTTTCCGCATGATAGTGAGGGCTGGTGTATGCAAGTCGTGGGAACTCGTCACGGGAACCTGCTTGGGAACTTGGCCTGAAAAATGCTGCAAAATACAGAAAAATCTTTCTGAATACGGAAAATTTTTTCAGAAGCAGCTGTGATAAAATGTGCATAGCTGCTTGAAATTTCCGTATTTATGTGATTTTTAGTTTTAGGGTTGACGATGGGCTCTGCCCTTGACCCGCAAACTTTTGAAAAAGTTTGATCAAAACTTTTATATTGGCGCTCCGGTTACGTGTTTGCGTATCCGGCGGCGCAGTGCGTGACCGGCTGCGCGTCCGGTATCCGGCGACGATTTATCCCCATTCCATATATAAACATGGGGTCTGGGGATAATATCCCCAGCAGGGGTTTGGGGGCAGAGCCCCCATTCTAAATCCATCGGAGATACCGCTGTCATTCCGTCCGCAGGGCGATGACGGGGTCTTTTTTGGCGGCGAGTCTTGCGGGGATGATGCCTGCGATCAGCGTCAGCAGAACAGAGATCGCAATCAGAATCACCGCATAGACCGGACGCAGGAACGCGATATCCGGCGCACCGGCAGCCTTCTCAATAATCATATTGATCGGGATATCGAGCAGCATTGTGATCACAACGCCGATGATACCGGCGACCAGACCGACGATGAATGTCTCGGCATTGAACACATGGCTGACATCGCGCTTCGATGCACCGATCGAGCGGAGAATACCGATCTCCTTTGTGCGCTCGAGCACCGAGATATACGTGATAATGCCGATCATAATCGACGAAACCACAAGCGAGATCGAAACAAATCCGATCAGCACATAGGAGACCATGTTGATGATCTTTGTCACCGAGGAGAGCAGAATGCCGATGTAATCGGTGTATTCGATTGCGGCTTCATCGTCACCGTCCTTTGCCTGCTTGTCATTGTATTCCTGAACGAAGTCCTCGAACTGCTCCTTTGCCTCAAAGCTCTCCGAATAAATCTGGATTGCAAACGGGCTGTCGGGATCGCGCAGACCGAGCTTCTGCAGGTTGCCGTCATAGGTGTTGTCGGTGGACTGCGCAAGAATCTGATCCTTGAACACCGAGACGAGCATATCCTCATCCATTGTCGCGAGCGCCTTTTTCATGCTCTCGACATCCTTTGCCGGATTGAGCGACTGTGCCAGCGCGCTGACCTCCTCCTCGCTCATATCCGCAACCTTTGCGCGGATTGCGTCCGCGGTGATCTGCGATTCCATCATGCCGGTGTAGAGTTTGAGCAGCGTATCATCATCGAGCTCTGCGAGCATTGCGGGGTCGGGATCGGTGCCTGCCTGCTCGGCGAGCATCATCATCAGAGCGCCCTGACCTTCCTTTGTCTCGGCGAAAGCCTTTGCATCATCGAGCGTGATGTTCTCAAGCATCGTCGGAGCAACCGCCGCGACAAGGTCCTCATCGTTCATATCGTTCAGCGCATCAATGACGTTTTCCGGCGTGATCGAATTGCCGTAGAGATTCGTGAACATTCCCTGCAGCTGTGCAAATTCCGCCTCGCTCATGTTGTCGAGATAGGCGTAGACATCGTCGATTGTCACATCATCGTGATCCTCGAACTCAAAGCCGGTGAAAACGTCGATCTCGGGCTTTTCCTGCTGCGCCTTGACGATTTCGGTATCGGCGATCTCATCGAGCAGATGATCGACGAGCTCCTGCGTGTAGCAGATTGTTCCGGGCATCAGCGCGCCGGTCGGCGTACCCTTCTTCTTGCGGACGATACCGGAGATATGCACCGGAACGCCGTTCTCAATTTTTTCCGCCATGTATTCATCATTGCGGCTGCGGTCTTTCCAGCAGTTTTCGGTCTTGTCATATTCATAGAGATCGGGCTGCAGCAGCACGCGGAACTGCATGTTCATCAGGTCGCGGTAATCGTAGCTTGCGGACTGCACCTCGATCGCATTGCCCGCCATGATATCCGAGAACATGCCGGAGATTTCATTCGGGTCGCGCAGACCGAGACCGTAGAGCGTCATGCCGGTGACCTCGTTGTAATCATCGACCACGAGAATGACCTCGTTCATGTTCTCCGGCCAGTGACCGCTGATGATATCATACTGCTGATCGAGCAGCTGACGGTCGCCGTAGAGCAGTGTCCAGATATCCATGCCGTCCGTGCTCATGGACATGATCTGCGAATAGGAGGAGGACATCGAATTCATATCGTAGCCGATCATGCCGTAATAGGCATCGACCAGCGGATTCGGGTTGACCGGCGTGATCTGATCGGTTGTATCCGCAAGATAGACAAGCGGCTGAATGTTGTAGTCATATTCGATGTTGTAGGCACCGAGGCGGTCCTTGTTGTCCTCGATATATTTTTTGAAGCCGACCATATCGTTCTGCTTGACCTCGGAGACCATTGCGTTGAGCATCTCCGCCTCCTGACCGGTCGAATAGACCTTGTCAAGCGGGTGTTCATCGCGGTGCTCCGCCTGACCGGTGACATTCTCGACAATGCTCGAGAGGTCAACCGACTGCGAGAGAATTGTCAGCGGATACGAGGAAAGCGTGTTCTCCTGCACCTCGTTGATATAGGTCTGGAAGCCGTCCGAGAGCGAGAGAATCAGCGAAATGCCGATGATGCCGATGCTGCCTGCGAAAGCGGTCAGCAGGGTGCGTCCCTTTTTCGTCAGCAGATTGTTCAGCGAAAGCGAGAACGCCGTCGCAGAGCTCATCGAGACTTTTTTCTTCTTCTGCTTTGTCTGATCGGCGTTTGCCTTTTCCTTTTCTGCAAGGAATTTTGTGCGGTCCTCAATTGCCTGCTTTTCCTCATAGGGCATCGAGTCGCTCTGGATTTTGCCGTCGAGCAGGCGGATGATGCGCGTTGCATACTGCTCGGCAAGCTCGGGATTGTGCGTAACCATGATGACAAGGCGGTCTTTCGCGATCTCCTTGAGCAGATCCATGATCTGTACGCTCGTTTCAGTATCGAGCGCACCGGTCGGCTCATCGGCAAGCAGAATCTCCGGATCGTTGATCAGCGCACGCGCAATCGCGACACGCTGCATCTGTCCGCCGGACATCTGATTCGGCTTCTTGTGAATCTGGTCGCCGAGTCCCACGCGCTCGAGCATCTTTTTGGCACGTTCGCGGCGCTCGGCTTTGGAAATGCCCGAGAGCGTCAGTGCAAGCTCGACATTGGCAAGCACGGTCTGGTGCGGAATCAGATTGTATGTCTGAAAGACAAATCCGATTGTGTGGTTCCGGTAATGATCCCAGTCTCTGTCCTTGTATTCCTTTGTCGATTTGTTTGCGATTGTCAGATCGCCCGATGTGTAGCGGTCAAGTCCGCCGATGATGTTGAGCAGCGTGGTTTTGCCGCAGCCGGAGGGTCCCAGCACCGCAACAAATTCATTCTGCCGGAATTGGATGTCAATTCCCTTGAGTGCCTGAACCTCAGAATCACCCGCAAGATAGTTTTTTGTAATTCCTTTCAGTCCGAGCAAGATAACACAACCTTTCCTCTCCAAATTACTGTGCGATAACTCCCGAAATACGCATAGAGTATACTATGCCAATGTGAATATTTTGTGATACGGAACAGATTTCGGCGTTTTGTGCAATGTGACAGTTTATACATTTGATTTTTGTATATTTTCACATCTCAGGCGGCTCGCTTTGCCGTTTATGGGATAATCCGACAGCCGATTGCGCAAAAACGCTATTGACCGCGGCAAAAGTTGTATTGTATAATGAGAACAGATAAAAATACAAGTAAAGGATTGAGGACGGACTATGAAACAATCAGAGATCAGCAGAGAATATGCAGCAGCCCTCGCGGCAAGCCTGACACCCGAGGAAAAACGCGGTCTCCTGACAACGCATCAGCATGCGGCAGAGCGGCTGGGGCTCGGGGAGTTCTATGTCGGGACGGAGGTTGCAAGAGGCTTTGTCGGGCGGCAGGCGGAGGACTTTTCAACTGTCTTTCCGCAGCCCGTGGGGCTCGCTTCGACCTTTGACCGCGGTCTGCTCCGGCAGCTCGGCGACATCGCCGGAACGGAATGCCGCGCGTACTATAATAAAGATCACCGCAGCGCGCTCTGCGTCTGGGGCCCGACGGTCGATATGGAGCGCGATCCGCGCTGGGGCAGAACCGAGGAGGCTTACGGCGAGGATCCGTTCCTTGCAGGTGAGCTGACCGCCGCGCTGACATCCGGCATGGCGGGGGAGCATCCCTGCTATCTCAAGGTGCTGCCGACGCTCAAGCACTTCTGTGCAAACAACTTCGAGGAAAACCGCATCAACGATAATTCCTATCTGCCGCCGCGCCTGAAATATGAATACTACTATGCGGCGTTCATGCCGGCGATCCGGTTCGGCGGCGCAAAGAGCATCATGACCGCTTACAACGAGATCAACGGCGTGCCGGCGCTCTGCAATCCCGATCTGAAACGCATCCTCAAGGAGCAGTGGGGGCTTTGGTTTGTTGTCACGGACGGCGCCGATTTCGGTCAGACGCTGCTCGCGCACAAATACGGCACATCCCATGCGGATGTCTACGCGGAGGCGATCCGCGCAGGCTGCGACCTCATGACCGATGAGGACACCCTGACCGCAAATGCCGCCGACTGCGCGCTGCGCGAGGGGAAACTCACGGAATCCGGGCTCGACGCGATGCTGACAAATGTCCTCTATGCGCGGATGCGGCTCGGGCAGCTCAGCGATGACTGCCCCTATGACAGCATCACGCCGGAACAGATTGATACGGAAACCGCAAGGGCGGTCAATCTGCGCGCGGCGGAGGAGCAGTTTGTCCTGCTGAAAAATGAGGGGATGCTGCCGCTGCGGAATCCGAAGCGTATTGCAGTCTGCGGGCCGCTCGCCGACGAAAATCTCCGGGACTGGTACACCGGCTATTTCCGCGATGCTGTCTCTGTGCTGGCGGGCATGCGCGCGGAATATCCCGATGCAGAGATTATCACGGACAGCCTCTGGGATATTGTTACCGTGCAGGCGGCAAACGGCAGATATCTTGCGGTGCATGCAGACGGCACCTGCGCCTTTGATGCGGAAAGCATCTCGGAGCAGACGCAGTTTGCGCTGCAGGACTGGGGAGAAAACTGGCAGAATCTCTATGCCGTATCCGCGAACCGCTATCTGCGCGTTTCGGATGACGGCAGACTGCTGCTGCATAACCGCAGCGTCTATGACTGGTTTACGCACGAGACGTTCCGTCTGCATGAAACGCCGGACGGCACCGTGCTCGAAGCGCCGTTTCATCATAAGCGCATGGAATCTGCTGCGGACGGAACCGTTCGCTTTACCGAACAGAACGCCGTCACACCGGAGCGCGCCTTCCGGATCGAAGTCATCAGCCGCGGCAGCGACCGTGCAAAGCAGATCGCTGCGGGTGCCGATGCGGTCATCTACTGCACGGGCAATCATCCGGTGCAGGTTGCGAAAGAGTGCTTTGACCGCAGGACGCTCGCGCTCAATGTTCAGCCGGATATGGCGGAGACGCTGCACAGCGCAAATCCGAAAACCGCGCTGCTGCTGATCTCCGGCTATCCCTATGCGATCAACCGGGAGCAGGAGATTCTGCCCGCGATCCTCTGGAGCTCGCATGCGGGGGCGCATCTCGGGACGGCTGCCGCGCATGTGCTCTCAGGCAGATATAATCCCGCAGGAAGGCTCCCGCTAACATGGTACCGCTCGGAGCATGATCTGCCGGACATCCGCAATTATGATATTGAGACTGCCGGTACTACTTATCTCTATTTCCGCGGTACGCCGCTGTATCCGTTCGGATTCGGGCTTTCGTATGCGGCGTTCCGGTATGAGGCGCTCAGTGTGACGCAGAATGCGGACGGCAGTCTGACTGCGGAGGTCACGCTGCAGAATATCTCGGCACGCGCAGGGGATGAGGTTGTGCAGATTTATTTTGCCGTGCCGGAATCCGCCGTCCGTCGCCCGATCAGAAAGCTTTGCGGATTTGCGCGCGTGCATCTGGATGCGGGGGCGCGGGAATCCGCGATAATCACGATTCCTGCGTATGTACTGCAAATTTATGATCCGCACAGCTGCGGGATGCTGACGGAATCCGGCTGCTATCAGTTTTTCGCGGGCGGTTCCTCGGATGCGCTGCCGCTGCAGGCTGCGGTGATGGTCTCGGGCGACACAATTCCGCTGCGTGAAAGCCGCTTTGATGCGGAGCAGTTTGATGATGCGTACAGCGTCACGATCGGGTACTGCCGCGATTTGCGGCGGCATGATCTGCGCGTGCGCGGCTGGTGCGGCACGGCGGTGTATACGGGGGTGCCGTTTGCCGGAAAGCGCAGGCTGATTCTGCGGGCTGCGGCGCTCGTCAAGCAGAACGGCATCTCGGTGCAGATTGGTTCACATTCGGTTGCGCTGCAGATCAAGGCGGGCAGTTCGTTCTCGGATTTCAGGGAATATGCGGTGCCGCTTCCTGAGGGGCTGCCGGATGAGGGCAGCGTGGTGCTCGTCATGCAGGAGGGGATTTCGGTTCTTGAGCTTGAAACGGTTTGAGGTATCTCCGATGGAGTGAGAATGGGGCGCTGCCCCCAAGCCCTGCTGGGGATATTATCCCCGGACCCCATGTTTATGTGTGGATAGAATGAAGCCGCTGAATCAGCGTAGATTCGTTGATTTGGCGGCTTTTCTGTTTGCTGAAGCTGATTTGGGGTTTATTGTTCTTATCCTGTGTCCGAGTGTGTGATTTTACTGGATGTGAATGGTCAGGCTTTTGTCTCTTGCGCTTTATCTTTTGTCCGAAGGTTTGATTCCGCTGGGCGCGGGGCGCGAATGCGAGGGGAAGAACCATAGGGAGAGGGAAGTCCTCGCTTACGCTCGGGTCTCCCCTCTCCCTAAGGTTCTCCCCCTCGCGCTCCCTCTTTCCTTA
>CAMKLV010000010.1:0-61253 GCA_946413695.1 uncultured Ruminococcus sp. | reverse complement strand
ACTTTTATTTCGGCTTCGCCGTGTGCGCCTTAAGTTGTTAGCATTGATGGGGGCACAGCAACACTGTAAGCCCCCATTATTGATCCATCGGGATACCTTCATTTCTCATTTCTCATTTCTAATTTCTCATTTCAAAAGAGGTTGTGCTTTTTGCGGGAATGTGGTATAATAATAGAAAACTGAATCGGGAGGAACAACTATGGCTATGGGAATTCAGCCGGAGGAGCTGATCGGAGAATATTGCGATCTCGATGCGATCGCGAAGGCACTGCACAGCGGGGACGATGCCGCCGCTCGCAAGCAGATCGACAAGGCAATGCGCGGATTTCTCGCGGAGGAGCCGGACGATGAAACGCTCTCGCTGCTCGTGAACTGTCTGTTTGTGGTGCTGCAGTATCATGTGTTTTATGATTATCTTGACCGCGCAAAGCTGATGCTCAGCGATACCCATGCGGACCGCGCTGCCATGCGCAGAGACTGGGCTGCGTGGAAACAGGGTACGCCGCTCAGCGATGCGGCATGGATCAGTGAACAGGCGGCGAAAACGCGCGTGTTTGAGGCGATCGAGGCGCTGCACCTCAATGCCGATGATTTCGATGAATATCCGGCGCCCGAGATGAAAGAGCCGAAGTGGCAGAAGAAAACCTACGGCAGCTTTGAACTCGTCACCATTGCGGATGCCGAAATTACCGATGACGGCGGGCTCTTTGCCGATGCTGCGCCGCTCGGCAAAAACTTTGTCCTGCACGATGCCGACGGCGTCACCTATTATCTGAACAATGTCCGCAGCTCCGATGTCCCGAACGGGCTAGACAGCGAGACCGGCAGGCTCTACACCGCCGACGGCTGGATCGACGGCTACACCGGCAAAGAGCTGCGCGAGATCGAGTTTGAAATCTATGACGGCGGCATTATCTTCACCTACACAACCGACGGCGTGGATGATTCCGCGGCGGAAAAGGATCCGCGCTGGATGCCCTATGAAATCTGGGTGCAGGGCAGAATCGCAAAGCGCCGCGCCCGTCAGGCGGAGTTTCTCGCCGCATATTTGTAATACATCGAATCAGATCGGGGGTGATGCCGTTGGCATCCTTTTCCAATCAGGTCAAAACGGAGATCTGCGGGTGCATCCGCAAGCCGGCTGACCGCCGCGCCTTTCTGACCGGCGTGCTGCTCTCGGCGCGCAGATGCACCGCCTCGGAGATCATCCTGCAAACCGAATGTGAAGCGTTTGCCGCACTCTTTCCGCAGCTTGTGCAGAGCGTCAGCGGGAGCTGCCGCTTCGATACCGAATTCCGCGCGCGCTCCGGCAGACAGTCGGTCTGGTGCTTTACCGTCAGCGGGACGGATGCGGTCTCGGCGCTGACAAAGCCGCTGCAGCTTGATCCGGCGAACCGCGCTGCGGTGCTCGATTCGCTCGCCGGCAGGACGCTTGCCTTTGCCGCCGCCGGATGCTTCGTCCTCTGCGGCAGCGTGACCGATCCGGAGCGGCGGTATCATCTGGAGCTGGTGCTCGCGGATGCGGCGGTCGCTGCGGCATTCCCTGCGGTGCTTGCGGCGGAGCAGCCGGAAATCCGCTTCAAATCGACGGTGCGCAAGCAGGATACCGTGCTCTATCTCAAGCAGAACGAGCAGATCTGCGATGCGCTGACCTATTTCGGCGCGCCGAATGCTTCGATGGAGCTCGCCGCGCAGCAGGTCTATAAAAATGTCCGCAGCATGACGAACCGCCGCACAAACTGCGATCTTGCCAATATCGACAAGAGCGTTGCAGCAGGGGAGCAGCAGATCGCGGATATCGAGCTGATTCGCGAGAAGATCGGGCTCGAAACGCTGCCCGATGTGCTGCAGGAAATCGCCGCCGCGCGCCTTGCTGATCCGGAGGCGAGCTTGCGGGAGCTCGGGGCGAAGCTGAATCCGCCGCTCTCGCGCTCGGGGGTCAATCACCGGCTGCAGCGTATCTCTGAGATCGCTGCGAAATATAAAACGCAGAAATAACATGCAAAAAAGCCGCTGAAATGCAGTTGTTACGTGCATTTCAGCGGCTTTTCCGTTTGTGCGTCCGGTGATTTAATCGCTGCTTTCGCCCTCGGTGTAGCTGAGATCGGGCGGTTCTGCGGCGGAGGCTTTGCGGAACTGTGTCTCATAAAGCTGCGTGTAGACGCCGCCGCTGCCGACCAGTTCGCTGTGTGTGCCGCGCTCTGCAATCTCGCCGTCCTTGATGACCAGAATCTCATCCGCGGCGAGGATTGTCGAGAGACGGTGCGCGATCAGGATGCTCGTGCGGGTGGCGATCAGCGGCTCGATTGCGTCCTGAATCATCTGCTCGGAGATCGAATCCAGCGCAGAGGTCGCTTCATCGAAGATCATCAGCGCGGGGTCTTTCAGCAGAATCCGCGCGATGGAAATGCGCTGCTTTTCGCCGCCGGAAAGCTTCAGTCCGCGGTTGCCGACGACCGTATCCAGACCCTTCTCCTGCTTCTCGACAAACGAATAGATATTTGCGCGTTTGCAGGCTTCGATCAGCTCTGACTCGGTTGCGTCGGGCTTGGCGTAAAGCAGATTTTCGCGGATTGTCCCGTTAAAGAGATAGGTCTCCTGACTGACTATGCCGATGTTCTGCCGCAGAAATTCCAGCGGGAGTTTGCGGACATCCGTGCCGTCAAACAGCACTGCGCCGCCCGTGACATCGTAGAGCCGCGGAATCAGGTTGACAAGCGTGCTCTTGCCTGAGCCGGAAGGCCCGACGATTGCAAAGCATTTGCCCTGCTCCAGCCTGAAATTGATATCCTTCAAAATCTCGCGCTCGGGGTTATACTGAAACTGCACATGCCGGAATTCAACCTCGCCGCGCACGGTCTCCGGCGCTTTGGCATCCGGTGCATCCTGAATTTCCGCCGGCATATCAAAATACTCGAAGATGCGCGTGAACATCGCCATTGAGCGAATCCAGTCCACCTGAATGTTCAGCAGTTGATTGACCGGCATGTACATCCTGCCGAGCAGCGCGACCAGAACCGTGATCTGTCCGACCGTCAATGTCGGATCGTAGTGCATCATGATGATGCCGCCGACCAGATAAATCAGCATCGGGCCGATGCTCGTGAAGGTGCTGAGCACCATGCGGAACCACCTGCCCGCCATGCTCTCGCGGATGTTGAGGTTGATCATTTTGCGGTTGACCGATTCGTAGCGCTCGTATTCGTGACGCTCCATGCCGAACAGCTTGACAAGAAGCTGTCCGCTGACCGACAGCGTTTCATTCAGGATGCCGTTGATTTCGTCGCTGCATGCCTGCGATTCGCGCGTGATCGCCCAACGGTTTTTGCCCGCGCGGCGTGTCGGGATGGTGAACAGCGGCACGATCAGTGCGCCGATCAGGGCAAGAATCCAGTTTTCGCGGAACATCAGCACAAGCGCTGCAATCAGTGTGATTGCGTTCGAGAGGATGCTTGTCAGCGTGCTCGTGATGATCTGCTGCACGCCGGAGATGTCGCTCGTCATGCGCGTGATGATGTCACCCTGATTGTTCGTCGTGAAGAATCGCTGCGACATCGTCTGCAGGTGCCTGTACATCGCATTGCGCATGTCAAATGTGATGTGCTGCGCGATCCATGTGTTGAGATAGCTCTCGAGAATGCCGATCAGGTTTGCCGCAAGCGTGACGCCGAATGACAGCAGAATGAACAGGATCAGCTTGTGCAGATTCTGCGCGATCAGACCTTCGTCGATGATCTTGCCCGTCAGGACAGAGGGCATCAGCGACATGACTGCGGAACAGAGAATCGCGGTCAGCACAAGCAAAAGCTGTTTGCGGTAGGGTTTCAGATAGGAAAAAATCCGCAGCAGCAGCTCTTTTGTGACCTTCGGCTTGTTCTTCTTCTCCTCCTCGGTCAGATAGTTGTTTCTTCCGCCGGGCGGCGGCATAGGCTATCCCTCCTTCTTTTGATTTGATTGCAGTATAGCACAGATTCCGCCGCGCTGTCAAGCCTTTTGACAAATAAAGGTATCTCCGATTGACAAATAAAGGTATCTCCGATGGATTTGTAATGGGGACAGGCAGTGCCTGCATCCGATATGCTAAAGTCCGAATTGTTCAACTGCAAAGGTGAAGTCTACTTTCCCGATCATGGAATATGTGTGTATAAGAAAGCCGCTCCTATTTGCGTCAATTGGAGCGGCTTCATTTTATTTCAGTATAAACATGGGTCTAACGGTTTTCGCAGCAATACCGCTAAAAAGAAGTATCCGCTTCGCGGATGCTATTTTGCAATGAGGGAAGATACCCCGCTCCGCAGGGGTCTTCCCTCAAACTCCTATCTTCCCGAGCGTGAACGCTGAGGAGTTCCGCACTCTGCGGAGTGCGGCTTAGGGCGCTGCCCTAAGAACCTGCGAGCTTTTGAAAAAGCTCGACCAAAACTTTCGTCTTGGATGATAACACGTAAGGAAGCCACTCCATCAGCTGACTGGAGCGGCTTCCTTTTATCTACATTTAAACACGGGGTCTGGGGATAATATCCCCAGTGGGGGTTTGGGGCACAGTTTGCGCAGCAATACTGTAAGCCCCCATCAGAATCCGTCGGAGACACCTTATTTCAGATGATCTTTGCGATGACGCGCAGGATGTGGATGACGTCATCCGAAGCGACTGTGCCGTCGCCGTTTGCATCGCTGTTGATGCGTCCCTGTGCGTCGATCTTGACGGTTTTATCCTCGGCGAGGAAACGTGCAAGCAGCACGGCATCGCTGACGTCGATTCTGGTGTCGCAGTTGACATCTCCGGCGAGAGACGCGGGGTTCTGCATTGCGAGTGCGTCCGGAATGACGGTGTTGAATCCTGCGGTCTGCGAGACCGGATGCGGGCCGTCTGTTTTGAACTCGGAATCGGAAAGGAGCACCATCGAGATGTTATCCGAATTGCGGATGAAATCTGCGAATGCCGCCTTGAATACCTTGACGCGCTGCGTGTCATCATACGGCGGGGTGACAGAGACGATCACATCGCTGAGGATCAGGTCAAGCTCTGTTTCGCGCAGCATATTCAGCGCAAGACCGAGATGCGACTGTTCCTCCGCCCAGCAGCTTTCGTCTGAGAATTCACAGCAGAGCGCAATGCCGTCAACCGGCACTTTTGCCTTTTTGAGTGCTTCGGCTGCATCGTGGATTACCTTGATGTCCGCGGCATCCGTTGTCCAGATTTCGCTGCCGTCTGTTGTGATGACGCTGAGAACAGGCGGCTCCGGATTGAGCATTTCCTCCATATAAAGTCTGCAGCCTTCCGGTGCATACTTCTTTGCGGAGTTGAACGCGGCGGCGACATAATCTGTGCTGCTTTCGCCGTAAATCTTTTTCATGGCGTCCTTTGCCATGCTGCTCGGGGTGAACTGCGTGTAGACATCGCTTGTGACAATCGCGCTGTCGATGATGAGCTTCGGATATTCCTTTTCAAGTGCCTCGAACATCGCTTTGATGATTGCATCATAGCGCGCCTGCATCTCCTCCGGCTTGACATAGCTGCCGTCTGCATTCTGATAGTACGCGGTCGGGAGCATGTATCCGGAAATGAACGGTCCGATGACAACCGGAACGCCGTTTGCTTCACAGCTTGCGAGATACTTCTTCTGCAGCGTGCCGAGTTCGATCTCGATCGGCTGATCCGGTGTCCATTTGGCATTCAGGCAGTATGCCGGGATCAGGATGTTTTCCAGTGATGCAACATCGAAAAATGCGGAGAAATCGCGGATCGAATCGTTTGCATCGAAATCCGGCGTGACCATTGTTTTGCCGAGACGGAAATAATCCTTCAGCGGGCGCTCGGCTTTCTGCGTGAGCTGCAGTTCATTCTTTGTGAATGCAACGCTGCCCCTTCCGATCGGCTGTGCGGCTGCAAACGCAGAGATCTGCCGGATCTTGGGAATGGCGGCGCCGAGCTTTTTCATTTCTGCAAGGTGTCCGGTGATATCGACTGTGTTCTCGATCTTGCCGGAATCCTTTGTGCCGAGCAGATTGTTTTGCCGGAGAATCCAGTAGTAATTCTTGATTCCGTCTGAATCTGCCAGACCGTATACGCTGTACTTTTCGCCGTGCAGCGTATATTCGCCGAACGGTGTGAAATGCTCCGGAATGCCGCCGCTGTATGCATCGGCAAATATAAAGTGGCTGCCGCGATCGGTGCCGTCCGCTGCATCTGCAAACTTGACAATGACGCCGACATGGGAATCATTTTTCAGCGTGACATCGGCTGCGTAGCTGTAGTCGATCTGACCGAGCGATTCCGCTGTGACAGGTTCATTGAAGCGCTTGCCGCAGTAGATTTCCACTTCGCCGCTGTCGCTCCATGAAGCGGATACTTTGCCGCCTTTTTCATATTTATACTCCTGCGGCGTATTGGTGCAAACCCACAGATAGTAACCGTCCTCGGTGGTTTCTTCTGTGAAGGTTCCGGATTGTTTCAGCTCGACGGTTTCCTGTTCATTCTTTGTGAAGGTCACGGTGCCGGTGCCTTCGGTGACATATGCTGCTGCACCTGCCACCATGGTGTCTATTTTAACTTCGTGATTATAGATTTCCCAGATGAATGCCGAAAGGTTGAGTGTGTTTTCAATCTTGCCTGCGCCGGTCTGACCAAGCAGATTCTGCCTGCGGACTGCAGTATATAGGGGTCGGGAAATTGTCTCTTTGTATCCGCTTGCCGGATCACCGACATCATATTCCAGTTCCGTATAGTACAGATCGTATTCGCCGCTGTTCAGTGTGAATGAGCGGAGATGATCTTTATAAGCAGGACGTTCGCCGCTCCATGCATCAACGATGTTAATCAGGAATGGCTGAACATCGCCGCCTTCCCTATCGGGGGTGCAGGAAATGCTCGTGCCGATTGACGCAGTGCCCTGAAGATCGACGTCTGCAGCATAGTGATAGTATTGCATTTTTTTGTTACTATCAAATATGGAACCGTAAGGGGAAGTCGGATGGTCTGTTCTGGACGAGCTGGTAAACCACGTAAAGCCCTGCTTCGGCAGATCCTTCCAGCTTGCGGTGAAGCTGTTTTCTGTACCGCGCGTGATCCATGCCTCGCCGGTTTTCGGGACTTCAGACTGATACAGTCCGGCGTGATGTGTGGATGACAAAGGTAACTCTTTTGCGCGCCAGCTGATATCCATGAGCTCCGGATGCTCCATGATCATGTTGATGTAATAGGTTTCCATGCCTGCACTGGATAACGGTTCGATCGCCTCCAGCGTACCGACAGGCAGACCCGCCTTTTCGATCTGTTCCAAAAATACGTCGATATGCATGTGTGCTTTGAGCTTGAGATTTTCTGCGGGCTCAGACGGGATGCACCAGTATTCAGACCGGTCATCATTACAGATGAGGTCATATTTGCCTCCGTCTGCCTCGATCTCTGCAAATTTCTCGCCGTTCCCGAAGGTTCTGTCCTTGAACTCGCTGACCAGATTCACCGTGACTTCCGGCTGCGAGAGTTTGACGCGGATACCGATGTAATAGGAATCGGTTTCCGGCTTCTCAAAATCGGCCTCACACAAGGTGGAGCCATACTCTGCGTAGTCGAAACCGGGCGTGAATGCTTCAAACGGATTCTTCACGGTTTCTTCTGCGGCGGGCGGCGCGGTCTCCTCTGCCGCGGTGACGGGCAGCATCGGGATCGCGGTGAGTGCGATGACTGCTGCGCTGATGAGTGTGAATAGCTTTTTCTGCTTCATTGCGGGTACCCCCTTTTGATGATATGAATAAAATGTCGGAATGACGCAGCGATATACTGCGTCATTCTCATCATATCATATTTTAACATAGCGTTTCCAATCAAATATTGCGATTCGGGGCGCAAATCGGTCAACTGTTGCGATTATGATGCTGCGGGGGAGACTGTCACGGTGCAGCGGTCATCTGTGATGCTGTCTACGTGAATCTTCACACCGGCGGAGACCGTCTGGCTGCCGTCTGCATCGTACCAGCGGAACCCGCTGATGCTGCCGGTCACGGTATCGCCTGCGGTGAAAAATCCGCCGCCCTCTGCCTCGTTGACAAGGCGGAGCACGCGCTGCTTATCATTGTGCTTGTCATAGTATCTGCCGTAATTCGACCATTTCAGCTCCGGATGCAGAATTCCCTGACAGACGGTCGCTTCGCCATGCAGGATGCGCAGTCCGCCGGAACGGAACAGCGTGCGCTGTGTGTTGTTCCGCAGCGATGCCGCATTGTTGCCTGCGGCGGACTGATAATCCAGCACGAAATATTCGCTGAGCCAGTCCATCGGTTCGCCGGATGCGGCGGGGGCGGTGCGCGGAATCACAACGCAGCCCGGTGCTTTCTGCGCGCAGGGGAGCTCAAAGGTCTGCGTGCCGCCTGTGTAAATCTGCACCTCGGACGGGCGGTACCAGCCGAGCAGGAGCTTTGAGAACGCCGAAAGATCACCGGCGGCATCATCCATGAGCTCCCAGCCTGCATCGCCGTTCAGACCGAAGACGCCTGATTCGGTGTTCACATATTTATAGTAATCGGGCAGACCCATTGCGTGCCCGAGCTCGTGCGTCCATGTGCTGTTGAATGCGGCGGCTTGGGTGATATCCGCGGCGCCGAAGCTGCGCGTGTCGATCCGCATGCCGTCAAAGGTGAGCTTTTCCGAGTAGGCGCCGGTGGACGGCAGCCAGTCGGTTTGACCGAGCGCATCCGGTACGGCGGCGATCACGGCATCCACGCAGCCGTCGCCGTCGGAATCATAGCGCGTGAAGTCAACGGTTTCATCGAGAGCCTTGAAAATCTCGGTGAAGAATTTGCCCGAGAGCCCGATATATGATTTGCTATCGTTCTGCGCGGTGTACGCATAGACATCGCCCTCGAGCGTCAGGCGCCCGTGGGAAGCGCGCGCATAATATGCGGAGATGCTTTCCAACGGGTATGCAGCGGATTCGGGCGCCGCAGGTCCGAAGCAGTTTGCAGCGACCTGCTCCGGCGTTACGCTTGCGGGATGGGCACAGTCCGGAAAGCTGACGAGCACCGTCAGCACGCGGACTGTGCCGGTCGCGGGCATGGACGGGCTCAGCGCATCGAGCGGACGCTGCATCAGGGCATCGGCGCGGTGCGGTGTCAGGATTTGCCGCTTGAGCAGAGTGAGGTCGGCGGCGTTGAGGATGCCGTCTGCATTGAGGTCGGCGGATGCCGGTGCGGCAAGTGACTTTCCGGCTGTCAGATAATCTGTGAGCAGGGCGGCATCTGCGGCGGTGACGGTGCCGTCGGCATTGACATCTCCGGAGAGGGGTGCGCGCTCCGCTGCTGCGGTATGGGAACAGAGCAATCCTGCTGTGCAGACGGCTGCGAGCAGTGCGCTGACAATGCGTTTGAGCGGTTTCATGCTGCTTCCCCCTTTACAGTTCTGCAAGGCGCTGCCGGACAGCATGCAGTCTGCCGCGGCTGATGTGCAGGACGATGTTGTCGGTCAGGCGGATTTCATGCGGCTCCACCGAGAGCACATGCCGCAGATTGGCATATTCGCCGCGCGAGATGCAGAGAAACTGCTCGGCGCATTCGGCGATCAGATCGGTGATTTTGCCGTATACGGAAAAGCTGCCCTCTCTGGTGTGGAAGGCAACCTTTTTGCCGTGCGCCTTGAGATACAGCACCTCTTTGACGCGGATCCGGCGGTGGGTGTTTTCGAGGGTGTAATCCAGAAATTCTGTTGTGCAGGCAAGATCGAAGATCAGCCCCGAAAGGCACACAGCAAACTGATCATACGGAATCGGCTTGACAAGCAGCCCTGCCGGATGCACCGGAAACAGCTCCGGTGCGCAGTCTGTGCCGGAGGAAAGGAACACGATCTGGGTATCATAATTGCGCAGACGGCGGCGGAGCAGCATGCCGAACTCGATGCCGCACATCTCCGGAAATTCGACATCGAGGAACAGCAGATCGAAATCTGTGCCGAGCAGGATTCTCCGGTATGCCTCCTCACAGGAAAATAAATGCTCGACGGAAAGATCGCAGTCATTCGCGATCTGGAATTGCAGGAAGTATTGCGTCATGGTGTTGTGCAGCCATTTGTCCTGGTCGATTACAGCGATTTTCACGGGCTCTGGTTCTCCTTCTGATGGTATGAAAACGGATATTCGGATGTGTGATACGGAGATGCTTCTATTATAGCAAAATTGTCATAAGAAATCAAGAGAATCCCGTTTAATCATATTTTTTCACGTATTCATGCAAAGCAATTTATACCCAAATTTGATACCGTTCGTGCCGGAATCAAACTCTCACCGCAAACCTTGTGGTATAATCAGCTTGTTCCGGAACACAGACGGACCATGGGGAGTGTCCGCAAAAACAAAACATACGTGGGATTGTGACCGCCGCCAACGCATGCAGGCGCGGTCAGACTGTTCTTCATGAGGGATTACCCTTTTTATCAGCAAACGACGAATTACGATGAGAATGGAGAATGATTCAATGAAGCAAAAGAAAATCACAACAGCTGCAATGTTTGCTGTTCCGGCTTTTGCAGCGCTTATGATCCTGAATGCAGGCATTCAGGCGGCTGCAGTTGATTCGGCAGCAGAACCCGAAGCTGCAAGCCACGCAATGGGCAATGTGGTGACCGAGGATGAATATGTCGGTCAGCCGGCTGCGAACAAGACGCCGCGTCTGCGCGCTGCAAACCGCAGCGGCAGTGCGCTGCCGTCTCAGGTCGATCTGAGCACATCGCCCTATTTCCCGCCGATCGGTGACCAGATGCAGGTCGGCAGCTGCTATGCGTGGTCGAGCACATATTATCAGTTCACCTACGAAGCAAACAAGCTCAACGGCATCGCCACAACCAGAGATACTGCATATTCACCTGCATTTATCTATAACTACGAGACCAGCACCTGGGGCAAGAAAGGCTACGGCAGCAACTGCACAACCGTCTATGACTTCCTTGCAGAGCACGGCGCACTGCGCATGGCAGAGATGCCGTATCAGTCCACAGACGGCGAATACATCTATCCGACAAATTATGACTACAGCCTCTCGACCGATACCGATGCGATGGTTGATGCGCTGCACACCAGACTGAGCGGCCACGATGCTGTGACAATCCCCGGCACAGGCACACCGATCACCGGTCCGAAATCCGAGGCGCTGAATCAGGTAAAGCAGCTCCTCAATGACGGCAAGCTGCCGGTCATCCAGATTGAGCAGTTCAGATGGAACTATGACTACCGCAATGCACTGGATGCAGACGGCAATGTCACCGAATACCGCAATGACAAGAACCGCAGTGAGTGGGTTGCATACCGCGGCTACAAGTACACAAATTCTTCCGGCGGACATGAGATGACTGTTGTCGGCTATGATGACAGCATCTGGTTCGATTACAACGGCAACGGTCAGGTTGAGGACGCGGAGCTCGGCGCTTTCAAGGTCGCAAACTCCTGGGGTACCTCCTACCGCAATGACGGCTTTATCTGGGTTATGTATGACGCGCTGAACGGCGAATCCGCTGTTTCCGGCGACTGGGAGGATGATGAGCCGGGCAACCGTATCGCTGCTTTTGACCGCGGCTCCTGGATGTCTGTCAACGGTCAGAGAGATGTCAATGCATTCTACTATATCACCGTTGAGAACAAGGATGTCTACTATGTCGGTCAGCTCACCGTTGATGCGAATGACGGTGTTTCGCTGCAGATCGCACTCAGCAGAGACAATCCGGGCGCAAAGTATCCGTCCAGCAGATCTGTCCTGAGTCAGGGCAGACCCTATGAGGATGTTCCGTATGTCGGCACGCTCGCATTCGATTATGCGGATCTCTGCGATCCGATCGGCAACTACCTCTCCGGCTACAACTGGATTGTTACCGCAACCGGCGACTACAACAGTGCATCCTTCCGCATCACCGACGATCTCTCGCGGGTCATCGCGGATGCAGGCGCACTTTCCAGCAGCATTACACAGGCACCGATCAACCTTGTCGAGGGCGACCTCAACTATGACGGTCACTTCACACAGGCGGATATCGACTACCTTGAGAGCGGCGCAGAGCTTTCGACGCTGCAGCGCTATCTCGCAGACAGAATGCCCGAACAGCCGGAGCCCCCGACGCCGGATCCGGTTGAGAGCAACATCACTGCAGCTGCAGAGGTCATCGCATCCTGGAACGGCGGTCAGATCGTGACTGTCACTGTCAAGAACAACGGCACGGAGCCGGTCAACGGTTGGGCACTCCGCGCAAACAGCTTTGAGGGCGAGATCGTCAGCATCTGGGGCGCAAATGTCATGAGCGGCAATATCCTCCGCAGCGCTTCCTATAACGCTGAAATCCCCGCTGGCGGCGAGGTCGTCTTCGGCTATCAGGTCGCAAATCCGACCGGTGCGCTGCCGGTCTTTACCGCTGTCACCGACCGCGCAGACGTTGCTGCAAACTGCGACGTTCTGCTCGATGCCTCCAATGCGTGGGGCAACGGCTTTGTCGGCGTTATCACGATTCAGAACAATTCGGATGAGGCAATCTATGCCTGGGAGCTGACTGTCCGTGCAGACGGCTTCACAATCTCCGATGCGAACGGTCTCAACCTGACCGACAACAATGACGGCACCTACACTATCGCAAGCGCAAACGGCAATATCGAGATCGCTGCACACGGCAGCATCACGCTCCAGTTCACCGGCACACTGACCGGTACTCCGAGCATTACCGTGGTCTCCATGACCGCTGCTGATCTCGGCTGATTCCCGCGCTGACACATTGTTTATTTGGTAATAAAGAAGCCGCTGAAATGCCATGTGTGCATTTCAGCGGCTTCTTGTTATCCTGTTATCGAATCAGCAGGTTGCGGTGCGTCCTGCATCTTAATCGTAGCGTTCGTCGATGACGCGCGCGGTCTTCTTCATGCTGCGCGGCAGCACGCCGATCTCGACAACCTTGACAATCGGGGTGAAGCCGATGCGGCTCTTGACCTTTTCCGCGATGCGGTGGCTGAGATCATCGAAATTGACATGACCGTTCGTCTCAACATAGATGCGCATCGTATCCTTGCCGTCGAGATGCGAAATACGGATCTGATACTCGCTCGAGATTTCAGGGAACTTTGCAAGCACTTCCTCGATCTGCTTCGGGAACACGTTGACGCCCTTGATCTTCATCATATCGTCGGTGCGTCCCTGAATGACGTCGATGCGCGGATAATGTCTGCCGCAGGGACATTCGCCCGGAATGATGCGGCACAGATCATGTGTGCGGTAGCGGATCAGCGGCGCGCCCTCCTTCACGAGCGTTGTGATGACGATCTCGCCGAATTCGCCGTCCGGAACCGGCTCGCCGGTCTTGGGATCAATGATCTCCAGATAGATGAAATCATCCCAGATGTGCATGCCGGTGTTGTGCTCGCAGTTGATGCCGATGCCCGGTCCGTAAATCTCCGTCAGACCGTAGATATCGTAGAGCTCGATGCCGAGACCCTCTGCGATGCGCGTGCGCATTTTATCGCTCCAGCGCTCCGAGCCGATGACGCCCTTTTTCAGCTTGATTTTATCCTTGATGCCGCGCTTTTCGATCTCCTCGGTCAGCAGCAGCGCATAAGAGGATGTCGAGCAGAGCACCGTGCTGCCGAGCGACTGCATCATCTCGAGCTGCTTTTCGGTGTTGCCCGGTCCCATCGGGATTGCCATTGCACCGAGCTTTTCGCAGCCGAGCTGGAAACCGATGCCTGCCGTCCACAGACCGTAGCCCGGGGTGATGTGGATGCGGTCCTTTTTCGTGATGCCGGCGACCTCATAGCAGCGCGCGAACATCGTTGCCCAGTCATCAACGTCCTTCTGGGTATAGGGGATGATGACCGGCGTGCCCGTTGTGCCCGAGGACGAATGGATGCGCACGATCTCCTCCTCCGGTGCGGTCATCAGTCCAAGCGGATATGCCTCGCGCAGATCGTTCTTTTCCGAGAACGGCAGCTTCAGAAATTCCTCTGCCGTTCTGACTTCGGTGATGCCTGCTTCACGGAGCTTTTTGCCGTAGAAGCTGTCGGCTTTGAGCAGTGCCTTGATGCGGTCATTGACCTGTGCGAGCTGTTTTTCTGAGATTTGCATAGGATTCATTCCTTTCCTGTGCTGCGCGGTGCAGCGTCATGATTCATATCGCAGTGCCTTGCTGTTCAGCTCGACAAACTGCGGCTTGACCGTTGCTTTCATCGTTGCTTCGATCTCGTCAATCGAGAACGGGATCACATTCTGCCGGATCGCAAGTCCCAGCATGATCATATTGAGTACCTTCGGGGAGCCGAGCGCTTTGCATGCCGCATCGCCGTCCACGGTCATGAGATGCTGCACATGCTGTTCAAGATACTGCACCATTTCCCTGCCGGTGTAATCGCTGCCGGAGAGCGCCGCCGTCACGGGCATGATCGGGTGCGTATTCAGAACCATGCTGCCGCCCTCTTTCAGATAGGGCAGCATGCGGACTGCCTCCGCAGGCTCAAAGCCGATGATGATATCCGCGCTCTTTTCGGGGAACATCGGGCAGTGCAGATCATCGCCCAGACGCAGAAAGCTGAATACGCTGCCGCCCTTCTGTGCCATGCCGATTGTCTCGGCGCTCATGACAGGGATGCTGTTTGCCATTGCCGTTGCTGCGATCAGCTTGGAAGTCAGGACGATGCCCTGTCCGCCGACGCCGCAGATCAGAATATTTGTCTGCATCAGTTTGCACCTCCTGTCGAAATTGCGTGGAACGGGCAGACCTGCGTGCAGAGTCCGCAGCCCGTGCAGAGCGACTGCTCGATCGTGACCTTGCCCTCCTGCACGACAATGCCCGGACATCCGAGCTGCTTGATGCAGCGCTTGCACTGCGTACATTTTTCCGGATCAATCACTGCGGGCTGTTCGGGTTTGATCAGCACCGCGCACGGCGATTTGAAGATGATCGCCTTGACGCCCGGTTCTGCTGCAACGCGCTTGACGGTCTCGATTGCTTCATCAAGATGCAGCGGGTTGACCGTCGCGACGGTTTTGACGCCGACGCCCTTCAATACGGCTTCGATGCTGACCTTATCCACAACCTGTCCCATCATCGTTCTGCCGGTGCCGGGGTGCGGCTGGTGTCCGGTCATGGCGGTGGTGGAGTTATCGAGGATGACAAGCGTCATTTCCGCCTGATTGTACACGGCATTGACTGCGCCGGTGATCGCCGAGGCGAAAAATGTCGAATCGCCGACGAATGCAAAGCAGGTTGTATCCGGCTCGATTTTGCCGATGCCCTGCGTGATGTTGACGCCTGCGCCCATGCAGAGACAGGTATCGACCATATCCAGCGGCATTGCGTTGCCGAGCGTATAGCAGCCGATGTCGCCGCAGAACACTGCCTTTTTGCCCTTCATCGCCTGCTTGACCGCATAGAACGATGCTCTGTGCGGACATCCTGCGCAGAGAACCGGCGGACGCACCGGCAGGGCAGGGGGCGTATCCGCTGCCTTCTGCTCCGGCTGTGCCCAGCCGAGGAAATCTGCGATGTTTGCCGCGACCGATGCGCAGGTGTTCTCGCCTGCGTTTTTGACATCGTGCGTCAGCTTGCCGCGGATGTTCACATTCAGATGATATTTGCCGCAGAGATAGGTCAGCTCGCGCTCGATCACCGGATCAAGCTCCTCGATGCAGAGCACCTCATCGAGCCCCTGCAGAAATTCGACTGCGAGCGCCTCCGGAAACGGGAACGGCGTCGCGATTTTCAGCAGACGCGGCGCATCCTTTCCGGCGAGCGCCTCCTGCACATAGGTCTCGCTGATGCCGTGCGAGACAATGCCCTTTTTACATCCGGCGTCCTTTGCGGGCGTCAGGACATTGTGCGGATACTGTGAGAATACCTGCTGCAGCTCGACATTCCGCGCCTCGATATTGATATGTGCCTGATAGGACAGGCGCGGGAAGATCACCCACTTTGCGGAATCCTTGACAAAGCCCTCCGGCTTGTTGACTGCGTACTCGTCCTTATCTTTGACCGTAATGGATGCATAGCCGTGGCAGACGCGGGTTGTCGGGCGGAACAGCACCGGCGTATGATACTTTTCGGAATACGCAAACGCATCGCCGATCATGTCATATGCCTCCTGTACCGAGGACGGGTCAAAGCAGGGGAGCTTGGAATATGCCGCAAAGCTGCGGGTATCCTGTTCGGTCTGCGAGGAGATCGGGCCCGGATCATCCGCGACGAGGATCACCATGCCGCCCTTGACGCCGATGTACGCAAGGCTCATCAGCGGATCGGATGCGACATTGAGACCGACCTGCTTCATGGTCACCATGCTTCTTGCGCCGCAGTATGCAGCACCGGCGCCGAGCTCCAGCGCCGCCTTTTCATTGACCGACCACTCGACATAGAGCTCGCCGGAATTGACCTTTGCGGCGGTCTCCAGCACCTCTGTGGACGGTGTTCCGGGATAGCCGCAGACCAGATTCAGTCCGGCTGCGATTGCGCCTCTGGCAATTGCGGCGTTTCCCATGAGAAATTCCTGATGCATTGTTACAACTCCTTTCTGCACGCTCACGCGCAGAATTATACAGTATATTATACCACATCCCGCAGACGATTGCAAGAAAAATAAAAAAGAGAAATTGCGGCGGAATCTGAAATGCGGAGTGCAGATCGGGGTCAGGCTGCGGTGATTTTGCGGAGAACCGCGCGGACATCCGTCAGATCAAGGATGCCGTCGCCGTTGAGATCCGCATTGTATGCACCGGTATGCGAAAGGGACGCATCCTCCGCGGTATACTTTGCAAGCAGCACTGCATCCGCGACGTTGACCTTGTCATTGCGGTCTGCATCGCCGGGCATCGGCTTTACGCTGTCATAGGGCAGACTGCTGATGCGGTCAACATCCTGAATGACGTCCGCAATGAAGCCGTTGTCACTCATGAAATCCTGCGTGAACGTCATGCTGTATGCGGGCAGTGTCCAGCGCAGCGTCTCCGTGTTGAAGTAAAGCGCGGCTTTTTCATCCAGTCCGGAGAAATTGGAGTCCCAGAGCAGAATGCGGCGGTCATAGACGGCGTCATCCCATGTCCACTCGCCGGATTCCATTCCGTAGCCGACAACGGCATGCCCGCCGGCAGGTGTCGCGAGCGAGAGGATGAACGGCGAGGCGCCGTGATTCACGCTGACTGCGGCATGTGCGGCTTTGAGCATCATCGGCAGCTGCACTGCGCGCACATCGTTCCGGCTGTCAATGAGGATATTCTGCGCGAGGTGATAGTAATTGATGACATCGAGCGCCTGCTGCGACGGTCTGACATCGTGCAGCGTTTTTGCATCCGGATCGAGCGCGGAGAGCGGCAGCAGACCGTTCTTTACCAGAACCGTTACGGCGGAAAGCCCGAAGCACGAGCCCTTCCAGCCGCCCGCGGCAGTTGCCTGAATGCCCTTCGGGGAGGCGGATGCATCGCTGAGCACGGCAAGATTCCACGGCGTCACATGATAGGCGCTGCCGAAGACTTCGCCGGTGTTGCCGAAGGAAAAATTTTCGGTACCGTTCTGCGGGAAGACCGTTTCACCGATCTCCTCCGGATGCAGCGGCTCGAATTTCACTTTCAGCTGCATCGCAAGCGCATGCGCTTCGGAATACATCTCGCCGCGGATCACTTTGAGATTCGGGCAGCTGCGCACGGCGTTGATGTTGATTGTCTCAACCGAATCCGGAATTTCCAGCGATTCCAGCGTGCTGCAGGCGATTGCACCCTGCGCGATGCTTTTCACCGTGCTGCCGACCTTGATGCTGACCGCCGCGCAGCCGTTTTCGTCGGTGAATGCATTTGGCATGATCGCACTGACGCCCTCCGGGATGACGATCTCCGTTTCGCTGCCGCGGTACTGATAGAGCTGACTGCCGCAGATCAGGACAATGCCGTCCTGCTTTTCCAGCCATGCCTTCGGGAGCGCATTGGAACCGATTTTCACTTCGTGTGCCGGCAGCTTGAAAACCTCGGCACCGCATGTATAAAAGCTCTGTGCGCCCAGCTCTTTGATCGAATCCGGCAGGATCACCTCGCGCAGTGCGGTGTTTTCAAATGCCCGCGTGCCGACTGTTTCCAGTCCCTCGGAGAAGGTGACCTCTGTGAGATGATTGCATGCCCGGAATGTCTGCTTGCCGATCGACCGGACGCCCTTTGGAATTGTGATCTTCTGCAGCGAACTGCACTGTGTAAATGTATTATCTGCAATCTCGGTTACGCTCTCCGGAATGTTGACTTCCTGCAGTTCTGTACACGCCATAAAGCTGTAGCTGCCGATGATCTGACAGCTCTCCGGAATCTCAATCGTTTTCAGTGCAGAGCAGTGCGCGAACATGCTGAACGGAATCTCTTTGCAGTGAGCAGGCAGATGCACTTCGGTCAGAGATTCGCAGGCGCCGAGACAGCCCGTTTCGAGCCGGATATCCGTATCGGGAAACACAATGGATTTCAGGGACGGGCAATTCTGGAAGCAGCTGTCCCCGACCTCCCGGATGCTTTCCGGAACGGTCAGTGTTTCAAACTGCGCGCCGGAAAAGCACTCGGCGGGCAGTACGGTCAGCAGCGGCGGGAAGTTCAGCTTTTTGAGTCCGGATGCGCCAAAAGCACCGTCGCCGAGCGTTTCCAGACTGTCCGGCAGTGTCACGGCGGTCAGGCTGCTGCAGGTAGCGAAGGCAAGCTGCCCGACGGAGCGCAGACCTTCGGGGAGCGTGACGGATTCCAGTGCCGTGCAGTTCAGGAAACAGCCGTCTGAGATCGCGGTGCAGGCAGAGGGAATCCGGATCGCTTTGAGCGCACTGCAGGATTCAAAGCAGTTTTCCGGCAGCACTGTCAGATGATCCGGCAGCGTGACTTCCGTCAGATTGCGGCAATTGCTGAAGCTGCGCTTGCCGAGCACCTGAATCTGCTCCGGAACGGTCAGGGCTTCGATATTCGTGCTGTTGAATGCATTGTTCCCGATTTCTGTGATATTCTCCGGAATCTGCAGCTCTGTGATTGCAGTGTTCGAGAACATGGAGTTTGGTATCTTCTGCAGCTTTTCCGGAATGTGAATCTTTTGAAGTGCCCTGCAGAAGGCAAATACGCTTTCGCCTGCTTCGGTGACGCTGTCCGGCAGCTCCGCCTTCTGCAGCGTGATGCATTCGCTGAAAGCGCCGTTTCCGATTTTTTGCAGCGATGCCGGAAACGCTACTTCGGTGAGCGTTTCGCATCCCTTGAATGCAAAGGCGCCGATCTCCGTCACGGAATCCGGAAGGCGGAGTTCGGCAGGCAGATTTGCGCCCGCGAAAGCATAATCGCCGATGACCGTCAGCGTTTCCGGCAGCTCGACGGTTTCAAGAACTGATGACGCAAAAGCATACGCACCGATCTGCGTGATGCCCTCGCCGATCCGCACGGCTGTGATCTCGCTGCATGCATTGCCCCACGGTGCTGTGGAGCGGTAAAAATCGTCATAGTCCGGAGCGCCGTCCGGCGGCAGATCGGGGCCTTCCGGCGCATCCGGATCATCCGGCTCTGTGTCCTGCGGATCGGGTTCGGCTTCCGACGGTTCTGTATCCTGATCCTGCGGCGGTTCTCCGGTTTCATCCGGCATTTCAGAACCGGATTCGTATTTTGAATAGTACGCATCAAGCGCCTGATCATACGCCTGCTCATCAAACCAGCGTTCAAAGTCATAGGTCGCGCCGGTGCCGGTCAGTGTCAGGACGCCGTCCGCAACGGTATAGGTGACGTTGCAGCCGCATTTGCCGGAGAGCGTCTCTGCCTGAACTGTAAGCTCCGGCACCGGAAGATTGCAGAGCAGTGCGGCGGTTGTTAGAATTGTTATAAATTTTCTCATTCCAAGGGGTCCTTTCTGTGTATTTATCTGTATTATAGCACAGACCGCATCAAAACGCAAGTTCAGTCGCTTTTTTTCGGAAAAACCGGCTTTTTTGCAGAGTAACCTGAAATATCCGTTAATAATCACAAGATGCTATTGACAATTGCGAAAATTTATGTTAAACTGAAATCAGCGGGCTGATTTTCAGCCGGAATACAGAGATACACCACAGCAAAAACATACTGTATTTATGATTGGTTTTCAGGGAAGCAAACGGCAGATGCAATGCCGATCCGGTGTATGTTCTGCGCCCCATGAACGGGGCTTCAAAAGCAGAAAAGCCGTATCTGCATTTGCAGGTGCGGCTGTTTGATTTCTGCGAAAGTGAACGGATCATCAAAGGAGGGATGCGCTTCAAAAAGCGGAAACGGTTGCAAAAACGGCTGTGCGCCGAATGATACACATAGGGGAAAAGGGAACAGAGATTGTCATGGGTTCTGAATCGGTCAGAGAAAAAAGCCGGTCGGGGAAAACCGGCACAAGCAACGCCATACAGACTGGAGGAATACGATCATGAAATCTCGCTTTCTGACATGCTGCGGCATCGCAATCGGTGCGATGTTCGCGGCAATGCCCGTACTTGGTTCCGGTGCGCCGCTCCGTGCAGAGGCGGCTGCATCCGGTGATCTTGACGGGAACGGGCAGTTCAATGCGGCAGATGTCAGACTGCTGCAGAATTGGCTGCTCACAAGCCGGACAGGGCTTTCTAACTGGCAGGCTGCCGATTTTGACGGCAACCGCGTGCTCAACGCCGTCGATCTCACGCTGATGAAGCGCGAGGTGCCGGAGGAGGAGCCCGATCCTGCCTACATCCACCTCAAGGGGAACAGCATCTCCTATGAGGGCAGCAACATCAGCGTTTCCGGCAAGACGGCGACAATCACTGCATCGGGCGCCTACTATATCGACGGCTCGCTCGATGAAGGTCAGATTCTTGTCAATGTGCCGGATGAAACCGTGGATACCAAAACCGTCAAGCTCTATCTCGACGGCGTCACGATGAAGAATACCGGTGCGCCGTGTATCCTTGTGGAGAACGCGGAGAATACTTCGGTCAACCTCGTGGAGAACAAGCAGAATCAGCTCTCCGACGGCACCGAGACACCGACTGCCGAGGAGCCCGCATTTGCCGTGCTGCACTCCAAGGATGATCTCACGATCAAGGGCAGCGGCTCGCTCGAAATCAATGCCGGTACACAGTACGGCATCCACTGCAACAATGATCTGAAGATCAACGGCGGCAGCCTGACCGTCAACACCGAAAGCGGCGACGCGATCCGCGGCAGAGTCTCTGTCACCGTCAAGGACGGCGTGCTCGATATCAACACCGAGGGCGACGGCATCAAGTCCACAAAGGGCAGCATGACCGTCACCGGCGGAACGATCAACATCAAATCCGGCAAGGATGCGCTGCAGGCAGAGACCGATATGGAGCTCAGCGGCGGCGAAATCCGCGCCTGCGGCGACCGCGGTGTGACGGCGCTCGGAAATGTCACGCTCGGCGACTGCGTCCTGCTCGCGACCGCAACAGAGGAGCCGATGACAGACCTCGGCAGTACCGGTGCAATCAATCTCAGCTTTACCAAGGAATGGTCCAAGAACAATCCGATTGCGGCGGTCGGCGGCGGCAGCATCGTTTACGATCAGAACACGCTGAAAAAATACCGCTATGCATCGCTCTATGCACCGGCACTCTCCGGCTCGTATGATATCTTTGCGGGCGGCATTCAGGTGCTCCGGAACGGCGAGAGCGGCTTCCGCACCGGAAATTCCTATACCGGTGTCAACAACACCGATCACGCGGACCTGCTCTACGGACGGCTCTTTGACAGAGACCGCGTCCACAAGATCGAGATCGAGATGAGCAACTGGGATCAGTTCTTCCAGGCCTCCAAGAATGAGGAATGGTATCCCTGCGACATCGTCATTGACGGCGAGCGCTACGAGAATGTCGGCATGCGCTCCAAGGGCAACAGCTCCCAGATGTTCATTGCACAGTCCAGCAGCAAGAAGTACAGCTGGCGCATCAAGCTCGATAAATATGACAAGTATCAGAATTATTACGGTCTGACGGAATTCTGCATGAACAACATGTATTCCGATCCTTCCTGCATGCGCGATATCCTTTGCTATGACGCGCTGAAGGAGATCGACGGCGTCGGTCCGAACTGCGCCTACACTGATATGTATGTCAACGGTTCGCTCTACAGCTTCTACTTCCTCGCTGAGCAGCCCGGCACCACGCTCGCGGAGCGTCTTGCAACCGCAGACGGCGCTGTCCTCTATAAGGCGACCGACAAAGCCGGAAACAACGGCGGAGGCGGCTGGGGCTTCGGCGGCGGCGGAAACGGCGGCTACTGCTCCTTCACCGAGAATATGGCACTCGATAACTTCGATGTCAAATTCGGCGTGGATGACAGCTTTGAGCACATCGCGGCGGTCAAGTCGGCGATCAACCGCGTTTCTCCCAGTAACTATAAGTTCATCGAGGACGTCATCGACGTTCCGAGCTTCCTCAAGGGCTTTGCGGTCAATTCCGTCATGTGCAACTATGACAGCTACAACGGCACGCTTGCGCATAACTACTACCTGATGTACAATGACGGCAAGTGCTATTTTGTCGGCTGGGACTACAACCTCTCGCTCGGCAACTTCATGAACGGCGTTGATTCCGTCAACTCGGATGTCACAACAAGCCTCTATCAGGTGACTGTCAGTGACCGTCCGCTGGCAAAGCTGCTGCAGGTCGATGAGTACTACAGAATGTATGTCGGCTATGTCAAGCAGATTGTCAACATGTACAGCAATCCGGAGCAGGCAATCGCGGGCTATGCATCCCTGATCCGCGACCATGTCAAGGCAGACCCCAATTCTTTCTTCACATTCGATAAGTTCGAGTTCAACCTCACCAAAACCGCGAACGGTCTCCAGACCGGTCAGGGCGGCGGAGGCGGCATGTGGGGCGGCTTCGGCGGTATGTGGGGCGGCGGCGGAGGCGGTCAGCCGTTCTCCTTCGGCGGCGAGAGCATTTCCATCGTCGATTTCATCAACAAACGCAATGAGGTCGTGCGCCAGAAAATCGGGTTCTGATTGCGTGAATTCCGATAAGGTGCCTCCGGCGGATTTAGAATGAGGGCTCTGCCCTCAAACTCCCGCTGGGGATATTATCCCCAGACCCCATGTTTATATGAGTATAAACGAAAGCTGCTCCCATCAGCGTGAATGGGAGCGGCTTTCGTTTTTCTCTTTTCATTTTTCACTATTCTCTCTTCACTTCATGTCAAATGCAGCGAAATAAATGAAGTCGCTCCCTTTCACGAAAAAAGGAGCGACTATTTCTGCATTCGCATAAAAACGGGATTCCAAAGGGTCAGTGACCCTTTGGCGGGTTTGGGCACAGTTTGCGCAGCAATACTGTAAGCCCAATTACAAATCATCGCGGAGCGATACCTCATTACCGGTTCACGAATCTTTTGTGTGGATTGCCGCGACAATCTCATCGAGCAGCGTTTTTGCCTGATCATATGCCTGCTGCATTTCCTCGGCGGAGCTCATGTTCTCTGCCGGAATGCGCAGCGCCAGATAGCTGCCCTCGTGCAGCGGATGCGTCAGACCTGCCTGCTCGGCAAAATCTGTGTTATCCAGCAGCAGACGTCTTCCGCTGACATTGCTGCAATCCGGATAAAGCTCTGTCAGATCGACGAACATATCCTCCGGCTGCAGATATTCCTCCGCATCGGGATCGACCATCACGAGCATGCATGTGCTGGACTGGAACTGCACCAGAAGCTGCGTATTATACGAGGCGGAATATGTGCCGCTGTTTTCCATTGTCGCCTTCGAGACCGGAATATACACCGACTGCACCAGCACCTCGCCGTCTGCTGTGTAATCCGGACACATGGTCTGCAGCCATGCTGTCAGTTTATCCGTTTCCTCGTAGAATTCCGGATCGTCCGTCAGCAGCAGGATCCGCAGGTCGGGATCCTCGCGCGTGACGTAGTCATACACCAGAAACGATACAACCAGTATACAGAATGCCGCGATGCCGAGCCACCACTTTGCGTGATAGAACCAGTTGCCGATCTTCTGCAGAACCGTATACTGCTTTTCGGTTTCGCGCTCGCGGAAGACCTTGTCGCTGTCCTCGATGACGCCCTGCTTCAGGCGGATGAGATCGACCTTTTCCTCGGCAAGCTCCTTTGCATATTCCTCGCGCGCCTGATAGGCGGCTTCTTCGGCAGCCGCCTGCCGTTTGCGCTCCTTCAGTTCCTCATCCCGCTTGACCTTTGCCTGCAGCTCCATTGCATTGTGAAATGCGGAGACCTTTTTTGCACCGGAAAGATCTGCCGGTTCATTCTGCGGATCGTTCTGCGGTTTCTGCTGTTCATCCTGCATAATTATCACCCTTTCGAGTTTCCATTATATCACATTCTCCGGAAAAGCGCAACCTTTTTTTGTAATGAGAAACTGCGGAGCCGCCTGCGGCGGATTTGAAATAGTGAGAAAATACGGGAATTGACAATTTGACTTTTCTGTGATAGTATGATACTGATTTTGAAATTCCTGTGACCGCTGCCGGAAAAATTCTGTCGTAATAGGCAGAGGGACCTCACATACCACAGAAAGGGGCTGACCAAATGTCTTCCACATCAGATGCGCAGATCATTTCTCTGTTCCATGCGCGGGATCAGAAAGCGCTCTCTGAAACACAGCAGAAATACGGCGGATTGTGCCACTGCATTGCGAAAAATATTCTCGGCTCGCGTGAGGATGCCGAAGAATGCCTGAACGATGCACTCTATAAACTCTGGGAATCCATACCGCCTGCAAAGCCGAAAAATCTGGCGGCATATCTCAGCGTGACCGTGCGCAATCTCGCGTGCAACCGGCGCGAAGCCGCAAAAGCCGCAAAACGCGGCGGCGGGGAGCTGGATGTCGCGCTCTCGGAGCTGGAGAATGTCCTTGCTTCACCGGAGCGTCCGGATGCGGTGCTTGACACAATGGCGCTTTCCGATGCAATCAACCGGTTTCTGGGCGATTTGGAGGCGGAGACGCGTGTCATGTTCGTGCTGCGCTACTGGGGCGATCTGACGATCAGGGAGATCGCTGATAAATGCGGCGTCGGACAGAGCAAGGTCAAGATGACACTGCTGCGGACGCGCAATGATCTGAAAGCATTTCTTGAGGAGGAGGGTTTGCGATGAGGGAACAGGACTATATGAAAATCATGAACAATCTCCGCGAGGATTACATTACGGAAGCCGTCAGCTGGGACGGCACGGAACAGAAGAACCGCCGCGCAATCAAACGTCTGAGCCTCGGCGTCGGGGCAATTGCTGCGGCATTCGCGGTTGTGGTCGGCGGCATCGGCTACGGTGTATACCGCGACCGGCTCTCTGCAAATTCCAATCACGATCCCGGGAACAGCGAGATCGCACTCGAGCAGATCAATGTCCTCGGCGGGCACGGCGAGATCCGCGGCTATATCGGCTCGGACGGAGATGGCTTTTTCCGCGATGATACGTATTTTTACCGCAACGGTTTCAAATGGGCGACTGACGGCAGCACGGACATGATTCTGAATTATGACAGCGGTCAGCAGGAGCTTCTGACAGACGGCGAACAGCTCTATATACAGCATGACGGCAATGTCTATGTCACGGACAGCTACGGAGAGAAGACACTTGCTTTTTCAATGGATGAGCTGAGTATGGTAAGGCGCATTCAGAAGCTCTCGAACGGCGATTATTTCGCGCTGGGTTACAAGGGTACTGACAGTGCTGCGGCAGTCCTCTACCATACCGCGACCGGCGAAAGCGAAGAGCTCATGGAGATAGAAGATACAGTCAGCAGCAATCCCAATCCGGAAAATGCGATCT
Organism: uncultured Ruminococcus sp.; assembly: GCA_946413695.1. GTDB lineage: Bacteria > Bacillota > Clostridia > Oscillospirales > Ruminococcaceae > Firm-04. The sequence goes on along the minus strand of CAMKLV010000010.1, from coordinate 35,504 downwards.
ATAAATTCAAGTACCGGTTTGATGACAGCAGGGAAGGTTTCTATTATTGGAATTCGGATAAACGGCGCGTGGATTATATGTGTCTGACAGATCCGGAATCGCAGGAAGACAAGAGCTTCAAAGGCATCAACTGCGAAGATTTCCAGTTCACCGGATTTGCTGTTGAAGATGATACGCTTTACTATGAGTACTGCTCGACAAGCAGCTTCAATGACGGTCCCTACCGCACCGTGACCCAATATCACACGATGAAGCGCGGCGGTGCGAATGAATTTGGCCTACGCGGCGATTATGCTGTGTCAACGCAGGATGCTGAAAACGAATCTCCCTGCTTCAGCATCTTTGGGGAGCAGTATGTCTACAGCTTCATGCAGAAGCAGACCGAGGCAGGGCTGCATTTCAAGGTGATGCGGAACCGCTTTGCAATGGATGACGGCGAGCAGGTTGTATTGGATGTTCCGGTGAGCGAGCTGTTCGGCGAGAATCCGCCTGACCGTCTGTTTTCTCCGACTTCGGTCGTCCTCGATACCGGCGATTATCTGATCTTCGATCTGATGCATTACGGCGAAAACAGCATTAGGAACGGCTATTGGCTGGTACAGCTCAATCTTGAGACCGGCGCGTGGTTCGGTCTCAGCTATCCCGAGATTCCTGCGGAGTTCACCGGCGATCCGGAACAGCAGGATTCCGATTCCGGCTTGTACGGCGAAGACCTTGCTTCCGGCTATTGCTCGCCGCTGGATTTCCCGCAGTATTATATTCCGCCTGAGAACGTTGATACGGACAGCATCGAGTGTTACCGGATGCTGCCCTTTGCAAAGGCTTCCGAATCGGCACTTGACACTGCGGCACTCGGGGCACATCTGCCAAGCGGCGGTGCATGGAGCAGGCGCGATCCGGATGCAAAGCGCATGACCTATGATGAGGCGTTCAACTGCATCACGAGCGGTTCTGTGCTGAATGCATGGGGGATCATGGAGGAACTCTGCAAGCTCTCCGGCGGCTATGATGCAGAGGCATATCTCGAGGACAACATGCTTTCCGACCGCGAATTCTGGCTCGATGACAGCGGCAGACAATTTTTCTATGTGATCCTGTACGGAACGGACGGCGTGCCGGAAGAAATCTACCATGCAGAATTCTACTTCTTTGAATATGATGAGAACGAAAAGCAGTATCGCTACACCATGCTGCCGGACCGCTCGCAGCAGCGTATGTCGGGCAGACAGCCGAACGGCATGAACTTCCTCGGCGGAACCGGAATCGTGCATCCGCTCAGCCGCACTCTTGCGGAGGACGATGAATGGTATTATGATCTGGAGCATGCACGCCGCGCAAGAAAAGATGCGGATGCACCTGAGCTGAAATATGAGCCGCTGCCGGATGAAATTCAGCAGAGAGTGGGACCGAACGGCGCGCTGGCTGTCATGACGGACGGCATCAGCTATTACGAGGCGGAAGGCTCCTCGCTTTATCGACTTGACAATGACGGCTCGCGGCACTCCGTGATGCTTTATTGTGATGAGATGTCCGGAATTGACCCGAATACGATCGCATATTATCAGCTTTACATGATGGAAGATGACAAGCTCTTTGTTCTGATCGGCGCAGAGACCGAAGGCTCCCGCGAGGCGCGTCTGATCCCGCTGCTCGCTGATGTCAAGGTCGATGTTGTGACGCCGCTGACAAGTCAGGGCGATACAACGGAGGAGCAGTTTCAGAGCTGGGTGAACGGCTCCTATACCCCGCAGCGGATCTACACGGCTTCTCATAACGGCAGCATGCTGAATCTGTATTGCGCGGAGGATTATGCGGAATCCTGTGTCTCGCTGAATCTCACAATGCATGCGGATGTGCATCTGACCGGTGACAAGTGGTTTGTCGGCGAGGACGGAAAGCTCTGGTTTATCTGGCAGAACGGCTGGTATTCGATGGAACTTGATGACCGGAAGGATGATTATCTGGAGCCGAAGCTCATATCTGATCAGATCCCGAATTTTGAAGCCTGTGAGCCGATCGGAGGCACGATGAAATTGCTGACATATCTCTCACCGTATGAATCCACCGAGCAGACCGGCGTGAAGCTCTGCAATTATGACGGCACCGATGCAGAAGAATTGCTGAACGGTTCTCCGTGTACAATACGCGGCGCCTTCTGTGACAACGGTGTATTCCATATTGCAGCAGATGTCGGATCGGCTGATGATCCGCAGCATCCGCTGAAAACTGTGTTCATCACAAAAGACGGCAGCAGCGTCAGCGCTGTCGGCGTCGGGGCGGAGTGAGGTATCGCTGCGCGATGATTGATAATGGGGACTCCGTCCCCAAGCCCCTGCTGGGGATATTATCCCCAGACCCCCGTGTTTGTATATGAATAAAAGAAAGTCGCTCAATTCTGCGTAATACGTGAATTGAGCGGCTTCTGGTTTCTCTCGGTTCATTTTTCACGGTGAATCCGATCAATCAAGTGAATAGTGAAAAGAGAATAGTGATAAGTGAAAAATATAAGCCGCTAAATCAGCGAATTTGCGTCGATTTAGCGGCTTACTATTATCCACACATAAACATGGGGTCTGGGGATAATATCCCCAGCAGGGGTTTGGGGCGAGGAGCCCCCATTATAAATCCGTCGGAGACACATTATTTCAGATAGAAAAGGCATCGCGGTAGATTTCGCCTGCTAAGTTTTTCCAGAGGAACTGTGTACCGTCAAAGGTCATATAGCTGTGCGGCGAGTCCTCCTTCGGGATCGAGACCGAGCCCGGATTCATCAGCGTGAAGTCGCCGTGTTCGCCGCAGGGCTCGCAGACCGGAATATGCGTATGACCGTGCAGCAGGATATCGCCCCTGTGCAGCGGCGGCAGATTCGCGGCATTCCAGACATGTCCGTGTGTTGCAAAGATCAGGCGGCTGCCCGCGGAGAGCAGGGCGTAATCTGCGAGCACCGGAAAATCGAGCACCATCTGGTCAACCTCGGCTTCGCAGTTGCCGCGCACGCAGAGAATATCATTTGCAAGGGGATTGAGCATCGCAATGACCTCTTTCGGCGCATAGCCTTCCGGCAGATCGTTGCGCGGACCGTGATAGAGCAGGTCGCCGAGCAGGAGCATGCGGTCTGCCCCTTCCGCTTCGTACCGCTGCAGAAGCTGTCTGCAAAAATGCGCAGAGCCGTGGATATCCGATGCAATCAGCCATTTCATGTGATGTTTTCTCCTTTCAGATAGGCGCGCAGGCGGGCAATCTCGCGCTTGCCGTCCTGATAGCCGAGATCATAGAGCTTTCCGAGCTTTTCCATATCCGGCTCAAGGCGGCTGACGGTGATCTTCTGCGAGGGGGCAATCACGAAAATGCGGCCGGATGCGGCAAGGGCATCGACGGCATCGCATTCCTGATTATAGCGCACATCGCCCTGCCGCAGGACATCTGCGAATTCCGGATAGCTGCGGCGGTAGAAGTCCTCACGCGAATGACCGTGAAAATCATGGGACTTCACCGGCTTGCGGAACCCCTCGGGGCGGGTCTTGATAATGACGATATGTTTGAAACCGCGGTCAAGCGCCCACTGATACGGGATGTTGACGCTGCATCCGCCGTCAAGGCAGGGGTTCTGCCGGATCATCACCGGCTGCGAGATATACGGCATGGAGGCGGAGGCGCGCACTGCCTGATAAATGCTTGAGCCGGAATCCTTGCCGATGAACTCCGGCTTTGCGGTTTTCAGATTCGTCACAACTGCGTAGAATTCGCGGCGCGGATCGTCAAAGCGCTGCCGGTTGAACGGCGGTACGCTCTCCATCTGCCCGAAGACGAAATCAAAGCCGATCAGACCGTGATTGCGCCGGATTGCGTGGAATCCGACATAGCGGCTGTCATGCCGGTAGCGCAGATTGATGCGTCCGGAGCGGCCGATCTGACCGGAGACATAGTTCATGCCGTTCATCGCGCCGGCAGAGACGCCGACCGTACACTGAAAATTCAAGTCTGCTTCCATGAGGGCATCCAGCACACCGGAGGTATACACGCCGCGAAATGCGCCGCCTTCCAGCACGATGCAGCCCTCGGTGAGCTGCTCCGATGCCAGTGCTGCCGGTAATTCATAGATGCCGGAGTAAATCTGTTTTTTCATCGGGGATCTCCTTCCTGTTAACCACATCTAATTATACTCGCAGATGCGTGAAATGTCAAGACGGAAAGAAATTAGAAATGAGAAATGAGAAATTAGAAATTGCGGTGTCCGCTGCGCGGACAATTTGAAATATACGGCAGCAGAACCGACAATCGTAATGCGATAGTCCGAATGAAAGCAGACATATATAAATCATGCGCGAAGCGCATACAACAATTCCTCATTTCTCATTTCTAATTTCTCTTTATCTAATGCATCTTTACAAACGGGGCGGATTGTGTTATAATAATTATGTATGCAAATTTGAAAGGAGCCGATGCATCGTGCAGGGCATTCGCAAGCGGACATGGGCGGAAATCAATCTCGATCATGCCGCATGGAACTATACACAAATCAGGAAGGCAGTCCGGAAGGAAACAAAGGTCTGCTGTGTCATCAAGGCAAACGGTTACGGACACAACGCAGTCCGGCTTGCCGCGCTTTATGAGTCGCTCGGGGCGGATTTTCTCGCCGTCTCGAATCTGGAGGAGGCGCTTCAGCTCCGGCAGGGACAGATCTCGCTGCCGATTCTGATTCTCGGTTATACGCCGCCGGAATGTGCCGGTGTGCTCGCAAAACAGAATATCTCGCAGTGCGTCTATTCGCGCAGCTACGGCGAATCGCTTTCGCAGGCTGCAATGTCCGACGGCGTGCGCGTGAAAATGCATATCAAGATCGACAGCGGCATGGGCAGAATCGGATTCCAGCACCGCGGCGGGCATTCCGAGCTTTCGGATGCGCTCGCTGTCTGCAAGCTGCCGTGCCTCAAGCCGGAGGGCATCTTTACGCATTTTGCCGTTGCGGATGACGGCGCGGACGGCGAAGCCTTTACGCTGGAGCAGTACCGCAATTTCATCGACGCGATCAATATTCTCGGCAGCCACGGCATTCAGTTCTCGCTGCGGCACTGTGCAAACAGCGCGGCGATCTTTGATAAGCCGGCGGCGGATGATCTGCCGGATGTGCATCTGGATATGGTGCGCGCGGGTGTTGTGCTCTACGGCCTTGCGCCCTCCGGCGTGACGCGCAATCTGCCGGAGCTGCGTCCGGTGATGGCACTGAAAAGCGTCATTTCGCATATCAAGACAATTCAGCCGGGCGATACCGTCAGCTACGGCAGAACCTATACCGCGGATGCGCCGCGTGTTGTCGCGACGGTGCCGATCGGCTATGCGGACGGCTTCTGGCGGCTCAACGGAAACGGCAACTGTCAGATGCTTGTGCGCGAGCAGCTCTGTCCGGTGATCGGCAGAGTGTGCATGGATCAGCTCATGCTCGATATCACCGGTGCACACGGGATTTCGGTCGGCGATATTGTCACGGTGTTCGGCGATGCGAACGGGCTCTGCTCCGCCGACAAAATCGCGGAGAACACCGGCACGATCAACTATGAGGTTGTGTGCGCCGTCGGAGAGCGCGTGCCGCGGTTCTTCCTGCAGGACGGCGTTCCGGTTGATGTCTCCGATAATATCTGGAAACGGTAACTCTCAGCAGAGTAAAATAAAGAGGTGATCTGCAATGAAACGGCAACTCGGAATCGCAAGATGCGGACTTGCATGCTGTCTCTGCTCGGAGAATGTGCAGTGCAGGGGATGTAAACGCGACGGCTTTCTGGAGCTTTCGTGGTGTAAGGATGCCGAATGGTGTGAGAACCGCAAATGCGTAATCGCGAAGGGCCTGCGCGGCTGCTGGGAGTGCGAACCCGCTGACTGCCGCAAGGGACTGTTCGCGGAAAAGATCAAGGCGCGGGCATTCGCGGAATTTGCACGCAGATACGGCGTGGAAGAACTGCTGAATTGCCTCGAACGCAATGAGCGGGCGGGCATCATCTATCATCGTGAGGGCATCATGGGCGACTATGATGATTTTGACGATCTGGAAAAACTGCTGGATTATATCCGGACAGGAAAAAAGGAGGCATGACAGATGTCAAACGCGAAAATCAGACATTGGATTTATCTGGCGCTCGGATTCCTGATCATCTGCGGCGGATTGTGGTATCTGCTGCTGCGGGATTCCAAGCTGAATGAGGAATATCTCGAGAACGAGATTTTTGCTGCCCACGGCACGGAGATCGACACGGTGATTTCGTATCTCTCTGAAAAGGGCGGCGCGAACTACTATGATATCACGGGGCAGCCGAACATCGACAACGGCTATTTCGGTGTCCCGACAGAGGATTCCGATCCCTACCGCGCCTATAATTCCGCGGTGGTCTCGCTGATGCGGACAACCTTCGAGGAGATCACCTACAGCGACGGCGTGTTCCATTTTATCACGGGACGCAGCGGCGGTCTGCTGCACTCGAACTATCTGATTGCGGCGTACAATGAGACTGCGCCGCTGATCGAAGACGCCCCGCAGACACCGCTGGACCGCAAGGGCTGGTCCTATTATCTTGTCACGGAAAAGGATTAACGATATGGTACACATCGGCAATGACTGGGATACGATCCTTGCACCGGAGTTTGCAAGCGAAAGCTATCTGCGGCTGAGGGAGTTCCTCAAGCGCGAATATGCAACGAAGAAGATCTATCCGGATATGTATGATATTTTCAATGCGCTGAAATACACCGCCTATAAGGACGTCAAATGCGTCATCCTGGGGCAGGACCCCTATCACGGGGAGGGACAGGCGCACGGGCTGAGCTTTTCCGTCCGGCAGGGCGTGCAGCCGCCGCCCTCGCTTGTCAATATCTTCAAAGAGATCTATGATGATTTAGGGATTGACAACCGCGGCGGCTCCGGCGACCTGACCTGCTGGGCAAAGCAGGGCGTGCTGCTGCTCAATGCGGCGCTGACCGTCCGCGACGGACAGGCGAATTCGCATCACGGCATGGGCTGGGAGCAGCTCACCGATGCGATCATCATGCACCTGAACGAGCGCGAGCAGCCGATGGTCTTTCTGCTCTGGGGCAGCAATGCGCGCGCAAAGGCGGGCTTTGTCACAAATCCGAATCACCTGATTTTACAGTGTCCGCACCCGAGCCCGCTCTCTGCATCAAGGGGATTTTTCGGCTGCCGGCATTTCTCCAAAACAAACGCCTTTCTCACTGCACACGGCATGACCCCCATTGACTGGCGGGTCTATGGACCGGATGCGCACTGAGGGAATCCATATGGCAAAACTGCAAAAACTGACCGGCATCATGGATATCATCGTATTTGCGGCAGCGACGCTTGCAATCGCCGGTGTCTTCTATGAGGGCATGACGCTGAAATGGTACGGCTTTGTCGGGGTTCTCGTTGTCTGCATGGATTATTCATTCATGCCTGCGACCGTGCTGCATCTGATTGCAGACCGCTCCGTGAAAGAACGCGCGGTACACATCTTCTCGCTGCTGCTGGTGATCGCTGCGGTTATCATGAAACTATGCGGCATCGCTTATCCGCCGCTGACGCTGGTATTCTGGTATTTTTACATCTGGTTCCTGTACGGCTGGCTGATCATCCGGCGGCATATCTGTGCAGCACATCCCGATTCAAAATCTCTCTGATCTGAGGTAACTATCATGAAAGCAGTCCAATTATTTGAAAAGAAACCGGTGCTCTCGTTTGAGGTCTTTCCGCCGAAGCCGAATGTCCCGATCGAAAGCATCTATGAAACACTTACTGCGCTGAAAGACTTAAAGCCCGATTTCATCAGCGTGACCTACGGCGCAGGCGGCTCCGTGCCCGGCGCATCGACCGCGGAAATCTGCGAGACGATTCAGAATCGCCATGGCATTCCGTCGATTGCGCATCTGCCGTGCATCAATGAGACGAAGGCATCCGTGCTCGAAAAGCTTGAGACATTCAAGGCGAAGGGTGTGGAGAATATCCTTGCGCTGCGCGGCGACCGCAATCCGAATGTGAAGCCGGAAACCGATTTCTGCTATGCCGCTGACCTGATCGCGTTCATCCGCGGACACGGCGATTTTGACATCGCGGCGGCATGCTATCCCGAGGGGCATCCCGAGGCGCCCGATCTCGATACCGATATCGCACACCTCAGAGAGAAGGTCGAGGCAGGTGCATCGCATCTGATCTCGCAGCTGTTCTATCACAATCCGGATTTCTATGCGTTCCGCGAAAAGCTCGCGCAGCAGAATATCACGGTGCCCGTTGAGGCGGGCATCATGCCGGTGACCTCGAAGAAATCCATTGAGCGCATGGTTTCGCTCTGCGGCGCTTCGATCCCGAACCGGCTTGCAAAGCTCATGGCGCGCTATTCGGATGATCCGGCATCACTGAAAGCAGCGGGACTGGAATACGCGATCATGCAGATTCTCGATCTGCTGGAGCACGGCGCGGACGGCATTCACATCTACACGATGAACAATCCCGATGTCGCGCGCTACATCATGGAGCAGATCGGCGAGGACGCACGCACATGAAGCCCGGTGACCTTGACCGCGCCGAGATCCTGATGTTTCTCAACACGCCGGAGCTCGATGACAATCTTTCGGCGATGCTTGATGCATGTACGGAAAAGCTCTGTGCTGCTGCGCAGCCGCGGACGATCTACCGGGTACTGCCGGTTGAACATACCGCAGAGGGCGTGTCGCTCGGCGGACTGCCGCTGCAGGGGCATGATATCGCGCTGCATCTGACCGGCTGCAAAGAAGCCGTTTTGCTCGCAGTGACGCTCTCCGCGCCTGTCGATGCGCTGATCCGGCGTGCTTCGGTCACCGATATGACGCAGGCGGTCATGTATGATGCGATTGCGGGTGCGGCGGTCGAGCGCGTCTGCAATGATCTCGAGGCGGAGATCAGAGCGAAATATCCGTATCCCTACTATACGGCGCGGTTTTCTGCCGGATACGGCGACTTCCCGATCACGCAGCAGGGGGAGCTTGTCCGGCTGCTGGATGCAACGCGTAAGATCGGGCTGACGGTCACACCGGCGCAGACGCTCGTGCCGATGAAATCCGTCACCGCCGTGATCGGCATGTCGCATGAACCGGTCAGGGATGCGCGGCGCTTCGGCTGCGGCAATTCCTGCGAAGAATGTCCCTATAACGAGACCTGTCCGATGGCCGGCAGGGCCGACAGCCGTTGATCGAAAGCCCGCCGGATGCGGGAGTGATACAAATATGAAAAAGCATCACAAACAAATGAATCCGCTCCGCCCGCTCGGGAAGCCGGTTTATATCTTCATCTTTCCGTTTTTGTTTACATTTGTGTTTTTCCTCTGCACGGATTACTGTGAGCGGTATTATCAGGCTCCGGCACCGGAATGGGTGTATCTGCTGCTGATTCCGCTTGCGCTGCTCGGCATGGCGATCGGTTATCAGCTTGAAATCTATCTGAAAGAACATCTCGGAAAAAAGGCGGAGATGTTTGCGGAGGCTGTACTCTCTGCAATTTTCATATTCGGACTGCTTGCGGAATATCAGTATGTGCTGGTGCCGCAGATCGGCGCGCCGCCGCTGAACCTGCACAATATCCTGACAGTGCTGCGGAAAAAGCTGCCGTTCTGATCGGCGCAGCCGCCATTTTCACTGCCGGAACACTCGGCGGCACTGTGTTTGATGCGGAAATTCTCGATAAAAAGCTGACCGCAGAGCAGCATTTGCGGCTCGATGCGGTCATAGCGGCAGTCTGGGTACTGCTGATGGCAATTTGCTTCGCCGGCGGGCTGCTGCGGCTCGCTGCCGGCATGGATTTGATTTAGGAGGCACGCATGGACTTTCGTTCTTTACTACTCAACGAATTTGTATTTTTAGACGGCGGCATGGGAACGATGCTGCATCTTTCCTCCGGCGAGCTGCCGGAGCGGCTCAATCTGACGAATCCGGCGCGTGTCTCCGCTGTCCATAAGGCATATGCGGAGGCCGGTTCGCAGATTGTCTATGCCAATACCTTCGGCGCGAATCCGCTGAAGCTCGCGGGAACCGGCGTGGATCCGGAAACGAGCATCCGGGCGGCTGTGCAGCTTGCAAAGGATGCCGTCGGCGAGGGCGTCTGTGTCGCACTGGATATCGGTCCGACCGGACAGCTTCTGCCCCCCGCCGGTCAGATGACCTTTGAGGCGGCATATGCCTCGTTCCGGACGATGTGCGAGGCGGGCGCAGCGGCAGGCGCTGATCTGATCGTCATTGAGACGATGAGCGATCTGCTCGAGACGAAAGCCGCCGTGCTCGCTGCAAAGGAATCCACCGATCTGCCCGTGATTGTCACCATGACCTTTACCGAAAACGGCAGAACCTTCACCGGCTGCCCGATCTCTGCGGCGGCAATGACGCTCGAGGGACTCGGCGTCTCGGCGATCGGCATCAACTGTTCGCTCGGTCCGAAGGAAATTCTGCCGATGATGCAGGAAATGGCACGCTGGACCTCGCTGCCGCTGATTGCAAAGGCGAATGCAGGTCTGCCCGATCCTGTCACCGGCGAATACTATCTGACGCCGGAGGAGTTTGCCGACCTCATGCCTGCATTTGCAGAGTGCGGCGTGCAGTTCTTCGGCGGATGCTGCGGCACCACGCCGGATTTCATCCGTGCCATCTGCAATAAGCTGGAGCCGCTGCACCGCGGCAGAAGATGTTTTCCGCGGCAGGCTGCGGTCTGCTCCGGCACGCGCACCGTCCTGCTGGATATGCCGCGCATCATCGGTGAACGCATCAACCCGACCGGCAAAAAGCGCATGAAGCAGGCGCTGCTCGACGGCGATTTTGATTATCTGCGCGGCGAGGCAATCTCGCAGACAGAAGCGGGCGCGGATATCCTTGATGTCAATGTCGGTACGCCGGGCATCAATGAGGCGGAGGTGCTGCCAAAGGCGGTACAGGCGATCCTTGAGGTCACCGATCTGCCGCTGCAGCTTGATTCCTCCGATCCGGCGGCGCTTGAGGCGGCGCTGCGCATCTATCCGGGCAAGCCGATTGTCAACTCGGTCAACGGCAAGGCGGAATCGCTGAAAACCGTGCTGCCGCTCGTCAAACATTACGGGGCAGCGATTGTCGGGCTGACGCTCGATGAAAACGGCATCCCGACCTCCTCTGCGGAGCGCTTCGGCATCGGTGAGCGCATCCTCAATGCGGCGATGCAGCTCGGCATCCCGAAGGAGGATGTCTTCCTCGACTGCCTGACGCTAACTGCCTCGACCGGCGAAAGCGGCCCGACCGAAACGCTGCATGCCGTCCGGCGTGTGCGCGAGGAGCTGGGACTGCAGACGGTGCTCGGCGTCTCGAATATCAGCTTCGGTCTGCCGAACCGTCCGCTCATCAACCGCAATTTCCTCTGCATGGCGCTGACAAACGGTCTGACGCTGCCCATCATGAACCCGATGGCGGAGGGCATGACGGATACCGTCCGCGCCTACCGGATGCTCGCGGGCTTCGACAAGAACTGCGAGCATTTCATCGCTGCATATCAGGATACCGGTGCACCGGCTGCCGCCGCGCCGCAGAAATCCAATGAAAATCTGACGCTCGAGGGCGCCGTGATCCACGGGCTGCGGCAGGATGCTGCAAAGCTGACGCTCGAGGCGCTGCAGACCCATGCACCGCTCGCTGTTGTCAACGATATGCTGATTCCGGCGCTCGATGCGGTCGGTGCGGATTACGAAACCGGAAAGGTGTTCCTGCCGCAGCTCATTCAGGCGGCGACCGCTGCACAGAGTGCGTTCGGCGTTATCAAGCAGCACATGATGTCGCAGGAGGGCGGCGACAACTCCGACAAGGGCAAGATCGTTATTGCAACGGTGCAGGGCGACGTTCACGATATCGGCAAGAACATTGTCCGGCTGCTGCTCGAGAACTACGGCTACGATGTCATTGACCTCGGCAAGGATGTGCCGCCGCAGAAAATCGTCGATGCGGCGATTGCGAATCAGGTCAAGCTTGTCGGGCTCTCGGCGCTGATGACCACAACCGTCGGCGCAATGGAGGAGACAATCAAGCTGCTGCATCAGCAGTATCCGGCGTGCAAGACGGTTGTCGGCGGCGCGGTGCTAACCGGTGACTACGCCGAGACCATCGGCGCGGACTGCTATGCCAAGGATGCAAAGGCGACCGTTGATTATGCAAAAACAGTCTTTGAACCGCAGTGATCTGCGGTTCAAAGATTTTATACGGAAAGGAAGATTTTATGCGTGCATTGATCCAGCGTGTGACGGAGGCATCCGTCACGGTAGAGGGAAAAACAGTCGGCGCGATCGGGAAAGGACTGCTCGTGCTGCTCGGCGTGACGGAGAACGATACGGAGCAGGAGGTCTTGCAGCTGACCGAAAAGCTGCTGAAACTGCGCATCTTCGCGGATGCGGATGACAAAACAAACTGCAGCATTCAGGATGTCGGCGGCGCGCTGCTCATCATCTCGCAGTTCACGCTCTGCGCGGACTGCCGCAAGGGAACGCGCCCGAGCTTTTCGCATGCGGCAAAGCCCGATGAGGCGAACCGGCTCTATGAGCTGTTTCTGGATAAGTGCCGCGCGGTGATCCCGCAGGTGGAATGCGGCGTGTTCGGTGCGCATATGGATGTTGCACTGCACAATGACGGTCCGTTCACCGTGATGCTCGATACCGACGATCTCAATAAGCCGCGGAAATCCTCGTGATTGTTGATAAGCGCTGCGATCCGCGGCGCGATCTGCCGTTTTGCGGCGGATGATGTCCAGCTTGTCCATCTCCGGCGGCTCTATCTGTTGTACGCGGCTCACGTACATATGTGTGCACAAAAAGTGCAGTTTCAGACTGCAAACTTTGTAAATCCCGTCAATAGATTTTTTCGGCAAAATCGACTATAATAGTATCTGGAATTTTATATCAGGAAAGGATGCTTTTTCTATGTCAGAGGTTCAGATGAACAGCAAAGTTGTCAAATTCGGCGGAAGCTCGCTTGCGGATGCCGGTCAGTTCAAAAAAGTCAAGGCGATTATCACCGCCGATCCGGAGCGCCGCTATGTTGTGCCGTCGGCGCCGGGTAAGCGCTTTTCTGAAGATACAAAAATCACCGATATGCTCTATACCTGCCAGAGATTTGCCTCTGAGGGCAAGGATTTTTCCGAGCCGCTCAGCCAGATCCGCAGCCGCTATCTTGAGATCGCAAAGGATCTCGGACTGAGCTTTGATCCGACCGATGAACTCGACCGGATCGCGTTCCGCCTCAAAGAGGGTGCAACCAGAGATTTCGCAGCAAGCCGCGGCGAATATCTCAACGGCATGCTGCTCGCAGAGTATCTCGGTTTCCCGTTTATTGATGCGGCAGATGTGATCTGCTTCAATGAGAGCGGCGCGCTGCAGATGACCGAGACCATGATGCTCCTGCGCGAAAAGCTCGCTGAAACGCCCTATGCGGTCATTCCGGGCTTCTACGGTGCCGGTCCGAACGGCGAGATCATCACATTCTCGCGCGGCGGCTCCGATATCACCGGCTCGCTCGTTGCAAGAGCAGTCCGTGCGGAGATTTACGAGAACTGGACAGACGTCTCCGGCGTGCTCGTCGCTGATCCGCGCATTGTCAAGGATGCGGCTGTCATCAACACGATCACCTATGAGGAGCTGCGTGAGCTTTCCTACATGGGCGCAACCGTGCTGCATGAGGATGCGATCTTCCCGGTTCGCGCGGCAGGCATCCCGATCAATATCCGCAACACAAATGATCCCTCTGCGCCCGGCACGCTGATTGTCTCCGGCGACAGCGCAGATTCCGATGCACAGACCGGCTACACGATCACCGGTATTGCGGGCAAAAAGGGCTTCTGTGCAATCAATATCCAGAAGGCGATGATGAACGCGGAGCTCGGCTTCTGCCGCAAGGTGCTTTCCGTTCTCGAGGATATGGGCATCTCCTTTGAGCATATGCCCTCCGGCATCGACACCATGACGATCATCCTTGCCGAGGAGACCATCAAGGGCAGAGAAAAGACCGTTCTTTCGCGCATCCGCAAGGCGGTTGAGCCGGATTCCTGCGAGCTCGAGCACGGAATCTCGCTGCTGGCAGTTGTCGGCAGAGGCATGCGCAGAACACGCGGTACGGCTGCGAGAATCTTCGCTGCGCTTGCACATGCACGCATCAATGTCAAGATGATTGATCAGGGCTCCAGCGAGCTGAATATCATCATCGGTCTGCTGGACGGCGACTTTGAAGAAGCTGTCCGCCGGATCTATGACATGTTCGTCAACAGCACTGTGAACGAATCCGCAGAGTAAAGAGCTGCCTTGCCCTAAGGGATTCCGTTAATATGATAAGATAATACGAAGCCGCTCCGGTCAGATGATCGGGGCGGCTTTGACTGTATATATCCGTATATGCGCGGTGCGATGCAAAATCTGCTGCGTGTTTGCGGATTTTTTGTTTACACTCGGTTGGAAAACAACGTATCTGCGATGAAATCAAACAACTTCAAAAAATATGGAAAAAGGGGTTGACAAAGCACTGTATGTATGTTATACTGTATATACTGAAACATGTACAGTATAACACAGGAGCGCGCTATGAAAATCTATATCAAAAACAAGTCCGATGTGCCGATCTATGAACAGATCGAGGAGCAGATCCGGACGCAGATCCTCGAGGGCGAAACGGAGGAGAACGAGCAGCTGCCTTCGATCCGGCAGCTCGCGAGAGATCTGAAAATCAGTGTCATCACGACAACAAGAGTGTACAACGATCTTGCGGACGAGGGGTTCATCATCTCCGTTGCGGGCAAGGGGTATTTTGTCGCGCCGCGGAATAATGAGCTGCTGCGCGAGCGGATGCTCTGCGACATGGAGGAGGCGCTCGAACGCGCTGTCTCAAGCGGCAGAAACGCAGGTCTTTCCGACGATGAGATCGCTGCTGCACTGCGGAGATTCATGGAGGAATAATCATGGAGAATATTCTGGAAATTAAAAAGCTGAACAAAGCCTATCCGGATTTTGCCCTGAAGGATGTCAGCTTTTCGCTCCCGCGCGGCTATATCATGGGCTTTGTCGGCGAGAACGGTTCCGGCAAGACAACAACGATCCGCTCGATTCTCGATATGGCGAAGATCGACAGCGGCAAAATCAGCATTTTCGGGCTCGACAGCGTCAGCGATTCTGTTGCGATCAAGCAGCGGCTTGGCGTGGTGTTTGACAGCCTTTATCTTGCGGAGCATCTGAGCGTCAATCAGATCGAAAAGCAGCTGATGCCGTTTTATTCCGCGTGGGATACGAAGGTTTTTCACAGCAGAATTAAACAGTTCGGGCTGCCGGAGGACAAGGCGGTCGGGACATTTTCCAAGGGCATGAAGATGAAGCTGATGATCGCAGTTGCGCTTTCGCACGATGCGGAGCTGATGATCCTCGATGAACCGACAAGCGGACTCGATCCCGTCGCGCGCGATGAGCTGCTCGATATCCTTGCGGAGTACATCGAGGACGAAAAGCACAGTGTGCTGTTCTCAACGCATATCACGGCAGATGTGGAGCGCGTCGCGGATTACATCACGATGCTGCACGGCGGCAAGGTCTGGTTCACGGGCACAAAGGATGAGCTCGACAGCAAATACGTGCTGCTCAAGGGCGCAGAGGACGATCTGCCGGATGCGCTGCGGAAAAAGTGCATCGGATTCCACGCCTACCGCAACGGCTTCGAGACCATGCTTGATACGCAGTATCTCGATGAGGTGCCCGATGCGCTTGTGACCGAAAAAGCCAATATCGACGAGATTCTGGTTTATATTGCAAAGGAGGCGCACCGTGAAGAATTATCTGAACCTGATGCGGTTTGATTTCATCACCGCAGTCTGTTCCGCCGGAAACCGTCCGGCTGCGGCGGCGCTGCTGATTGCCGCTGCGTATCTGATTCTGGTGTTTCTCGGCGTTCCGCTGATCTCGATTGCGCTGTATATCGGTGGGGTTCTGCTGATCGCGCCGCTGCAGGGCGCTGCGGAAAAATACAATTTCAACAAACTCTACGGCATCCTGCCGGTGCAGATGCGCACGGTCATTCAGGCGCGGTTTCTGCTGATCGCAGTCAGCATGTTATTCTGCGAACTGTCGGCATTCCTGATCGGCGCTTTCTCCGAGATGCTGCATATCTACCGCTTTGAAAACGCCTTTGAAATCGGGATCGGCTCTCTGCTGATGTACTGTGTGCTGATGTTCGTGTTCATGCTTGCGGCGCTCTCCTTTGTGGAGGCGGTGCACTGGATCTGCGGGCAGGCAAACGAGATGAAGGCGATGATTTATACATTCGCGGGAATCATTGCAGCGGGGCTTTTGATCTGGCTGCTGATGCATGTGCACATTCTGCCGTCATTTGCGCAGCTTTGGAAGCTGCTGCCGGAATCCGCCGGCGGAAAGCTCGCGCTCTATGCGGTTCTGCATCTGATTGCGGCGGGCATCTGTGCGGCATTCTGTGCAGGCACGGTCAAAAAAGTTGCGCCGCGTGAGCTGTGACAGGGGGGACTGCTATGACACAAACGATTCAAAAACTGATCCGGCTCGATCTGATCGCGCTGAGCGGCAGGCAGAAGCGGATGATTCCGGTGATGATTCTGCTGCTGGTTATCGGCGCTGCCGGTGCGATTCTGATCGAACCGGCGATCATGCTGATCTGCATGATGATTGTCTCCGGCATGTTTCCGGGGCTGCTGTTCCGGACAGAGGAATCCGCGCATTCGTCGCGTGTGTTCACCGTATTGCCGGTTGCACGGAAGGAAGTTGTTTCGGCGCGCTTTCTGCTGCTGACGGCGCTGCTGCTTGCGGTCAGTGCATTCAGCTTTGCCGTGATGATGCTTTCGTGCAGGCTTCATGTCTTCCTGACAAGCGGATTTTACGAGGATATTTTCAGCGTGCTGATGCCGACGCTGGCGAAATCGCTCAGCCTGCGCGGCTTTTATCAGGGATTGTTCGCGCTGGTGTTTCTGTTCTGCATGGGACGGCAGGCGAAGGGACTGCGCAAATATTTCCGTGAGGGTGACACGGCTGCGGCGGAGGGCACCCTGCGCAGAATCGGCAAAAAGATTCTGCTGCCGGTTGCGGTTATCATGCTCTTTGAGCTTGTGATGCTGCTGATCGGTATGCCGGCATTCAGATTTTTCATGAGCGTGCTCGAGGGTCTGAGCTACATTTTCATGGCGCTGCTGAAACTCGGAAACGGTCTGGTGATGTGGCTGATCGGGATTTCGGCAGGCTTCGGTCTGGCGGCATATCACTACACCGCTGCAGTGCTGGAATACGATGATAAGGAACTGTAAGGAGGCGTGCAGCATGAAAACAATCATACAAAAGCTGACGGCATTCTGCTGCGCGGCAGGCATTCTCTGCACGGCGCTGAGTGTTCCGGCTGCTGCGGCAAAGGAAGATGCGATCATTTTCCCCTCCGGCAAGCCGTTTACCTCATGGGAACATGCGCAGAATACCATTTCGCAGGATGAAGCGGAACGCGGCATCGAACGGAAATGGGGCGCAAGTGCATCTGCAATTTTCTATGGCGATCAGGTGCTCAGGATGGACTGGGAGGGCTATACCGATGTTGAGGCGGAGATTCCGGCGGATGAAAACACCGTCTTTGAATGGGGCAGCATCACGAAAACGCTGACATGGGTGAGCGTGATGCAGCTCCGGGAGCAGGGCAAAATCGACCTCAATGCCGATATCCGCGGCTATCTGCCGGAGAATTTCCTCCGGCACCTTTCCTACGATGATCCGATCACGATGCTGAATCTGATGAACCACAATGCAGGCTTCTGTGAGCAGTATGCGCCGCTCTTTGTTTACGATCCGGCGGATATTCTGCCGCTCGGAGATGCTTTGCAGGCAGCTGAGCCTGCGCAGGTTCACCGCCCGGGCGAGGTGACATCGTATTCCAACTGGGGCGCGGCGCTTGCAGGCTATATTGTCGAGTGCATCAGCGGCGAAACATTCAGCGATTATGTCCGCGCGCATATTTTCGAGCCGCTCGGCATGAAGCATACGGCGATTGCACCGGATTACAGCGATAACCCGTGGGTGCAGGAGCAGCGCAGAAAAATCAAATGCTATAAGCTCAGATTGATGGAAATTGCCGAATCAAAGGGTGACTGCATCGGATATTGCAGCCTTTATCCGGCAGGCTCTGCGACCGGCACCATACAGGATCTTGTGACCTACGGGCAGGCGCTCGTCAAAGATCCCTGTCCGCTCTTTGAAAAGCAGGAGACCTTTGCGGAGATGCTTTCGCCCTCGGCGTATTACGGCGATACGGATATTCCCTCTGTCTGCCACGGCTTCTGGACGGATGAGGGTGCCGTCCGCATCTACATGCATGACGGCGGAACAATCGGCTTTTGCTCTGTTCTCGTGTTTGATCCGGTTTCAAAGTTCGGGATCGTCGGCATGTGTGCGATGCGTGATCTGGATCCGGATATGGGCATGATCGGGCATGTTTTCGGCATGCAGAATATGAACGATATCGTGGATCATGATGCGCCGAAGCCGGAACTGAAAAAAGGCAGCTATATGCCCTCGCGTGATTTTCATGCCGGACTGCTGTCCTATATGCCCTATATGAATGCAACGGACAGCGCATCTCTGAATGATTCCGGAAGAGCAAGAATCAGCGAAAATGTGATACTGGTTGACGGCATGGCAGCAGAGGAGAAAACGCTGCCGGACGGCAGAGCATGTTATCATATGAGCAGCATGGATTTCGTTGAGGCACCGCATTATAATCTGAAAATCGGGCTGTTTGCTGCATTTATCGTTGCGGCGGTTGCATCGGTTTTTCTGCTCAGCATCAAGCGCATCCGGCGAAAGCACAACCGTCCGGAAACCTATACGGGCGGAACCGTGATCTCGGCGGCACAGATTGCAAAGATCGTATCGTTCCTGAGTGTGGTGATTCTGCCGAGCATCGGACGGAAGCTCGACGGATTCCCGAAGCCGCTGATGATTGCGGCAGGCGTGATTCAGATGCTCTGTTTTGCAGTCTGCATTCTTGCGGCGCTGACCTCTGCGGTGACGATGTTTGCCGGAAAACAGAAGCGCACGCATTCGTATCAGTATCTGCTGAACATCGCAGGCAATGCGGTGACGGCGCTGACCATTGTCTGTTTTCAGATGTATCAGTTCTGGGACTGCTGACCGCGCAGTGCGCGGTGCCGGTTGTCTACAGCTGCCGGAGAACCATGCACCGCTTTGACACAATGGGCTGAGGGTGCGCGATACCCGGTAATATATGTGAATCTGAACCGAAAAGAATCTGCGCTTGATACTGTAATGGCTTTTGGAAAGATATAGAAAAACGGCTGTCACACGTTTGCTTTTGGCAAACTGCGGCACTGCCGACCATAAGGAGAATTCTATGAATCAAGGGAAGAAAAAACACGGCTGTCTGACGATGCTGCTGATTATCCTTGCACTGGTAATCGGTCTGATTCTGGTGCTGCTCGGCATCCGCGCCGTCAGGATGAAGAAGAACAACAAAGTACCCGAGGGCGGCATCAATGAGAGCATGTATGTCGAGATCAACGGCACAAAGCAGTGGATCAACATCTACGGGCAGAAGAAGGACAATCCGGTGCTGCTCTATCTGCACGGCGGTCCCGGCAGCGCGGTCAGCCCGTTTATCATGCCGGTCACGCGCAAGTGGTCGGATGTCTACACGGTTGTGACATGGGATCAGCGCGCCTGCGGCAAGAGCTATACGCCCGAGCAGAACAGCACGCCGATCACCTTTGACCTGATGATGCAGGACGGCAAAGAGATGACAGAGTATCTGCGCAAATATCTGAATGTGGACAAAATCACGCTGCTCGGACATTCATGGGGCTCCTATTTCGGCGCAAAGCTCGCGCAGGCATATCCGGAATACTATGACTGCTTCATCGGCGTCGGGCAGCTTGTGGACTGGCAGGAGAATGAGAAACGCTTTGAAGAAGCCGCAAAGAAGTGGGTCGGCACCGATCCCGAGGGAAAGGCGCTGCTTGAGCAGCTCAGCACCGATCACGCCAAGGCAAAAGCCGCGCTGCTCGCCAGATACGGCTATGCGGATATTGATGACAAGGTCGATTTCAACGCCGCGCACGCGATGCTCTATAATCCCTACTACTCGCTCGGCGACTGGAAAACTTTTTTCAGCAATGACGGCAGTCTCTATCAGGCGTTCTTTGAATCCGAGGAGTTTCAGCACTTCTCACTGCGCGGCAGCAGCACATTTGAGATGCCTTATTACAACATCAACGGCGAAAAAGACTACACGGTGAACTTTGAGCTTGCACAGGAATACTATGACACCGTGGAGGCGCCGCGCAAGAAGATTTATATGCTTTCGGATACGCGGCACGGTCTGCTGCTGACGAAAACAGAGATGTTCTCCGAAGCGCTGCATGAGATTGCAGCGGCAGAGCATCCGTAAACCGAATACAAAAAGTAAAACAAACCGTTGTCTCTACAATGAGGCGACGGTTTGGCTTATTTTGCGGCTGAAATTGTAAATTTTCTCTTAACATCCAGAAATATTATGAAATCGCTTGAACTTTTGTTTAATATGTGGTATAATATAGTTGAAAATTCTGCGCAAAAGCCGAAGGAGGCGAAATGTATGAAGCCGGTACCACAGGAACAATCAGGACATCAGGCGGAGGAACAGGCAGATTTTCTGCGGCTGAGCTTCATTCTCGCCTGCGAATATGAAAGCGTTTACATCATCCAATCTGCGGACAGCAGCTATGTGAAATATTATCCAGACCGCGTGACGCATACACTTGTGCAGTGCGGTTCCGGCGAGGATTTCTATGAAGCGCTCGGCGTGTTCTGCGCCGCCTGCGCAGAGCAGGAGGACAGAGACGAGGTCATGCATCTGCTCGGCAGTCAGAATCTCGCGGACGCCATGCAGCGCCAGCGGCCGTTTACCGTCAGCACGCGGTTTCTGGTTGCAGGCGAACCGCTTTATTACAACATCAAGGTGTTCCCGTGCGCCTCGCAGGAGATGATCGTGCTCGGTGTGCGGAATGCGGATACGCAGATGCGGCGCGAGCTGCGCGCAATGGCAGAGCGCCAGATTTATCAGAGCATCGTGAATGCGCTCTCGAACCGCTATGAGGTGATCTATTATGTGGATACGGTCACCGGCTCGTATACGGAATACTGCTCCAGCGATAAATATGCGCGGCTCGAGGTCGGCAAGACCGGTGCGGATTTCTTCGCCGATACGCAGCGCAATCTCAAGCTGGATATTGATCCGGAGGATTACCCGATGATGCGCGAGGCAATGAAGCCGGAGAATCTGCTGAGCAGCATCCGCAAAAACGGCTCTGCGACGCTCAGCTACCGGCTGATGCTTGACGGTGTGCCGCAGTATGTCAATCTCTATGCAACGCATCCGCCGCATGATTCAGTGCATCTGATCATCGCGGTTGCAAATGTCGATGCGGATGTCCGGAAGGAAAATGAATACAGAGAGGCGCTCGGCAGCGCGATGCAGCTTGCACATTTCGATGCGCTGACCGGTGTCAAAAACAAGCACGCCTATCTGCAGAAGGAGACCGAGCTGGATACATTGATCAGAGAAGGCGGACAGCCGCAGTTTGCCGTGGTTGTCTGCGATGTCAACGGACTGAAAGAGGTCAATGATACCAGAGGGCATCTTGCAGGCGATGACTATATCCGCACCGCCAGTGAAATCCTCTGCGCGGTCTTTCAGCACAGCCCCGTTTACCGCATCGGCGGCGATGAATTTGTTGTGCTGCTCGAGCACGCGGACTATGAGAACCGCGAATGCCTGATGCAGCAGCTCAGCGATATCATACAGGAAAACGGCGAGAAGCACCATGTCACTGTGGCATGCGGCATCTCCGATTATATACCGGATGACGATCTGCATGTATATGATGTATTTGACCGTGCCGACCGCGCGATGTATGCACACAAACGGCGATTCCGATACCGGTTCAGAGCGGAATAAACAGAGACAGCGTTCAGTTTGCCTTGTGCAACTGAATGGAACGCCGGCAGAGACAGAATGATTTATAAGGTGGGTATTACAATGATGACCGAGAATCAAAACCTGATTTTTTATCAGCATTTGGAGAAGCTCCTGCAGCTGATGACCAGGCTGGACGGCTTTGACCGTGAATCGCTGAATGCGGAGCTTGCAGAGATCTGCAAAATGTTCCGGATTTCCAAAGGTGTGGTGCGCTTTTTTCAGGGCTTAAACCACGAGATGCAGGATATCGGCGAGAGCTATGTCTGCTATGACAGCGGCGAGGGCGGCAGAGAGGCACATCATATCCGCGTGCAGACAAGCGTCAATGCCATTGTCAAGTGCAGCGTGCTGATGCCGGACAATGCAGAACCGCTTTCGCCGGATGAATTTGAGAAGGTCGATCTCGTTATGAAGACCGTGCTCAATTTTGTCAGCCGCAAGCGCCTGCAGAGCGTTGTGGAAATGCTTGCGTTCCACGATGAAAGCGGTTTCTATAATTCGCGATACTTCCAGCGCTATCTGCACAGGCTCAATGACGGGAATGCGCTCGGCGGAAAATGCGCGATCCACTTCAATCTGCGGCATTTTTCGCTGATCAATCAGGAGATCGGCAAGACCGCAGGCGATGTTGTCATCCGGAACTATTATGAGGGGCTCACCACACTGATCGGCAGGAGCGGAACTGTCTGCCGGCTCGGCGGCGATAATTTTGTCGCGATCTGCGATCAGGCACAGCTCGACCGTGTGGTCGCATATCTCGAGGGCACGCCGGTTTCATATGACTCCGGCTTCGGCAGCCGCGTGATGGTCTCCGCAAGTGCGGGCATCTACGAGATTCCGGAGGGCTTTCAGATGCACAATCCCGGCGAGATCATGGATAAGATTATTTCCGCCTCGCAGGCAGCACGCGGCGGCGAAAATGAACGCATCCGGTTCTTTGCGGATACGCTGCTGACCGATAAGGAACGGATCATGCGCGTGCAGCAGCGATTCCCTGCGGCGCTTGCAAACGAGGAATTTCAGGTGTATTATCAGCCGAAAATCGACCTGCGGACGGGTGCGCTTGCCGGTGCGGAGGCGCTCTGCCGCTGGGTGCACAAGGGCGAGATGATTCAGCCGGTTAAATTCATCCCGATTCTGGAGCGCAGCACCGATATCTGCAAGCTCGATTTCTATATGCTGGATCATGTCTGCCGGGATCTGCGGCAGTGGCTTGATGAGGGGCGGCAGGTTGTCCGGATCTCGGTCAATCTTTCACGCCGTCACATGATGGATATTGATCTGCTGAACACGATTCTCGAGATCATTGACCGCAACAATGTGCCGCACCGGTATATTGAGATTGAGCTGACCGAGACCACCACGGACGTCGAGTTCAAGGATCTCAAGCGCGTGGTCGGCGGGCTGCAGCGTGCCGGAATCTTTACCTCGGTCGATGATTTCGGCGTCGGATATTCCTCGCTGAATCTGATCCGCGAGATTCCGTGGAATGTGCTGAAGATCGACCGCAGCTTTCTGCCCGGCGAGCGTGATCACAAGGACAGCGCGCGGAGCATTATGTTCCGGCATGTCATTGCGATGGCAAAGGAGCTCGGGCTCTCCTGCATTGCTGAGGGCGTCGAGACACAGACGCAGGTCGATATCCTGCGCGACAGCCGCTGCGGACTGGCGCAGGGATTCTTCTTCGATCATGTGCTGTGCAAATCCGATTTTGAAGAAAAGCTCTGCGGTTTCCGGTATCCGGTTTCGTGAATAGTAGTATCGCTTCGCGATGATTTGTAATGGGGCTCCGCCCCAGACCCCGCTTAAGGGCTACTAGCCCTTAAGAATCCCATTTTTATGTATAGATGTGAGAAAGCCGCTCAATTTACGAATTACGCAAAATTGAGCGGCTAATTTTATACACATATAAAAATGGGGTCTGGGGTCAATGACCCCAGCAGGGGTTT
This sequence comes from uncultured Ruminococcus sp., assembly GCA_946413695.1. Lineage (GTDB taxonomy): Bacteria > Bacillota > Clostridia > Oscillospirales > Ruminococcaceae > Firm-04. The sequence continues at coordinate 11,535 of CAMKLV010000010.1, read as the reverse complement.
GGGGGCAGCGCCCCCATTATAGATCCATCAGAGATACCGCTATCCACCCATCCCAAAGTGTGCGGCGAGGAAGCGGGCTTCGGCGACGGCGAGTTTCCGGACATTGGCATCGACGAGCAGCCAGTTTGTCGCGCGGAGATTGGTGTGATAGCTGTGCTCGAGCAGAATCGCAGGTGTGTCAACATAGGTTGCGCCGCGCAGAACGCCGTAATAATTGAGATTCGGGAACTTTTCGCCGTAGCGCTTCCATATGCTGCCGCGCTGCCGTGTCCCCATGACATCCGCAACCACATTTGCAAGATCGAGCCCGAGCTGATCGCAGGTGCCCGTGATCGTCACGCAGGCGAGGGGACCGTCATCATAGGGACTGGTCGAGGCATTGGAGTGCAGGCTCAGGAACAGATCGCAGCCCGCAGAGGTCTTTCCGCGGTCCTCCAGCGGCAGATCGACATCCTTATCCGCACGTGTCGTGATCACCGTGATGTTGTATTGTTCAAGCTCCTCCTTGAGATAGAGATGCATCTTCCAGTTGAAATCCGATTCGTAATAAACCGGATTGACGGGGCTGCGGTTATATTTGGCGTAGTGTCCGGCATCGAGACAGATTTTGACCGGATTATAAATGCCGTCCTCCGTGAAGCGGTAGTTTTTGCCGTCCATCGTGACGATGCCGGTCGCAGCGATGCCGTTTGCGTCAAAATAATACTGCTTTGCATCGACCGTCACCCAGCCGGATGCGTTTTCGCCGGTCAGCGGATCGGTGTAGGTGATGCCCGCATCGCTGCTGTGAAAGCCGTCGATGCGCCTGCCCGCTGCATCAAAATAGCAGGGGACACCGTCTGCATTGACGCTGCCGGTCTGCATCACGCCGGATGCATCGAAATAATACGTATCTTCTTCGATCTGCTGCAGCCCGCGTGCCGCTTTTCCGTCCTCAGCAAAATAATATTTCTGCTCCGCGATCGTCTGCCAGCCGGTCTGCATGACGCCGTCTGCGTCAAAATCATAGCGCTCGTCTCCGATCGTCTGCATGCCCGTCAGCAGGCAGCCGTCGGCATCCAGATAATAGGTGCTGTCCTCCAGCGTCAGCCAGCCGGTTTGCATGGCGCCGTCTGCCGCAAGATAGATCGTGCGGTCATCAAGCGTGCAGAATCCGGTCTGCATCACGCCGTCTGCATCAAAATAATATTGCTGTCCCTCGATCTCCTGCATGCCGCACAGCCTGCCGCGTTTCGGATCGGCGTAATATCTGCTGCCGGAGATTTCCAGCCAGCCGGTCTGAACGGACGGCGTTTCCTCCTGCGCGTAATACCGCGTGATGCCGTCTGATGCGGTCTGCCAGCCGGTCAGCAGCGCATGCGAATCGGAGAACAGATAGGGGACGCCGCCGATCTGCGTTTCGCCCGATGCCGCTTTGCCGTCTGCATCTGCATGATACCATGCGCCGCCGGATTCGTTCCATGTATCGCGCTGCAGGACGCCGCAGCTGTCAGCCAGATATGCGGTGCCGTCTGCGGAGAAAACGCCTGTCTGCTTGCCGTTTTCCGGATCAATATAGTAGTCGGAGCCGCGCCACTGCATCCAGCCTGTGACCGGTTCGCCGGTTGCCGGATCGAAGTATCTGCGCTGTGCACCGACCGTCTGCCAGCCGACCTGCTGCACGCCGTTCGGCGCAAACAGATAGGCAGTACCGTCGATTGTCACTTCACCGACTGCGGCAGTGTCATCCGCGTAGATGTAACTGCGGCGGTTGATACCCTGCTGCCAGCTGCCGGTCTGCACGGCAGCCGATGCGTCTGTGCGCATGCTCAGCACGGCACAGAGCGCTGCAGAAAAGGTCAGAGAACCGCGAATGCGCTGTTTTGCATTCATTTGCATGCCTCCCAACAGATGATATACTGTTTTTATTATACCATATCCCGCCGAGATTTTCAATGCGCGAAGCAGCATTTGCGCTGCTGAATCTGCGCCTTTGGATTTTTCCTGTTCCGCCGTACAGGAAATCCGGATACGAAAATCCACGCAGATTCGACTGTTTTGACGATGCAAAAAAAACTTTGATTTTCCTCTTGACAAAAGCTCTCTTTTGTGGTATAATAATTAGGTCGCTAGGGGTATAGCTCAGCTGGTAGAGCAACGGACTCCAAATCCGTGTGCCGAGGGTTCGATTCCTTCTGCCCCTGCCATTGCAAAATGTCGTAGATGCGTGAAAATCTCGTATCTACGACTTTTTTATTACCCCGGATTTTGAAATAAATTTCCGGATTCGGAAAGCTTTTTCCGTATTTTGAACCTTTTTTCACCCAAAATCACACGAAATCACACGGAGTTACAGGGCACGGAATCATCGGTATCAGGCGAAAAACAGCGTGTGGCTGCCAAGAGACCGGCGGCAAAAATCACACGGCGTGTGACAGAAAACGGCTGCTGTAAAAAATGCAGTCGGAATTGATTGATATTTTAGGCAGAATGTGGTATAACCGGGCAGTGCCCGGCTCCAATTTTGCTCCCTTGTTTTCGCACTCAGACTTTTTCTTCCCTCTCCCATTGTACTTTTCTGTATAATATGGTATAATGAAACCAGACTACAAAAAAGGAGGTGCCGGGCATGAACTACGAGATTCGGCATTACGATACGCCGCTGCTGCGGTTCTCAGCAACAGAAGATACCGCCAGACCGGAGATCGAAATTCTCTGGGTAAACGACGATGCGCGGCAGCTCATTCCGCTTGATCTGATCCTCTCGCCGGAAGGTGTGGCGAGCTGGCTCAGTCACCGCACGATTCCGAAGAACCGCGCCTATGTTCACAATTTCCTCAGCAAGTGCGGGCTGAATATCAACCGCCCGATGAGCATTGTGCGCGTTTCAAAGGCGCTCTCGCTCAATGACTGCTGCTGGGTGGTCGAGGAAGGCTTCGAGGGTAGCTTCGACAAATACAATCTGTATGACAACCGGTTCAGTCGGATTCTGTCGCTGATCGCCTTCACTGGTTACGGCAGCAGCGTCACAACCTCGCTGATGTCCTCGCCGGAGTTTACGACGAACGGTATGCTGCCGAAGTGCTGGCGCCGCGTGGACGGCAGGATTCTGCTTTACAAGGGCGGCACATCGGGCGCGTCTAACAGCGGCAATGAGCCGTATTCGGAGTTCTATGCGGCGCAGATCGCGCAGACGCTTGGTATCCGTGCCATTCCATACGGTCTGTCTAACTGGAAGGGCGAGCTCTGCTCCACCTGTGAGTTGTTCACAAGCAAGGAGTATGCATTTTTGCCGGTCGGTCGGCTCGTGACACGCGGCGGTATGGCTGCAGTGCGGGAATACTATCAGAAGCTCGGCGCGGAGTATGTGGATGCGCTGAACGATATGCTGGTGTTGGATGCGGTCATCTGCAACACGGACCGGCATTACGGAAACTTCGGTCTGCTGATTGACAACCATACGAATCAGGTCACGGCTCCGGCACCGCTGTTCGACCACGGCAATTCTCTTTTCAATTTTGCGGTCGGCGGCGATTTGCAGGATGCTGACAATCTGGCTGCCTATGCGGATTCGTTGGTTCCGGCAGTTTATGATGACTTCATTGGTACGGCAAAAGCTGTGATGACCAAGCGTCACAGAGATGCACTGCGGAAATTGCTGAACTTCCGCTTCAAGCGGCATCCGCGGTACAATCTGCCGGATGAGCGGCTGGTACTCATTGAAAAGGAGATTCAGCGTCGGGCAAGGCTGCTGCTGGAGGAATAAAAGAAGAATGCCGTCTGAGCGATCAGGCGGCATTTGGTTCTATTGATGGTGATCTTTATGAAATACGATTATCTCGTGATGTGTTTGTTAGCTGATTATTTCCATAAAGTCATCAAAAGAAATACACTGCACATTAAGTTCTTCACATATATTGGGAAGCTGGGCTGAATGCGGTTTATACTTTTCTTCGGTTACTACCGTTGCACTTAATGCTTTTGCTTTTGCTGCCAGATAGATATCTGCTGATGGGCGATTTTGAAGAATATTCTTTATGTGGATTGTCTCCTGCATTTTTGGATTCAATAATAGTTTCTGAATGACAATTGACTCTTGATCGCTTGGATTTTTGAACATTGCTTTGCGCGCATGGAACCATGTATAGTACTCTGATTTGTCAGAATAATGATGACATAGTTCATTATAACATTCGTCAACAGAGCAAATTTCACCAATAGCTATTTTCTCGTCAATCAAACGCCAAACCTCTTCATATCGTTTGCCCTTCTTAGGAAAATGTTCTAATAATTTGCGGAAAATGTTCGTGTCTAACAGATAAATCATCCGCTCACCCCCCTGAAATAGACAGTTTCAAGGTGCGGAAGATGATCTATTTTGCTATGTAGCATCTCACTTGCTCGTACACTATCTATTTTGCCAGAAAAGTACTGTTTGAAAACATCCCCTGCATACCGTTGTCCTAGATATGTCAACTGCGTATAATAGTGGTTGCCGCCGCTTTTTTGTTTTGTTTTTTTGTCTCCATTTCGAATTGCCTCTCCATAAAAGATTTCTTTTAAGCTAGTATAGTCTTTTGCAGTAATTAACTCCATTTTATAAAGTGTATACATGATTGCTTCTTTGCTTACAGAATACAGTGTAGCCAACTCCGCAATTCGTTCGTCATTTAGTTCTTTTTTTCTGATTTCTTGTGAAAAGTCGCTCTTTGGAAGTAAAAACGAATTAGCAAATGTATCACACGCACGCTCAACTTCTGACTGTCTCACATCAAGAGCAACATAATAATCATCACGTATGATTTCTGCACCACTGGTATCAGAAATCAGATGATATAGTTCATGAAACAGTGTGAATATTTGGCGAGCAAACGACATTGAATTATTAATTATTATCACTGGAAAATGGTTGTCATTCAAACAAATTCCGGAGACTCGATTGTCTTTAAAGGCATCTTTAAACACATAAATGCCTAGATCATAAAACTTTTCTCGGTATATTTCAAATACAATCTTTGCGCTTTTTCTTGCTTTTTGTGCAGAAATCGGGAATTCTAATTTCAATCGGATCCAATCGCATAGTTGTTCCATGTCTTTGGGAAATGAATCACGCATTGCTATTAAACTATCTTTATTTCCATACAACTCTTCAAGGCTTAATTGGTAGCTTTGGGCTTTTTCAAATTGAACTATAATATTTTTACTAAACGCAGAAACAACTTCAGTAGATAAAGTTCGTAAATCACCCTTTATTTCGGGAAGATTTGGCGGTTTAGGAAAGAAGAATACCGCACTTGGCTTACGGAACACTTCACTTATCTTCTTTAATTTAGCATATGTAGGATGCTCCGTGCCAGCTTCCCAATTATTATATTTATTGATTTCTACGCCAATTGCTTGTGCAGCATCTTCTGGTGTCATATTATATAGCTCTCGTGCCCATCTAATTATTGTACCATTAACGCCCGTTAATGATTCAGCCAATGTCCATCCTCCTCTGCTAATGTATTTCTAATGACGACTTTTTGCTATAATTAATCATCATTTAATTATTCTCCTTAAAGCTCTCAACCTGCTCCATAACCTTGCTGAACACCTCTGGGCTATACTGCGGCGGATATCCATTTTTTACAAGACAGAGCTTGATTTCAAGTTTCAGATCATTGCGTACATTCTGGTTATTCAGCCAGTCGGCAAATGAAGACTTCACATCAATGATCTCTTTGATCTTTTTGGCGAGGTTCTTGCATTTTTCATTCATTACAATGCCGTTGATAACTTTATCTTCGCCATACTCGAAATTGAATTTATCCCGCAGCATCATCAGAATATCATAGAAAGCCTTTTCCTCAAACGAAAGTCCCATCTTACGGAAACTCTCTCGATCAGCCTGCATCTCTCGGAGAATCTTCAAAGCCTGTTCAGTTGCGTTCTTGATTATTTCTTCGGAGGTTTGCTCTTGTGCTTCACCCGCTTCTTCACTGCTCAAATGCTTTCTTCTCTCATGATAGATGCGAATGGTCTCTTCCAGCATCTCCTGATACTTCTTAGCAGAGGCACGATTGGTTTTCATGTATTCCGTGATCTGTTTCCGAAGCATTTTGACAAGAAGTTCCAATTTGGAAGCAGGCATTTTTACATCCGAAAGTCTCTCGTAGTATTCCGGACTGAGAATGTCCTCCTGTTCGCCTTCTTCAAGAATGCTTTCAACCTTATTATACTTCAATGCTTCTTCAACCATCTGAGAAACAGCCCTGTTCATGGTTTCAGGATCAATCTTACCGGTACCGTTCATCTTGCGAACAAAACCGGCGATTGCCATAAAGCATTGCGCCAGAGCAGATTCTTCTTCGCTCAACTCACCGGAAGGTTGACAGATATCATATGCACTTCGCATACGTTTCGTCATTTTCAGGAAGTATGTCATGAAGGACACCTTGTTCGGCTGCTTTTTTCCTTCAATATTGAGTTCTTGTGTTGAACTGAATACATACTCCGCAGCTTTAGCTAATAGGCGATATCTCTCAAACGGATCAGCTTCCGGATTCAAAAATGGTGACAGATCATAATTTTTGAATAGATCCTTCAATGCTCCGAGATTTTCATGGAATATCATGGTAGCCTGCTCGATATCATCGTCAGTCGGTGCAATCGAAGTATCACCGCCGTACACTTTGAGAGCTTGTCTCATGTTATCTCTGATACCGATATAGTCAATGATCAATCCGAAATGCTTGCCGGGATACTTTCTGTTTACACGGCTGATTGTCTGTATCAGTTGATGTTTCTGCAAAGGTTTATCATTGTAGAGATATGTGAGGCATGGCACATCGAATCCGGTAATCCACATATCGACAACGATGATGATGCTCAAATTCGATTTGTCGGCTTTGAAAGCTGCATCCAGGTCATCAGATCGCTTGTCATTTTTTGTACCACCGAGATAATCGTACATTTCTTTTTCATCATTTTTGCCGACGCTTGCAACCATCGCCATGAACGGCATCTCTTTCAGTTCGCGCAGATCTTCATCAGTCACAGGTACACCATCCGGCGATTTCTTTTCAATAAACCATTCCGGATATGAATCCTTGAAGATCATCAACAGCTTATAGGCAATCTCGCGTTTCGAGCATACGATCATTGCTTTTTGAATTCGATTCGGATCAGCGGCACAAGCTGCGGTATAATGGTCATGAATATCTGCGGCAAGGCGCTCCAATCTTGATTTTTCGCCAAGAATAATCTCAAGCGAACTCATAGCTTTTTTGCTTGCTTCAATCGCTTCTGCTGTTGCGCCGTCATCTGCACAATCCTTGTAATATGCTTCAATCTGCTGCACTTTTTTCTGATCTAAGAGCACTTTGGCAATGCGGGGATGATATTTGATAGAAACAGTCAAACCGTCCGCGACAGCCTGATCCATTGTATACCGGTCAATTTCATCACCGAATGTCTGATATGTCTCTTGAATCGGCGTTCCGGTAAACCCGACAAAGGTTGCATGAGGGAATGCCTCTCTCAAAACCTTCGCATAGGGCTTTGAGATCATCGCTTTCATATTTGAATCCGTATCTTTGCTGAACTGGATCTTTTTGGAATGGGCAAGCTGCGTCCGGTGCGCTTCATCGGAGAAGCAGATAATATTCGCTCTTTCGTTGATTAATCCAATCGGATCTTCCTGTCGGTCACAGAATTTCTGGATGGTGCAAATATAGAAACCGCCGCTTTCACGCCGCCCAAGTTCTTCACGCAGAACATGACGATTCTTGATAATGCTGACTTCGCCGATATTGAGAAACTCTTTGCTCTTAGTGAACAGCTTTGAACCCTGCTTTTGAAGGTCCTCACGATCGACAATCAGCACGATCGTCGGAGAGCCCATTTCAGGTACATCAGAGCAGCGCAAAGAGAGCTGGCGTGCGAGAAATGCCATTGTATATGTTTTGCCGCAGCCGGTAGCACCAAAATAAGTGCCGCCTTTGCCGCTTTTTGTACGAACGGAATCAATAATGCTCTGCTTTAAGAGACGAGTTGCAAAGAACTGCGGATACCGGCAAACGATCTCGCGCTCATCTTTATCATAGATATGGTCCTGAAAATAGATGTAGTCTCGGAAGATCTCAAGGAAACGCGCAGGACTGTAGACTCCCTTAACCATGGTCTCTGTTTCTTCAAAAGGCAGCGTTGATACTTTGTCCCCGTCGTTCACGCGGCGCCAGGCGTAAAAATGCTGATACGGTGTGCGGACAGTTCCTAATTTGGTCTGGATTCCGTCAGAAATGCAGGCAAGAGGGCAGTAGTGCAGCAGATGCGGAATATCGCGCCAGTAGCGCTTGTAGATTTGCTCCCACGCATCATAAACCGTTGCTTTATCATCAGCCGGATTCTTTAACTCTATGATGCAGACAGGGATGCCGTTGACATACAGCAACACATCGGGACGGCGGTTATGCTGCTGCCCATTGTCAGTATAGTCCACAACAAGCTGATTCACGACTTTGAACAGATTGTTTTCGGGCGTATCATAGTCAATCAGCGCAACCATTTTCGGCTGTCCGTTCTGCGGCGTAAACTGAATCCCGTCAACCATCCAGTTATAGACCTTGTGCAACGTAGCAAAGTCGCTTTCCGCACCGGCAAGACGGACAGTATCCGAAATCTGCTTCACCTCATCGGTAGTCAGTTCCGGATTGGTCTTACTGAGAAAGGCTTCCAGATCATCTGTGTTCAGCACATCGCGTCTGTATGTCCGCTTCATCTGGTCGCCGGGCAGATTTTTCCAGTCCTCCTGCTCCAAGAAGGAAATGAAGGCATATTCATAGTCAGATTCGCAATAATGACCGTTGTAGTTTTTGAGTTTTGCCATTTCCGCACCCCTTCTCCTCAATTTGATCGATTATTTAGCTTTACAAATAATCAGTTAATTAGCGACAACGGCTCGTCGATGCACCTTTTCATTTCTTTTAATATTAAGAGAATGAATTATTTCTTCCAAATTGTTGATAAACATCTTGATTTGCATTATTTGTATAGGATCGAAATGATTGAATCGAGGAGATTCGAATATATTATTTCTAAGTTCTTTTAATACCGGAAGATCCATCTCAATCATATCTAATGAATAGTCACGATCTTTAACATCACGATACAATCCTAAAAAAACAAATCGGATTTGTTGAATCTGTTCTGACGAACACTGTTCAAGCATGGTAACAAATTGACTAACATCCAGACGATGAGCAAATCCTTGAACAGTAATGGTCTTTTTTAACTTTTTGGAATTGCTTTTATAGTACCCAATAACAGATTCAGGTGTATATGTAAGTTCATCCTTTTCCGTGCGCTCTAACGCTTTCTTCATTTGTGTCTTTATATCCTCAAATGCTTGCTGTGCTTCTGGTGTTTGTAATGAATACCCAGAATTAAATAATGCCTCGAAGTCAACGGGCGTAGTGATTCCACGCAATTCCTTTAATATGGATTCTATGATATCATTATAATTCCAATCTATCCCTGTATCGTATTTGATTGCAATGATATAATTAACGATTACTCCATAATCGTGATATGGTATATTGCCATCCTTTATTTTGGGGGCGATATGAGAAAGTGCTGTCATGACTTCATCTGCCTTTTTAATGTAGAATTTTTTAATTATATTTAAATCCTCATCTCTTCCGGAATTCCATTCCCCACATTTCAAATACTCCTTATAATACCCAGTTTCCAGAGTAATAGTATCTTTAGAAAGCGTTTGTTCTATGATATAATTATAACAAAAACGAAATAATGGATATCGCTCATCTAAACCAAGCGATGGTGATAAATACGCCCTTGCTTCAAAATGCAGTTCTTCGCCTTTACCTTGCCGTTGAGTAAAAGCAATAATGCCATAGAATATCTTTTTTTCAATTTCATCTGTAATAGAAATATGATTCATCGAAATAAATTCTATAAGATCTCGACATTTTTGACAACCATATATAAATGCTCTTAAGTTGGCAGATTGCATCAATATAAAAATGTCACGAATATCTTCAGCAGCTTCAGAATTTTGATATTTATTAAGATAGGTTCCAAATGAATTGATGATTTGCTGGATTGCAGATATATAATCACATGAAAAGAAAATAGTGTCTCCAACAGTTTTTTCTTTAATTCTCTTATATGCAATCGCTGAATTGGTATAGTGCTTTACTGTTTTACCCTCGCCGTCGGTTTCGTCATATGTCGTAAGTAACTCGTTTTCGTTTGTAATAAGCAAGACTTTGGCACGATCATTTTCACAAAGATTGTTTACATAACCAAGTAGCTTTGTAATTTCAATCTGTGTTCGTTCGATATCCTCTAATATGATTAGTGTTCCGGTGAGATTTATAGACTCGTATAATTGTTTTAATGATTCTTCATTCGGGCTTTCAATATCGAAACCAATTTTGCCTCCTGCTGCATTTAGAAGGGTTTTACCGATAACTTTTGCGGTGCTTTTGGCTGGAGATAATTTTTTAATCAGTGGATGAAGCTCAAGAAAAACAGCTTTGCTAATTTCAGTTGTATCAGAAAGACCATATAGCGATACTATGATACATTTCTTTTTCTTTTTCACAAGGAAAGGTTTCAGCGTGTTCTTGATATAATAACTCTTTCCGGATCCCCATTCACCGCTAAGCATTATAGCTCTGCCGGAAATATCAAATTTGATATAGTCGAGTATGAAATTGTTCATTTCATCATAAGTCATCTTCTTGCTCCTTCCATCATAATCTCAAACCAGGGTATTGCATACAATGTCGATTTTATATACTAATGAAAATGTTACTGATTGCTTTTTCTAGCCTTAAAAGCGTTTATTATGGGCGTGAGATTAGTATTTCCAATTTCTAGGTGATTATGTGGCTTATGATGTAAGCAGTGATTAATATAGCTAGTATCAGATAATTTGTCAGTTTCAAAGGAATACTCCATTTCATTGAGGTTCCGATCTACTTTCATACATGTTAGTATCTCTTTATGTTCAACGATTTGTCGGTCCTTTGAGGGCATGCTTAAAACATGTGGTGCATTTACATATAAGAGATATGTTGTTACCCAGAATACTTCCTCTACATCATTTGATCGAATAATATCGGCGACTTCATTTATAGTTCTGTAAACAGTCGTTTTGATAGTGGAATGGAACATAATCATGTCATATGTACCGTCTTTAAATACTATCATAAAAGTTGGCATAAGATCGGTCGTAGGATTTGAATGAAGAATAAAAACATGCATTAATGTGAATTTCCCAAAAGGCGTTCCGTCATAATTGCCAAAATCCAAATCCATGAATCCTTTTAAAGGCGCTCTACGAATAGTTCTGTCTTTTTCATTCCCGATTAAACCTAAAAATACATTTCCTCTTTCAAAAGTATCTTGTTTCGGATAATAAATATAGTCATCTACAAGCCGCAATCCATGCATTTGCAACGATCGTATTTTTTTATTTATCTTCTCTCTAAGTTGATTGCAAATCGAACACTCTATGCCGATATCTCGATACATAGCGTCCATGAA
>CAMKLV010000009.1:0-75173 GCA_946413695.1 uncultured Ruminococcus sp. | reverse complement strand
TTTTTTAAAAGCTCGCGGAGTCCAGAGGCAGCGCCTCTGGTCGCGCTCCGCAGAGTGCGAAATGCCCCTGCGCAAGGAGCTCCGCAGGGGTGAATCCGATAAAACGATCCGGTGGATCGTTTTTCGGAGAGGGGCGCCCTGCGATAGAGGGCGCCCCTAAGTGAATTGCAGCGCAATTCACTTGGAAGCGCAACACCTTAAGTTGTTAGCATTGTTGCCCCCATACCCCCACTGGGGATATTATCCCCGTATATATTGTAATAAAACAAAGCCGCTCCGATTCGCGTTGATCGGAGCGGCTTATATTTTTATATCTTTTCTGTATCACAGCCTGCACAGCACATCGTGAATATCCCCGTTGATGCAGATGCTCTGTTTCCTGATCTGCCCGGGGACATATGCCTCGCCGAAATTCACGCAGGCATAGACCGCATTACATAGCCGCAGGGCAGATTGTAGGCGGGCGTGATCTTTGCGCTGCCGGTCGGTTCCGCATGCCCCTGCGCCTCCATGATCTGCGCGCATTTGTACCGCAGCCGCACACCTGCAAATGTATGGATGCAGTTGTCGATGCAGCTGTGACACGGCTGCCAGCAGCCCGTCATGCCGGTATTTGCCGCGTTGACAATCGCGCCGCATTTCAGCGTGGTGATGTCGCCTTTCCAGAGATAGATGCCGTCCTCAGCGGGGGACAGGTCAGCAATATCCGTGATGCCCTTTTGCGCGGTCAGCGCCGAGAGATATGCGTCCTCCGCCTGTAAAAATTCCTCGTCCGCTCTGACGGCAGGGCGGATATTGACAAGGCTCCGGTACATCCTGAATTGTTCGGCTTCGGTTTCGGGGATTTCCGTTCCGCGGAGTTCCTTTCGCTCTGCCAGCAGGAAACGGATCAGTTCTTCGGCTTTGTTCATATGCTCACCTTTTATGGAAAGCGTGTGCCGACAAGCCGTCCGCACACGCCTGATTCATTCTTCGCCGATGATTTTCTGTGTTTCGGCGACCACTTCCGCAAGTGTTGTACCTTTCAGCTCGGTTTCCAGCGCCCGCTGTGCAGCCGCAAGTTTGCCGTCCATAACCCTGTGGATATTCCGCCCGACGGGACATTCCGGATTGGGGCTGCCGTGAAACCGGAAAAGACCGTCATCGTCTGTGCAGTCCACCGCTTTGTAAATATCATACAGCGTGATCTGATCGAGCGGTTTTGCGAGATGCGCACCGCCGCTGCCCTGACGGGTCTCGACAATTTCCGCCGCTTTGAGCTGCGACAGCACATTGCGCACAATGACCGCGTTGACGCCCGTACTGCCCACGAGCACATCGCTCGTCACGCGCATCTGTCCGTCAAAGACCGAAATGCAGATGAGGATATGCACCGCCGCCGTGAATTTACTTGTGATCTGCATAGACTATCATCTCTCTTATTCCTTTACAACGCCGATGCACTGCTTGATATGACCGCCGTTTACAACCTCGTCGATCATTGCAATCGCATAGTCTGCATAGCTGATGATACTTTCGCCCGCTGCGCTGAGAATCAGCTCCTCGCCGCCGAGCAGATATCTGCCGGTGCGTTTGCCGTCCGCCTGAAAATCGCCTGCAGGGCTGATGTATGTCCAATTGACATCATCATATTCGCGGAGCGCATCCAGAGCAGCCTGATGTGCCTTGACAACAGGGACCGCTGCTTCGGGGAAGGGGGTGACATCAAAAACGGTCTTGGTATGTTCCTGATCCACGAACAGACTGCCTGCTCCGCCGACAACCAGCAGTCTTGTACCGGTTTCTCTGAGAAGATCAGCGAGATACTTGACCGCATCCGGAACGATATGAACGGTATCAGGTGTCCACGCGCCTGCGGCATCAATGACTGCATCAAAGGGCGTCAGATCATCCTTTGTGCTTGCAAAGAGATCCTTGATGACTGCCTTCGGCGCAGCGGATTTGTTTTCGCCGCGGACGAAAGCCGTCACATCAATCCCTCTGTCAACAGCCTCTTTTGTGATCAGCTGACCTGCCTTGCCGTTTGCACAAACAACTGCGATTTTCATAATGTGTACCTGCTGATTATAACATGATAATTGTGATTTGTAAAGCTGTAAACATCTTTGTTTTAACTTGTGATTGCGCTATAACACGTTTCTGCTGACTTGTCAATATTATTAATACAACTTTGTCGGAGTGCACAAAAGCAGCATCCGGATTTTATGGCAGATACACAAGAGCGCTTTTGGTTCATTTGACGAGTGATCACGGGGATTTCCGAAGCAAAATTCTGTGATCGGGTTTTGTCCGCAGTGGGCATTATATATAGTATTTGGTATAGTGCATAAAACAGCACGTCCGGATTTGTGCAGTTTTACGGTTACACCAAATATAAAATTTTTTTCATCGTGCATTTCGTTGTACAGATCATTGACTTTTTTGTGCAGGAGTGATAAGATTTAATTGAGGACAGTAGGGCGCTGTCTGCAAAAAAAACGGGTAACATTTTTATGGGAGGGATTTTTATGAAAACATCAGTCAAACACATCGCAGCTGCCATGGCGCTATGCATCCTTTCGGGGACCTGTGTCACACCCCTTTCCGCGTTCGCCGATGAGCCGGCAAAACCGCTCTACGGCGATGTCAACCTCGATCAGCAGATCGACGTTTCCGATGCGGTGCTGCTTGCCCGCTTCAACGCAGAGGATCAATCCGCGAAGATTTCCGCAGAGGGCAGAGGCAATGCCGATGTCAACCGCGACGGCGAGGTCACGAAGGATGACACGCTGCAGATTCTCGAGTACATCGCGAAGAAGCGTGCGGTGCTCGGTGTGCAGCAGCCGCAGGAGCCTGTCAGCAAGGCAGTCTGCCTGACGGAGAATCTCAATGCGGACGAAGTTGCGGGCAAAAAGGCGGACAGCGCATTCATCCGTGCGCAGCTCGGATTCACGGCAAATCTCCTGCGCGAGACCGACCGCATGGAGAGCGCGGAACGCGGGGAAAATGAAGCACCGAAGAATCTGATGATCTCGCCGCTTTCGGTTTCGCTTGCGCTCGGCATGGCGGCAAACGGCGCAAAGGGCGGGACCCTCAGCGAAATGGAAAACCTGTTCGGCGGCGATCTCACGATCGAAAATCTCAACGCATATTATGCGGATTATGTGAAGAATCTCCCCTCGCAGGAGGGCGCGGAAATGCACATCGCAAATTCGATCTGGGCGCGCGACAATGCAGCGCGGCTGATCGTGCCGGACGCATTCCTCAGGACAACGAAATCCTATTACAGCGCGGATTTCTACAAGGCACCGTTTGACCAGAGCACCGTGGACGATATCAATGGATGGGTGAAGAAAAACACCATGGACATGATCCCGAAGCTGACTGACAAAATCTATGATGACGAGATCATGTATCTGATCAATGCGGTTGCGTTTGACGGCGCATGGGAATGGCCGCTGCTCGATGAACAGGTGCGTGAGGGCAAATTCACGCTTGCAGACGGCACCGAGGTCACCGCGGACATGATGCATGATGATCTTGGCATCTATCTCGATGACGGCAAGGCGACCGGCTTCATGAAGGATTACAAGGGCGGCAAATACAGCTTCGCCGCGGTGCTGCCGAACGAGGGCACAACCGTTGCGGACTACATCAAGAACATGAATGCGGATTCGCTGCAAAAGCTGCTGAATTCCGCAAGCTATGACACCGTCTACACAACGATGCCGAGATTCTCCTTTGATTACGGCACATCGCTCGTTCCGGCGCTGCAGAAAATGGGAATGAATATCGCATTCTCAGACACAGCAGACCTGACCGGACTGAATGAGATCCCCGGCACGAGAATCAGCAAGGTGATGCACAAGACCTTTATCCAGGTCGATGAGAAGGGCACGAAGGCTGCCGCGGTAACAGCGATTAGCGCAGCGGACGCGGCAATGCCGGAGGAACCGAAGCGCGTCAATCTGGATCGCCCGTTCCTGTTCATGATCGTGGATAATGAGAATAAGCTGCCGGTGTTTATCGGCTATGTGATGGATCCGACACAGAAGCCCGAATAACGAAAGGAGTGTTATTATGAAGCATTTGAATCGTATCTCAGCACTGTTCGCTGGCTGCCTGCTGCTCAGCAGCATGTGCGTACCGTCAGCGGTTTCCGCAGCGGATGAAACACCCGCCGACAGCTATGATTACGGCGATATCAACCTCGATCACAGCGTCGATGTTTCCGATGCAGTGCTGCTCGCGCGCTATTCCGCCGAGGACAAAACAGCGGTGATCTCCGCACAAGGCAAGCAGCTTGCGGATGCCAACGGCGACGGCGATGTCACCAAAGATGACACCGTCGCAATCCTCGAATACATCGCGAAAAAGCGCCCGACACTCGGACCGGAGCAGCCGCCTTCGCCTGTCGGGAAGACCGTCAATCTGATGCAGGACATCAAGGCGGCAGATGCCGAAGCAAAAACCGTTGATGAAGCATTCACAGACAGTCAGTATGCATTTGCAGCAGGTTTGTTCAAGGAATCCGACCGCAGCAATGAGGAGCGGAAGAATCTGCTGATTTCGCCGCTTTCGGTCTCCGTTGCGCTCTCCATGACCGCAAACGGCGCAAGAGAGCAGACACTCTCCGAAATGGAGAATGTCCTCGGCGGCGACCTCAAAATCGCGGATCTCAACGCCTATTACAAAGACCTGCTGAACACGCTGCCGAACAACGAAAAAGCCGCGCTCTATCCGGCAAATTCGATCTGGATCAAGGACGCGCCGCAGATCTCCGTGCCGCAGGAATTTTTGCAGACCAATGCAAATTACTACGGCGCCGATGCATTCCGCGCACCGTTCAATCAGCAGACGCTCGATGACATCAACGGCTGGGTGAACGAGAACACACACGAAATGATCCCCGAGCTGCTTGATAAATTCCCGAGCGATGATGTGTTCATGTATCTCATCAACGCGCTGGCGTTTGAGGCGGAATGGGAAACGCCCTACACCACCGATGAAGTTTTCAAGAGCAAGTTTACGCCGTATGACGGCGAGGCATTTGAGACGGATATGCTCTATGCAAAGCTGGGTATCTATCTTGAGGATGCGTACGCGACCGGCTTTGTCAAGTATTACAAGGACTGCGGCTACAGCTTTGCTGCGATCCTGCCGAAGGAATCCAAGAGCGTGACCGTTGAAGATTACATCGGCATGATGACAAAGGAATCGCTGCAAAAGCTGCTGAACAAGCGGCAGCAATGCCCTGTGATTACGACAATGCCGAAGTTCAAGTTTGCTTATGATACCGAGCTTTCCGGTGCGCTCAAGAATCTCGGCATGCCTGCCGCTTTCGATGATAAACTTTCAGACTTTACCGGACTGAACGAGGGCGATGCCTACATCGGCAGAGTGCTGCACAAGACCTTCATCCAGCTCGATGAAAACGGCACAAAGGCCGGGGCTGTCACCGCCGTCGAAATGCTGGAAAAAACAGCTGTTGAGCCGGAGCCGAAGCGCGTGGATCTGAACCGTCCGTTCATCTTTGTCATCATGGATGAGGTGCATCACATCCCCGTGTTCATGGGCTATGTGATGAATCCGGCGCAGAAGCCCGAATAACGAGAGGAGTATGATTATGAAGCATTTGAATCGTATCTCAGCACTGTTTGCAGGCTGCCTGCTGCTCTGCAGCATGTGCGTACCGTCAGCGGTTTCCGCAGCGGATGAAACACCCGCAGACAGCTATGATTACGGCGATATCAACCTCGATCACAGCGTCGATGTATCCGATGCTGTGCTGCTCGCGCGCTATTCCGCTGAGGACAAAACAGCGGTGATCTCCGCACAAGGCAAGCAGCTTGCGGATGTCAACGGCGACGGCGATGTCACCAAAGATGACACCGTCGCGATCCTCGAATACATCGCGAAAAAGCGCCCGACACTCGGTCCCGCGGTGCAGCCGCCTGCACCGGTCGGAAAGACCGTCTGCCTGACCGCGGACATGGATGCAGATGAAGTCGCGGGCAAAAAGGCGGACAGCGCATTCATCAGCTCGCAGCTCGGATTTGCGGCAAATCTGCTGCGCGAAACCGACCTTGATGAGAGCAAGCACCGTCTGGAAAACGAGCAGCAGAAGAACCTGCTGATCTCGCCGCTTTCGGTTTCGCTCGCGCTCGGCATGACCGCGAACGGCGCAAAGGGTGAGACGCTTGCCGAAATGGAAAAGGTGCTCGGCGGCGATCTCGATATGGAAAATCTCAATGCATACTATGCGGATTACATCAAGAATCTGACCGCGGAAAATGAGGCAAAGCTTCATATCGCAAACTCGATTTGGGCGCGCGATGATGCGGAGCGCCTGATCGTGCCGGACGCATTCCTTAAGACAACAAAAACCTACTACAACGCGGATTTCTTCAAAGCGCCGTTCAATCAGTCAACCGTTGATGATATCAACGGCTGGGTGAACACCAACACGAATGAGATGATTCCGTCCCTGATTCAGCAGATCAGCAATGAGGAGATCATGTATCTGATCAATGCGGTGGCGTTCGATGCGGAGTGGCAGACAAAGTATCAGTCTCATAACGTCAATCCCGGCGATTTCACCTGCGAGGACGGTCAGCAGGTCGCAGTGAAATACATGAACGGAGTCGAAGCCACCTATCTCGATGACGGAAAAGCGACCGGCTTTATCAAGCCCTACAAGGGCGGCAAATTCAGCTTCGCGGCTGTGCTGCCGAATGAGGGGACAACAGTCTCCGAGTACATCAAGGATCTGGACGGAGAAGCGCTCGGCAAGCTGCTTGGTTCTGCATCGGAAGATACCGTCCTGACTCTGATGCCGAAATTCAAATTTGAGTACAATAAGAAGCTCAAGGATACATTGCAGACAATGGGTCTGAAAAAGGCATTTGAACCGGGCATCGCAGATCTGACCAACCTGAACACAATTCCGGATTCCTATATCAGCGAAGTGCTGCACAAGACTTTCATCGAAGTGGATGAAGAAGGCACGAGAGCCGCTGCCGTAACAGCAGTCATGATAGCAGGCAACTGCGGACCGCTTGAAAGAAAAGAGGTCTTTCTTAACCGTCCGTTCCTGTTCATGATTCTGGACAATGATACCAATCTGCCGATCTTCATGGGCTATGTGATGAATCCGGCGCAGAAGTAAATCTCCCTGAACGCAGGATAGAAAAAATCCGCTGAAATGTGCATGTCTGCATGTTTCAGCGGATTTTGTTTTGTTATTCAGAATCACCGTGCGGCGATGCCGATCACGAGGGATTCAAAGAGCAGCAGAATCAGGAGCATGGTGAAATTGATCACCGTGAATACGCGGAAATAACGCGCAGTCTGTGCGCCCTCGGATTTGCGGTAGAACTGGAACGAGATCAGGCTCGCAAGCGATGCGATCATTGTGCCGAGTCCGCCGAGATTGACGCCGAGCAGCAGCGATGTGCCCGCATCCGTAAAGCCTGCAAGCATCACGGCTGCCGGTACATTGCTGATCACCTGCGAGAGCAGCGCCGGAATCAGCAGCTCATGCCCTGTCAGCATGCTGGAGACTGCATCCCGCACGGCGCCGATTCTGCCGATGTTGCCGACAAACACAAAGAAGCAGACGAATGTCGCAAGCAGTGCGTAATCGACTTTTTTCAGCAGGCTGCGGTCAAAGATCAGCGCGGTGAGGATGACGATCGGGAGCAGCACAAGATCCGGAATCAGGCGGAACACGCAGCAGAGACACAGCGCGAACAGAATCAAATATGCGGCTGCATGCGTTCTCGAAATCTGCGGCGTTTTCTGCTCCGGCGCCTTGCATGCGGCGTTCGGGAGCAGGCGGCAGAGCAGCAGAAGCAGAATCAGGCTGACGGCGCCCGCGGGCAGCATCACGCGCAGAAATGTGCCGGCACTGATCCGGAAATAATCGTAGAGATAGAGATTCTGCGGGTTGCCGACCGGTGTCAGCATACTGCCGAGATTTGCGGCGGCTGTCTCCAGCACGATTGTCAGGATGCAGTTCTTTTCGTCTGCGAGCTGCTGCCGGAGCATCAGCGTCAGCGGGACAAATGTCAGCAGCACCACATCGTTTGTCACGAGCATGGAGGTGAAAAAGCAGATCAGCATCAGCACCGTGCCGAGTCGCCGGACGGTTCCCGTTTTGCGCAGGAGCGTCCCTGTGACCGCATCGAATACGCCGATGCTGCGGATGCCCGCGACGGCTGTCATCAGACCGAACAGCTGGATCAGAACCGTGCGGTTGCAGTATTCCAGATATTTTGCATCCGGCGGGACGAGGAACATCGTGATGACCGCCGCAAGAAATGCGATCACCAGAACCGGCTGTGCCTTGCAGAAGGACATCACTGCTGCGCCGAACGGATGCGGCTTCGGAAGGACGGGAAGTCTTCCGGCATGTGCGGATTGCGTTGCCATATTTACGCCTCTTTCATGTGATTTGGAATGCTCAAAAATTATGTAATTGTGCGCTTTTTACATCAAAAATGGGAACCGTAAGGGATCGTATCCCTTAAGCGGGGAATGGGGCAGCAATGCTGCCATCTTAAATAGATGCGGCAGTCTGTGAATTGCTTTGCAATTCACTTAGGGGCGCCCTCTATCGCAGGGGAGTTCCGTGCTCTGCGGAGCACGGCTTAGGGCGCTGCCCTAAGAACCCGCGAGCTTTTGAAAAAGCTAGACCAAAACTTTTTTATTGACGTTCCGGCAGCGTGTTTTATATTGAGCAGCGCAATACGTAACCAGAGTGCTTTAGCAAAATGGAGCCGCGCACGGCGCGGTGAAAAAGCTCGACCAAAACTTTTATATTGGCGCTCCCGCGGCGTGTTTTATATTCGACGATATAGCTGTGCAGACTGTTAAGAATCCTATATTAAGGTGTAATAGAAAAGCACGTACTTGCTGGTATTTTCAAAAAATCGGGATTCCAAAGGGACAATGTCCCTTTGGCGGGGTATGGGGCAGCGCCCCATTTTTGCTCCATCGGAGATACCTTATTCTTTCACGAGCGCGGCGGCGCGGAGGAGAGCAGGGTCGATGTGCGGGCAGAAGTTTTCTGCGCCGACCTCTGCGGCAAGACCTGCCTTTTCCATTGCGTGCATCGGCTGCTCGTTGACATGCGAGAATACCACCTGAATCTCGTTTTTGCGGCAGGCGCGCACGATATCCGAGAGCACCTCAACGCCCGCTGCATCAATCGCGGGGACGTTTCGCATACGGATCACAAGCACATCAAAATCGCTGTTATCCAGCATATACTGATATTTTTCCGACGCGGCAAAGAACATCGGTCCGTTGATCTCGTAGACCTTTGTCCGTGCCGGAATTTTTTTGTACCGGATGTGGTCGGGGTCGGTTTCCTCGTCATCGAAATCCGTCCATGTGTGCGCCTCGGTGACATCCGCCATGCGCTTGATGAACAGCAGCGATGCGAGTACCAGTCCGGCGCCGATTGCCACAACCAGATCAAACACAACCGTCAGCACGATGGTTGTCACGAGCACCGCGATATCGCTTTTCGGCGCGGTTTTCAGCATCGTGCGGATGTTCTTCCAGCCGCACATATTATACGCGACGATGAACAGAATCGCGGCAATCGTCGGCATCGGGATCATGGAGGCGTAGGGCATCAGGACAACCAGAATGCCCAGCACCACAATAGAATGTACCATGCCTGCGACCGGCGTTCTGCCGCCGTTGCGGACATTTGCTGCGGTTCGCGCAATCGCGCCCGTTGCCGGAATGCCGCCGAACAGCGCCGAGCCGATATTCGCGATGCCCTGCGCGATCAGCTCCATATTCGAGCGGTGCTTCGAGCCGATCATGCCGTCTGAGACAACGCAGGAAAGCAGTGACTCCACTGCCGCGAGAATCGCGATGGTAAACGCATTCGGAAGCATTGCGCGGATGCCGCTGAATGTCACATGCGGGAGCACGAACTTCGGCGGTGCGTTGGAAATCGTGTAGAGTTCGCCGATGGTGTTGACATGCAGTCCTGCGAGCTTGACAACCGCAGAGCACAGAATCACCGCGATCAGCGAGGCGGGAATCTTCTCGAGCTTCTTCGGCCAGAGAATCAGGACGGCAAGCGAAAGCAGACCGATCAGGAGCGCCTGTACGTTCAGGCTCCCGAAACATCGGACGATCTCCGCGACCTTGTCAACGGTTTCGATCGGGGCGTTTTGGAATGTCAGACCGAGGAAATCCTTGATCTGACCGATCAGGATTGTCACCGCAATGCCGAACGTAAAGCCCGCGGTGATCGTGCCCGGAATGAACTTCAGCAGCTTGCCGAAGCGGCAGAAGCCCATGACAATCAGCAGGATGCCTGCCATGACCGTCGAGAGAATCAGGCCGTCCATGCCGTCGGTGGCGACGATGCCCGCTACAATCGTTGCGAAGGCTGCTGTCGGGCCGGCGATCTGGACGCGGCTGCCGCCGAAGAATGAGACCAGAAATCCGGCGACGATTGCCGTGTAAAGTCCCTGCTCCGGATTCACGCCCGAGGCGAGCGCGAGTGCAATCGAAAGCGGCAGCGCGATGATCGCGACGATCACACCGGCGATCAGGTCTTTGACGAACTGCGCTTTCGTGTAGGTTTTCATCACCGAAAAAAGCTTCGGTTTCAGCTTGTCAGCTGTCGGTTTTTGTGCGGACTGTTCCATTTACATCTCTCCTACTAATATTGATGTACCAATTTAATGCTTTGATATTATACTGCGAAATCCGGCAGGAATCAAGCAAAATTTCAATCATTTGCAAATTTTGTAGGATTCCATATTTTCCGGCGGGCTTGTGACAGAAAATGCTGTATTTTTTTGCCGGGTTTTTCGGGGTTGCACGGCGGATTGCGCGGGTGCGGCAAATCTGTATTGATTGAACATATAACAATATCATGTGCGGAATACTGGGCTGAACATGTTAAATGATAAAAAGATATGCGAAAAGTTGCACGCAAACGTACAACTTTTTCCGTTTTGGCACCCCTTTATAGATGCCGGCTGCTCCCTCACCGTGCATCAGACTCCGCGAAAGGTGGTAATGAACATGGATCGACTCAAATCATGCCGTGCGGCTTTCTGCCGCTGGTACCTCGCGCTCGGCAATGTCCGGGAGGCGGCGCTCAGAGCAGGGTGTCCGCCGGAAACCGCTGCAGATGACGGGCTGAAAATGCTCCATTCTGCCTATTGCAGGCGGTATCTCTCGCAGCTTGCAGCGCAGCCCGCGCTCCCGCTGCAGGGGCTTGTCACCGCCGGGCTCGCAAGGCTCGCGTTCGGTGATGCAAATGATGCCGCAAAGCTCGTATTTTCTGAGAAAATCACGCCCGATGAACTGCGCGCGCTCGATCTCTTTCATGTCACGGGCATCAAGCTCGATAAAAACGGCATTGAGATCAAGCTCGCAGACCGGCTCAGTGCCATGACAAAGCTGCTCGAATGTGCCGGTGCTGCCGATTCTGCTGCCGCGGCGGCGGCGCTCATGCAGGCGCTGCAGGGCGGTCAGACGGAGGAGGTGGATGCGCTTGATTCCGGGGATGCCTGCGATGCCGGTGCCGTTTTCACCGAAACAGCGTAAAGTGCTGAACTGGTGGAATGCGCCTGCAACCCGCGATTACGATGCGGTGATCTGTGACGGGGCGGTGCGCTCCGGCAAGACCACAGCGCTTTCGCTCGGGTTCGTCTTCTGGGCGACGGCAAAGTACCATCAGCAGAATTTTGCGCTCTGCGGCAAGACCAAAACCGCGCTCAAACGCAATCTCTTGCAGCCGTTGCTCGCGCTGCTGCGGGCTGTCGGATTCTATGTCAGGGAACGGGGCACGCAGGGGTATGTCGAGATCGGCATGGGCGGCAGATGCAACCGCTTCTACTGCTTCGGCGGCAAGGACGAAAGCTCTGCTGCGCTCATTCAGGGCATGACGCTCGCGGGCGTTCTCTTTGATGAGGTCGCGCTGATGCCGCGCTCGTTTGTCGAGCAGGCGCTGGCGAGATGCTCTGTGCCGGGATCAAAAATCTGGTTCTCGTGCAATCCCGCTTCGCCTGCACACTGGTTCTATCAGGAGTGGATCAAAAAGGCGGACGCAAAAAACGCGCTCTATCTGCATTTTACCATGCGCGACAACGCCTCGCTGACACCGGCGATCCGCAGACGCTACGAAAGGCTCTATTCCGGCGTGTTCTATGACCGGTATGTCCGCGGGCTCTGGATCGCCGCAGAGGGGCTGGTCTATCCGATGTTCTCACCAAGACTGCATATCGCTGTGCCGCCGGAACCGGCTGCGCGATACGTGATTTCCTGCGATTACGGTACGATGAATCCAGCCTCGTTCGGGTTATGGGGTCTTTGCCGGAACCGCTGGTACCGCATCGCGGAAAGCTACTATGACGCACGCAAAGCCGGTATCCCGAGAACAGACGAGGAACACTATGCGGCGCTGAGAAGGCTCGCAGGTGACCGCCCGATCGAGCAGATTGTGGTCGATCCCTCTGCCGCGAGCTTTATCGCATGCATCCGCAGACACGGGGAATATCGCGTGGTGCCTGCGAAAAATGATGTGCTCTCCGGCATCCGCAGGACGGCAGACGCCCTGCGCAGCCGCGAGATCCTCTTTTCGCCGGACTGCACCGATACGATCCGCGAGTTTTCGCTCTATGTCTGGGATGACGGGGCGGTGCGCGATATGCCCGTCAAGGCAAACGATCACGCAATGGACGATATCCGGTACTTCGTTTCGACCGTGCTCGATCAGCCGAAGCAGGATGCGTTCTATGTCGCTGCCGTCCGGCGGTGACAATCGTTTGCAGAGATCAAACAGGAGGTGTTTTATTGGCGTTTCCGAAATTCCGCCGCAGAAACCGGCATCCGGTGCACACCGAGAGCGTGCCGCTGCTGCTGGCTCCGCCGCGTGCGGCACCGGTCAGCTCGCTGCCGCTGCGTGTGCCGGATTCCCTGCCCGCGCAGGAGTATCAGCTCTATGATGCGCTGCGCTTTGCCGTGCCGGTCATTGATGCGGCAATCCGGAAAATTGTCCGGCTGACCGGCGGTTTCCGGCTCACGGCTGAGAATCCCGCGGCGCAGGAGATCATCGACCGGTTTGCAAATCATGTGCCGGTCAACTGCTCCGGTACCTCGCTGCAGCTCTTTGCCGATCAGATGCTCGACAGCCTGCTGACCTACGGCAATGCCGTCGGCGAAATCATCCCCGATGAAAACGGCGTACCTGCTGCACTTCTGACTGCGCATCCCGGGCTGCTGAAGGTCGGGGCGGACAGCAGCGGCAGCTGCAGATTCTCTGTCATGCAGGGCGGCGATGAAGTCCCGCTGCGCTATCCGGAGCGAATCCTCTTTGCGGCGCTCGATCCGCCTGCAGGGGCGCTCTGCGGTGTCTCCGTCCTGCGCGGACTGCCCGCTGTCTCGCAGATTCTGCTGCGCATCTATGAGTGCATCGGGCAGAACTATGACCGCGCGGGCAATATTCGATATGCCGTGACCTATCATCCGGACGGCGATGCTGCCGCATTCGCAAAAGAGCATGCGCAGGAGATCGCCGAAACATGGCAGAACGGCATCCGCGCTGCAAAATACGGCGAGGTGCAGGATTTTGTCGCGGTCGGTGATATCGGGATCAAGGTCATCGGTGCGGAAAATCAGCTCTTTGACACGAATGTGCCCGTCCGGCAGCTGCTTGAGCAGATTGTCGCGAAGCTTTCGATTCCGCCGTTTCTGCTCGGGCTGACATGGTCCTCAACGGAGCGGATGTCTGCACAGCAGGCGGATATCCTGACCTCGGAGCTCGAATACTTCCGCAGGGTGCTGACGCCCGTTCTCCGGAAGATCGGTGTTGCCGTGCTGCGCGGCGCGGGCTTTTCCGATGAGCCGGAAATCATCTGGGAGATGATCAATCTGCAGGACGAGACCGAGCTCGCAGACGCAAGACTTAAGAATGCGCAGGCCGAGGAGATCGAACTGCGCAACCGCAAAACAAAGGCGGAGCATGGAATCTGAGCCGCACAAACATTTCAGCAGACGGGGGAATCCCCCGCAGAAAGGAACTGCTATGTACGATTCTGTCAGACTTGAAAAAGGCATGTATCACCTCGCAAACCGCAGCTTCACGCAGGCGCTCGAGGCTGCCGATCCCTCTGCGCAGTATGCAGGCACCGAGCTTGCCGGTCTCGATGCATTCGAGCGTCAGCTCAAGCGCTTCGATATCCATGTGAGCGGCGAAAACTGCGATCCGGTTGAGAAGTTCTTTACCACAACCGAGAGTGCGGTGCTCTTTCCGGAATTCGTCCGCAGAGCGATCAAGCGCGGCATGGAGGAATCCATTCTGCCGGAGCTGACCGCCGCTGCATCCGCTGTCAGCGCGAGCAGCTGCAAGGGCTTCTCGGTCGATGAGACGGACGGTGCGTATTCCGCGACAACGGCGGAGGGCGTCTCTCTCAAAAAGACCGTTATCACCGAATCGGCGGCGATTGCGCTCGACAAATACGGCAGACTGATTTCCGCCTCCTATGAGACGATCCGGCAGCAGAGAATCGACGTATTTGCTGTGATGCTGCGCGCGGTCGGTCACAAGCTCGCGGGCGCAATCGCGGGCAAGGCGCTCGATGTCATCAAGAACTCGGTCACGCCGGTCAGCTCTGCGACCACCACGCTGACCTATAACGATCTTGCGACGCTCTATGCGCAGTTCTCCGCATACGATCTGACCACGGTGGTTGCTTCACCGGCGACCGTCGCGAAGATTCTCGCCATGACCGAAATGCGCGACCGCACGATCGACGCGAAGGGTCAGGTGCGCCTGCCGTTCGGCGCAAAGCTGTTCAAGGACGCATCCCTCAACGATAAGACCGTCATCGGTATTTCGCGCGATTTTGCGCTCGCTTGCATCACGGGTTCCGATGTGCTGCTCGAATCCGACCGCCTCATCGACTGCCAGCTCGACCGCATTGCCGTCTCGGTGCGCATCGGGTTCCAGCCGCTGATGGCAGGTGCCGCGGCTGTGCTGAGTGTCAAGAGCTCCTGATCGCATAAATCAGAAGGGGCGGTGCGGGCGGGAATTCTATCAGGGAGGGCGATTATGGATCAGAATAACGAAATGCTGCTGGAGCAGCTCAACGCATTTACACGCAGAAATCACACGCTCGATGAGGTCTATCTCTTTGACCTCATCCTCTGCGACAACGAGATCGACCGCGACGGCGACTGCTTCTCCGATGCAGCGCTTGCGGAACTTCAGAAGCGGTTTGTCGGCGTGACGGGCATCTTTGACCACAATCCGAAATCCGCAAACCAGACGGCGCGCATCTTCCGGACAGAGCTGCGCACCGAGCCGGAGCGTCTCACGAAGGCCGGAAAGCCCTATCGCTGCCTTGCGGCAAACGCCTACATGGTGCGTACTGCGGGCAATGCCGATCTCATCCGCGAGATTGATGCGGGCATCAAGAAAGAGGTCAGCATCTCCTGCGCCGTCGGAGCAAGGGTGTGCTCGGTCTGCGGCAAAAATCATCTGCACAAGCCGTGCAGCCACATCAAGGGGCGCACCTACGGCGGCACGCTCTGCTATACAACGCTCGATCAGGTGACCGATGTCTACGAGTGGAGCTTTGTCGCGGTGCCCGCGCAGCGGCATGCAGGTGTGACAAAGACGCTCGGCGGTACTGCATGCGATGCCGAGACTGAGATTCTGCGCGCGGCTTATGACGATGCGCTCAGTCTCCTCGACCGCGTTTCCGAATCGCTGCGCAGGGATGTGATCCGGCTTTGCTATCGCTGGGGCGAGAATGGCACTTCAAAGGAGCTTGCGAAGTCTGTGCTGCATATGGATACCGCGGAGCTGCTGACGCTCCGGCAATCGCTGATGATGAGCATGGAGCCTGTCTCGCAGAAGCCGCAGCTTGCGCAGGCGCTGCCTGCGGCGGAGAAATCGGTATCGCCGTTTTCCTGCGATGCGGCGCAGAGATCGGAGGGGCGCGGATGAATGATGCAAAGGTCATGCAGCTCTTTCAGGCGCTGATCAGTCTGCCCGATGCAGAGCCGTGGCGCGATCTTGCCGAGGCGGAGATGAACGCCGTCAGGGCGGAGCTGCGCGCCGGTGCTGACCCCGATGATCCGCGGCTCGATTTCTATGCGGCGGCGCGCGCCTTTTTGCAGTATCGCAGGCTCATGACACAATCCGTGCCGACCTATGCGGGGACGGTCGCGGGCGGCGGACAGGGTGCATTTCATCTTGTCGAGCAGTTTGTCAATACATACCGTGCCGCATGTGCGCCGCTGCTGCGCGATGATACGTTCTTCTTCGCTGCGGCGCAATCCGGAAAAGGGGGATGCACATGACGGAGACCGTCAGCAGCCGCCTGATGGATGCGCTGCGCGCCGCAGGCATCCCCGCATATCCGGAATATCCGCAGGTGCTGAAGCCCATGCCGCATGTGCCGTTTTTTGTCACGGCTGCCTGCGCGGAGACGCTTTGCGGAGAGCCGGTGAACTCCTCCTTCGGGGATGCTGCGGATGTCAGGCTGACAATCCGGATGCGCATGCACTGCCGCACCGATTACGATCCGGCAGAGCTTTTTGCGCGGGCAGAGGACTGCATCCTGCGCACAATCGCGGCGGCGCATTTCGATCTGCGCGGCATCCGGACGGGCGAGCTGCAGTATGTCCCGAAGCTGGACAGGCTCGTCCGCGAGATGCAGATTACCGTCGGCGGCACAATTTATCTCAGCGGGGGGGATCAGAATGACAATTGACACCGGCAGAAAACCCGTCACGCTGCAGCTCGGTGCGCTGACGATTGAGATCTCGGATTATACGCTCAAAACCGAGGTCACCGTGCTGCGCGATACGCTCTGTGACGGCAGCACCGAGATCCGGCTGCTGCCCGCGCTGCCCTGTACGCTCAGGCTGACCGGTACCGTTTTGCAGACAGAGGGCGGCACCTATCTTGCGGCGCTGCAGAATGCCCTGCGCACGCACCGGCGCTATGATACCGAGTTTGACGGCATCAGCTTTACGGGGCTGCAGATCACGGCTGCGGAATGCACCGGTAAGGATCACGGCAGAACCGCGGACGTCACACTGCATCTGATCGGGGGGATCGAACTGTGAATGTCAGCTGCACACTGCTCTATCCGGACGGGCGGAGCGTTATTGTCACGCGCTGCCTGCGGTTTACGCTCCTGCGCGACCGCTATCAGGCATTTGCGCAGCTCCATGCGCAGTTCCTGAGCGATGAACTGCTGGATGTCCCTGCGGAAGCAGTCTTTACGCTCGGCGGCAGGCTGCTCCATGACGGCTGCATCGAACATGCGGAATGTGTGAAGACCTCGGGACGGTATGTCCTGAAATTCAACAGCCGCAGCTATACCGCGGCTTTGCTGAAAAATCAGCTTGTGCCCGGACTGCACACCGCCGTTACGCTCCGCTCGCTGATGGAGACCTATGCGCTCCCGAAGATCACCTATGACAACACGATGCCGCAGATCAGCTATATCTATGTCCGCCCGAATGCTGCAATGTGGGATTCGATCATGGCGTATAACTATAAGCTGTGCTACGGCTTTCCCTATATCCGTGTGCCGAATCTGCTGTGCATGATGCCGCAGACGGGCACCGATGCCGTTTTGCTGCCCGCGGATAAGCTGCTCTCCGACAGCACCGGCGGCGATACCGCGGAGATGGTCAGCCGGATTGACATGGCGAACGCGGCAGGGGAATACGGCAGCTTTACCATGTCAAACCCCGAGGCGATCCGGCGCAATATCGTCCGGACAAGGCAGATTCAGCTCGATATGCAGTATGCCTATGATCCGGATGACGCGCTCCGCTGGCGCATTGCCCTCAGCAACCGCCGCATGAACAGCCGCACGGTCTCGTATGCAGGATACTGCGGCGAGGATCTCGAGGACCTCTGCGCGGTCGGCGATCTGCGCGCAAGAGTCAGCCGCATCCGCATCACCGGCGACCGGAACGGCATCCGCACCGAGGATACCTTCTATTTTGATCCGTTTTGTAATGCAGAATGACAAAACTGTTACCGCTTTGGGCTTGCTTTTTTCGGAGAACTGTGTTATAATATAGCGGAATGCATCAGCATGTGATGCTCGAATTACAAATGCTATTCTGGGAGGATCCGAAAAATGACCAAAAAGCTTCGTTCTGCCGCGCTGATTCTGCTTGCGGCTGCACTTTGCACAAGCTCGATGCTCTGCACCGGCTGCGCTGATAAATCCAGCACCGAAACCAGTGAGCGCGAGATTTATACGCCTGAGGTTCCGGAGAGCCGTGTCGATGAGAACACGCCCGGTGAGGAGCTGAATGCAGTGATCGGCGAGACCGTCAACTACACCGACAAGGTCGATGTCACGCTCAACAGAGTGATTGAGCTCGACGATGTCAACAAGATGGAGTATCGCGTTCTGCTCGCTGAAATCACCATCACGAACAAATCCGACAAGAAGATCGACTGCTCCACGCTGACGCACTTCTATACGATCATCGACGGCGAAGAAAGTCCGGAGCCTGTCCGCGATGTGCAGGCTGCTGTTGCGGCGAGAAAATATTACACCGCAATCAAGAGCCCGCTCGAGAACTTCAATCAGGCGATTGAGGCAGGCACAACCCTCGACGGCTATGTCTATATCTTTGCGCCGACTTCGTGGAAGGAAATGAAGCTTGTCTACACGCCGTATAAGTATTACAATACGGATAAGGTCATCTTCGGTCTCGAGGAGACAAAGTACGAGCACCACAAGACCACCGGCGAGTAAGATCAGGTGAAAGATCAGCCGCTCAATTTTGCAGGACGCAGAATTGAGCGGCTCTCTTTTATTCATTCACTCTGATTCATCCTTCGGCTCCGGCGCGCTGCCGGTGCTGAGGAGATAGCTTTCCGGATCGAGATATTTGTCATTCTGCAGCACCTCAAAATGCAGATGTGATGCCATGCCGTTCTCGGATTCGTTTGTATCCCCGACGGCGCCGAGCACTGTGCCGCGCCCGATGACATCGCCTGCCTGCACGGTCAGTCCCTCGTTGAGGCCGCAATAGCGCGTGACTGTGCCGTTTTCATGCAGGACGGTCACCGTGATGCCGAGCAGCGCATCCCGCTCAATGCCGGTGACGGTGCCGTCCTCGGTGCAGCGGACCTCAGTGCCCGCGGCGGCGGCAAAATCCGTGCCGTTGTGCGTGGACCAGATGCCCGTTGTCGGGGATTTGACCAGCTCCCCCTGACTGAACCGCGCGAGAATCTCACCCTCGACCGGCGGAACCGGCGTCTCGACGGGCGCGGTTGTCTCGGCGGGGGCAGGGGGCTCGGTCTCTGCTGCCTCGGGGACGCTGCGGTTCAGGATCGCGGCGGCTTCGGCGGCTGGGGGCTCGGTCTGCGGCACGGTGACGGTCTCCGTGCGCGGCGGTGCGGTGTATTTTGTCGCGGGGGCGGTTGTCCGCGGGGGTGCGGTTGTCTGTGTTGTCTGCGGCGCGGAATACTGATGCTCCGGTGCAGCGGGCGGCGTCAGCTTTCCCGCTTCCGAATAGGCATACCAGCAGGCTGCACCGACCATTGCCGCGCTGAGTGTCAGTGCTGCGTAAAAGCCTTTGCCGGACATGCCGGCATGTGTGTTCTGTTTCATAGATATCGCCTTTCTTTCAATGGTTCAAGCCTCGTCACCCGATCGGCTTTCAGGGCTAGTATGCGTTGATTTGCGGCGGATATGCATGAAACAGAAAAATATTGCGGGCTGCTTGCATTTTTGCGCATAATATGCTATAATGAACATGTACGGCTTGTAATGAATGACAAATAATATACAAATAAGATAATTTCATGGGGGATGTTTTCTTAGGGGAGGTTCAAATGAAAATAGCTGTATGTGATGATGAACCGCTGATCTGCAGGGAAGTGATCCGCCGCATCCGTGTGCTCTCTCCGGGCGAGGATGTGCTCGAGTTCCACAACGGAAAAGAATTGCTCGACAGCGGGTTTTCTTTCGATCTGGTCTTTCTCGATATTGATATGCCCGAGCTCGACGGCATGGAGACCGCTGCGGCACTCAGCAGAAGACGCCGTGATACCCTCATCATCTTCCTGACCGCTTCCAGAGAGCATATGCCCGATGCCTTTAAGGTGCGCGCATTCCGCTATATCTGCAAGCCGGTGAATCCGGAGGAGTTCCATGAGGCGTTTATCGCGGCAAAGCAGGAGTTCTCCGAGCGCGTGATGATCTCCGTGCGGCATGACCATGTCACCTGCACGATCCTGCTCGACGATGTCATCTGCTTTGAGGCTTACGGCGACGGTACTTATATTTACACCGCGGACGGCGTTTATACATCCGCGCGGTCGCTGCGCTCCTGGCTCGAGGAGGTCAGCGAGCACTGCTTCTATCAGGTTCACCGTTCCTACGTGATCTCGCTGCGGCATATCCAGAGCATTGAGCTCAATTCTATCAAGATGCGCGGGCAGAACCTCGAGGTGCCGGTTTCGCGCAGAAGCCGCACGGCACTCAAGGAGGCGTTCCTTGCGTATATGAAAGAAAATGCGAGGTGAGCTGCAATGGAGATGAATCCGGTCATATTTCACCTGATCGCATTCTGCATTGAAATTGTCAAGATGTATCTGTTCTGCTTTCCGCTGTTCCGGCAGCATACGCGCCCGCTTCGGGTTATGATACCGACATTGGCGGCAGGCGATATCATCTATGTGCTGCTGGCGCTTGCGCTTCCGAGCAAATCCAGCCTGTTCCTCTGGATTATCGTGACGCTCTCCTGCTTCATCATTGCGGAATCCAGATTTTCGCGGACGGTCTCGCTGCTTGCCTATCCGGTCATTTCGATTCTCGATATGACTGCGGCGCTGCCGGTGCTGTTCCTGTTCAACACCGAAACGAGCGAGATGCCCGATAATTCTGCCATGAAGCTGATCAGCAATATGCTTGCGATTCCGTTGTGGCTGCTGCTGATTATGATTGTCCGCATTGCGGCAAGCAGAAGGCGGCATCTGCAGATCAGAGGAAAGCTGATTGTGCCGATTATTCTGTTTCTCATCGCGGTCGGTGCAATGGAGACGGTTGCGTTTTCGATTGCAGGCACGCTGCCCGGCAATATCCGGACAATTTTGCTGATCAGCCTGCTCGCTGCAAACCTGCTGAGCCTTGCGCTCTGCGTCTGGGTGCTGCGGAGCGATTCCGATAATCTGCTGCTGACGCAGGAGAGCCGGATGATGCAGAAGCAGATGGAACTCCAGAAGCAGCACTATACGCGGCTGATGGAAAAATCCGAGGAGCTGCGCAGTTTCCGGCACGATATCCGCAACCATATCTACTGCATGCGCGTGCTGCTCGATGAGGGCAATCTCGAGGAGCTTAAATCCTATATGGATTCGATGGATGTCATGGTGCATTCCGTCGGGAACAGCGTCAAAAGCGGCAATAAGCTGCTGGATGCGATCATCGGCGAGCAGATGCACAAGTATCCCGATGTCAAGGTCAGGTTTAACGGTTCCTATCCGGAGCAGAGCATGCTTTCGGATGTCGATTTCTGCACGATCTTCTTCAACGCGCTGAGCAATGCCTTTGAAGCCGCCGTGCAGACCGAGGAGAAAACCGTAGAAATGAATGTGCGGACGCTTGAAACGCATCTGCTCTTATCCGTTTCCAATTCGGCGCTCTCTGCACCGCAGGTCCGCCATAACCGCTACATTTCGACCAAGGATGAGAAGGGACACGGCTACGGCATGTCCAATATGATCGCTTGTCTGAAGCAGAATCAGCTTCAGTATGATACCGATTTTGCGGACGGGATTTTCACGCTGAATATCTATTTTATGAATGCGCTTGCGCCGTTTACCGCCAAAAACTGACCGTTCAACGGTTTTTGGTTGCAATTCCGGATGAGATGTGCTATAATGGATAACGGAGCTGAGAGAAAAATGCTCCGCGACATTCAATTGAAATCATCAAAACATGGAGGGAAAGGCATGGTCTTTTTTAATTACGACATGGATTGGCTGAAGTGGCTGCTTCCCTGGCTGCCCTGAGCCGCAAGCGCTGAACATTCCTACGTAATCAGAAACAAGGATTCCCGAATAGATAGAAACCGCGGTGCCCGTACTTGCACGCGGCAATGATTTCGATTTTCTACCAGACACACTACTGCGTTCTACCATTAGACTGTATGATATCAGACCGTTCACCGGTTTGTTATTATAATTTTCTCGTTCCATTCTCTTTCACCCAAGCCCGACTGATTGATTGCAGTCGGGTGCTTTTTTTTAGTGGTGTCTCCGACGGATTTGTAATGGGGACTCCGTCCCCAAGCCCCTGCTTAAGGGCTACTAGCCCTTAAGAATCCCATGTTTATGTGTGGATATAAGAAAGCCGCTCCAATTGGCGTTGATTGGAGCGGCTTTCTTCTATACGAAGCATAAAAATGGGATTCCAAAGGGACAATGTCCCTTTGGCGGGGTATGGGGCAGCGCCCCATTACAAATCCGTCGGAGACACCTTATTCTCCGAGGCGTTGCCTTTCTTGCGGAATACGACAACCTTGCTGAACAAGTAATTGGCGGCAAGAATGATGATCTGCGAGAGCAGGAACATAATGATTGCGCCCTTTTTGCCCCAGCCGAACAGCACAGGCAGCTCGTTCAGACCGAGATCCATGAAAAAGGATGCACCGCGTGCGCCGTAGAACGTGAGAATCTCGTGCATCAGATCGCTCTTTTCCTTTGCCTCACTGTAGAAAACATATTTCTTGTTGACATAGAATGCAAAGGTTATGGTGATGATCTGGGAAACGGTTGTATTGAGACCGCTTGCCAGCGCACTCTGTTCAACCGGCATACCCATGCGTTCAAAGATCAGCATGCCGACGAATCGCGTGATCATGGAAACTACGGTCGTCCATGCGCCGTAATAGCAATAGCGCCAGAGGCTCTCGTTTTTATCCCAGATTTTTTTCAGCGGCTTCGGGAGCAGCTTCAGCACAAACTGCAGCAGTTTTTCAAGCATGATACATGTCCTTCCGTTTTGTTATTCCAGCTCGAATGCGCCGGTGTAAAGCTGATAATAGGTGCCCTTCTTTTCGAGCAGTGCCTCGTGGCTGCCGCGCTCGATGATTCTGCCGTGGTCAAGCACCATGATGACATCCGAATTCTTGACCGTGGACAGGCGGTGCGCAATGACAAAGACCGTTCTGCCCTTCATCAGTGCATCCATGCCGCGCTGGACGATCGCCTCGGTTCGCGTGTCGATCGAGGAGGTTGCCTCGTCCATGATCATGACAGGCGGATCGGCGACGGCTGCTCGTGCAATTGCGATCAGCTGACGCTGTCCCTGCGAGAGGTTCGCGCCGTTGCCGCTCAGCAGCGTATCATAGCCCTCCGGCAGACGGGTGATGAAATCATCGGCGCCTGCAAGCTTTGCCGCTGCGATGCATTCCTCATCGGTTGCATCCAGTCTGCCGTAGCGGATGTTATCCATGACCGTGCCGGTAAAGAGGTTTGTCTCCTGCAGCACGATGCCGAGCGAGCGGCGCAGATCGGTTTTCTTAATCTTGTTGATGTTGATGCCGTCATAGCGGATTTTGCCGTCTGCGATGTCATAGAAGCGGTTGATAAGGTTTGTGATCGTGGTTTTGCCGGCGCCCGTTGCACCGACGAATGCGACCTTCTGTCCGGGCTTTGCAAAGACCGTGATATCGTGCAGGACATCCTTGCCCTCCTCATAGGCAAAGTCTACGCTGTCCAGCGTGACCTCGCCGCGCAGGGGCGTATAGGTGATCGTGCCGTCTGCGGTGTGCGGATGCTTCCATGCCCACTCGTGCGTGATCTCGTTTGCCTCGGTGACGGTGCCGTCCGGTGCGGTGTGGACATTGACCATCGTGACATAGCCGTCATCCGCTTCAGGGGCTTCGTCCATCAGCGCGAAGATGCGCTCTGCACCCGCAATCGCCATGACAATCGCGTTGATCTGCTGCGTCACCTGATTGAGGTTGCCCGTGAACTGCTTGGTCATGTTGAGGAACGGCACAACAATGTCAATGCCGAAGGGCAGACCCGAGAACGAGAGATTCGGTGCGTGCGAGAGAATCAGTGCGCCGCCGACCGTCGCGATGATGACATACAGCACATTGCCGATGTTCAGGATGATCGGGACAAGCGCATTTGCATAGGCATGTGCGCGGTACATATCCTCAAAGAGCGCGTCATTGACTTCGTCAAAGTCCTTCTGGCTCTGTTCCTCGTGGCAGAATACCTGCACAACCTTCTGACCGTTCATCATCTCCTGCACAAAGCCCTCGGTCTTGCCGACTGCTGCCTGCTGGCGGATGAAATACTTTGCGGAGCCGCCGCCGATCTTCTTCGAGACCAGCATCATCGCGACAATGCCGAGAATGACGATCAGCGTCAGCCAGATGCTGTAATACAGCATGATGCCGAAGACGATCACAACAACCGAGCCTGCCTGTACCAGCGACGGGAGCGCCTGCGAGAGCATCTGGCGCAGCGTGTCGATATCGTTCGTATAGTGGCTCATGATGTCGCCGTGCTTGTGGGTGTCAAAATAGCGGATCGGGAGATTCTGCATGCTGTCAAAGAGCTTGCAGCGCATTTTGTTCAGGAAGCCCTGCGTCATGATCGCGACAAGCTGCTGCCAGAGCGTCATGCAGATGATCGAGAGCACGTAGAGGACAATCAGGAAATAGACCTTCGGGTAAATGACAGCCTTTGCCGCTGCCCAGTCGCCGGAGACGGAATAGGTCTGGATATCGGCGATGACCTTTTGCAGGAACACTGCCGGAACCGATGATGTCGCCGAGGAGAACAGAATGCAGATGATCGTGATGACAAGCAGCTTCGGATAAAACTGCCGCAGCAGCCCGATCATGCGCTTGAGAGACTTGAATGCTTCGCCCGGCTTGCGCGGTGCGCCGTAGCCTTTTGTATTACGCGGCATCGTTGTCACCTCCGTTCGTCTGCTGCTCATAGACCTCGCGGTAGATTGCGCTCGACTGCATCAGCTCGTCATGCGTGCCGCAGGCGGCGATTCTGCCGTTATCCATGACAAGGATCATATCCGCATCCTGCACCGATGCGATGCGCTGTGCGATGATGATCTTGGTGGTATCCGGAATGAATTTGCGGAAGCCC
Organism: uncultured Ruminococcus sp.; assembly: GCA_946413695.1. Taxonomy (GTDB): domain Bacteria; phylum Bacillota; class Clostridia; order Oscillospirales; family Ruminococcaceae; genus Firm-04. The sequence continues at coordinate 50,032 of CAMKLV010000009.1, read as the reverse complement.
GCACGGATGAAGGCATCCGTTTTGGTATCGACGGCACTCGTCGAGTCATCGAGAATCAGAATCTTCGGCTTCTTCAGCAGTGCGCGCGCAATGCAGAGACGCTGCTTCTGTCCGCCGGAGACATTCGTGCCGCCCTGTTCGATCATGGTATCATAGCCCTCGGGGAAGGCGGTGACGAAATCATGCGCCTGTGAGAGCCTGCATGCTTCGATCAGCTCCTCGTCGGTCGCATCGGGATTGCCCCAGCGCAGGTTCTCCTTGATTGTGCCGGAGAACAGCACGTTCTTCTGGAGCACCATTGCAACGGCGTCGCGCAGGGCGTTGAGGTCATATTCGCGGACATCTATGCCGCCGACTTTGACGCTGCCCTCGGTTACATCATAGAGACGGGGGATCAGCTGCACAAACGTCGATTTGCTCGAGCCCGTTCCGCCGATGATGCCGACTGTTGCACCGGACGGGATTGTGATGTCGATATCCGAGAGGGCATATTTCTTTGCCTTCTGCGAATATTTGAAGCTGACATTCTCAAAGACGATGCTGCCGTCGCTGACGGTTTTGCAGGCGGTCTCCGGATTGTGGATATCCGGCTCCTCCTGCAGCACCTCGGAGATTCGCTTGATCGACTCCGCGGACATGGTCAGCATGACGTAGATCATCGAGAGCATCATGAGCTGAATGAGAATCTGGAAACCGTAGGTCAGCATGCTGGACATTTCGCCGACATTGATCGCGCTTTCGCCGTTGATGATGATTTTCGAGCCGACGAGCAGAATGAATGCCATGTTGAAATAGAGACAAAGCTGCATGATCGGGCCGTTCAGCGCGACGATGCGCTCTGCCTTCGTGAAGTCGCCGCAGATATCCTCGGCGGCGGCGTGGAACTTCTTTTTCTCGTATTCCTCGCGCGAGAAGCCCTTGACCACGCGCATGCCGCGGACGTTCTCCTCGATGGATTCGTTCAGGCGGTCATACTTCTTGAACACGCGGTGGAATGCGGGCAGCGCGAATTTGCCGATCAGCAGCAGGCCGCATGCCAGCACCGGAATGACGACAACAAACGTGCCTGCGAGCTTTCCGCCCATGATAAACGCCATGGTGATCGAGAAGATCAGCATCAGCGGCGCACGGACGGCAATGCGGATCAGCATCATGAATGCCATCTGCACATTGTTGATGTCGGTCGTCAGGCGCGTGACGAGCGACGAGGACGAGAACTTGTCAATGTTGCTGAATGCAAAGGTCTGCACCTTCTCGAAAATATCGTGCCGGACATTCTTTGCAAATCCGGCGGCTGCCTTTGCACTGGTCATGCCTGCCGCACCGCCGAAGAACAGGGAGATCAGCGTCATGATGACGAGGATCAGTCCGGTTTTGAGCAGTGTTGACATCGCAAGACCGGTTGTGATGTTGTCCACGAGCCTTGCGGTCACAAACGGGATGATCGCCTCGATGATCGCTTCACCCATCATGAACAGAATGGTGAAGATCGTCGGTTTTTTGAATTCCCGCAGGCATCGTGAGATGGTTTGAAACATCAGGGGATTCGCTCCTTTCAGTTGGCTTCTGTGAGATTATGCTGCATTCTGTCCAAATATTCCTGCAGCTGCGCAAATTCCTCCGGCGAAAAGCCGCGGGTCAGCGTTTCCTCGAGCTGACGGCAGTTCTCGCGGATCAGATCGGTGATGGCTCTGCCGCTTTCGGTCAGGACAATCTTCTTGAGCCGGTCATCGCTTGCGACGCGGCTGCGTTCGATCAGCCCTTCCTTTTCCAGCGCGGCGACGGTCTTTGAGACGCCCGAACGGCAGACGCCGAGCTCCTTTTCCAGATCGCGCTGATAGATATCCTCGTTTTCATGCTCCGAGAGAAAGCCGAGCACCCAGCCGTTTGTACCGGCGGCAGCATCGAGCCCGTTCTGATTCCGGAACGCTTCGATCTGCCTGCGGATGCCCATATTCACCATGCGCAGTGCAAGCATTGTCTGGTTTTCCAAATCCGGATTCACTCCTTTCGCTGTTCTGCAATGCAACTGTTCACAATGAAACATTATACAGCATTTCGTCCAAATTGTCAAGTGAAATTTTGGTGAAGAAATCTATACAAAAGCAGAAAAAGCCGCTCCGGTGCATCTGACCGGAACGGCTTGCTTTGTTTATCCCTCCGCCTCCTGCATTCTGCGCATAAAGGCGTGATAGGTTTTTTCGTCGATCTCCATGAGCGAGCGCTTGTCATCCTGAAATTTCACGGCAACCGTATAGATGCCTTTGTTCTGCATCGCGACCGATGCATGCAGCCGCAGCTTCAGCAGGCATGCCGGATCCAGCGGACCGGTCAGCAGCAGCGAATTGCCGGAGCGGAGAATATCCTCTGTCATCAGCTCATAGCGCACGACATTCTCAGGTGTCAGATAAACGTCGTCGATTTTCTTCATCGTGCCGGAAATATAGGCAAGCTTTGCCGACATGCAGAAGATGCGGCAGCCTGTGTAATCACCGGCGATGACCATGTTTTTTGCAGATGCCATATGAATGCCCCCTTTGCTTTTCGGCGCAGATACGCCGTATTTATATTATACCATGCAGATTTCGCTTTGTCAAGACGCATCAGGGGAATGAGAAACTGCGGTATCGCCTGACGGCGACGATTATCATATTATCCCTCCGGCTTGTCGCCCATGTGCGCCATATCAAACTGATCGCTGATGAGCTCGAAACGGATCTCATGCATCCGCAGACCGCTCTGCGCAAAATACAGGCGGTTTGCGGTAAACCGCGAGAACATCGGGACATCCGCTGTGAACGAGACCGGCTTGCCGCCCGTGCCGTTCCATGTGAATGTGCCGCTTGCCGTGCCCATGCTGAACAGCGTGACCGGAATCTGTGCGAGCTCGCTCTGCTCCGAGGATGCCGTCAGCGTGACGCGGTACCAGCCGGGCTTGTTGACCGTCAGCGCGAAGGCGAAGTTTGTGCCCTTATCCGTGCAGATGCCCTCGAGCGGCAGTGTCAGCGCATCCTCGAGATCGTAGAACTGCACATCGCCCTCCTGCTCCTCTGCATCCGCAGGACGGTTCGTCACCGTGATCTCCGGCGCATCGCCGAGCAGACGCTCCATTGCATGCGTATGCATCGCAAAGCGGCAGACATTCGCCGCACAGCGCTGCAGCTCGCCGCGCGTCAGTGTACCGGCGGAGAGCGCTTCGGCAAGATTATCCGCGTTCTGCACGCAGTCTGCGCAGACCATGTAGACATCATTCTGCGCGCGCACCATTGCGGCAAAATCGCCCTTATCCGGCTCGAGACCGCGCTCGTTGATATTTGCCCACCAGTCTGTCATCAGGAAGCCGGTGTATCCCCATTCTTTGCGGATGATCTCCGTGCAGAGGTCATAGTTTCCGGCTGTCCACAGTCCGTTGACGCTGCCGTAGGTTGTCATGATCGACTGCGCGCCGCCCTCCTTGACCGCAAGCTCGAAGCCTTTAAGATAGATTTCGCGGAGTGCGCGCTCGGAGACCGTCGAATTCAGGAAGTGACGGTTTGTCTCCTGATTGTTGCCGCAGCAGTGCTTGATCGTGCCCTCGACACCGGCGCTGTGCAGTCCGCGCAGCTCGGCAATCGCGATGAGACCTGTCAGCTTCGGATCCTCGGAGAAATACTCGAAGTTTCTGCCGTTGAGCGGGTGGCGGTGGATATTCATGCCCGGACCGAGCAGGCAATCAACCTTGTTTGCGGTCATTTCCAGACCGACACAGGCGTAGAGCTTTGTCATCAGCGGCAGATTGAAGGTTGAGGCGAGCAATGTGCCGTTCGGCAGGCTGAATGCCTTGGTGCCGCAATCCAGACGCATGCCGGAAGGACCGTCCGAGCAGCAGCATGCCGGAATCCCGCGCTTTGCCAGCGCATCGGAGACGCCGCCGAATGCGGATGCCGTGCCTGCCGTGACGCGCGGACTGCCCATGCCCTCGCCGCGGACGATCTGCATCAGTTCGTCATCGGTGAACTGCGCGATGAACGATTCCATTGTCACATCCCCGCGCAGGACATCTGCGAGCACAGAGGATCTGCCGTCCGGCTCCCATGCTGCGGGGAGTGATTCGGTGCGGCGCGCTGCCTCGTCAAACTGCTGCAGCGGGACATCCTCCCATGCGACCGCATAGCCCTCGCCGGACTGCTCCGGCTTCATGCGCTGAAACGCCGCAACCGGCGGCATTGCCTGACGGCACTGTTCAATCACAATGGTTTCGTCGATGAAGCGGCTCGCTGCATATTTTGCAGTGCGCACATCGGTACCGATATAGAATTTGTATTCGCCTGCCTCTTTCACCCAGCAGAATGCGTGACCGGTCACGCCGCTGTCATCATAGGATGCCGGAACGGAAAGCTCCAGATTGACCGTTTCGGATTCGTTCGGCTGGAGCAGACCGGTCTTGTAGAAGATCACGAGCTGACGCGCAGGCTGACCGAGTCTGCCCTGCGGCGCTTCAACATAAAGCTGCACAACCTCCTTGCCCGCGGTGCTGCCGGTGTTCGTCACCGTGACAGGCAGGTATTGCGCGCTGCGGACATGCACCGGTTCTCCGGCGGTCACGCTGAATGCGGTATACGAGAGACCGAAGCCGAACGGATAGCGCACGCGCTCCGGTGCAAAGGTCTCGAAGTAGCGGTAGCCGACATAGATATCCTCGGCGTAGTTGTTGTTCACCTTGCCGTGAAAGTTGGCGTCAGAGGGGTAGTCGCTGATCTCATATGCGATCGTATCCGGCAGCTTGCCGCTCGGGGAGACGATGCCGGTCAGGACTTCCGCCGTGCCGGTGCCGCCCGTCATGCCGCCCTGCCAGATGTAGAGCACCGCATCCGGATTGTATTCGTCCATGAAGTGCATGTCCATGATATTGCCCGTGTTGAGCAGGACAATCACCTTTTGGAAGTGCTTGCGGCAGAGGCGGAGCATCTCCTTTTCGCCGTCCGTCAGCAGATAGGAGCCCGGCTCCATGCGGTTATCCTGCTCCTCGCCCGCGGTTCTGCCGATCACCACAACAGCGCGCGGACAGACTGCGGCTGCCTGCTGCACGAGCGTTTCATCCAGCGGCATCTCCTCCTGACACCACGGCTCGCCGCCCCAGCCCTCGCCGAGATCATAGGGGTGGGCTTCATCCCACTTCTGATAGGCTTCACAGAGCGGCGCATAGAGCTCGACGCCGAGATTCTGCAGTCCCTCGGGAATCCCGACAATCTTCGAGACATTGACCATGCCGCCGGAGCCGGTGCCGCTTTTATAGTAGTGCAGCTGGATTCTGCCGAACAGCGCGATCTGTTCGCCCTGCGGCAGCGGCAGTGCGGCGCCCTCGTTTTTGAGCATGACAATGCCTTCTGCGACGGCATCCGCTGCGGTCTCAAGATAGACATTCCAGTCAAGTGTTTTTTTCATCATTCTGGTAAACCTCCGTATCCTTTCAGGTTATCGGTATTATATCACACCGGACAAGTAAAGTCAATCAGAAAACTTGCTTTTATATCAGATTTCTAATCCGATTTTTTTCAGCAGTTGTTTCTTCTATTTTAACATATTCTCACCAATAGCGCAAGTCGGTTATTATAAATTAGAAAGGAGAAATTAGAAATGAGAAATTGCGGTATGCGCTTCGCGCATGATTATGAAAATGATTCCACATGATCGCTTATTCCGGCAGCGGTCGGGGAGTATGTTCGGTTTGATGATATTCACGAATTGACGGCGTGCACTGCCCGCTGATTGATTCAAGAACAAACAATGAAACCAGCAAACACAAAACAGACCTTTAGCAAATTGGAAGCGGGCACTGCCCGCCACTGCCCGCCGCTTGACAAATCGGGGCGAAATTGGTATAATGATACAGGCAGCTATTGAAGGGCAGGGGATTCAGATGAACGGGCGTTGTTTTCAGGTCTGGCAGATCAGCGCAGGCTGGTTTAAGGGTTGCATTGCGGACGCTCAAACGAAGATTCTGTTCGATAACAGCTGGATGACGAACTTTCCTGATGATCTGATGCTGGCGATTCTCTGCGCGCTGGGCGAATTGCCTGATGAAACGGATAAAACAGTCTTTTATGCGGAGCTTGAACCCGCACGGGCAAAGTGGGCGCTCTCCGCAGATGACGAGACCCTCTCCGTGCATGTGACGGTCTATGAGGATGACAGCCCGACGGCTGCGGTGCTCGGGAATCAGACTGCCGTGTTTGATAAAAATCTCTTTTTGCGCGATTTTACTGCGGAAATGGATGATGTCCTGCAGCGCTTCGGGTTGCTCGGATACCGCTCGGAATGGAATGCAGAATTCCCGCTGAGTCTCTATCTCAAAATCCGTGATCTGGCAGCCGTTCAACAGACGGTCTCCTGCGATGATGAAGTGTCGGCGGCGGACAACATGGGAGAAGAAGCCGCCCGCTCCGATTTTGCAGCCGAGCGCCGGCTGCTCGGTACAATCTGAATATTTGATTATCCGCACCTGTGGTGAAACTGGCAGACACGTTGGATTTAGGTTCCAATGCCGCAAGGCGTGCAGGTTCAAATCCTGTCAGGTGCATAATTGAAGAATCTGCGAAAATACGTGTTTTTGCAGATTCTTCTTTGCTTTTGTGTCATATGAAATGTCATGTGATTACAATGAAATATAGCCAAATGATAGCGATTTATAACGAAATATGACACGAAATATGACACGAAAAAGAGACCGGCGGAGTCAATCCTGCCGGTCTCTTTTTTCGACTTCATATTTACTGTGTGATGCCTCAAAACGGGCTACAATATCGTCCTCAACCTGTCGGCGTTTGTCAGACATCGTGTGCTGATAGATGTTCTTCAGCGTGCTGTCGGTCTTCCAGCCGCCGCGCTCCATGATATATTTGTCCGGAACGCCCATTGCATGAAGAATCGACGCCTGATAATGGCGCAGATCATGGAACCGGAAATGCGGAAGGTTGAACTTTGCCCGGGCATCTATGAAATAATCCGTAATTGTCACCGGCGCAAGCTCGACGATCCTGCCGGATGCAGATCGCGGAACGAGCCGCTCGATCACGAATGCAGGCATCTTGATATCGCGGTATCCTGCTTTGCTTTTTGGCTGCTTGATTACCCAGTGTTTGGAATCATCCAGCACCATCGCTTTGCGGACATGGATAATGTCGCTTTCGATATCGTCCAGCGTCAGCGCTGCGCACTCGGACCGGCGCAGCGAACCGAATGCAGCAAGCAGCACTGCCTTTTCGAGCTCAGTGCCGCGGATGCTCCTGACAAGGTTCTCGACCTCTGCCTCAGTCGGGACATAGATTTCCGACTTTTTCGGCTGTGGCAGCCGTGTGTTCAGCACGATCTCCGGCGCGAACATGCGCAGGACTGCGCTCAGCAAGCCGTGAGCATTGCGCACAGACTTCGGGCTGTGATCTGCTGCCATGATATTGACGGCGCTCTGGACAGCTTCCTGCGTGATGCTCGACAGCTTGATCGGCATCAGTTCCGGGAAGTCATGCGCTGCTGCTCGTGCATATTCTCTGACGGTGGAGGGGGAGAGCGTATTTCGCTTGATATCAATGTATCGCGTGTAAGCATTGGCAAGTGTGCGATCATCGGACCGGGGTGCGGTCTTTTTCTTTGCAGCATACTCAGCAGCCAGATACTCAGCTTCTTTCCTCGTCGGTGCCGTAAAGCTCTTGTATATGTTTTTCCCTTCGGCGGTCTTGCCGTCATATACACGGACACGCCAGCTGCCGGAGGGCAATTTCTTCGCTTTTGCCATATAGCCGCTCTCCTTTCTTTCAGATTCGCCCGGTGCATTGCGCATCGGGCGTTTTGTTATTCATAATCAATCGGCAGATACATTGGGATACACCCGTTCTCTTTCTCGCCCTTTGCGATCATCATATCATCATCGAGGGGCAAGAAGTCATTTCGTTCATAAAGATGACGACCCTCATCTGTAGAAGACAAGGTAACAAACGCGAAACCAACGGAAGAATCTCTGATTTCCATTATACGATTGATGCAGTCGCTCAGTAAAACATCAGCGATGTAATCATCATCCCATTTTGTGTCCTGGTATTCGCAGTCAACCGCAAAATACTTGATATAGACCGAACCGCCTAAGCGAATGAAATTACCGTCTGCCAGATCGCCGGTGCTGATATTATAGTAGCCTATGATACGCCCTCTTTCTTCATCCAATAGGACATATGTTTTGCCGACCATATCGCGGAGAGAGTCTTCCGTCTTGAGAATGCCGGAGATCAGATCGTTTCCGCAGTCAAATTTACGCGAGTAGAGCTCCTGTAATTCGCGCGTATAGGGAACCGTTAGAAAACTACTGTCCATTCTCGGTTTCCTCCCTGCGGATGATCTTGAAAGTGTTGTTCTCGTGGTTGATAACGATTCGGCCGCCGCGGATCTTCTGCATACGGCGTTCAAGAGCACCGCCGCGCTTTCTGGTCATATTCACCTTTCTGTTTGTATGAAAGGTGCTGTTTGAGTTTTGTGCATATGCTCCCATATGAGCACCTCCTTCAGTATAGTATGCGCTGCGAAATGTATTGAAATCAATACATTTCGGCTTAGCACTTAAACGCATTATGTCTTCAATAGAATATTTTACCGCTTTCAAGGTTCTTGCGATACCAACAGGCACGCGCGTAGAATTGATCTGGATGAGTACATTTTTTTGCATCAGAGCATTCCTTATAGCGGTGACAGCAACCGAATTTTTCAGCAGGCTCGTATCCTTTTACAAATAAATCAATTAACTGCTGTATAAAATAGTGTATTCCCATTCCAAAATCGAAGAGTTCGAGCTCAGTATTTATATTATTGCTTTTTGATGACACATGTACATCCAATGGTATGTCTACTTGATTGGCAAGTGATGTCTTTACAGAAATGACAGTAGTATTTTGATTTCCATATCGTTGTGTTTCATATACTTTTAGAAGCATTTTGGTTTTTTTACTACTTGTCGGTTCTTTCAACCAGTATGAAATAGAATTATTTTTATTTTCGGTTTTAATTATAATATCTTTCGCAAGTGCATTATTATCAATTACTGATTGAATCAAAGTTACAACAATATCAAAAAGATTATCCTGCTGCTTTTTCTTACTCATATTAGTTTCAGAAGAAGGATTAGGAAGCAAATCATAAAATGCTGATTCTGAAAGAATTGTAAGGTCCTGCCCATTAAGGATCAGATCTTCTGCTTTTTTTAATTTGGCACTTTTCTTTCCTTTTACTCCTGCACAGTATTCAAGGCTGCCAAGAATAAGAAAATCGGTTTTCTTAGTAACACTATCTCCGCAGAACCCACCCAAATCAAGGACACTTTGCATAGCCTCTCTTCTCGTCATGTGCTCAAGTGCACCTGTGAAAACGCATGTTTTCTCAAACAATGGATGAGATTCATCAAAAAGATTTGTTGCAGGTGAGAGATCAGATGATTTTACCGTCTTGTAGTTCTTTACTTTAGATATATCTATATGCCTTGCTTCGGCGGATTCGCGGAGTTTATAGAGGACCTCAAATGTTGCAGTACAGTCGCTTAAGGCTCGATGCGCATTTTTGTTGAGAATACCATAGTATTGAACTAAATCTTTTAATCGGTGATGCTTCAATTCAGACAACACCTTCCGTGCAATACGCATAGTATCACAATAATCGTTTTTGAATTCAGGTTTTCCAATGTTTGCACATGTGTCATATATGAAATTGATGTCAAATCTTACATTATGTCCTGCAATAAGATCATTACCAATAAAGTCGATAAACGACGGGAGAACATCATTTATTGAAGGCATATGTGCTACCATCTCATTTGTTATACCAGTCAGATTTGTAATAAAGCTGTCTATTGGCTCACTAGGTTTTATGAGTTGTTCAAAAGAATCAGTAATGATATTATTACGAATTCTGATTGCACTCAGTTCAATAATCTCGTCAATTTGTGGATCGAGCCCGGTTGTTTCTATATCAATCAAACAGTAATTATTGGGAAAAATCATGCGTAGGTTTCCTATGTTTCTATTCATGTTAAACCTCCTGTTTTCACGATACGTTTTCTTTCCGTTCAAATTCATCTTCCTGATCTGCCATAAGTTTCATACGCCCAAGTATCTCACATTGCTGTGTTTCATTCAATTCGTTCAGCATTTCCACAAACACAGAAGTGTTTGTGGACTGATCGTGAAGTGCTGCTAGTAGAGTTGCTGTACCACTCGGATTATCTGCATCTGTGATACCGAGAAGATAGTCTGCTGATACATTCAGACGTTTTGCCAAAGAAGCAAACATCTCTAAATCAGGGGTTCTTGTTCCTGATTCCCAATTAGCGATTGTACCTTGAGAAACATTACACATTTTTGCAAGAGCTACTTGAGTTATTTTGGCATGGACTCTAGCTTCTTTTAATCTTTCTGGAAATTTCATGGTATCACCGCTTTCTATATGTTTCTACTCATATAATATCACACTGTGTGATACATGTCAAGAAAAAACAGTTGAAATATGTGCAATATCACGAAATGAAATAATTGCTATTGACAAATATTTCGTAGTGTGATATTTTATTATTACAGAACGAAATATTGAAAGGAGGCGAGGAGTTGACTGGTATCAAAAAATACAGAGAGCAAGCAGGAATGACTCAGCTCGAACTTGCAGAAGCAATCGGTGTCACACAATCCGCAGTTGCAATGTGGGAATCAGGGCTTAGAAAACCTGACATTTTCAGCCTGATGCGCATTGCAAAAGAACTGAAATGCACCACAGATGCTCTGCTGGAGGGCATTTCGCTGAAAGCCGAAAGGGGGAACTGATGTATGGCAGCCAAACGGAAAAAGACGCCTGCTGAGTGCGTGGCAGCAATCGTGACAGCGTCAATGGCGGTCCGCAGCATGACCGCGCGCCAGCTCGCCGATCTGGTCGGTGTACACTATCAGACTGTGTACAATGACCTCAAGGACCCGAACAAAATGACGATGTATCGCATGTGGCTGTATTTTACGGCGCTCGATGTCCCGATCGACAAGGGACTCGAAGCCTTTGCGGACAGCTTCGCGCGGTCTCTCGTTGTGCAATGAGAGGAGGAATATGATGCTCAAAGCAGAAACCGAAAAGGGTAAACACACACGAATCGAGATGAGCGGCAAGTTCTTGGATGTCTGTGAAGAAAGCGGCAATATTGTGGCTGGAATCGTGCAGGCATTACTTATGCATCTTGCTCCGGAAAAGAGACTTGCTGCCGCGGATTATTTTAAGGCGGCGATTGTTGCCGGTTTCAAAACCGGTCTGACTGAGTTCAAGAAGCACGAGGAGAATGCGCATGAGACTGTTGACTGATCTGCCGGCATGGGCAGGCTTTTCGATCCTGCTGCTCATTGACGCTCTGGTGCTTGCGCTGGCCCGCGCACATGATCAGCGGCAGACAGCGCGGATTCTGCACAGCGAACGGCATCGTCTTTCTGAATGGGCGGAGCAGCGCGCGGATCAGCTTGCAGAGGCGAAATTCGCTGAAAAGATGAATGAGGAGAGACTGCGTCGGGCGAATCAGAGGTGAAGCATATGGACTGGATAAGCATAGAGCCGGAAATTCAGGCATTGACGCCGCTTGAACGGCGCGTGCTGGAACTGCTCAACGAGGGAAATCATTATTTCCGGATCGCCGGCATGCTGCATCTTTCGTTCGAGACTGTCCGCGCGATCATATTTAACATCAGAAAGAAGGAGAGTGTTTTAATGGGAAAATTGACCAACACCGAGAAAGCTGCTATCTTCCAGGCGTGGAAGGACGGCACATCGCAGGCTGATCTTGCCAAGCAGTACAAGGTGTCCGGCGCTGCGATCTGCACGCTGATTAAGCGGCTCAACAAAGCAGAAAGCGAGATCATGCAGACAGATGACAAGCCTGAACGTATGGCGAAAGCGAAGCCTGTGAAGATCAATCATGAGTTTGAGGATGCTGTCGATAAAATGATTGCAGAGAGCAAGTCTGGCGACAAGCCGGAGCAGCTCGAAGACTGCGAGAACGGCATTCCGAACACACCGCTCGTGCCGGCTGAGATCGAAAAGGAAATCTCTGCGATCGCAGAGGAAAAGTCCGCGAACGCGGAACCGGACAAGCTGCCGCATTATATCTGGGTGGCTCTTGACGATCAGGTTTCTGCGATTAACTGGGAAATCGAACAGCGGGAGCAACGTATCGCTGAGCTGAAAGAAGAGCTTGCAAAGCTCGAAGATCGGCGCTCTGCTATCGAGCAGTGGGTGGAGGAACAGAAATGGCAATGATACCGAATGAACGCACAGTCACTCTGAAGCTGCCGCGCTGGATGGTTTGCCGTGTGCTTGTAATGCTGTCTGCAATGTCAAAGAACTATTTGCGGCCCGCGTGGAATGAAAAGGTGCATGACTGCATCAGGGAGCAGCTTGCGGCACATGACCGGAAATGGAAGGAGAAAAGCGAATGATTGCAGTGAAGATTGAGCCGAACGGCAAGCCGTATCTTGTCGGCATCGAGGGCAGCATCGCCGAGGAATTGCACCTGTTGCAGCAGCATGTCGGCGGATACATCGAGACTGTCTCACTGCGGGACGGCGGTGTCATGCTCGTGGATGAAGACGGGCGCATGAAGCGGTTATCTGAGAATCTGATCGCAACCGCACTTTGCGGGCGGCAGATCCTCGGCAATGTGCTGATTGTTGGTCAGAAGGAAGAGCTGCTCACGGATGTGCCCTCAAAGTATTACGCGCTGCTCGCAATCGACATGGTATAAAAAATGCCGCATCACTGAGCCAACAGTGACACGGCAGCAAGGAAAATGTTTACATCTGCATTATAACATAAGGAGTGTGAAAAGTCAAGTGAAGTATGAGGATTTACAGGTCGGTGCCACAATGAGATACGGCGACTGCAAACCATTTCTCGGAGACGAGCTGACGTTTGAGCAGCTTGTCTATGTCCCGGGAACTGAGAAACTGATTATTCTGATGCTCTGTACGGTGAATGGTCCTGAGGACGATGACGATTGTTATGTTGGTCAGATCACTCGCGTAATTAACAATGAGGAAGGCTATGAGGAATATGCTGATGTTATCCTCGATCTCCCTGGATTCGACGAGAAACCGACCTGTCTCGATTTTGACGATATGGAAAAGCCTGAACTCGCAGAGGATGAAGATCCGGAAGTCATCAGCAACTGCTATGTCCGAGTTTGGCGCATCAAAAAGCCGCTGACAACACTTGAACACCTTGCGATCGGCGCCTCTGTATACAGCAAATGCAAGGTCAATATGATCGACACAACCGAGGATCTGCTCGAAGCATTCCGCACCGGAGAGATCAAGCGCATTTTCAACGGCACAGTTATCAAGGCAATCAAAACCGTACTGACAAATGCGAACATTGAGGTTCCGGAAGAAGAACCGAAGCAGGAGACAGCGATCGTTGCAGCGCAATCGGTTGAGCTGGATCCCGTTGATCAGGCAAAGAAGCTGCATCAGCGCATCCTTGATGATGCTCAGAGCGCTGCCGAATCGCTGTATGATATGTGCAAGGCAATCAAGGAGATGCGCGATGGCAAGCATTACAAGGCGCTGCTCTATGACAACTTCGAGGGATACTGCGAGGAAGCGCTCGGCATGTCACGCTCGCACGCTTACCGGTATATCCAGATTGCGGAAGGACTGAGCGCGGAAAATGTCTCATCAATGAGACAAATCGGAGCGACAAAGCTGGCGCTCCTGGCATCCGTGACCGAGGAGCAGCGCGAGATCGTCACGACCGCGGTCGATGTCGAGAGTGCAACGGTCAAAGAGTTGAAAGCCCAGATTGACAAGCTGCAAGGCAAGGTCAAGCAGGCAGAGCAGGATGTACAGAAAGCAATCGCGCAGCGAAACCAAGAGGCTGCTCGTTCGCAAGAATTTGAGACAAAGTATGTCAAAGCAGATAATCAGAATCTAGTTCTTAAGGAAACAATCGCGTCAAAGGATAAAATCCTCCGCGGCAAAGATATTTCGATGGATAGTCTCAGATCTGACAATGAGCAGCTCAAAGATCGCGTCCGAGAGCTCGAAAGCGGAAGAGATCATGTTATCGACGAGCTGAATGCCAAGATTACAGAGCTTGAGAGCAGACCGGTCGAGGTCGCCGTGCGGGACAACAGCGCCGAGCTGGAGCAGATCAGGAAGGAATATGAAGCTAAGCTCGCAGAGTTGGATAAATCGCGGCAGAAGCTTGAAGATGAACTGAATCAGAGAGATGACAATGACCATTTTCTCAGGCTCGACATCAACTATCGTGAGGCGCGTGTCAAGGTGCAGACGCTCTGCACGATGGTTGCAAACCTCAATGACTGCAAGGAGAAGGAAACCTTGAAGCAGAACATCCGCAATATCATACATGATATCGAGCAGCGGATCGGGAAGGAGTAAGCATGAATAAGGTCATTTTGATGGGGCGCCTAGTGGCTGATCCCGAATTCCGGCAGACAACCGGCGGCACACCTTGCTGCCGGTTCCGGATCGCCGTAGATCGTCCGAAAGCGAAGGATGCACAGCAGGCCGAGACCGATTTTATCAATGTGGTTGCCTGGCGTGCGCGCGCTGAGTTTATCTGCCGGTATTTTGCAAAAGGGAGCAGAATCCTGATCGAGGGGCAGATGCGGAATAATGATTATACTGACAACAACGGCACCAAGCATTACGGCATCGAGGTCCTTGCCGACAATGTCGAATTCTGCGAATCGAAGCAGCATGACAGCGGCTCACAAGCTGCTCCGGCTGAGCAATATGGTCAGCCGCCGGTGTATAATCCGGGATATCCGCCGCCTCCGGCGCCGCAGCAGTATCAGCAGGCGCCGCCGCCGCAATATCAGCAGCAGTATCAGGCGCCGCCGCAGTTTGGCGCTGTGCCGCCGCCGAATGGGAATCCGTATCATCCGAATTAAGGAAATCAGGAGGGCGACATGAAGAATTACAGAAACGTCTCGCAGTCATTCTGGACAGACAGCAAGGTCGATGATGATTTTACGCCGGAGGAAAAGTATTTCATGCTGTACCTCCTGACGAATCCGCATACATCTGTCTGCGGCTGTTATGAGATCTCCATGAAGCAAATGGAGCGCGAGACCGGATACAACACCGATACGGTCTCGCGCCTGATCCATCGGATGCAGGACGTGCACAAGGTCATCCGCTATGATCAGGATACCAAGGAAGTGCTGATCGTCAACTGGCACAAGTACAACTGGACGAAATCGGAAAAGCTGCTCCGCGCTGTTCTCGGAGCAGCTGAGCACATCAAGTCTGCTTCATTCAAACAATACGTTATGGATACCGTATGCATACGGTATGGATACCCTAGCGATACATCAGACAAGGACAACATCAAGGACAACATCAAGGACAAGGACAACGAAAAGGAGTGTGGGGAAAGCGCGGACAAGCCGCGCCGCACACGCTCACAATTCGAGCCGCCTGATGTCGATGAAGTACGTGCGTACTGTCAGGAGCGGCACAACAGCATTGATCCGCAGCGATTCGTTGACTTCTACACAGCCAACGGCTGGGTGCAGGGAAAAGGCAAACCGATCAAAGACTGGCGGGCCGTAATCCGGTACTGGGAGCAGACACAGAAGCAATATTACTCGAAATCTCCGCCGGATCATGGAAACAGCAGCATTGACATGCGAATCGTCGAGCAGATCATGAATCCGTATGGGGTGAACAGCGCATGAAGCACAGAAACAAATACGGCGCGCGGAAGGTAACAGTTGACGGAATCACCTTCGACAGCTGCAAGGAGGCGGAACGCTATCAGCAGCTGAAGCTGCTCCAGAGAGCGGGTGAGATCGAATGCCTGCGCTTGCAGGTTCCGTTTGAGCTGCTCCCTGCGCAGTACGAACAGACCGATGCCGTCTATAAGCGAGGATCGCGAAAAGGTGAACCTAAGCGCGGGCGATGCATCGAGAAGTCTGTTGTTTATCTCGCGGATTTCGTTTACATCGAGGACGGGCGCCGGATCGTCGAGGATGTTAAGGGCATGCGCACAAAGGATTATATCCTCAAGCGCAAGCTGTTCCGGTACCGATACGGCGCGGAGTACGAATTTCGGGAGGTGTGAGCTTGCCTGCGGCAAAATGTATCAGCTGCTCCAGGTGGAGCTTTGAGACCGGATGCACGCTGCACAGCTATTCGCTGATGCGCGACTGCATGATGGATAAGAAAGATTTTTACAGAGATACGAACAAGGAGAATGTTTATGTTTATCGAAATGACGGGTCTGTGCCTGATGATGTCGGACACGGACAGCAGAAGATATGACGGCGCGCTCGGAATCTTTTACCTCTTCCTGCTGATTGCAGCGGTTGTCTATCTCGTGAAGCGCAGCAGACATGCAGAAGATGAGACTGAGCCGGATGATGATTTCGAGTATCTCACAGTGAGGGAGCAGCTCGCAATCGCCAATCAGACAGCTGACTCGATCGCTGAGGCGGAGCAGCTTATCACCGATATGCAGGAGAGTGCTGTCGAGGATGTCATGGTGCTGCACATTGCATGGCTCGGCAGAGACAACATGCAGCACACAATCGCTCTGGACTGCAACGGCTGCAACACATCAACGGAGTGCATGATTCAGATCAGCGAGCGCGAAATCAGCGAGCTCAAAAATGACCTTGCCAAGCAGATTGCAATCCTCTCGGACCGCGGACGGCGTAGACTGAACCGTAGACAAAACGGCGCAGAGCAGAAAGGGGAGGGGAGCATTGACGAAATCGTGTCAGCGCTGCGGAGCAGCTATCTCAACGGATGACTGGTATGCTTTCATCCGGACAAAATACTGCCGCCGATGTGCCGCAGAGGTTCGCCGCATCCAAAAGGCAAACTGGATCCGCGAGCTCAGGCGAAAGACCAGAGAGCAGAACACTCTGACGCGGCAGCTCTGCGCGGCGCAGCAGGAGGAGATCGAGCGGCTGCGCGAGCTTGTTGCAGTCCAGCGTGATCGTGTCCGCGTACTTGAGCAGGAGATCAGGGAGGCGAGCAGCGAATGAATCAGTATTGCCGGTATTGCTGGAATGCATTTGACTACAACGGCGAGGGTACAGATTATATCTGCGAGGCAAATGCTCCCTGCGGCGGTAACGGCAGCGGCAGATTTTACAAAGCCGCAAAAGCCAAGCGCCTGAACCGTTGCCCGTATTACGATCACCGCGGAACAGATATCTTCCGTGTGGATGCTGACGGTGAGCCGGTCTCGTACCGTCCGCGCGAACCGGCGGAGCCTTCCGAGTGTGACTATGATCTGATTCTCGCGGATTGGGCAAAGTGAAGATCGAAGAAAGGAGCAAGCAATGATCGACATTGACGGTTTCCGGCAGTATTTGTACGAAGAAGAAATGGCACGGAACACGGTTATCAGCTATCTCCAGGCTGTAGAGCAGTATGCGCGGAAATTCGATGAGATCAGCAAAGGGAACCTGATCGAATGGAAACAGGAGCAGCTTGCAAGGTACAAGCCGACAACCGTCAATCTCAGAATTGCCGGTCTGATGTGCTATTGTCGGTATGCGAGAATCCCGGTGCGGCTCAAAACCGTCAAGATGCCGACAAAGACATGCGTCGAGAATGTCATAACGCAGGAGCAGCTTGATCAGCTTCTGCGCGGTTTGGATCAGGACGGACGCCGCTGCTGGATCGTCAATGTGCTGCTGCTTGCAAAGACCGGTATGCGAATCTCTGAGGCGCTGCGGGTCAAGAAAAGCGATATCGAGCACGGTCAGATCACAATGCACACAAAGGATCACATGCGGACAATCTACTTTCCGGCGTCTCTGGTTACGGACATTTGGGAAGACATTGCCGATCTGTCGCTCTCCGATCAGGTGATCCGCGGGAATCTGCGGCAGTACAAAGATCCGGTTCCGATCATGAGCGCGGCGGGATTCCGGAACAGCCTCACCCGGCTCGGCGTCCGGTACGGCGTCCCGAAGGAAGTTCTGCATCCGCACAGCTTCCGGCACTACTTCGCGCTGGAATTCCTCAAGGAAAATCCGGACATCGCATTGCTTGCAGATATCCTCGGGCACCGGTCAATCGACATGACGAGAATCTATCTCAAACGGTCTCAGGAGCAGCTCAAAGACGCTGTCAACCAGACTGTCAAATGGTGAAAAACAAATTGGTGCCATAATATGTATTATATTACAAGTTGGTGCAATGCAGTTTCGATTTTTCGCTTGGTTGCTGTATTTTTAGCAGATCACAGTAAAAATGCTGTTTTTTGCGTTTTGTTGCTAAAAAGGGGATAAAAAATGAAAACAATTCCTGATTATTATGAAATCATTTTCGCCGCATTCCTGAAAGCGCTGCGCCGTGAAACCTATACCGGAACAGACATGACAATACTGTCCGGGATGATGCTTTATGAGGGAGGATACTGACAATGCCTAAGATCGAAAAATCCGGTTGCCACGGCTGCCGATATGGTGACTGGGATGCAGATGGCTGCACTTGCAAGCTGGACGGGCTGCTCGTTCCCGATCCGCGAATCGGCTGCAAGTACCGGAAGGCGGATGAAGATAAGCCGATGACCAATGGTGACCGGATCAGAGCAATGACGGACGAGGAGCTTGCGGAATGGTTTGCTCCGCACATGATGTGCAATGAATGCGAAAGAAGATTAAAGTCGTATGGATGCGACAAAGGCGAATGTGCAAAATATGCGCTTATTTACATGAAACGGGAGGTGAGCGAAGATGCTTTTTCGTGATGTGGTTGCAGCACCGTGTCCGTTCTGTGGAGCAAAAGGGAATGTCCGGTGTGAAAGTAGAAAACGCCAAGTCTGGCGAAACGATTTTGGAGATTTCGCAGAATACCGAACATATCATATCCGGTGCACTGCCTGCAATTCTCGTGGTGGTACGGTTGGCGGTCTGGTTGGAAAGGAACAGAAAACAGTCAAAATCTATGGCGAAGACACCATTTTACATACAGACGGATATTATGAGCGCCTTGCGCTTGAAAAGTGGAACAGGAGGTCTGACAATGGCTGATATTGAACTGAAACCGTGTCCGTTTTGCGGAGATAATCAACAATTAAATTACGTTGAACTTTCAAACGGACTGCATTACATTGAATGCGCGAGATGCGGTGCAGCTCCGCACAGGCTCGGAGCGCGAGATCGTGAAACGGCTGTAAAATACTGGAACTCCGTCAGCCGCTGGATTCCGTGCAACGAGAGGTTGCCGGAAGTTGGCATTCCTGTTCTGATATATGACAAGCACCATAAAGCATTTTTTGTGGCAAAACTTGATGAAGATTACTTCGGATTTTCTTCAAACATGTGGCATCATCCTGCCGATGTCCTGTTCTGGATGCCTTTGCCTGAACCGCCAAAGGAGGCTGAGAAAAGATGAAAGGGATAAAATGCTGCGCGGAATGCGCAGGCTACAGCCTGAAGAAGCACAAATGCACTTATGGGGCGAAAGATCCCGGAAAAGCAACAGATAGTTTTTATGCGGACTGCCCGCTTGTTGATGCTCAACCATTGCGGTGCGGGCGGTGGGTTGAAATACAGTGTTTCTCTGAACACGGAATTGAAATGGCATCATATGAATGCACAAGCTGCGGCAATGATATTGAACGGCAACGTGGATTAGTCCCTCCGTATTGTGAGTTTTGCGGTGCGAAGATGGATGGAGGTGCTGGTTGAAATGATTGTTCAGGTGATGCAGCGGCGCTCCGGTAAAACAACGGAGCTCATACACTTCTCATGCCAAACAGGAGTACCGATTGTTACAAGCACTCATGCAAGAGCGCGCATAATTGAATACATGGCGAAAAGAATGAAGCTGGATATTCCGAAGCCGATTACTGCAAACAGTGTATTCTTTCGGCACGAAATGGCAGCTGCTAAGGATAGACATATCTTGATTGATGATCTTGATGCTGTTATTTCGGAGTTGTGCCGAAATGCAGGTGTATCTCCTGTATTGGCGACGATGGGAATTGATAATACAGATGTTTTGATTCAGCGAGAATTGTATGATCAATTTAAGCAATCTGGTCAATGGTTTGAGCGGAACGGATTAGACCGACAAGCATTCGGAGGTGCTGACAATGACTGAAATGCTTACCATCGAACCGGATTTTTCAACTCCGATGCTTGACGATCAGCTTGAGCGCTCAAGAATTGCAGCAGCGAAAACCGAGAAACACTCATCGCCAAGAAAAACAGAATTCACACCGCCGCAGTTCAAAGCGCGCTGCTTCACCGGGCGGGAGGAAATCAACTATGAAAATATATAAAATCCTCAGCATTGTTTCAATCCAGTTCCTGTTTGCAATCATCACGCTGTTTCTGGTATACGGCATTTATGAGCGAGACTTGATCATTACGCTGCTGAGCTTTGCGGCGCGGAGCTGCCTGCACGCGATGCTGATTGTGGATCGCAAGGTTTGGAGGGAAGATGAATGATCGGAATTGATACATCTGTTAAACGTATTCTTGATCATTACGGGCAGCAAAAACAGGAAGTCCAGGCGGTACAGGAGCTGTCCGAGCTGATCCTGCTGCTCGCTGCGCGTGATGATCAGCGCAAAGGCGACTACAAGAAGCATATCACCGAGGAAATCGCAGACAGCCTGATCATGATCGAACAGATCCGGCTTGCGAACGGCATCACCGACAAGAATGTCAATGCGGTCATCGTCCAGAAGATCAGCCGACAGTTCAATCGGATCAGTGAGGATACAGGGAAATGACGCCGAAGAAAGTGAAAGAATATCTGATGCAGTACACTCATGCAAAGCGCCGTGAGAATGCGCTCAGCGATCACATTGCTGAGCTGCGGGCTATGTGCGAGCAGCTTCGGACAGAAGACGGGCACCGGATTGCTTTGGACGCTGCGGTTGCTGAGCTTGTGGACACTGAGCAGAAAGTGCAGGCTGAGGTTGCTCGGCTTTGCAGGATCGAAGTAGAGATAGATTGCATCATCAGTCGAATGCCTGAACCATATCACACGCTGCTCTTGGAGCGGTACATCAACGGCAAGACATGGGAACAGATCGCAGATCGCATGCATTATTCTCGACGAGGCGTGACAAAAATGCACGGTCGAGCCTTACAGATTATAGCAAAGAGTTCCTTGAAGTTCCCACTTGATCTGTGATACAATGTAAGTGGAGAAAAGCGACGGAGCTAGACGGGCTTTTCCGGCGGTTCGCCCTAACGAGCCGCCCTTTTCCTTCTCCGTTACTCCGTGCGCCCGGCAATCAGGTCGGGCGTTCGCTGTATGGGGGGAGGGGTACCCCAAAATGGGCAGCCCTGCACTACACCGCGTCACTGCTCATTTTCTCTCTCGGAGGTTGATACTGTGGCTGATAAAGGCATCGCATATCTGAAAAATAAGCTGACCGCGAAGCAGAGCAGAGTGCGGCTGCGGTACGGCTTCTATGACATGAAGAACCATGTGGACGATATCAAAGGCGTGATCCCGGACAGGCTGAAATGGATCTCTGCCTCGCTCGGCTGGTGCGCGAAGGGCGTTGACACGCTTGCGAACCGCATCGTCTTTGACGGCTTCGAGCATGATGATTTCGTGCTCAGCGATATTTTCCGCAATAATAATCCGGACATCCTCTGTGATGATGCTGTTCTCTCTGCGCTGATCAGCTCGTGCAGCTTCATCTATATCGGCAGGGACGCATCCGGTTATCCGACCATGCAGGTGATCGACGGCGGCAATGCGACCGGCGAGATCGACCGCGTGACCAATATGCTGACAGAGGGCTATGCCGTCTTGCAGCGTGACGAACATGACAAGCCGGTGCTGGAGGCGTACTTCCGCCCGTACCGCACAGACTACTATGTCAACGGCAGGCTCGAACAGGGGCTGACGATGGAGCATCCTGCACCGTATGCGCTGCTTGTGCCGGTGATCTACCGCCCGGATGCAAAGCGTCCGTTCGGACATTCGCGAATCTCCCGCTGTTGCATGGATACCGTCAAGGCGGCGATCCGGACGATGCGGCGCTCTGAGGTTAGCTCGGAGTTTTATTCCTTCCCGCAGCGCTATGTGCTCGGTCTGGAAGAGAACGCCGCTGAGATCGAGGGCGAAGACAAGGTGAAAGCAGCAATGTCTGCATTCCTTGATTTCCGGCAGGACGAAAACGGCGGTCATCCGACTGTCGGACAGTTCGAGCAGCAGAGCATGGCACCGTTCACAGAGCAGCTTCGCACGCTCGCTGCGGTGTTCGCCGGTGAGACTGACCTGACGCTGGAAGACCTCGGATTCTCGACCGGCAACCCTCCGAGCTATGACGCGATCCGCGCCTCGCACGAGAATCTGCGGCTGACGGCCCGGAAGGCACAGCGCACATTCGGCACCGGCTTCCTGAATGCCGGATACCTTGCAGCGTGCGTCCGTGACAAGCAGACATATCGCCGCAGCGCGTTCCGCGAAGTCAAGCCGGCATGGATGCCGATCTTTGAGCCGGATGCCGCAACGCTCGGCGTGATCGGTGACGCGATTCTGAAGATCAACCAGGCGTCCGAGGGCTTCCTCGGCACGCGGAATATTAAGGCTCTCACCGGTCTGGAGAGTGATGCGGAATGACAGTCCGTGAGGAAGTCCGTGAGCGCATCGAGCGTGATGCTCTGCTTGCGAAGCTCCGGAAGAAGATCGAGAGCGGCAAGGGAACCTATGCCGATACCGCAGCATACAGCATCCGTGCCGGCAAGCTGCTCGGCGAGATCTTCTCCCGGCGATTGCCTGAGATCCCGCTGGAAGAGCGCGAGCCGCTCTGTGTGGATCTGCTGCACGATCAGTACATCGACATCAACGTGGCAGTTGACACGGTGCAGCGCTTCAGGGATGAGGCGCAGGGCTTTCACCTTGCACCGCAGCACGCTCCGTTTGATAGTAAGCGCGGGCATCAGATCGGCAGTTCTCTCCGCGATCTGAGCAAGCCTGTGGAGACCTTGCAGCGCAGAGCCAAAGCCGCGACAGAAACCACAGTAAAGTCAATGCACGATGACCGCATGAAGTCAGAGGCGAAATTCCGGCACAAAGCTGGGCTTGACTGCCGCATCACTCGCGTAGCTGTCAATGGCTGCTGCCCGTGGTGCAGCAAGGTTGCCGGGCGTTATGCCTACGGCGAAGAGCCTGACGACATTTACCGCCGCCACGACAACTGCGACTGCACCGTGACCTTTGAGAACGGAAGAAAGCGGCAGGATGTGTGGAGCAAGTGGGAATGGGAAGCGCCGGAACCTGGGGCGGGTGCCGGGGATCCGGTTGTGTTGACTGATGAGCAGGCGGAGAGATTGCAGGCAGAACATGGCTTGACAAAACTACCTCAAAGTGGTAAAATAAACAAGAAAATGTCCGCTTCTACTTTGAATCCGCCGGATTTCAGCAAATATGCGGTAAAACAAGATTTGAATGCTGTTGAAGCTGTCAAGCAATTTATGATTGAAGAACTCGGTCTTAGTCAGCAGAGTGTAGACTTGAAAGGAATACAAAATGCTGATGTGCTTGAACCGTTTGCGAAACGGTTGAAAAAGATTCAGAAAGATACTGGGATGAACTTTCCGAGTATCATTGCGACAGAAGTAATTGACGGAGATGCTTGCTGTATTGCTCAATATAGTGCACCTCAGAATGCATTATATATTTCTAGCCGCTTTTTCAATTCTAAAGATGCGTTGCTTGACACTATGAAAGAGTGGAGCAGTCAAGGCTTTTTCCCCAAACAAGCAAAATCTGTTGCGTATATTGCTGAGCATGAGGCTGCACATATTAGGATTCCGGATCCATTACTGCGCAGTGATACAGCGGTAAAAATATGGAAAAAGCGTAAGCTGTTGAATAGAAATGATAATGACATCTTCGAGTACTATGCAGATGTTTCTGCAATTTATAGACTGAATATGGCTACTACAGATTCCGAAATCCTGAAGGTAGTCGAATTCCTAACGGAGGGTGGTGTGAAGTTTTGATTGGTCGTTTCAAGTGTGAAAGATGTGTGCATTGTCATAATCCTAATGACGATCCTTCAAAATGGGAATGCGATGCATATGATGGAAAGATTCCGGAAAGTAAGATTATGTTCATCACAAGAGATGACTGTATAAACTGCAACAACGGAATCGGATTTGAACCGAAAGAAGAACCCGCCCAGAAATGAGCGGGTTTTCTCATACCCGAAAATGAAAGGAGTTTATCACATGGATGAAAAAGCATTACAGATCGTCAGGGAGTATATCGAGAGCCACCTTGACAAATCAGACCTGAAACCGTCGTTTGAGGTGTATACTGTCTGGAAGTGCAAAGCGCTCCAGAACTGGAAGTATCTGCTGTCAAGCACACTGCCTGACGGTATGTACTACGAGCTGACATACAACGGCGACAAGAACGAATGGTATCTCGATGCTTACAAGAAGTTTGAGAATGTTGTGATAGCCGAATAACACCAAGCACTCTGCAAAGGGTGCTTTTTTCATGCCTTGTGAAAGGAGAACACCATGCCGAACGGAGCAAGAGCCAGACCGAGCAAAGCGAACCTGCGGCCTGACCACAACGGCCCGCAGCGCGCGCAGTTCGAGTCGAACAAGAAGAAAATCTACGCGACGCAGAAGGTATGCGGCATTTGCGGCAAGCCGGTTGACTTCCGGCTGAAATTCCCGCATCCGCTCTCTCCCTGCATCGACCATATCATTCCGGTTGCCAAAGGCGGGCACCCTTCCGACCTCAACAACTTGCAGCTCGCACACATGACCTGCAACCGGGACAAATCTGACAAGCTCGTAGCGCAGAAGCAGGACTTCTCCGGCGGCGTCGAGCTAATCTCGAACCGGCTGCTGCCGCTGACATTTGACTGGAAAACCATCTGAAAGGAGTTTGTGCATGAGCGAAATCCGCTTAGGCAAGCAAACTCCTACAATCTGCATCCGGCTCCCGTACACCGAATCACTCGGCACGGAAGCCGTAGACCTCTACAACCAATCCGACCGAACCGCGCAGGACTGGCAGGCGCTCATGCTGGAAGACATCATGGCCGTGAATGACTCAGGGCTGTGGATCCACATGAAATACGGCTGGTCGATCCCGCGCCGAAACGGTAAGTCTGAAATCCTGATCATGCGTGCGATCTGGGATCTGCTGCATGAGCGGCGATGCCTTTACACCGCGCACCGCGAATCAACTGCGGCAAGCGCATGGGAAAAGGTGCTCCGACTGCTCACCAAAATGGGCTATAAGGAAGACGAGGATTTCAAGGCATATAAGTCAGCCGGTCGCCGCAGCATCGAGTGGCTGAAGGACGGCAGCGAGGCTGTCATCAACTTTCGCACGCGGAGCAGCACCGGCGGTCTCGGCGAAGGCTATGACACGCTGATCATCGACGAGGCGCAGGAGTACACCACAGATCAGGAGTCCGCGCTGAAATATGTTGTCACGGACAGCAAAAATCCGCAGACGCTGATGTGCGGCACTCCGCCGACCGCAGTATCTTCCGGCGATGTGTTTCTCAAATACCGCCGCCGCTGCCTGACCGGCAAGGAAGAAGATGCCGGCTGGGCTGAGTGGTCTGTGCCGAACCTGACTGACGCACACGATCCTGAGCTGTGGTATCTGACGAATCCGAGCCTCGGCACGATCCTGACAGAGCGCACGATCCGCAGCGAGCTCGGCGACGATCAGGTCGATGATAACATTCAGCGCCTCGGTCTGTGGCTCCGCTACTCGCAGAAATCCGCGATCAGCAAGCAGGAATGGTCCGAGTACGCGCTCAAAGAAAAGCCGATGCTGCCAAAGAAGCCGCGGATATTCTTCGCGGTGAAATACGGGAGTTCCGGCAATGTCTCGCTTGCCGCAGCATTTAAGCTCGATGACGGCAAGATCTTCATTGAAGCAATCGACTGCCGACCGGTCCGCGACGGCAACGCCTGGCTGATGCCGTTCCTGCGGAATCCGCACGCGGAATCTGTTGTGATCGACGGCGCCGGTAATCAGACGGTTCTCGCCTCTGAGATGAAGGACGCCGGAGTCAAGTGCAAGGCTGTGCTCCCGAAGGTGGCTGATGTGGTTGCTGCACACGCGCTGTTTGAACAGCAGCTGTTCGGCGGTCAGATCCGTCACATGGATCAACCGGCTCTTGCTCAGGCTGCTACGAACTGCGAACACCGGGAAATCGGCTCGGGCGGCGGATTTGGTTATACCTCTGTGCTGGAAGGCGCAGATATATCACTTCTTGAAGCGGTATCTCTTGTGCATTGGCTCTGCGCCAATGCAAAGGAGCACAAGCCGCAGAGAGTTTCATATTAACGCAACTACGCGGAAAAGATAGGAGTTTTATTATGCCTGAATTCAAACCGATCGAAACACAGGAAGCGCTTGACGCGATCATCAAGGACCGCATCGAACGCGCAAAGAAATCTGCTGCTGACGAGACAGCAAAGAAGTACGAGGGCTATCTCTCGCCTGACGATGTGAAAAAACACACTGATCAGATCGCGACCCTCACCGAAAAGCTCAAGGAGAGCGATACCAAGATCGCCGATCTGACCGCCAAGAACAGCGCATACGAGATCGCCTCGGTAAAAACGAAAGTCGCGCATGAGGTTGGTCTGCCCTATGAGCTTGCAGAACGCCTCTCCGGTACGACCGAGGAGGAAATCCGCAAAGATGCAGACGCACTCTCCAAATTCGCATCGCATCCGCAGGCAACACCGAGTTTTTCATCTGAAACGCCTGTCGGATCAAATGCGGATGCGGCATACCGTGCGCTTGCACATGACCTGAACGCATAAGGAGGGTTTATATGCCTAACAAGACTACTTCCGGTACTCTCTTCAAGCCGGAGCTCGTGACCGAAATGTTCAGCAAGGTCAAGGGACATTCTTCCCTTGCAAAGCTGAGCGCAGCTGAGCCGATGCCGTTTGCCGGCACGGATACCTTTATCTTCACGATGGACGGTGAGGCCGCTATCGTCGGCGAAGGTGCTCAGAAGCCTGCCGGTCCCGCTGCAATCGCGCCTGTCACGATCAAGCCGATCAAGTTCATCTATCAGCACCGCGTTACGGATGAGTTCGTGCATCTCTCTGAGGAGAAGCAGATTCCGTATCTCCGCGCGTTCGCTGACGGCTTCTCCAAGAAGATTGCCCGCGGTCTGGATATTGCCGGCTTCCACGGCTTCAATCCCGCGACTGCAACTGCCTCGGCGATCGTCGGTACCAACTGCTTCACCGGCAAGGTGACTGATTCCGGGCACATCATCACCTATGATGCAGCGCATCCGGATGACAACATCGACGATGCTGTCGGCGCGATCCAGACATCTGACGGTATCGTGACCGGTGTTGCTATGTGTCCTGCAATGGGC
The DNA here is from genome assembly GCA_946413695.1 of uncultured Ruminococcus sp. Taxonomy (GTDB): domain Bacteria; phylum Bacillota; class Clostridia; order Oscillospirales; family Ruminococcaceae; genus Firm-04. Next base: position 22,642 of record CAMKLV010000009.1, on the reverse strand, counting down.
GCAGCAATCGGCAAGATGAAGATGGCGCATTCCAATCAGGCAATGTATCCGGAGTTCCGCTTCGGCGGCAATCCGGCAGCATTCGGCGCGCTGGCATCCGACATCAACAACACTGTCAGCTTCGGCACCGGCACACTGCTTCGTGCAGTTGTCGGCGACTTCGCAAACTGCTTCAAGTGGGGCTATGCTGCGAATATCCCGCTGGAGATCATCCAGTACGGCGATCCGGACGGTCAGGGCGACCTGAAGCGCACCAATGAGATCGTGCTCCGCTCCGAGGCATACATCGGCTGGGGCATTCTCGATCCGAGCAGCTTTGCGCTGATCAGCGAAGCAGCAGCATCCGGAGACGGAGAATAATCATGGGCACGGTGTATGCAGAGGTCAGCGACATTACCGCGCTCGGGCGATCGCTGACCAATCAACAGCAGGAAGCGGCGGAAGTCTTGATTGCAGAGGCTTCCGCCAAGCTCCGGCTGATGGCGCAGAAATACAAGAAGAACATCGACGAACTGATTGCTGATCCGGTTTCCGGTGAGGACTATGCGCTCGCAGTCAAGTCTGTGGTTGTGCAGGCTGTTTGCCGGGCGCTTGATGCAATCAACGATTCCGGCGCTGTATCTTCGGCGTCGGAATCGCTCGGACCTTATTCATACACATTTCAGTATGCAAATGCCGGTCAGTTGCTGTATTTCTTGCGCAATGAGCTGAAAGATCTCGGTCTGATGCAACAGAGATACGGCTTCTTGAATCTTTATAATCAGGATGGTGATTGACAATGTTCATGGATGGAAATGTGCAGCTCAAGGACTTTTCTGATGATGTTCTGCGCGCGCTGCATCGGCAATGTGCAGCAGCGCTGGAGCAGATTGGTTCTGTTGCAGAACAACATGCAAAGAACATTGTCAATTCTTACGGTCTTGTGGATACACGCGAGCTGAGGCGTTCAATCTCGCACGCAGTCAGCAGTACTGACGTTTACATCGGCACCAACAATCCGTATGCTGTATTTCATGAGCTTGGAACGGGTCGATTTACCAGACCGCACGCAAGCGTAAAATATGGCGTAAAGCCCGCGCATTTTATCAAGAAGGCTGCGGTCAATCACCGTAAGAAGTATCGCTCGATCATGCTCGATGCAATGAAGAAATGAGGTGCGCATGAGGATCCTGCAAAAGAACATGGAAGCATTTTGCCGGATGATCAAAAGCCGGACGCCGGACGGACAGAGCGGCAGTTCCGGTACATGGACCGAAGGCGAATCATTCCAGGCGTGCGCAGTTTGTGATCAGACCGGCAGAACTGCTCCGAAAGCACAGAGTATCGAAAAAGGCGGTAAGCCGGATGCGATTGCCGGATATTCCGTTCTGACTGCTCGCTCTGTATCGCTTCCGTTTCATGCAGTTATCAAGCGACAGCGTGACGGTCTGATCCTGCGAATCACAAATGACGGTCAGGATGCACAGACCCCGGAAGGCGCACGGCTCGATCTTCGGATGGTCTCCGCGGAGGAATGGAGGCTCACATGACAAAAGCTGAATGCATCCATGCGTTTTTTTCGTCATTCGGACTTCCTGCTTATGAGGAAAACAGTGTACCTGACTATCTGGACGATGAACAGACGGTGGAAAATCATCCGCCGTACATCACTTACGAACTCCTGACGGATGATTTCCGCGGAGAAGCTGTGCCGGTGACCGTCCTGATTTATGATTATTCAGATTCATGGCAGATGCTGAATGAGAAAACAGAGGAGATTTCCAGAAGAATCGGACGTTTTCTCCGTCTGATCTGCGATGATGGTGTGATCGCTGTAACAAAGGGCTCTCCTTTTGCCCAGAATGGAACGGATAAGGATGACCGCACCGGCAAATACAAGTATATCAACCTTGAATTCACATTTGTGACAAACTAGGAGGAAATATCATGGGAATTGATCTCTCGCAGCTTGAAACCCTGCGCCCTGAGCAGATTCAGGACATCCAGTTTGATACCGGCATTCTTGTCCGGAACTTCAATATCGACGATTTCCGCGAGTCGATCCTGAACGGCGCTGTCTCGCAGGTTACAAAGGACAGCTTCGGCGTCAATGTGCAGCGTGATCTGACCAATGTGCTCAGTGAGCTGAACAATGTCCATTTCGACTATCTCGAGGGACTTGTCACGACGAAGATCACTACAACTGCGACATTCACGCTCGCATCTATGAGCGCTGGCGATCTTGCACTTGCGCTCGGCTCTGCGGATATTGACGGCGATCTGATCACGGTCCGGTTCGCAATCGAAACGGGCGATTTTCAGAATATCGCACTGATTCTCCCGATTCTGGACGGCGGTTTTGTAATCGCTGAAATTCCGCTTGCATACAGCACCGGCGGACTGAGCATTTCGACAAGCAAAGCTGCTGTCGGCGGACTGAACTGTACCGTCACCGGCTACAAGTCGCTGGCAAATAAGCAGATCCAGCCGATCAACCTTTACCGCATTGCAGGCCCTGTCCGGACGCTTGCTACAATCACCGTGACATCTGCGCAGGGGACAGCAAGCGGCACAACCAAGTTGACGCTCACCGGCTATACACCTGCTGCATCGGAATCCTATGTGTACAAGGTCGGAACCAATGCACCGACGATTGCATTCGGCGAGGTTCCTGACTATACATGGTCTGCATGGAACGGCTCTGCGGACATTACGGCTGCATCCGGCAAAAAGATCACGGTTGTTTCGATTGATTCGACCGGGAAAGCAGTCGCTGCCGGTACCGCAACAGTGACAGCGAAAGCATAAGGAGGATCAGGATGAAGACACTTGCGAACTGCACGCTTGAGGAGTTCCTTCCGCAGGCGTATAAAACCCGTGAAGTGTTCCATGCACTCTATCACGCTGTGGACATGGACGGGCTGAGAAAGAATTTCGCGGCACAGTATCGTGATGCTGAAAAGGCAGAGCAGGATGCTGTATCCAGGAATTACATCGCAGGGATTCTTCGTGCACTGATGCTTGAGAACGCTGCAATGACAGTCGATGTCATTGCGGCGCTCAGCTTTCTCACAAGAGAGGAAGCCAACAAGCTGAAGCCGCGTGAAGCTCTTGCGATCATCACTGAATGCATTACGGATGAAAGCGTGATGTCTTTTTTTATCAATGCGGAGCGCTTGGCGTCCGAAGGTACGGACGGTATCTATCTCATGTTGATCTGGGTGTGGCAAAGTGTCTCGGGCGTGCTTACATCGCAGAATGCATCGACGAACAGTGCGAGCGGGACAACCGTGAACTCATCTTCCGAAGCTACATCGGAGAATGTCTGAGGATCCAGACGCGCGGTATTATCCAGACGCAGTTGTTTGATTTGCTCTCTGATCGTCCGGATGAGGATGATACGCCTGCACCGTCACTGGAACAGACTACGCAGAATATCATCGGAGGACTGAGCGCGCTGCTCGAACCAAAGCCGGAGGAATGCGATAATGAATGTATTTGATCTGTTTGCGAAGATCAGCCTTGACACATCCAGCTATGAAAAGGGGCTGACCTCTGCCAAGAGCCGCATGTCGAGCTTCGGAGACGGGCTGAAAGGCGCGCTGGGCAAAGCCGGTGATGTGTTTTCCTCGTTTGCGAAAGGTGCTGCGAAGTCGCTTGCAGTGGTCGGGACTGGTGTTAGTGCAGCCGGAACTGCACTGACCGGACTTGCAAAGAAATCGCTCGAAGCGTATGCAGATTATGAGCAGCTTGAGGGCGGCGTCAAAAAGATTTTTGGCGAAGAGACTGCGAAAATAGTTATGAAGAATGCGAATGAAGCATTCTCCGCAGCCGGTCTTTCCGCCAATGCCTATATGGAGACTGTCACAGGTTTTTCTGCATCACTGCTGCAATCGCTTGACGGCGATACCGAAAAAGCAGCGGAAGCCGCAAACCGTGCGATCATTGACATGGCAGACAATGTCAATACCTATGGCACGAGCATGGAAAGTGTGCAGAATGCTTATCAGGGCTTTGCTAAGCAGAATTACACGATGCTCGATAACCTCAAGCTCGGCTACGGCGGAACCAAAGAAGAAATGCAGCGCCTGATTACCGATGCAGCCGGCATGAATGAGGAAATGCAGAAGCTCGGCGTCACAGTTGATGCAGATTCTCTGTCATTCGGCAACATTGTCAATGCGATTTCCGTCATGCAGGAGCACATGAACATTGCCGGTACAACGTCAAAGGAAGCTGCGACAACAATTTCCGGTTCGATTGCCAGTGCGAAGGCAGCATGGCAGAATTTCCTGACCGGCAGCGGCAGTGTCAAGCAGTTCACAGACGCGCTGAAAGTTGCCGCTGGAAATGTGAAAGCCAAAGCGAAAGACATTGTCCCCGGCATGATCGAGGGCTTAACCGCGATCGGAGACGAGCTGGCACCGGAGATTCCCGGACTGATCGAGGATCTTCTGCCAGTTGTGATCGACGGATCGTCGAATCTGCTTTCCGGACTTGCAGAACGTGCACCTGATCTTGTGAAGACACTGCTGCCGTCTCTTGCAAGCGGTACGGTGGATGTGACAACAGCACTTGTAGGCGAACTGCCTGAGCTGATTTCTGCGCTGAAGGAGACTGCTCCGATCGTGGTCAAGACGATCATGGAGAAAAAGGGCGATCTAAAAGAAGCGGGAAAAGAGCTGCTCGGAGCAGTGTTCCCGAAAAACATGGACTTAGGAGCTGTTGTTCAAGAAGGCACGGAGATTGTCAACAATCTGATGAACGGACTGCTTTCTGACGATTCAATCAATATCATGCTGGAGAAAGCCCCTATTGTCCTTGATAATCTTGCAAACGGGATTGAAACAGTGCTGTTTGGCGGCGATCATGATGGAACAAGCGGCATTTTCGGGGCTGCGAACAATATAATCGACAGACTAACGGCTTATTTTGATAATCCGGACAACAGACAGAAATTCTATGAATCAGCTAAGCAAATGCTGATTACACTCGGCAATTTCCTTGTTGATAATGTTGAAGTCATTATCCCGTTTATTGCAAAGCTTGCCGGTGCTTTAGCGGCGGCGATTGTAAATATGCTGAATGATGCATTGATGTCGCTGTTCAACTCCGATTATAAATACGGTGCAGTTGGGCAGTACAGCAATGCTATGAAAGAAGCATATTTGAATGCAGATACGAATCTCTCGTTTGATGACTGGATTGAAGCAGGCATGCCCGGGCTGCCGGAAGTCAGCGAATATAACATGCCGGAATCGCATGGATATACAGCAGAAGATGAAGCGTGGGTTGCGGAAGCACAGCGCAGAGGCTTAGGTCAGGCAGCTATTGATGTATACAAAAAAGCTCACGGGTGGGCGACCGGTTTCGTTGTTGAACGTCCGACTTGGCTTGGCAACAATACATTGATCGGCGAAGACGGCGCAGAAGCGCTGGTGCCGCTGGAACGAAATACTCAATGGATTGACACGCTTGCAGAGAAGCTCGGAGGCAAGATTGGCAGCGGAGACATTTACATCACAGTGAACGCACCGACAGGAAATGCAAACGATATTGTTGCAGCACTTGACGAGGCTTTCCGAAACCGCCAGATCGCTCAGGATAGAAGCACAGGAGGTACAGGATGGAAGTAACAAGCAGAGACTTTTTCGCCCTTGACGGTATCTCCTGTTCTGATGTCGGTTTATGGTGCGATACACCGCCGATTCAGGTGCTTGCCGAAGAAAGAGGAAATAATTTTCAGGTCGGCGCTGACGAAGATTTGTACCGCTCTGACGATTCTTTCAGCGATATTCAGTTCCGGTTCACGGCATATGCATTTTTCGCAGAGGATTTCGACCAAAGTGCGGTATATGCATTTCTGCACGGCAAATCCAAGCTGACAATGAGCCGGAACAGCGGCTATTACTGGAAAATCCGGTCTATCTCCTGCAATCCATCACAGTCCGTTGACGGGCAGAGAATCCGATATCAGATCACAGTAAAATGTGCACCGTTCCGGTACGTCGATAATGAGGAAGAAATCACGCTGACAAGCCCCGCGAACGTGCAGAACGCAGGAACACGCTACTGCAAGCCGGTATACACGCTGCATCTGACAATTGCGGAGGGCGCGGGTTCGATTACAGTAAACGGGCAGACGGTAGCAATCAACATCCCCGTAACAACCGGAAGCACTGATTTTGTGATTGATTCCGAAAAGCAGATTGCCTATGCCAACAATACAATTTATACCAAGTACACAAGCGGTATTTTCCCGTGGATGGGCGTCGGTCAGAATTACGTTACTTTCGGCGGTATTGTAGGCAGCGTGACGATCAAGCGGAATGAGAGGTGCTACTGATGGCGACAGTGTATGTGAACAGTTGGAGTGAATTTGTTTCCGCTATCGGCGTATCTGGTAATACAGTTGTTCTCCCTGAAAACGCTGAGTGGGATATGGGTGAAATCTTGCCATACGGTCTTTCTTCAAATATAAACATTGCGTGCAAATCAATTAACGGCAGAGGCACACGAATCAAAAATCTCAATCTTAACAGTTACTATTTCAATTACGACGGAACGGACGTTAAGTATTTCCAAAATCTGCTCATGACTGATTGGATAGGCACAAATAAGTTCTTCAATCTCCGATTTGGTTCACAGTTTACAAGATGTGCAATTTCGGGAATAACGTCAAACTCTGTTGTGATTGATAATAGCAATTCGTATAATTACAGCATATGCATTATGATTTCGTGTTCCGTGAATGTGGAAGGCTCGCACAGCCAATTTCACCTTATTGATAGCGCTTCTGAACTGAAATACTGCCGGATTGAGTTGCACGGCATGAATTCTGACAATTCAAGCCCAGCAGGAGACTGCTATTATTGTGAGCTTTCGCTATTTTTTCCGAACGCAGAAACTGGTTACTATGGATTCCCGTGGTCTTATTATAGCGGTTGCATACTGCATGGAAACATGAAGTCTGTATCTGTGTGCTATGAGTATTCTTCATCAATAAGCATAATTCCGACAGCGTATGATGTTGATATGTTCGCAGATTCCTTTGTATCAACGAGACCGGATTTATTCATTCCGTGTACAGACGATCAACTCAAAGACCCCGCATACTTGCGGAGCAAAGGATTCCCGATTGTTGTGAATGGTGGTGGTTAAATGACAGACTGGACAGGAGTACCCGGACAGTATCCTGACAATCCGGAGTTTATCCCGATGCCAAACGTGCTGAAAGATGAACCGTATGCGATATGGGCATTTCGACAGGATGATTTAGTCAACTATGGATATCCGCACCATGTCTTAATACCGGATTTGGTGCGGATCACACTGAATCCGGTAAAACAGCGCGAGCATATCACAGTTTACGATATGCTGTCAATAAAATCGGATTTTCTGACGAACGGTCTTGCAATCCTCTGCCCCACAACAGCTCCGGTACACGAGATCATCAACGGCGAGTACAGTCTGACGCTGACACATCCGATGGATGCGCTCGGAAAATGGCGGTTTATCCGTGAGAGTAACATCGTCAAATGTCAGGGACAGCTTTATACGATTAAGCGTGTAGAGTGGAATCACACGAGCGATAACACCGGAACGGTGACGGCATACTGTGAGCACATTTTCTATCAACTCAATGATCTGTGGATTTTCGGAAGTGAAAACCGCGGCCCGATTCGGTATGCCTATTGCAAAGCCGCTATGGACGGCATTATGTCCAAGTATGTCAGCTATGACGAGGGCACGATGTACCGTTTTTCATACGATTGGTCATCCGACTGGGAATGGGGAGGCGCAAATCCGTGGACGTTCTTGATTGACGGCGCAGGTCAGACACCTGTTGAGAAGCTGATCGGAAGCGGCGGAATTATAGACGAAAAAGGCGGCGAACTTTACCGCAATAACTTCCATTTCAGCATCAATGAACGCATGGAGAATGCGCAGGATGATGCGTTTGATTTGCGATTCGGTGCAAACATGAAAGGCTTGCGGCGAACGGTAGATACATCAACACTTGCCCTGTGGCTCTCGTTGGAGGACGAGGAAACGGGCGCAGCGCTTGCAATATCATACGCCGGATACAGCTTTCCGCTCTTCCAGTTCCCGCACAATATCGTGCGGTCACAGACAATCAGATACGAGCAGGACTTCTATGACTGGTTCTGGGAGCGCATGTATTCCGGAGAAGATGTCAATGATGTGCTTTTTGCGCGGATGTATGCGGATTTGATTGCACTATGGAAGAACTCTTGTACACCTGTCATCTGCTACGAGGTCGATGTGCAAGACCTGAAAGACATCTATCCGGAACTGACAAATCACTATCAATACAAGGTCGGCAATTCAGGCACAATCTATGACGAATTACTCGGCGTAAAAGTAACGCTGAAAATCACCGAGACCGAGATGGACGGCATCACCGGAGAAGTCACGCGAGTTGTGTTCGGTAGCAAAAACAGCTTTACGCGCTCTGCCGGATATCCGCAGGATTTCGATGTCGAACCGACAGAAAGCACATATGAGATTCCGCTGCGAGACAGCCGCGGCAAGCTGATCTTCGACAGTCGCGGCAAACAAATCATGAGGAGGGGAACGCTATAATGGCTACAGATGTTGGAGATAGAACGTATTTATCACATACATCGCAGGAGCTTGACGATGGTATTGACGCAATTCCGCTCAAGGCGCTGCAGGCTGACTTAAGCGCTGAGATCAGCGCACGGGAAAAACTGCAAGATGCAACTGTGCCGCTGATCAATAAAGGAGCAAAGAATCTGCTGCAACTGACTGGCGATAATGTCACCGGCTACGGCGTATCCTGCGTGTTCGATGCAGAGGCGGGCACGATCACGCTCAACGGCGTGAATCCGGATAAAAAGTGCACAGGCTCGTTCAATGTGCAGGTTGCCGATCCGGTGAATATGGCGCTCACGGCGGGAAAAGCATATCACTTTATGTGTGACGGCACCTCGAATGACACCTACGGCATCTACATTTACAAATCCGGCGCAACCCCGGTGACGCAGTGGGACTGCTTCACAAATACCGACGCCGACTGGAATCCGGTGTGGAGCACATCAAACGGATTCCGCCTGTTTGTCCGCAGCGGCACGGTGGTTGACAATGTGGTGCTCCGCCCGATGATCTGCACGGCGGAGGACTGGGCACTCTCAGATCAGTTTGTGCCGTTCTGCCCGAGCCTTCCGGCGCTCTACCGGATGATCCTTGCGCTTGGCGGCGGAACACAGGCGCAGAGTCTGACCGCGCAGGCACAGCTCATGAGCGGCGGCACGGAAGGAGGCGAAACGGCATGAAGTACATCATCATGATTACGATTGTGATCGGTCTTGCTGCATCTGATTTCTTAACAGGGCTGTTGAAGGCATGCGTGAAGAATGATGTGAGCAGCAAGACCATGAGGCTTGGCGGAATCCACAAGATTTCGGAGATCATCATCATGGGCGTCGCATGCGGTCTGGAGATCGGTCTCAGTATGCTCGGCAAATACTACTCGGAAGGATCGGAAGGGGCAGTCGCACAGAAGCTCGCAGCCGTCTCGGGGATGGTCGCTTCGCTGCTTGTATTTCTGTATATCCTTGTGATGGAACTGATTTCGATTTTGGAAAACTATGCCGAGATCAATCCCGAAGCTCGATGGGCGAAATGGATTGTGAAGAAACTTCGTGTCTTTCAGCAAAAGGAGGAAGAAAGCAATGTTCAAACCGAGACTGACAAAACCCGAGAGCGGTAATCCGTACTACAACCGGCTCGCAAACGGCGGATATTCCGGAGCGATCCTCGGCAGCCCGACCGACAAGGGCTGCAATGTCCTCGCAAACTGCGTGGGCTATGCAGCAGGCAGATTCAATGAGATCATCGGAAAAGGCAAATACGTCTATTTCCAGTATCCTCCGAACGCCGAAGATTTCTATGATACGGCGATTGCCGCCGGTCTCGAGGTCGGCACAAAGCCGCAGCTCGGCGCGATCATCTGCTGGGCAAAGGGTAAGACGTGGACCAGCGCGGACGGCGCGGGCCACGTCGCTGTGGTCGAGGAGATCAAGAGCGACGGCAGCATCATCACGTCGGAGAGCGGATATGGCTGCACAAATCCGTTCTGGACGTCGCACAGGTACCGTGAGAGCGGCAACTGGGGGCAGTCAACAGCATACCGGTTCCTCGGCTTCATTTACCAGCCCGAGCAGCAGGCGGAACGCGTGATCCGGAAGGGCGATCGCGGCGCCGACGTCGAGCTGATGCAGGCGCGGCTCGCTGCGAAGGGGTATCTCCGCAAGTCGGAGGTTGACGGCGACTTCGGCACGATCACGCTCGGCGGTCTGCTCGCATTCCAGTTTGAGCATGATCTGGATGTGGACGGTCTCTGCGGACCGGCGACAAAGGCAAAACTTGCAAATTAAGGATTAAGGAGGCAGACTATGGGATGGATTTCGGTTGAGGCACCCAGAGCAATCATTGGGTATAAGCAGGAGAGTGAAGGCGAGCCTACTACAATTCTTGGCAAGCCGATCGCTAAGCTTGATTTGCAGGTTGCAACCGCGGCAGACCTGCCGGAGATCGGTGATGAAGTCGAAGGCTACATCGTGGCCGCAGGCAGTACCGCACAGATCGTTGAGGCAGACGAGATCACGTTTGTAACGCTGAGCGGAGACAGCGGCAAGTGGCATCCGGAGCAGAGCGGAAGCTGAGGTAATAGGCATGAATTATTATGAGTTGATGAAAGCAGCCGCGATTGCGGTTGGCAGAGGCGGCGGGAGTAAAGACTCTGGATTTGTCGGCATGCTGACGGTGAACAATCCTTGTTTCGATATTGACTTCGCTAAGCTTGAGCTTATTTTCAATCGTTCATCCGCTACTTCAGGTGGATATACCATATCGCCGACAACGGCATTCCATTACAACGGCGCGTGGGAGTGGTGCATCACTTATCGACCAAAATTCCTGACATCGGACGTTGTGTGTCTGCTCGGTACAGTTGGCAGCAACTACGCAAATCCGACCATTGAATACCAGCCACGTTACAACCAGTTTTGGATGGGGATGTCAGCGGATGGCAGCGGATGGGCAGACAGAAACTCGCTGCCGCTCAGAAACTTCTCCGAGCCTATAACAGCCGGAACCGCATACAGCGTTATTTTCGGATTGGACGAAGAAAGCAACGGATACGGAAAGCTGATAAACGCTGATACTGGCGCGATTCTTTCAGAGTTCACACGAACCGAATTGCATCACAACAGCAATCCGTCCGATTATAAAGCATGTTTGCTCGGGAACAACGGAAATTCCAATTTTTACCTGACCGGCGACATCATCCTGTCGAAAACCTACTACAAAGAGAACGGCGTCGTGCTGTGGGGTTGGAAATGAGAAGGATGGGTGTCCGTCTACGGTAGTTCATCAAGCCTCCGTTGTATCTGTTAAGATACCCAAACAGCCGATCTACCAAGTGAACGCAGAGCACATCTACAACAAGTAAAGACAATAATATAACCGGCAGGGGAGTGGTCCTCTGCCGGTGTTTGTTATTTAAGTCTGGCAATGACCGCCTGCACAAATTCCTCGGGAGACATCCGCCGCGAATAGAGCAGGGAGGACGGTGTGACAGCGTTCTCCCAGCCGCTCAGGACAGCCTGCCGGAATGTCCGATAAACGGTCTGCCCGGAGCACTGATGCTGTTCTGCGTAGATTCTGCATGCATCCATAAGTGTGCTGTCCGGATGCTCTGTCATGTAAAGGATGATCGTTTGCATTATAGTATGGTATTGTTCCGGGATATCGCTGTTCTGTACGAAATTCATGATTGCTTGAGCGCGTTCCTCTGTATTCATATTCAGATCAGCTCCCCCATGTTATTATTATAACTATCATATCCGATGTTTAGGATATTGTCAATGGTATTCGGCAAAAATGATGATATAAAAATAGTTGAAAAATAACAGAATATGACATGAAATATGACACGAATGATGAAAAGTAGCGTAAATACGTTATATAAGTATAGGTTCAAATCCTGTCAGGTGCATGATATAAAAAGCGCGTATCTGTGTGCATTCGCTCACGGGTACGCGCTTTTTGTGTCATTGTTGTGTCATACAGCTCAGTTGCTGTAATCCGTATCTGGAATCAGATCAATCAGATTCGCGGAATTCTGAGTTTGGTGAGGACTATTGATGTATGTCACCTGATAAATATCCTTTGTTCCCGCTGTTGCGGCGGTTTTACGCGTGAAATTAGTGAGGTAGCAGTCATTTACCATGACATTGATCACTGTTTGCATGTTTTCTCGCTTTGTGCAGGAATAGATCAAAGAGTATGCTGTAGAGATCAGAGCGCAGTGTTCAAAGAATACTCTGGGCGATTCAGCGAAAACATTACCATTATCATGCATTGAAAAGGCTCCGGTGGAAGAACTTTTGATAACAGAATTTCTGATATTAAACAGCACGCCGTTATTCAGACCGCAAGCTATTGCATTATCTGTTCCGAGCGCAGTGTTTGTTTTTTCAATATAGCAATCTTCAATAAGCCAGTGCGCATTATCAAATTCAGGGAATTTGCTGCCCTCAGGATGAACGCAGTATCGGCAGTTACTTCCAAGAATGGTGAGATTTTTCAGTGCCGCGGTTCCCTGCATATTGATCGGCGAAAGCAGTGTTGCGATTGCATTTGGTGTGCTTGCAGGAATATCCATTTTAATAATAACATTTCCATGTCCAAGCAGCGTTGTGTTCGGGGGAATAATATCGCATACATCATACCAATGCTCGGAGCCTGTCAGCGTGGAAAGAAAATCACTCCCGCCCATTTCGTCTAATATATCGTATGTTCCGCCGTAAATGTCAATGACCTTTTCGCTGCTGTCATCTTTCAGCGCTCGAAGGCATGATGTTAATGAGGAGTAGGTCTTTCCCGTACCGACTTCGTAGTGGGGTATTTCGTTGATATTGTCAAGTTTTCCGATTGTTGATTTCAATGTGAGATCAACCGTAGAATACTTTACAATACAAATATAATGCGTTGTGTTGTCAAGTTCAAGAATGCCGTCTGAAACATCAGCAGCTTTATAAACACGATCAGGTGTACCGTCTGCTTTGAATCCAAAACAGATATTTGCCGCCTGAATATTGTCACCATACGTGCATTGGATATCGCTTATCATATTATCATAGGCGTCACGTACACGAATCGGATCAGATACTTTTGCAATGGAGGAAGCGGAGAGATATGTTTTGTAATTCCAAAGATTTGACGCATTAAAATTTGCCTGCGTCAGAGTAACGTTATCAGTAAACTTGATACTGTCAATTAAATCAACGGTTAATTTGCCCTCTTTTTCAAGAGAGATGCTGTGCATATCCGGAATAGATGAAAACCTGTCATATGCTGCGGTGCTGACATTATTATTGATAACGCCGGTCAGTTCCTCCCATGTAGTCGGCGTGCCGGAAAGCGTATTTTTTACATAGTACATCAGGAGATACTGCGCATCTTCAACGGTAATTGACTTGTCGCCGGAGATATCGGCTGCAAGGGTCTGCGGTTCTGTGAGTCCGGATTCCCGCCCTGCCATAATTCGGACATAGGCATTCAGGGCAAGCTGTGCATCCGCGACGCTGACAGCGCCGTCGGCGTTGATGTCACCTTTCGCTGCATCCTGATCAGCTTGTACCGCTGCAGCAGAAACCTTTACATACAGTGTGTCAGCGAATCCTGCACTGACTGATGTCAGCAAAAGAATCGACGCAAAGAGCAAAGCAGTTTTCTTGTATCTCATAAATTGTTCCTCTCTCAAAAGCCAATCGAATCGGCACGTATTATTATAATAATTATTATAGCGTTATAAGTGGAAAAAGTCAAGGCGGTCTTTGAAGCGTTGCGCAGCATTCAATGATTACTGCGGCGCCACTGATCGGGCGAGAGACCGGTGTGCTGCTTGAACTGCCGCGAGAAGTGCTCGGGGCTTGCATAGCCGCAGCGGAGCGCGATCTCCTCAGCGTTGAGCTCGGTGCAGTGCAGCAGATTCTTTGCCGCCTCAATGCGGCTGCGGATCACATCCTGCATTGCGGAGACATGGAATGCCTCTTTGTAGATGCGCTGAAAATAGGATGCGCTGATGTGCAGCGACTCTGCCATCTCCGGCACCGACCAGTCCTTCTGCGGCTGTGCGCCGATCTGCTGCCGGATTGCGACAAGTGCGCCGAAATAGGGCATCGGCTTCTGCGACATCAGCGGGATCACCGAATAATCCGTCAGCATGGCGGTCATGAGCGAATTGATGACCGCATCGTTGTTGAAGCCGCGGAAAAAGGCACTGCAGATCAGTGCGAAATACTGCTCCGGCTTTGCCCAGTCCGGAATCGGGATCGGCTGGTTCAGCGGCAGCCCGAACGATAAAATCACCTTCGGCTCGCTCTCAAACTGTATCCAGTCATCGACATAGGGCTCGCCGTCTGCGGCGTAATACTGCGGCGCATTTTTGTCATATAATATAAAGGTGTTCGGTGGATAGGAGCGGATTTCGCCCTGATATTCCAGCCTGCTTTTGCTGCGGACAAGCAGCGCAAGATAGTGCGGATATCCGTCCCTGCGGTCGATTACAAAATCGGATTCGTGCTCGTAGCCGAGCCCCATGCAGATAATATTGAACATTTCTGAACCTCACTTTTTATCAAGAAAGCCGATATAAAACCGCGGATTTCAAATGATTTGCGGCTGATTCGGATAGAAAACATCAAGTTAGATTCATTATATATCATTCCGTTCCGATTGTCAAGATGCTATAATGAAAACAAGGAGTCCGGCTGGAAGCGCCCCACGCAAAGGCGCAGAATCCGGATTCCGGCGGCAAGTGGTATGCTGTGAAATGCAGGCACGCGCTGCTGATCCCCTTGCAGCGGCACGGCTTGCCATAGGGAAAAAACGGGAGGATGAAAATGAAACAAAAAAGAAGCCTGACATTGCTGCTTGCAGGTGTGCTGGCTGTACTCGCTGTACAGCCGGTCTCCTGCGCGGCGGCAGATTCCTATGAGTGGGAAGATGGAACGATCTATGATACAGGCACAGAGGTCACAAAGGTTGTCACGTTAGAGGGCGCAAGCGGCGGAAAGGCGGTCAGCCTGCTGGATGCCGGCGACTCCGTGACACTCGATGTCAAGGCGGCTGCGGCGGGCTCCTATACGCTCGGCATCCGCTACAGTCAGCCCTATGACGAAAAGGGCAAAATGCAGAATTTCCTCATCAACGGGGATTCCGCGGGCACGGTTTCCTGTGATTACACCGGCGAGGGCAAGTTCAAGACGGCAAACGTCACAGCAGTTCTGAAAGCAGGGTCAAACAAAATTACGATCGAATCATCATGGGGCTGGACCTATCTCGACAGCCTGACCGTCACTGAGCGCGCATCGTCCGGCACAACGGTCAGTGCAAAGCTCTCGAATCCGAAGGCGACCGCAGAGGCGCAGTCTTTGTACGCATTCCTCTGTGATACCTACGGCAAGCATGTCATCTCCGGACAGCAGGAATCGACATGGATGGGCAGCGAGGATTATGAGTTCAACATCATCAAAAATGCGAGCGGAAAAGTCCCTGCGCTGCGCGGTCTTGACTATATGGGGCAGGATTTTGCCGGATGCAACCGCCGCGCAAAGGCGTGGGCGCAAAAGGGCGGCATCGTGACGATCTGCTGGCACTGCGGCGACGATTTCAAGGGCAGCCACACGGAAGCGATGAATGCAAATCCGGACTGGTCGAAGATTCTGACGCCCGGCACCAATGAATATAACAAGCTGATCGCCGGAATGGATCAGGGCGCAAAGGCGCTCAAGGAGCTGCAGGATGCCGGTGTGCCGGTCATCTGGCGCCCGTTCCATGAGTTTGACGGCGCATGGTTCTGGTGGGGCAAAGGCGGTGCAGAAAACTTCAAAAAGCTCTGGCGCCTGATGTATGACCGCTATACCAATGAATTCGGGCTGAACAATCTGATCTGGAGCCTCGGCTACTGCGGCGATGTCAAGGGCGGCTGGTATCCGGGCGACGAGTATGTCGATATCATCGGTGCGGATACCTATGTCAACCACACGAATTCGCTGGTCAGCATGTATCAGCGGACGGCGGATGTTGCCCAAAAGCCTGTCTGCCTGCACGAAAACGGCGCGATTCCCGATCCGGAGAAGATGAAAGCCGACGGCGCAAAGTGGCTGTGGTTCATGACATGGCACACCTCGTTCATCGACAGCGATCCGATCAACACCGCATCGTATCTCAAGCAGGTTTACAACAGCGACTATCTGCTCTCGCTCGATGAGCTGCCGGATGTTTACCATTATGCGGTGAAGGATACGCCGAAGGATGAGCCGAAAGATGAACCGAAGGACGATCCGGCTCCGAATGCGGAAAAGGGCGATCTCAACGGCGACGGCAAGCTTGACCGTGCGGACGCAGCCCTGCTTCTGCAGCATCTGCTGACAAAACAGCAGCTCAGCAAATCGCAGGCGGCACTTGCCGATCTCGACGGCAACAAGTGCCTGAATGCGGCTGATCTGGCGGCGCTCAAGCAGCTCATCCGCACGCCGAAGCAGCAGCCGGCGGATCCTCCGAAATCGACATACAAATACGATCCGGCAAAGCAGTACGCAGAGTATCCGGCAAGCTACCGGAATGCGAACGGCAAGGCGGGCAAAATCGTCAAGGAGACCTACAACGGCATCAACGGCAGCAATGCGCTGAATGTCTATCTCCCTTACGGCTATGACAGCAATAAGCAGTACAATGTATTCTACTTCATGCACGGCATGGGCGACAACGAGGACACGCTGCTCTATAACAACAACGGCGAATGGCAGCGCGTATTTGACAACATGATCGCAAACGGCGACATTGACCCGATGATTATTGTCACACCGACCTTTAACAAGGTCAGCGCGGATACGTTCTACAATGCGGAGAACTTCTATAAAGAGTTCCGTGCAAGCGTTGTGCCGTTTGTGGAAGGCAAATATTCGACCTATGCGAAATCGACCTCTGAGGCAGATCTCAAGGCATCGAGAATGCACCGCGCATACGGCGGCTTCTCGATGGGCAGCGTCTCGACATGGGCTGTCTTTGAGAACTGCGCAGACATTGTTGCATACTTCATGCCGATGAGCGGTGCACATCACTGGGGCACCGGAAGTCCGGATGCAAATGCGCTCGCAAGAGCTGTTGACAAGGCAGGACTGAAAAAGGATCAGTATTTCATCATGTCTGCAACCGGCACCTCCGATTTTGCAATTGACGCGCTCCGTCCGCAGATCGAGAACATGAAGAAGCTCTCGCAGTTTGAGTATACGTCGGATTTCTCCAAGGGCAACCTGTGGTTTATCCTCGCAAACGGCGGCGGACATGACTGGTATTATGTACGGCAGTATCTCTACAACTGTTTGCCGTTCTTCTTCCGGCAGTGAAATAGTATCTCCGACGGATTTGTAATGGGGCACGCAGGGCGTGCCGCCGAAAGGCTAAAGTCCGAATCATTCAAAATCAGGACTGTAATCCAGTGTCCCGATCGGGAAAACAGAATATAATGAAAGCCGCCAAATCAACGCAATTACGCGCATTTGGCGGCTTTCTATTATCCATGCATAAAAACGGGATTCCAAAGGGTCAGTGACCCTTTGGCGGGTTTGGTGAGTTTGCTTGCAAACTCATAGCGAAGCGTGCGAGAGCCCATTATAAATCCATCGGAGATACATCTCTCACGAGATGGTCTTGCCCTTTTTGCGGGATTCCTGTTTGACGGGTGTCTCGGTGCCGCCGCGGTCGGTGAACAGACGGTCATCGTCATCATCCGGTGTGTCATCATCCTCGGGATTCTCCTCGCCGGTCTCCTCATAATACGGATTGATGACGAATTTCTGGATCACCGGATAGTGCACAAACATCACCAGATATCCGATGAAGCCCGCGGGGAAGAACGGCAGCAGGAACATGAACAGGCTGTTGATCGAGAGCAGCAGCCACATCAGTCCGAGCATCAGCGCGATGCCTGCCGTTGTAATCAGGCACTGCTTCAGCGACAATCCGACCAGCATAAACGAGTTTTTCAGGATCGCTTTCGGCTTGAGCGTTGTGGCAGCCTGCAGCGCCATGATATAATAGTTCATGAACAGCACCACTGCCGCAATCGCAAGCGAAATGCCGTAGACGATAAAGATGCCGCGGCGTCCGGTTGCTTCCGCATATTCCGGATAGGCAAAATAACCGGTCACAACCGAGGTAAGCACAATCGCATCAATGATCCAGTAGAGCAGCGCCGCGCCGAAGTTCTGCGTAAAGCCCTTTTTGAACTCCTCCCAGAGGAAGAACGCCTTGTCCAGCACAATCAGGCGCATGACACGCGCACATCCGGCAAGCAGCGGTCCCTCAAGGAAGAACTGCACCGCCAGCAGAAAGATCGTCATGGCATTGGTGAATTTGTTGTCTGTGCTGATATAGACAATGCCTGCCAGCAGCAGCGGAATGTGCAGCAGCGCGTGTATCAGGTTGACACTGAGGATTTTGCCGAAGTTCCGGCGGAGCAGCTCCCAGAACCGGAAGAACGGCTTTTTTTTCGGCGCGTTCGGATCAATACCGGGGCCTGCATTCTGATAGCCTCCAAAGAGACCCAAAGTGAACACATCCTTTCTGATGGCTCAGGCGAGCAGCTTGTCATTGAGCAGCCAGAGCAGCAGCGTATGCATGCCGGCACTGAGCAGCGCCAGCAGCAGACAGGCGAGCATGGCACTCAGTCTGTCATCGGGATTTTGTGCGGATTCTGCCGCGGGTTGTCCGCGCAGCAGATAGCGCGTCATGCGGTTGGAAAGCCGGATCGAATCCCGCACGGCATAGCAGAGCAGCAGCAGGCTGCAGAAGCCATAGGGGAGCAGCAGCACCGCGGATATGCAGAGCGCATCCCGAAGCGGATACTGCGTAAAGCATGCTCCTGCTGCGATTCCGAATGCAATGCCGCGTGAGAGCAGCAACAGCATCGCGAGCGGCTGACCAAAGGCGGAAAGTCCGCTGAGCCAGATTCCGCTCAGCAGAATCAGCAGGGGACAGAGCGCCGTCCGGAGCACATCTCCGAGTGACCTTGCCGCATCTGAGAGCAGCAGTCCCTGCGTCAGCAGAAAATGACCGGCGGAATCCGGTTTTGCACCGCAGAGCAGCGTTCCGAGCCCGATGCCGAGCATCGCCCAGTCCAGCAGCAGCCGGATCGGATCCGGCCGCCGGAAAAATGCCTCTCTGAGCAGGCTTGTCCGCGCAGATACGGTGTGATAAAGCAAATCGCGCATTGGTTTCATATGCATCCCTCCGAGATACCTTATGCGGCAGGAATGCAGAATATGCGTTGTTTATTTCTTGCGCTCCGCACCTGCGAGCTCATAGGCGCGCTGTGTGCAGGCGTTGCAGCAGCGATCGACAACTGCGGTCAGTTCGCCCTGATAGAGCTGATCGAGACCTGCAAGCGTTGTGCCGCCGGGGGAGGAGACCATCTTGATGAGCTCGTCGATCGAGTAGCCGGAATCGGTCATCATTTTTGCAGAGCCGATCATCGCCTGCGCAAAGAGACGCAGTGCCGCGCCTTCATCGAGCCCGTCGGATTTTGCGTAGTCGAGGAAGCCCTTTGCATAGAGATAGAGGAACGCGGGGCTCGAGCTGTTGACAGCGATGATCTCGCGCATTTTGTCCTCGGGGATTTCCTCCGCGATGCCGCAGGTCGCGAACATCTGCATGGCAAGGCTGAATTCCGGATCGGTGATGCCCTCGCACTTTGCAAGCGCCGTTGCACCGAGACCGAGCATCAGCGGGGTGTTCGGCATGCAGAGAATGATGCGCGCATCTGCGATGGTGTGGCTGCGGATGAACGAAGCCGGAATGCCCGCACAGATCGAGATAATGACCTGCTCGCTCCGGATTTTGACTGCATCGAGCACACCGCCGAGCACCTGCGGCTTGACCGCAAGCACGAGAAAATCAACGGTATCGCAGAGTGCCTGTGCGGAATCGCAGGGCTGAATGCCTGCATCTGCGAGCTTTCTGAGCTTTTCCGCATCGGTATCAAAGGCGAAAATCTGACTGATTTCGCCGGATTTGCAGAGGTCTGAGGCGGCGATGCCGCGCATCATTGCAGTGCCCATATTACCGGCACCGAGAAATCCGAGTTTCATGATTGTACTTCTCCTGTATTGAGATAAATTGGGGTTACGCAGTGGTTCTGCGCGTACCGAAGACCATGGTATATGCTTTCAGGACTGCCATCAGCACACCGACAATCAGGATGATATCAACCGGCAGCTCGAGCAGATTCTTTGCAACTCTTGCAGCAATCGCGGCGGAGAGCGTTTTGTCGCGCAGGAAGCCGTAGTGGAAGTTTGCGGCGGTGTTGCAGACGAGGTTGATCACAACAACGTCAATCACGCGCGCAATAATCAGGCGGATCATCATCTCGAAATCATATTCCTTGCCGGTGCGCTTCGAGAGCTTCCGGTAGGCGATGAGACCGTAGATGAGTCCCTGCGCCGCGCCGATTACCGTGTAGAGCGGGAAGAATGCGCCGTCCGGTGCGACGAGATAGCCGAGGACATCGCAGACGCCACCGGCGAAGAAGCTGACGGAAGGTCCGTAAAGCATGCCGATTGCGGCGATCGCGAGAAATGCGAAGTTGATCTTTGCAAATCCCAGATTGATCGTGAACGATTCAATCACCATTGAGAGGGCGATCAGCAGACCGGTGACAACCACCGCGCGCAGATCCTTGAATTCCTTGAAAGATTCCTGAAACATTTTCATAAAAATACACTCCTTTGCACAATTACCCCGAATGCACAAAGGAGTGTTGTATTTCCCTTATGCCTCAGCGGGATGCGAAAACTCCACCGCAAGCGCTCAACGGCACTTTTCGTCCGCCCGACAACTCCCCGTCCGGGCGGCACTTCACGCGGAATTTCCTACTCTGCGGCAGAAGATTTCTTCTGCCAGGCATGAATTTCTGTCTGATGCTGTGCTGTCAGATTTATACTCAGATGCTGATGACCTTCGTGAGATCGTAGAGATCGTCATCGAACGGCTTTACCATCTTGAGTGCTTCCTGAATGTCATAGTCTACGAGCGTATTGCCGCGGACGCCGACGACACGGTTGCCGATGCCCTTCTCGAGCAGCTCAACAGCATAGTTGCCCATGCGGCTTGCGAGCACTCTGTCGCGGACTGTCGGAGAACCGCCGCGCTGAACGTGACCGAGAATGGTCGCGCGGGATTCGATACCGGTCTTTGCCTGAATGGTCTTTGCGATTTCCTCGGAGTGACCGACACCCTCTGCAACGATGATGATGAAGTTCTGCTTGCCGATCTTGCGGCTTGCCTGCATCTTCTCGATGATCTCGTCGAGGTTATACTCTTTCTCCGGGCAAAGCACTTCAACAGCGCCGCAGGCAACGGCGGTGTTGACTGCGATATAGCCTGCGCCTCTGCCCATGACCTCGACAACGGAGCATCTGTCATGAGAGTGGCTGGTGTCGCGGAGCTTGTCTACGAGCTCCATGACGGTGTTCATTGCTGTATCGTAGCCGATGGTGAAATCGGTGCTGGAGATATCATTATCAATGGTGCCCGGCAGACCGATGCAGGGGATTCCGTGTCTGGAAAGATCGCCTGCGCCGCGGTAGGAGCCGTCGCCGCCGATGACAACGAGACCCTCAATGCCGAGATCCTTACAAGCCTGAACGCCCTTGAGGACGCCTGCCTCCTCTTTGAATTCGAGACAGCGTGCGGAAAAGAGCTTTGTACCGCCGCGCTGGATGATGGACGAAACCGAGCGGAGATCCATCTCATAAACATCGCGGTTCAGCAGACCGTTATAGCCTCTGTTGATACCGATGACGGACATCCCCTTGTAGATCGCAGTGCGGACAACCGCGCGGATCGCAGCGTTCATGCCCGGCGCATCGCCGCCGCTTGTAAGCACACCAATTCGCTTCATATTTTTTATCCTCCTCATGATGATACCGTGCAGAGCGCACGGTAATCCTTTTCTATTCGTGCATAATCTGCCGCTTACTATTTTACTACTTTTTTCCCGATTCGTCAAGTATCAAACGGCGCTTTTTGCGGTTTGTTTCCAAATTGTTACATAATCAGCGGATTACATGTGCAGTGTACCCTCAGAATGCGGCGCAGATGCGGCAAAACGCTGACGTTCATATTTGCGTTTTGTGGCAAGTCCGCCGCGGATATGGCGCTCCTGCTTGTTTTTTTCGATAATTGCGTGAACCTGCGCGGAAAGACCTGCGTGCAGCCGCGGCAGCCGGGATGTGATATCCTTATGGACGGTGGATTTTGAGATCCCGAAGACGGCGGCGGTGCTGCGGACGGTGGCAGCATGCTCTGCGATATAGGCGCCGAGCATGAGGGCGCGGTCATCGAGGGGATCGCGCGGGGCGGTTTGGCGTTTGGACATAGTGCTCACTCCTTGCATGGTGGGGCGGCATTGCCGGAGCCCGTCTGGTGCATCATATGCAGGGGGAGCAGGGGAATAGTACAAGTGAGGAGACAGAAGTGAGAAGTGAGGAGGACAATGCTAACAACTTAAGGCGCACACGGCGAAGCCGAAATAAAAGTTTTGGTC
>CAMKLV010000008.1:0-76174 GCA_946413695.1 uncultured Ruminococcus sp. | reverse complement strand
ATTTTAAAAGATGAAGCTGTTTTAGGTATTGCAGGTAATAAACAAGATTTATATATGAATGAAGAAGTAAAAGAAGAAACAATAGAAAAATATGCTGAAGAAAAAGGTATTTTATTTCAATATACTTCAGCTAAAAATACAGAGACTTTTAAATCACTTTTGGAAGAATTATTAAAAAAATATATTATTAAAACAGGAGGGGTAATATGAAGCATAAGAAAATCAGAGCTGCTGCTTTTCTCGCGGCAGTCATGATGACCGCATCTGCATCGGCTGCGCTGCAGAACTGCACATGGTGCAGTCAGCCGCTTGTCGCTTATGCAGACGGCGAGGGCTATACCGAGGGTGAGAGCAACGGGATCTACTATAAGAAGTTCTCGGATCACATCGAGATTACCTCGCTCAAGGATTCGGTCACGGATCTGAAAATTCCGGAAACGATCGAAAGCCTGCCGGTGACAAAAATCGGAATGTATGTCGGCGAATTCACCGAGATCACGAGCCTGACGCTGCCGGATACGCTCACTGAGATCGGTGCGTATTCGTTCAGCTACTGCAAGCAGCTGAAATCCCTGACACTGCCGGACAGCATGGAGCATGTCGCATTTCAGGCATTTGAGCAGTGTACGTCGCTCTCCGAGATCAACTTCCCGGATCATCTGGTCAAGACCGGCGCGTTCACATTTGACGGGACACCGTGGCTCGAAGCACAGCGCAAGAAGGATCCGCTCGTGATTATCAACGGCGCGGTTGTGGACGGACGCTCCTGCAAGGGCGAAGTCACAATTCCTTCGAGCGTCAAATATCTTGCGGACGGCGCGTTTGAGAAGAACAAGGATGTGACATCTGTTGTTGTTCCGGCGAGCATCAAGGAGATCAGAGCGAGCACGTTCTGGTACTGCGATAATCTGACATCCGTTGAGCTGAACGGCGCAGAGCATATTGATTTCGGCGTCTTTGCAGCCTGCAACAAGATCAAGGATATCAAGATTTCCGGCAATCTGAAGTCGATCGACGTCAGAGCATTCTGCGATAATGACAGCACGGCAACCATCACATTCTACGGCACCGAGGATACATGGAACAAGGTCGAAAAGGATGCGGATGATCCGTTCCTGAAACGCGCGAAGATGGTCTTTGATCCGAACGGCGCGCCGCTGGATGTAACGGATGATCTGCCGGGTGATGTCAATGATGACAAAAAGGTTGACAAGCAGGATGTGACTGCGCTGCTCAACTGGCTGCTGACCAAGCCGAACGCCACGGTGACTGTCTGGCAGCAGGCCGATCTTGATCATGACGGCGCGCTCACTGCCGCTGACCTCACGCTGCTCAAGCAGATTATGATCAATTGAAAACCACAGGAGGCATCCCCGAAAGCAGGGGATGCCTCCGTTTTTGCGATATAAAAGAAGCCGCTCCGTTCAGGCAATGCTGATCGGAGCGGCTTTCTGACTGCATCAGAATTCTACTCTGTTTTGTAGAAGTTATACCGGATTCCCTCCTGATATTCGTAGACAAATCCGAAGGTGACGGGTGTATCATAGCCGCCGGTGTATCCCTTCGGCACCTGCTCGACTTTGACGAGATACTGCGCATTGCCCTGATCACCGCAGAACATCAGACCGTCAAAGGTGTGCGTGCCGGTTTCGTCAGATGTCCACTCCGCGATCTTTTTCGCATAGACCTCCGGCGCCTCAATGACAGAGATCACAACGCCTTTGACCGGTTCGCCGGTCTCCGGATCCGTACAGCTGACCGTGATCGAATTGCATTTGTCATCCGGCGGTGCGATGTTGAAGGTCAGATCCTTGTCCGGTATGCCGTCCCTGACGGTGAAATCAATGCCGCCGGACTGATCAGGCAGATCAAGCTCCGGATACAGTTCCTTCAGATATCTGCCGAAAGCGCTGTCCGGTTTCAGCAGCTTCATCGGCTCCGGATACATGATCGCATCGACATGATATTCGCCGTCCGGAAGGGAGAAGTTGTTGAGCGGCGTATTGCCATAATAAGTTGTGCCGTCCTTTGCGGTGACGCGGATATGGCCATAGATCAGGACGCCGTTTGTGCCGGTCTCTCTCCGCCCTGACCAGTCAAACATATTGACCTGAATGTTGTGGTTTATGTCACTGCGGATGAGCCGCGCATTGACTGTCATTTCGGTTTTGCCGTCAAAAGCAAGCTGCATCTGCTGCCCCCAGTTGCCGTTTGCATCGCCGTAGCCTTCCGGCAGATTCGAGCAGCTCAGGAAATACTGCGCACTGACCGGCATTCCGGTGAAGCATGCGCTGCGGTCTGTTTCACTCGTCCAGACATGATGATACAGTATTTCTTCATTCGAGGATGACAAAAGCTCCACTTTGACGCCCGGAATCGGCTCGCCCGTCATCATATCCACCACGCCGATGACCAGTGTGCCGCCCTTTTTGCTTTCTCCGGCAGGGGGCTGTCTGCGCATTGCAAACGAGATTGAATCGAAGCTGCCGTCTTCAAATGCTGCCGTGGTCTGAGGGGGTTCTGTTACGCTTTCGGTGCCTGCGGCGGCGGTTCCGGCGGACTGTGTTTCCTCTGCGGAGACAGTCGGCGCGGCGGTGCTGCTTGTGCCGGTGACGGTTTGCGTTCCGGATGTCATCACGGCGGGATGCAGTTGCGTGACAGCGCTTGTGCCGGTAGTCTGCGATGCGGCTTCTGCCATGGTTGTGACGGCTTCGGTCGGGACAGTATCCTCGACAAAATCGTTCTGTCCGCTGTGACGGTCAAGCAGCATGAGCCGTGAGATCCCGAACAGACAGGCTGCCGCGCTTGCCGTCAGGATCAGATAACGGAAGATGCGCGAACCGGCTTTCTCCTGCGAGGGCTTCTGCATCCGGATTTCCGGCTGTTCACCGGCATCGGGCAGCACATGCGAGGATTCCTCCTCTGCCGGCAGGGCAGGGGATTCCTGCTCCTCCAGCAGCGCCTGCACATATTTCTCATCAATCTGACTGAGCGCTTCGACAAATTTTTCGGTCTTCACAGCAATCCCTCCTCCCGTAAATATTTTTTCAGCTTGTCTCTTGTCCGCATCAGTGAGATTTTGACCGCACTGACGCCCATGCCGTAGCGATCGGCAATCTCGGAAATGGATTCGGACATATAGTACCGCCGCAGAAAGATATTGCGCGTGCGCGGCGTCAGCGTATCGAGAAAGCGCTCGATTTCGCGTGTCAGCTCATGCGTCTCGACGGTATCATGCAGATTTTCATCGGATTCGAGTGTGGTTTCAAGCTCCTCCCATGCCGCTTCAAACTGTCTGCCGCCGCGCTTCTGCGTTTTGGCGGCAAGATAGCGGTTGACCGCCGTATTCCGGATGATCGTGATGATGTACGCGATCAGGCTGTCCGGATGCTTCGGCGGGATTGTGCTCCAAACCTTCAGCAGCATATCGTTGACGCATTCCTCAGAATCCTCGCGGTTGTTCAGGATGTCATTTGCGAGCCTGTAGCAGAGCTTGCCGTAGGCGGTCTGGATTTCCTGCAAAGCGGATTCATCCCGTTCAAACAGCATCCCGAGAATCGCGTCATCTGTTTTCTGTTTCATATTTTAACACCTGTTTTGGTTCCCCCGTTTTTCCAATTGCAGTATTTGTTCTTTGTACTATCATATCACAAAGAATTCGATCCGTCAAGCAGAAAAATGCCCAAAATACGCGGCAAAAATTTTTTATAAAAACCACGTAACCATCCCTGCCGGAATCTTGTCTTAGTATATGACGAGCGAGTGAATTGTCAGATCATTGAAAGAATTATATCAGCTGCAGCGTTGATTCTTCTGAAACCCGAACACACATAAATCTTCACTCAGAACTTTGCAACCGGCGGCGATCCGCTCAGAGCCGGATTCCGCACCGCTGCACAAAAGCAGCTGCTACCCCTTCTGCGGCAGCCGTGCAGCATCCCCGTGAAAAAAACGAAATTCCGATGAACCCCAAAGCGCAAAATTTAGAATTGTCAGGAGGTATTGACATGTTGAATGTAAAACGAATCACAGCTCTGCTGACCGCGCTGACCGCGGCTGCCTCTCTTGCAGCGATGCAGCCCGCAGCGGTGTTTGCAGACGAAGCAAATGATACGGAGACCGACTGCAGCGCGTTTAAGCCGGAAGGCGATGCCGATGAAATTGACTGGGTCGAGGTCATTGATGAAGACGGCGAAGTGACATACTACGATCCGGCATACTTACAGTTTGCAACGCGCTTCGGCGATGTCAACGCAGATAAGATCGTCGGCATTGCAGACGCAGTGCAGCTGCAGCGCTTCCTGCTCGGTCAGACCGACAGGCTCGGCAGCTGGTGGAACGCCGATCTCAACGGAAACGGCGAAGTGGATGTTGTTGATTACACCATGCTCAAGCAGCAGATCACCGGCGCACGCAAGAGCGAAGGCGGCACGCTGGCCGTCGGTGTTGTGGATATGCTGACAAGCGAGCCGATCCCGGGTGCGAAGGTGCATCTGCATGCGATTTACGGCGAACACGGCTATGACCTCGGCGAGTGGAACACGGATGACAATTCCGTGATGTACTTCACCGGTCTCCCGATGGACGAGCAGTATACCTATATCATGGATATCACCAATGTGCCGGAAGGCTACGGCAATGAATTCGGCAATCAGTCGCAGCAGCCGCAATTCCGGTTCGGCGACAAGACCGAGCTTGCGGTCAATGCGCGTCTTGTCAAGGATTCCGACCGCGGTCAGGTTGTTGTCAATATGTATGACTGGGCACGCGGACAGAACACGGGCAGCGGCGGCATACTGCCCTACGGCAATCTGACCGTGACGGATCAGGAAGGCAATTTCTTCTATGGCATCACACCTGAAAATTCCTTCGCACTGCCGGACGGCGACTATCATGTCGATGTGCAAATGCACCATTATCCGCTGACGCTGATGGATCCGGACAGCGATTTTGCAGCGCACATCAAGGAAATCTATCCGGATGCTGCGTTCACCGATCAGACCGGCGGCATTGACTTTACCGTGAAGAACGGCAAGCCGGACAGAGACCTGACCTTCGATCTCATGCCGCTGCCGGGCAGAAGCAATTATGTCACGGTCAACTGCATTGACGCTGAGACCGGCGAACCGCTCGAAGGCGTTGTGGTCTCGCTGACCGAAGCCCCGAAGCACTACGCAAAGAAAGTCGCAGAGTGGACATCCGATGCGACCGGCACACATACATTTGACAATCTGCTGCGCACCGGCGATCAGTGGGATCCGGCATATATCGTCCATGTGGAGTCTGTTCCGGAAGGCTATGACGGCGGCTTTGATGAAATCGTCTCCGCAGGCTATGTCTATGGCTATACCGCCGAGATCACCTATCGTTTTGTCAGAGATGAAATGGCAAAGCTCGTCTCCGCAGATGTAATCAGCTTTGATGACAAATCGCTGCTGAATGACGCTGCGACTTATGAAATCTGGAAGGTTATTCCGGGCGATGAGGATGAGTATGTGAAGGTGTATGACGCAGTTCAGCCGGGCGAGAAGGTCTATCTTGCAGACGGCAAGTATTTCGCAGCACTGAACGATAAGGCCGCCCGTGAGAACGGCTGTGAGGCGATCTCCCTTGTGACCCGCAGCGGACAGCAGCTCAAAAAATTCTTCGATCCGGATATCTATCCTTCGACAACAGGCATGATCGACTTCACCGTCAAAAACGGCAAGCCGGACAGAGCACTGAAGTTCTATGTCCGGAAATACGATCCGGACTTCGACCGCGAATCGGAGCTTGATCCGGAAGTGCTTGCAAAGTATGAGGAACTCTGGGGCGACAGCGTCCTCGGATGACTGCATACTGTAAGGGACAGCATACAGCAAAGACACCGTATCAGACATTTGACGGAACATCGCATGTGCATCCGTGAACGCACCCTGAAATGACATCCCGTCCGACAGCAGACAGCCGCCTGATCTTGCATGACGCAGAATCGGGCGGCTGTTGTTCTGTTTGCTTGCAACTGTCAAAAGCATACAAGGATTTTGAAATGCGGCGGAGATTCGGAGACTGCATGCACGAAAAACCGTGTATCTGCTTGACAGAACAGACTGAACGTGATACAATCTGTATAGTTAGATGAATCTAACTATACGAGTTAGCAAAGTTAGTGAAAGCTAACTTGGCATTGAGGAGGACATGATGGAAAAACAGGAACAGGCATTTCTGGAGGTGCACGGGCTGAAAAAGACCTTCGGCTCGGGCGATACGCGGCAGGATGTGCTGCGCGGGCTGGATTTCACCGTGGCAAAGGGCGAATTCTGCGTGCTGCCCGGACCTTCCGGTTCGGGCAAATCGACACTGCTGAACATTCTCGGCGGCATCGACAGTGCGGATGCGGGCGAAATCCGCATCAACGGCGAAAAGCTCGAGGATATGAACGAAAAAGCGCTGACCGCCTATCGCCGCAAGCATCTGGGCTATGTCTTTCAGATGTACAATCTGATCCCGAATGGAACGTGATGCTGACAAAGCTCGGCGGCTACTTCGCATTCATCATGCAGCCGGAGGGATTTGTCAAGCAGTTTGTTCTGGTGACAGCGGCGTATCTGCTGATTACAGTCTTTGACTTTATCCGCATCCGCCGTATTTCCAAGGTGCTTGCCCTCAAAAATGTCGAATAACCGGCGCGCTGCGGATATGCAAAACCGCTTATATTTTGAATACACGGAAACCGCTCTGATCGCGATGATCGGAGCGGTTCCTTTTTTTCTTTGATCGGGCGCAAATATTTTTTGCAAAACCCCTTGACAAAGTGTAACACAGTTGCTATAATTGTATACATAGAGGTTATACAATTCAGACTTTCTTAGCAGTTGCAAATGCTGAGCGAGTTTTTAACCCGTAAGGAGTGTACACGAATATGAATATCAACATCAGCAATGCAAACGGTGAGCCGATCTATCTGCAGATCGCAAGCCAGATCAAGACGCTGATTCTGGAGGGGAAGCTCAAAGAGGGCGAAGCGCTGCCCTCGATGCGCGTGCTTGCCACCGAACTCCGCATCAGCTTCATGACCACCAAGCGTGCCTATGAGGAACTCGAGCGTGACGGCTTTATCGAGAGCTACACGGGCAAGGGATCCTTTGTCAAGGCGCAGAATCTCGAGCTTTATCGCGAGGAACAGATCAAGCGGCTTGAAGCCCTGCTTGCAGAGGCGGGCGATACGGCACGCAAGGCGGGCATCACGATGGAGGAGCTGCATGAGCTTCTCGACCTCGTCAACAGCGCAGAATAACGGGAGGAATCACCATGACTGAATATGAGAATGCAATCGAAATCAAGGGCGTGACCAAGCGCTACGATGATTTTACGCTTGACAACATCAGCTTTGATGTGCCAAAGGGCTGCATCATGGGCTTTATCGGGCAGAACGGCGCGGGCAAAACCACAACGATCCGCAGCCTGCTGCACATCACCGACATCAATTCCGGCGAGATCCGGCTGCTCGGTCTTGACCACATCAAGGATGAAATCGTGATCAAAAAGCGCATCGCCGTGGTCTTTGATGAGCTGCCGTTTCACGATATGTTCAACGCGCGGGATATGGCGCGCATCTTTGAGGGAATGTATCCGGAGTGGGACAACAGCATTTATATGCAGTATCTCGAGCGGTTTCAGCTTCCGTCGAAAAAGAAGATCGGGCAGTTTTCCAAGGGCATGAAGATGAAGCTGCAGATCGCCTGTGCGCTCTCGCACAATGCCGAACTGCTTGTCATGGATGAGGCGACAACAGGACTTGACCCCGTTGTGCGCGATGAGATTCTGCACATTTTTCAGGAGTATCTGCAGAACGGCGAGCGCTCCGTGCTGATGTCCTCGCATATCACCTCGGATCTTGAAAAAATCGCGGATATGGTCACATTCATCGACCGCGGAAAAATCCTGCTGAGCGGCTGCAAGGACGATATCCTCGAACAGCACGGTATCCTCAAATGCGACAGGGAGAAAATCGCAGAGATCGACGCGGCGGATATCGTCAGCATCCGCAGCAACAATTTCGGGGCAGAGGTCATGGTGCATGACCGCGAGAATGCATCCTATAAGTACCGCGACTGCGTGATTGATCCCGCAAGCCTTGATGATATTATGCTCTACTATGTTCACCGTGACAAAAAGGAGTGGTCATGATGACCGCATTGTACCGTTCTCTCCGATTTCGTGAATTGACGCTGATTCAGCGGGGGCTGAAACTGCGGACGATTGTGCTGGCGGGCTTTCTGCTGATCATGTGCCTGAGCGCAGTACTGATGTGTGCGGGCGGTTCCGGTTCCGATGAGGATGCAAGCGGCATGTTCTTCGGGACACTGATGGCGGCATTTCTGGCAGGATTTCTTACCAATGTCGAATATGATACAGACAAGGCGGATGAAATGAGCGGCTGGAAACACTGCCGCCTGACATTTCCCTATTCCGGCGCAGATCATGCGGCGGTGCGCTATCAGATCAAAACCGGTATCATGCTTGCTTACGGCGGATTCCTGCTTCTGTGCGGTGCAGTTGTCTCTGCGGCACTTCATGCTGCGTTCATCGGCGCGGCAGTCAACTGTTATCTGCTTACGCTCTGTGTACTGGAGCTTTCATGCATTGTGCGGCGTTCTGCCGGCATGCTGCTGCGTGAATATCAGCATTTGAAGCGAATACTCACCGTGCCTGCTGTTTTGCTGTTCCTGCTTTGGGGTACGTCTGCGCTTGCCGGATTGCTGCAAAATGAGCCTGTTCTGCCGGAAAATGCCGATCCGATCACGTATCTTGCGGAGCACATCGGCGCTTTTTATCTAACACTGCTGACATTTGTGATTTTATGCAGTCTGCTGTACCTCGGCAAAAAGGTCACTGCCGCTGAATATGACAGGAGGGAATTGTAATGAAACTATACAGATCGCTTGTTTACCGTGAGCTGAAGCTCTCGCGGAAGTATTATGCTCTGATCGGAATGATGCTGCTGTTTCTCGCAGCGAGCCTCATGATTGTGCTGATTCTCCCGAGTGCGGAAAGCATCTCTGCGGATGAAGAAGCTGTATTACCGCTGGATCTGGTCAGCATCGGAATCGGGATCATCGGCGGATTCATGGGCGTCAGAGACGGCGGCAACTATAACATGGATGTCAAAACCGGCTGGGCAAGAACTGTCTATGCACTGCCCGTGACCGGAAAGCAAATGGCATGTGCTGCTTTGATGCAGCGGCTGATCTCATTGTCCGCTGCTGCTGTGATCAACATTGCATATGCAATCGCATTCAGAACTGCAACCGGCTTTTCCGTCTTTATTCCGCTGATCGCAGTATTTCTGATCTGTGCCGGCGCCGGTCTTATCCTGGATACCGTCTACGGCGCGGTTGTCAGAATGTTCAGAGATAAGCGGCAGCAGAAAAAGATGCTTGTTGCGGGCAATGCTGCCGTGATTGCGTTCTTTGTTCTCATTGAAAAAGCTGTCAGTCTTGTTTTCAAACCGTCTGTTGATGTGACGAAGATTTTGAAGTTTGTGCAAGCTCCGGTTTTTGCAGTGATAGGCGTTGCTTTCTTTGCTGCATCTGCGCTGACCTACTATTTTACAATTTCCAAATCCTATGAGAGGAGAGAGTCGTAATGACCGGTCTGGCGTATAAGGAGTGGAAACAGAATCAGGGCTTTCTGCTTCTGACTTTGATCGTGCCGGTGCTGATCGCGTATCCTGTCTGTGCATGGTTTTTGCATTCCACACAGACCGGGACCGGCGGCTTGTCTGTCATGGAGCTGATCCGGCAGGAGCAGATGGGCGAATTCTGGCTGATGTTTCAGCTGGCGGCATTTCTGGCAACCGGATTGTTTCAGGGCATGATTTTCAGTGCCGATGCGAAAAAGGTCCGGGCGATGTGGGCGGCTGCTTCTCCGGAAGGCGTTGCGGGTTTTGTCCGCGGAAAATATCTGCTGACCATTGCGATGTCCATGATCGGGATGTTTTCTCTGCAGACCGCCGATTTCCTTATGGAAATGATCTGCGCGGCAAATGATGCAAGCTGGTTCGGCATGGCGGATTTCATGATGCTGTTTTTCTGGCTGCAGATCATCCTGCGCGCGGTTGACATTCCGCTGACGCTGCGGTTCGGGCTGAAAAACGGCAGTCTGATCAAGAGCATTTTCATGATCGCGATCGGGATTGTTGTCATGGTCATTGTATCAAATTTTGGTGAAGAACTCGTGGATCTGTATGAAAAAGCAACTGAGCAGCAGCTCGGCACCGCGGTCAATCTGCTGCTTGGACTGCTGCCGGTGATTGCGCTTGTGATGTACGGGCTGTCCTATAAGCTCTCGTGCAAAGTCTATATGAAGGGGGCGGAGCAGTATGACAAATAAAAAGCAGACGCTGCTGCGGCTCGGGTTGTTTCTCCTCATCGCGTTTTCCCTGACATGGATTCCGCATATCATCTGTCTGCACGTTTGGGGATATGAGAAATGGTTGAGCAGTGCGTTCGGCGTGATCGTCACGCTGAGCATGTATGCGCCGATGCTCGGAAACATCCTCACGCGGCTGATGACAAAAGAGGGGTTCCGCGATCTCAAACTGCGGTTCCGGCTCAAGGGCAGTCTCCGCTATTACGCGATTCCGTTTCTGACAGAGTTATTCATTATGCTGATGATTGTCGTGATCATCAACTGCACGCACGGCAACTGGAAATTTGAAGCGCTTGCAAAGGCTTCTCTGCCGGATCTCATTTCGGAGCTGCTGCTCATGCTTGCCATGCCGCTTTCCTATATCGCACTCCCGTGCTTCGGCGAGGAATTCGGCTGGCGCGGCTACTTAAACCCGAAACTGGAGCAGCTGACGGGTACATGCGGCGCGGTCATCATCGGCGGCATCATCTGGGGACTCTGGCATGCACCGCTTGTTGCAGCAGGGTATAATTTCGGCACCGGTCATCCGGCGCTGAACGTCCTGCTGATGTGCATCTCCTGCGTCTTTGTCAATGCGGTGCTGTTCTGGCTGACAAAGAAAACGGATTCGGTTTTTCCGGCGGTTCTGCTCCATTCGATCATGGATCTGAATTTGCAGACCTTTGCCATCCGATATTTCACCAGCGGTGTTTCCGAGGAGACACTCCAAAAAACAACCGCTCTGCAGGGCGGTCTGCTTGGGATGGTCATTCCGTATGCGATCATCGGCACGGTATTCTTCGTCCTGCTGATCCGCGGCAAAGAGCGCGCTGAAAAAACTGCATAGCAAACGGCAGGCTGTGTCCGCAGCGTTTGCCTGAACAAAACAAATCACCGCTTCTGTCAATGAAAATCTGACGGGAGCGGTGATTTTATCTGTTATGCGTGCTGACGGTTCTGTCTGCGCCTGAGCAGGCACAAAGGAACAGGGATTCTGTCCGGAACTCTGCGCTCAGTTTCCGCAATGCGAAAATCTGAGCGGTTTTCGTTTATTTACCACTTCGGGAGTTCATCGAGTGTGATGACATACTCGCTGTCATATGCTTTTTTGAGGATTTCTTTTTCGGTGTAGCGCTCGGAGTATCCGCTGCCGTTTGTGACAAAATCGCCGCACCATGTCCCGAACCACGCCCAGCGTGCATTCGAGGCGACCACGTTGTCGATATCAAAGACTGTGCCGTTTTCGGTGAGCGCAGTGATTTTGTTTGTCTTGGGATAATCCAGCAGCTCCGCAAATTTTGCATTCTGTGCGCTGTAGACGCGCTCGCCTGCATAGATATCCTCGCCGATGACATCGACGTATTCATCGCCCGGATACCAGTCCGCCGCCTGACCGTTCCACACCCAGATCAGGTTGCTGCAGCCGTATTCCTCTGTGAGCTGCGCGTAGAGATATTTCCAGAGCTGTTTGTAGGGCTCAGCGCCCTTTGCGCCCCACCAGAACCAGCCGCCGGAGGCTTCATGCAGCGGTCGCCAGAGAATCGGCACACCGGCATCGCGCAGAATATTGATCTGTTTTGCGATTGCGGCGATATCCTTGTCGAGCAGCGCTTTGCCCTCTGCATCCCTGCCGTTCATGACAGCGTCGATATCGAATGTGACATTCGAGGTCGAAAAGCCCTGCCACCAGCGCGGATTGCCGTTTGCATCATTGCCGTCCTTGAGGTATTTGTCCGGCGCATTCCAGTGCCAGCAGAATGTCACGATGCCGCCTGCCTGATGCACCTTCAGTGCGGTATCCGTTGAAAATCCCTTTGCGCCGCGCGCGGCACGGGAGGGGGCATAGTCCATGAAGTCCAGTCCGCAGATCGCCGGATACTTGCCGGTGACATCGTGGATTGCCTTGAACTCCGGTCCGTCCAGACCGTAATCGCAGACCTGTCCTGCCAGCGTATACTTGCCGTAGGAGCCGCAGAGATACGAAAACAGCTTTTTCGCTGCGGCATCCGCATTCGGGTTGATGAGCTTGTCCGATACATTGTAGACATCGTTTGAGATACCGGCATCGGGCTTGACTGTGAGCTTATCCAGCATGATCCATCCCCATGATTTTGTGACCTTGATCTGATGCGTGCCGGCTTTCAGCATCACGCCGCGGACAACCGCATCCGTGTAGCCGGAATCGGAGCTGTCAAATGTGCCGACGGATTCGCCGTCTGCATAGACATTGTTCGTTTTGCTGCCGCCGATTCCCTTTGCGGTCAGGATGAGCTGATAGGTGCCGTCTGCGGGAACCTCGACCGTGAATGTCACGGTGTCGGTATCCTCCGCGAATCTGCCGACCGCCTTGCCGCCCGAGGCATCTGCATCGGCACTTGCACTGCTTGCGCCTGCGAGCACGGCCTCTTCCGCCTCATAGACAGAGCTTTTTCCGCTCTGCTGCGGCTGTTCCGGCTGCGATGTCCCCGCAGGAAGAATCTCCCGTTTCAGCAGCGTCAGATCAGAAGCGGTGAGCGATTTGCTGCTGTCGAGATCGGCACGCGCTGCCTGTTCACTGCTGAGCAGCTTCTCGGTCAGCAGATGCTTTTGCAGCAGACGGGCATCCTCCGCGGTGCATTTGCCGTCGCCGTTGACATCGCCGCGGACAGCATCCGGCAGCACCGTGCTCTCCGGCATGTTTTTGTAGACGGTTTCGTACATCGTCTCCGCCCAGAGCTTGCGCATGGCTTCGTAGCCGTCAGAGCTCGGGTGCACGCCGTCGGAGCTGAGCAGATCGGGATTCTTCTGGAAGAACGCCTCAAAATCCGGACCGTGTACCAGCTTGTCGCCGTATTCTTTGTAAAGCTGATCCACCTTCTTGTTGAAGATCACAGCGTTCGGCTGCACATCTTTATTGGTCGAGGCGGGAATCTTCGGGAGCACCGGTGTCTTGCCAAGCTTGAGCACGGCGTCGATCATGTATTTGGTGTTGGAATAGTACGCATCTGCGTTGTTCGGATTGCCCCAGCAGTCATTTGTGCCGTAGGCAATGCTGACATATTTCACGGGGCTGTCCTTGAGCCAGCCGTCGATGGCAGCTTTGCCGTGCGGACTGGAAATACCGCCGATGCCGCCGTTCTGCGCAACCGGATAGAATCTGTCATCAAGCGCGTGGATATGTGCTGCGTAGCTCGTGCCCCACTGATTGACCATGCCGCCCGCGGTGATCGAATCGCCGAGGAAAATCCACGAATCATGCACGCCCTGCGAGGCATCGTGGATATCGAAATTGAGCTTGACTTTGCCGCCCTCGCCCTTGGTCACGCGGATGCGGATCCAGTTGGCGCCCTTCATGTCGATGAGATGCTGCTTCGAGCTCAGCCCGTTGCCGGAGACCGTGACAGCGGTTTTCCAGCCCTCTGACGGGAAGCTGCCGCCTGCTGCGCTGTTTGTCTCAATGACATAATCGAGCGGCTCCTCCTGCTTGGTGACATAGGAACCGATATTGTCATAGGTGCTGTCATTATACCACACCGCGATGACCTGCTTGCGCTGCGATTCCGGCACGCCGGAAAGATCATAGGCAAGGTAATCCGGTGTGCTGGACTGCCATGCCGTCCAGTAGGCGTCATCATTGCCGTGCGATGCGTTACCGCCGCCTGAATAGGCAGGCACGCCGCGGCTGATGACCGGATTCGTGACAACGGCACTCGCCGCTGCCGCTGAGATGTTCTGCGTCTGCTGCGGCATTTCGACGGCCGGCACTGTGCAGACCGTCAGCAGCCCTGCAAGCAGAAGCACTGTCAGTTTTCCATATTTTCTCATGATAACCCTCCGTTTTTATATCTGTCGGAATCTGTATGATCCCTTTATACCATTATATCCGAAGTGCGCGGAAAAAGCAATGATGTTTTATGCATACAACTTGATATTTTTTACACGATTTTGCTGCGATTTCCGCCCGATTATCCAGTTTTTCTGTACAATATGAATATCACGGCGCCGGCAGAGCGAAAAAAGCCGCCCGATCTGCACATCATGCAAATCGGGCGGCTTCGTGTATTGGATTCAGTTCAGATCACCGTGCAGTGATATTCACTTTGCACCCGGGAGCTTGTCAAGCGGGAACTGCTTGCTGTCGATGAGCTTGACAATGGACATCAGGATTGCAATGAGGTCATCCTGATTGAGCTTGCCCGAAACAACATTGGCGTTCCGCTGTCCCTGTGTGGAGATGGCGGCTGTCTTGTCCTCGGCGAGGAACCGTGCGAGCAGAACCGCATCCGAGACATCGGTATCGCCGCTTTCGTTGACATCGCCCCAGATCAGTTCCTTCGGGGTATCTACCACCTCACTCGGACCTTCATCCTGCAGGAAGGAGACAACCCACGCAAGCGGTGCATTGTATTCCAGTGCTGTGGAGTTGACGGAGAATGCCTCAACGGAATCCGCATAGCATCTTTCGGAAACATTGTCTCTGGAATACGGGACAAATCCGAGCAGGCGCATGTACTGGTCATACATCTGTGTGCTTGCACCGCCGGAGAGCACGCCGTCCGGCGCCGACGGGAAGGTTTTGTCGATTTCATTCAGCCAGTATTCGTGTGACGGATTGCTGACGCCGTAATTGCCGTAGCCGGTGATATAGGAGAACGAAAGCGGATTGTTTCCGAGCAGATAATCCATGCCGGCTGCAACGCCGTCGAGATATTTTGTCTCGCCGGTGAGATCATAGGCATATGCCAGTGCGATCATGTTGTTGAGCGCTCTTGCGTTGGAGCCTTCCTCAAATCCGTAGTTGTGCAGATGCGGCATGCCGTCATTCGGATCTATATAGCCGGGACCGTCATAGAGATACGGAATGCTGAAGCCCTGCTTTTCCTCAGTTGCGAGATAGGTATCCGCAGTACCAAGCAGCGCCTTCAGGATGCTTTCATTTTTTTCCGGTTCCAGTGCTTCGCCGTGCAGTGCAAGTGTCAGCGTGCCTGCTGCCGTCATATTGCCGGTGTTGAGCATGTTGAGGGAGCCCTCAGTCGCATCGTTGAAGTTGCCGCCTCTGATTCGTTCCGGAACGCTGAATGCATCCTTATATGCAGAAAGACGGTCGCGGAATGTGCCGTATTCGGTATCCTCCATTGCGATTGCGCTGATGAACAGCTCGCAGGCTGCCCAGTAGGCATCGTCCGAAATATCCAGATCGCCGTATGGGACCGCGACTGCCGACTGATTCACCGGTGCATAGAGGGATTTTTCGTTGAGATTCTCCTTCGCAACGGTTGCCCAAACGTATGGGTCGGAAGTTTCTTTCAGATCAGCATCGCCGACCACACTGTATACCCGCCAGAATGCCTCATACGCATCCTTCGCGCGTTTGTACAGCGTCTTTGCGTATTCTTCGTCAAAATCCTTCCAGAGTCTTGCTGCCTGCGCCGCGCATGCTGCATAGTTCAGGGTTGCGGCAAAGGTCGGGGGCTTGACAATGCGGACTTCCTTGTTGTATGCCTCGTCATCGCCGATATAGTTCCACGGCTTCTGCGCAAGCTCCGGCATGATGTGATCCTGTACGCTGTGGTAATAGAGCCCTGCATATTCGCCCCATGTCGGTTCATCCGCCGCGACCTTCATCTTTTCCATAAAATCGAGCTCATGGCGGCATTCCTGGAGAATATCCGGCACATTGTCGCCTGTTTCCGGAACCACGCAGATGCCGGAGCCGTCTGCAAACTTTTCGCTGCCTCCCGCCGAGCGGAGAATTGCACGCTCATACATATTCTGGAGCACCCAGAGCGTATAGCCGCCGCTGACCATATTCTTGCTGAAATATCTTGCATCATACCAGCCGCCGGAGGCATCAATGGTCGAGGATGCGTGCTGGACAGAGGCTTCATCCTTGGTGAGATATTCTCTGACCCACGAATCCTGCACATAGGCGGTGTCAGTCTTGTACTGATCGGCGTGAGCGAGCTTGTCCTTCTCCTGCGTGGAGGTGATGTATTCCGCCTTGGTATCCTGACCGGCGCGGTTCTGATAGAAATAGTTGAGCGCGTTGGTCAGCAGATCATGCCCCTCCTGCTGATAGATATCATCTGCGATGCGGAACGTGAACGATCTTGCATCAAGCCCCGGAATGACGATATAATATTCGCCGGGCTCCTTGAACTTCGAGAAGTCGATCTTGGCGACCGTATCGCCGGAATCCTTATCGAGCACGGTTTTTGCGGTCTTGCCTTCGTATGCGACTTTGCCGGTTCCGTGATCAATGATCTGGTAGTCATATTCCGTATCTGCCATCAGGTCGAGCGTGGCGGCATCCGGTGCGACCGAGCCCTTGTTATCGGAGAGCGCTGCAGTCTTTGCAAGCTGCGGATAGTATCCGAGCTGGTTGACCGAGACGAAATTATGTTCCAGACCGCTGAAGGAGCGGTCGGTATAGAACTGCCGTGTATCAACAATGCTTTCCTTCTCGTCCTTGTCTACGATATGCATCTCATCGAACCAGAGTTCATCGCCGTCCTCTGCGTTGCCGCCGTATGTGGCTCCGCTTGCATATTCGATATGCCACAGAGCATTTTCAAGATCCTC
The DNA here is from genome assembly GCA_946413695.1 of uncultured Ruminococcus sp. GTDB lineage: Bacteria > Bacillota > Clostridia > Oscillospirales > Ruminococcaceae > Firm-04. The sequence continues at coordinate 59,221 of CAMKLV010000008.1, read as the reverse complement.
GGTCGGCTTGAATGTGCCGGAGACCGTCTGATATTCAGTGGAAAGCATGAAAACATTGCCCCACATTCCGCCCATATCCGGACCCATTTCCATTTTGCCGTCCGCATTTGTGCAGAAGTAGTATTTGTCGCGGTTTGCATCGGAGATGGACGAGAACATCTCCATGCCGCTGCGCTTTGCCTTGACCTTGAAGCTGACCTCATAGGTGTGCCCCTTTTTGAAGCTGAGTCCGGGGTACTGCACGCGCAGATCATAGCGTTCTTTTGTTGCACCCATACCCTTGAGAATCGTCAGATGCAGGGCACCTTTTTCAATTTCGAAGTTCTGTCTTGCCGGTGCAGCCTCGATGATGTGCCACGGCAGAACTTTCTGCTCGAAGTCACATTCGGCAAGCATCTCTGCCGCAGAAGCGGTCAGCGGCATAGCAGGATTGACCGCAGCGGGGACGAGTACAGTTGCTGCCAGTAAAGATGCGATGAGTCTTTTTGATTTGTTCATAGAATATCCCTCCCGATAATTGATGACATGTACAGTCGGCGCGGTACATTTCCGGCTGCACAGTTTGTTGTGCCGTATGCAGCATCTCCCGTTTATCACTGCACACACTTACATTTTACCACGAAATTGACGGATTGTAAAGAGCATACAGAAATTTAATACATTTCAATAACTGATTATCAAAAATGCTCCCCGTGAACAGGGGAGCACCGGTCAGCCTTTGACCTCGGTATAATAATAGACGGCGAGCTGCGTTCGGTCGCGCAGGGCGAGCTTTTCGAGCAGCGTGCTGAGATAGTTGCGCACGGTGCCCTCGCTGAGATAGAGCTGCGCTGCGATCTCCTTGTTGCTCATGCCCGCAGCGACAAGCTCCATGATCTCGCGCTCCTTTTCGCTGATGCCGTGGGCGGCGTAATCATAGCGTTCCTGCTGCTTCATCATCTCCGGCAGCCGCGAAATGATCTTTTCGCCGAAGACGCTCTGTCCGCGCATGACGGCTTCGATCGCTGGCGCGATGCCCTCGAAATCCTGCTTGAGGATATAGCCCTTTGCGCCCATGTTCAGTGCCTTGACGATGTATTCATCATCGGAAAACGTTGTCAGATACAGCAGCTTTGCCTCGGGGGACTGCCGGAGAATCTGCTCACCGGCTTCCAGCCCTGTCATGCCCTCCATGCGGATATCCATGAGCATGACATCGGGTTTGATCTCCTCATACAGCCGGATGGCATCCGCGCCGCTGCCGCCCATTGCCGCAACCGTGATCGTGCCCGTTGCTTCGAGAATCGTTTTCAGCGAAAGCGCGACCAGTTTATCATCATCAATGACTACAATTTTCATAGCTTCTCCTTTGGTACAGAGGCAAAGATGCGGAATCCGGATTCTGATGGCGTAAAGCTGATCTGTCCGCCGATGCCGCTGACTCTGTCCTGCATATTTCTGAGCCCGATGCCGGTCTCCCTGATCTCGCTGCAGCGCCCGTTGTCCTCAATCACGAGCTGATAGAACGCCGGATGCTCACGCAGGATCATCAGGATTCTGTCGCCGTTTGAATGCTTGACCGCATTGGAAAGCCCCTCTTTGACAACGCCCGCCATGCACAGCTTGACGCTGCCGGGCGCATGCTCGCTGATATCATAATCGAGCCTGACCGTGAATCTGGAATCCACCGCCGCGATGCTGTCCGCAATGACCTTTCTGAGGTCGATGGAATCATCGTGCAGTGTGTGGACGCTCTCGCGCATGCTGGTCATTGCGGTATCGAGCGTATCCTTGAGCCCCTGCAGCGGTTCGCGGAGCTGTTCATCGCGGTTGATGACCGTCAGCGCACCTGCCTGCAGCAGCGCGCGCGTCAGCATGTGCCCGACATTATCGTGGATATCCCGCGCGATGCGGTTGCGTTCTTTCATGGTTGCAAGGCGGATTTCGGCATCCTGCATCTGGGACATTTTCTCGTTCTGCTCGGCAAGATGCAGATTGCGCTCGGTGACAGTATCCCGCAGCGCTTTGAGATGCCCGACCTCTCCTGTCAGAAACCCGATCCGGTGATAGAGCAGCAACGCCGCCGCAATGCCTGCCGCAATCACAAGATACTGCGTGATGCCGAGCGCGCCGTTTATCCTGAACACCGCAGGGACGGCGGGCAGAATCAGCCACCATTTTCTGAGCCGGAGTGCGTCATAGAGCAGCAGCGGCAGCGCACAGAGCGCAACCGGACAGAAAATGCACAGCGCCGCGCCGCCTGCGATCAGCACCGCCGCGATTCTGCTGTGCTCCTGCATGATCAGCATGACCGCCGCAGAGATGCAGAGCGTGATCAGCAGTGCCGCGACAGGAACGGCAAGTCCCGCAGCCGTGCAGAATCCGATCACACAGATCAACGCAATGACAAGCTTTTCCGAAAGACTTTCCACGCAGCACCCTCCCTTTCATTTTCCCCATTATACCACAATCTGTTCAAAAACGCAACAACAGCGTTTTATTGAATGAGAAATTAGAAATGAGAAATGAGAAATTGCGGTGTCGCCTGCGGCGACGGATTTATATATAGAGAATTAGGAGATAGGAGTGAGGAGTGAGAAGTTGCGGTGTCGCCTGCGGCGACGGATTTATATATATAGAATTAGGAGATAGGAGTGAGAAGTGAGAAGATGCGGTGTCGCCTGCGGCGTCGGTTTTGAAAATATATGGGGAGCGGGGGATTGCGCACGGTTGTGACATTTGTCACATCGAAAACTGATTTCTGACACTGGTAAATGACATCCGTTTTCTGCTATAATGATCTCAGCAAGGGCGAACAACGCCTTGAAAGGAGTATCATCATGGGAGAAACAGTTGTCAGACTCGATAACCTTGTAAAGCGCTACGGCGAACTGATCGCGCTCGATCACTTCAGCCTTGAAATCAAAGAGGGCGAAATTTTCGGTCTGCTCGGACCGAACGGCTCCGGCAAGACCACAACCATCAACTGCCTGCTTTCGCTGCTCTCCTTCGACAAGGGCAGCATTGAAATCTTCGGCAAGAAAATGACGCCGACCGCCTACGATATCAAGCAGCAGATCGGTATCATCATGCAGGATGTTGCCGTGTTCGACGAGCTGACCGTCTACGAAAACATCGACTACTTCTGCGGTCTGTACATCCACGACAAAGCGACCCGCAAGCAGTATGTCGAGGAGGCAATCGCATTTGTCGGACTCGAGGATTTCGTCAAGTTCCGCCCGAAGAAGCTCTCCGGCGGTCTGCTCCGGAGACTGAACATCGCCTGCGGCATCGCGCACAAGCCGCGGCTCATCATCCTCGATGAACCGACCGTTGCAGTCGATCCGCAGAGCCGCAACAAGATCCTTGAGGGCATCGCGGAGCTCAACCGGAACGGCGCGACCGTCATCTACACCTCGCACTACATGGAGGAGGTCGAGCAGCTCTGCACACAAATTGCGATCATGGACAAGGGCAGAAAAATCGCGGAGGGCACCAAGGACGAGCTCAAGCGCATGATCAAAAACACCGAGACCGTCACGATTGAGATTCTCGAGCTGCCCGATGCAGTCCGCGCGGAGATCGAAAACCTGCCGCATGTTTACGAATCCGAATACGCAGACGGAAAATTCACGGTCCGCTGCTCCGGCGGCAGACACAATCTCATCCGCATTCTCGATGTGCTGCGGCAGAATGACCTGAGCTTCGGGCGCGTCTACACCGAGCTGCCGACGCTGAACGATGTGTTCCTTGAGATCACCGGCAAATCGCTCAGAGACAAGGAGGACTGACATGTTCCTGCATAATCTGAAATATGAGCTGTGCTGCAGTCTGCGCGTCAAGGATCTGATCATCTGGCTGATTCTGTTCCCGATGTTCCTCGGCACCGTGTTCAAGATTGCATTCGGCAGCATCTACGAAAAGGTGGATTCTTTCTCTGCGATTCCGGCTGCGGTGGTCGAGGCACAGGAGGATCCGGCACTGCATCAGGTGCTCGATTCGCTCTCTGAGGGCGAGGACGCGCTGCTCGATGTGCAGTATGTCAGCGCGGATGAAGCAGATGCGCTCCTGCGCGATGACAAGGTCAAGGGCATCCTGCATGCGGACGGCAGACTTTCCCTCAGCGTGACGGATGAGGGCTTTGAGCAGACCATGCTCCGCACATTCGCAGAGCAGTATAATGCAAACCGCGCCGTCATCACAGAATGCGCCGTGAACGATCCGGCTGCCGTGCCTGCGGTTGTGGATAGTCTGCGTGCGGAGTGGAAACCTGTCACAAACGTTCCGCTCTCGGCGGGCAACCCCGATTACACGATGGTCTACTTCACGAATCTGCTCGCAATGGTCGCGATGTACGGCTCGATCACAGGTCTGCACATCACGATTCAGAATCAGGGCAACCTCTCAAAGCTCGGCGCACGGAAATGCTGTTCGCCGACACCGAAATCCATCAGCCTTTGCGCGAGCCTGCTCGGCAGCATGTTCGTGCAGTCTGTGTGCATGGTGATCGCCGTCAGCTTCCTGCATTTCATCCTGAAGATTGACTTCGGCAGCCGGCTCGGCATGGTCTATCTGACATCGGTTGTCGGCGGTATTCTCGGCCTTGCATTCGGCTTCTGGATCGGCTCGATCGGCAGATTCCAGACCGGCACAAAGACCGGTATCTGCTTCGGCGTTTCGATGTTCTGCTGCTTCTGCAGCGGTCTGATGGTCGGCAACATGAAAATGATCATCGCACGCTTTGCACCGTGGTTCAACAAAATCAATCCGGCAGCGCTCATCACGGACAGTCTCTATTATCTCAATATCGACAGCGATTACCGCCGCTGGTCCGGTGCCGTGATTACCATGGCGGTGATGACCGTTGTCCTGATTCTGCTCGGATTCTTTATGTCAAGGAGAAAGAAATATGCAAGTCTTTAATGCATTCATCAAGGTCATGCGTTCCAAAATGTCCAGCGGTATCATTTACATTGTGATCTTTCTGGTCATTGCGGTCATTATGACACATTCCGCTGAAACCGACGCGACAAAGGTCTTTGAGGGCAGAAAAATCGGCATTGTGGTTTATGACGATGACAACACTGAGGAAAGCCGCGCGCTCAAAGCATACATCGGCAAAAAGCAGGATCTGAAAGAGCTGGAACGGGACGCCGATCTCATCAAGGATACAATCTACATGAACTGGAATGCTGAAATCCACTATGTCATGACGATCAAAAAGGGCTATGCGGAAAAGCTCCGTTCCGGTGATTACAACGATCTCTTTGAGAACTACTACATGCACGACAGCTACGAGAATGTCATGATCGAGCAGCTCCTGACCGAATATATGAATACAGTCAGCGCCTATCAGGCGGGCGGCATTTCGCTCCCTGAGGCGATCAGCAAAACGGAATCCGTGCTCTCTGCGGAGACAGAAGTCACCATCCGGAACTTTGACGAAACCGCAGCGGATCATGATATGTCGCCGCTCTTTGATGATTATTTCCGCTATCTGCCGTATATTCTGCTCTCTGTTCTGATTGAGGTGCTTTGTCCGGTGCTGCTGACGATGAACAAAAAGATTCTCCGTTACCGCACCGACTGCTCCAGTGTCCGCCCGACATCCTATATGCTGCAAATCATCCTCGGAAGCGCACTGTTTGTGGTGTGCATCTGGCTGGTCTTCATGATTGCAGGCATCGCAGTTTTCGGCATGTTCCGCGGCAGGGCATGGATGACACTGCTCAACAGCTTCCTGTTTGCGATGATTGCGGCTTCGCTCTCCGTGCTGATTGCGAGCTTCCATCCGGGCGAGCTTGTTGTCAATCTGCTTGCGCAGATTCTGGGACTCGGCATGAGCTTCCTCTGCGGCATTTTTGTCCCGATGGAATGGCTCAGCGAAAGCATTGCAGCCGCGGCTAAATTTCTCCCCGCATACTGGTACATTCAGGCGAATGATCTCATCTGCGGCAAGCAGGCTTACGATGCACACCGTGTTCTGGTCTGCATGCTGATTGAAGCAGGATTTGCAGCGGTGTTCACGCTGGCAGCAATGGTGATCCGGCGGTATCAGGCTGGCAGGACTGCGGCATAAAAAGACACACATAAAGCCACATATAACAATCATGCCCCTGAGCGGTTGAAGTGCTCAGGGGCATTTGTTTGATAATCGGTGCAGAAAATCAGCTGAGTGCGGAAAGATCGTCAAGGCTGTATTTTGCGCCTGCGTTCTTCCAGTTCTTTGCGTTGAACTCGCTGAGCTTTGCGTCATATTCCTCTTTGGTGACGGCGGTCTGGTTGACATTGTAAGTCACGGTTTCCTCACCGACTGCGCCGGAATTCTCATCGAGATTGAACAAAGATGTCAGCGCGTGATTTTCATATTTTGACATCGAAGCGAAGGTGTATCCCATGTGCATATCCTGACTGCCGAGCAGATGCTCCTCGGGGCAGATCAGAACCTCGCCGTAGCAGCCGTAGCGGAGCGGCTCGCCGTCTGCATCTTGCATCTCGGCAGCCTTGCCGTTTTCGTAGTAATAATAGCGGACGCTGCCTGCGTGATAGCCGCCCTCGGAGAGCAGCAGCTCCGGTGTGCCGTCCTGATCGAGATCCTGCAGATCCCATTTTGCATCGTTCGCGTCGGTCTCGCTCTTGAACTGTGCGATGACTTCCTTGTAGGCGTCCTTCCAGCCGGTATCGGCAGCGGGTGCGGCAGCGGTCTGCGCCGTCGCTGCTTCGGTGACGGCAGCAGTTTCAGCCACAGTCGCAGCAGCCTCAGTGACAGCTTCTGTTTCGGTTTCTGCGGCAGTGGGATCAGCCGCGGTGATATCGGTGTTCGCAGCCGTTTCGGATGCAGCCGTGGTATCTGTGCCGGAAACGGCGGTGGTTTCCGCAGCAGAGGAGTCCGCAGCGGAGCTTTCGCCGCATGCAGAGAGTGCGAGCAGTGCTGCAGTCAGAATTGCAAGACAGATTGATTTCTTCATCATTTTAACGTATCTCCTTTGATTTCATATTTGCAAGGATGCCCTTGCAAATCGGTACGGGCATATTATAGCACAATCGTTTTGAGATTGCAATCTTCCCGCAGGAGATTCTTGTGCATGTATGAAAACTGTTCTCTTATTGGAGGATGAATATGAAAAATGACAACAGCGCGCGTCAGATCAGGCGGAATATCGCGCGCAGATCGACGAGATCGACAACGCCGTCCCCGTTGAGATCGGCGCTTGCGAATGCCTGATATGCATACTCCGGCACGGTTTCGTCCTCGGCGCAGCAGCGTGCGAGCAGGACAGCATCTGCTGCCGAGCATTTCTGATCGCCGTTGAGATCGCCTTTTGTCTGCGGCAGGGGATAGGGGAAGTGATTGATCAGCGCGGTGCTCTGCTTCGAGCCGCCGATGCCGCCGGCTGCGGTCTCGGAGTCGGCATCGAAGCGGATGCCGTAGGCGGGGAGTGCCCAGTGGAGTGACACGGCATCGAAATAGATGCAGCAGTCATCGTTGTATCCGGCGTAGTTGGAATCCCAGATGCGGATGCGGCGGTTATAGGTCTGCCCGTTCCGCTCCCATTCGCCGGATTCAAGCCCGAAGCCGACAACGGCATGTCCGCCGCCGTCCTTTGTGACAATCGAAATGATGAACGGCGCGCCGGAGCGGTTATAATCCTGTGCATAGCGCACGGCGCGCAGAAGCCGCTGGAACTGTGTCTGATCGGCATTGCCCTCGCTGTTCATGATGACATAGGGCGTATGCTGCGTGAAGTGATAATAGTTGATGACACCGATTGCCTGTGCATCGGGCTTGACATCGTGCAGCACGGCAGCATCCGGATCGAGCACGGAAGGCGGGAGCAATCCCGTTTGAACGAGCACGGTCACCGCGGAAAGTCCGTAGCAGGAGCCTGCCCATTTTGTCTGATCGAGCGCTGCGACCGTCTCCGGCGCGGCAGAAGCTCTGAGCAGTGCCTGCTTTGCCTCCTCCGGCATCTGATAGGTTTCGCCGAACGCTTCGCCGGTGTTGCCGAAGCTGAAAAGATCGCTTTCCGGCGCGGGTTCGCGGTATGCGGGTGCTGATTCGGTATCGGTTGATTCAAACGCGATGCCCATATGGACTGCAATTGCATACGCGGGAGAAAATGTACCGCTCCGGATCATTTTCAGCGACTCGCATCCGTCGATGCAGTCCAGTGCAAGCAGTTCAGTTTTCGGTGAGATGGTGATGGTCTCAAAGCTGCAGTTCTGAATCGCCTTGCTCCGGATATCACGGACGCTGTCCGGCAGAAGCAGCTTTGCCGCGCTGACACCGCTGATCGCCGCAGGATAGATCACCTTGATTCCGTCGGGGATTTCCAGCACATCAGAAGCCGTCTGTTCGGTATACTGATAGAGAATGCCGTCGCCGAGGATGAGATAGCCTTCCTGCGATTCCAGCCATTTCTCAGGCAGCGCGCCCTCTGCAAGCTGCAGATTTTTATGCGCCGGCAGCGTCAGCGTCCGGACGGCAGTGTCGGAAAAGCAATCCGCACCGATTGATTTCACGGATTCCGGCACATGGATTTCCTCCGCTGTGCAGCCGTCAAAGCAGCATTTGCCGAGTGATTCAACGCCTTCCTCCATTGTGATGGTTTTCGCGTTCCGGCAATTTTGAAAGGCGTTTGTGCCGAGTTCGGTGATGCGTGCCGGAATCCTGATTTCAGTGAACGCAGTGCCGGAAAAAGCACTCGTTCCGATGCGGGTGCACTGCGCGGGCAGATTGATTTCGCGCAGCCGGATGCAGCAGTTGAACATGGCGTCCGGAATCTCGGTCATGGCTTCGGGCAGTCGGATGCTTTGCAGGTTCGGGCAGTTGTAGAACAAACCCTTGCCGAGCTGAATGCCGGTATCCGGCAGTGTGACGGTTTTCAGCATCGGACTTGACGAAAAAGCATATGCACCGATTTTTTTGACGGTCTCCGGAATGACCAGCTCACGCACATACGGCATACCGTCAAATGCATAATCGCCGATGGATTCCAGATGCGGCGGCAGATCAAGATGATCGCCTGCGAATGCCCGAAACGTATCTGCGCCGATTGTTGTCAGTGAATCCGGCAGTGTGAGCTTCTCGACACTGAATGTGCAGATTGCGTCATCCCCGATCTCCGTGATGCCCTCAGAGACGATGATTTCTCTGCAGTCAAAGCGATGCGCCCAGAGCGGTGAGCTTTTCCGGCTTTTGTAGGAATCCGTCGCGCCGGTTCCGCTGATCGTCAGCACGCCGTTCTGCAGCTCCCATGTGACATTGCCGCCGAGTGTGCCGGAGTCCGAGACCGGTTGTTCCGGATCGGTCTCTGCATCCGAGCTGAAACACTCCGCGCCGATCTCCGTGCAGGATTCCGGCACGATGGAATCATCCAGCGGGCAGTTATAGAAGCAGCGTTTGCCGAGCGATTTCAGTCCCGCAGGCAGCTTGACATCGGAAAGCTGTATGCAGCCGGAAAAGGCGGAATCGCCGATTGTTTTGACGGAATCCGGAATCTGCACTTCGGTGAGCGCGGTGCAGTTAACGAATGCCTCCGCACCGATGGATTTCAGATGCGGCGGCAGATTGATCTGCTCGAGCGCCGGACAATAGGCAAAGTTGTTGCCGCCGAGGCTGAGCAGCGAATCCGGCAGTTCGACTGTATCAATATAGTTATGGATCTGCTCCAGCACACTGTCGCTGATTCCGGTGATGCCCTCGCCGATGACAACCCGCGTGATGACCAGATCATTTCGCAGGAACTGGGCGGAGACGGTGCCGGTACCCGTCAGCGTCAGGGTATCGTCCGCGTATTCCCATGCGATATTGGGCTGCAGATAGCCGGATTCCGCATTCTTCGGCGCGGCAGGCCGCGGCTGTTCAGGGGACGGTGCTGCATCCGAGCCGAAGCAGTATTCTCCGATTTCTGTGCAGGATTCCGGCACGATGGAATCATCCAGCGGGCAGTTATAGAAGCAGCGTTTGCCGAGAGATTCGAGTCCCGCGGGCAGTGTGACACTGGAAAGCGCTGTGCAGCCAGCAAAGGCGCTGTCGCCGATTGCTTTGACAGAATCCGGAACCTGCACTTCGGTGAGCGCGGTGCAGCCGGTAAAGGCAGCAGTGCCGATGGATTCGAGATGCGGGGGCAGCGTGATCTGCTTGAGAGCCGAACAGTTGGCGAAGTTTGCGCTGCCGATCCGGATCAGTGAATCCGGAAATTCGACTGTTTCGATGTTTTTGGATACACCCAGGAGCGCAGCGTCACCGAGTGCCGTGATGCCTTCTCCGATGACGATCCGGTGTATGTTCAGTTCGGAGCGCAGGGCTTCGATTTCCTCCGCCTTTGTGCTTCTGTCCGCTGTACCGGTGCCGGACAGCGTCAGGGTGCCGTCCGCATAGTTCCATGTGACAGTGTCGCCGAATTTTCCATACGTGATGCCTTCCGTGAACGGCTCTGCTTTCTCGCGGTACTGATAGAGAATGCCGTCGCCGAGGATGAGAAAGCCCTCCTGCGTTTTCAGCCATTTTTCGGGCAGTGCGTTCTCCGCGACAAACAGCTCCTTGTGTGTCGGCAGCGTCAGTGTCCGGACGGCAGTGTCAGAAAAGCAGTCCGCCCCGATATATGTCACGGATTCCGGCACATGGATTTCCTGCGCCGCGCAGCCTTCAAAGCAGTTGCCTTCGAGCTTCTCCACGCCTTCCTGCATGGTGATCTCTTTGACACTCCGGCAGCCTTCAAATGCAGATGCCCCGATCTCCCTGACCTGTGCGGGAATCGCAATCTCAGGGAGTGCTGTTCCGGCAAATGCATGCGCCCCGATGCGGCTGCAGTGCGACGGAATATTGACCTCGCTCAGCTGACTGCTGTTTTTGAACATGGCGTCCGGTATTTCGGTCATGGCATCGGGCAGGCGGATGCTCTCGAGCTGATCGCAGCCGCTGAACACGCCTTTGCCGAACTGAACAGCGGTATCCGGCAGTGTGACGGATTCCAGCTGCCTGCAGGCCAAAAAGGCATATGCACCGATTTCCTTGACGGAATCCGGAATGATCAGTTCATTGACATTCATCATGCCGTTGAACGCATAATCGCCGATATATTCCAGATGCGGCGGCAGGGTAAGCTGCGTAAGTCTGTTCAGATTAAAGTTTCTGCCGCCGATGCGGAGCAAAGAATCCGGCAGTGTGATTTTTTGTACATTGACCCTGCCGAGCGACAGTTCACCGATTTCCGTGATGCCTTCTGAGACGATGAGCTCATCGCAGTCCAGGCGATACGGCCAGAGCGGTGAATCATCTTTTTTGCTGTAGGAATACGTTGCACCGGTGCCGGTCAGCGTCAGCACTTTGCCGCTGATTTCCCATGTGATATCGTCACCGATTCTGCCGGATTCCGCATGCACCTGCAGCGGCGGAACGGGCAGCATGCAGAGCAGAACGATCGCTGTCAGCAGCCCGAGCAGTTTGTTTTGGATCATGGTCATGCACTCCTCTTTGGTCTTGAAATAAATGATGCGGATTCAGCAGATGCCGAGCCCGAGCACATAGAAGCTGCCTTCAGTCGGTTCCAGCTCAATGATGTGCTTTGCACGCGGACCGGGCGGCACGGTAGCGACGAATCTTGCATTGCCCCAGCCGTAAATCGAGTTGCTGTGCAGCACCGGCGGATTGAGCGGTTCGCCGTCCACTGTGATCCGGCAAGCGCCGTATTCCGGCAGATGATGTGTCTCATAAAAGAGCAGGAGCGCTGCGCATTCCGTCTCGATCTTCAAGCCGCCGTTCTTTGGGGAGAGCAGCCATGCTGCCGGAAAGGAGCGGTTCTGCCGCGGCACAACGGGCGCCGCAGTCTGCACGATCTCCGTTTCATCCGGATGCAGATACTGCAAATGCTGATAGGGTGCATCGAGCCACGGCTCGGGCAGCGGTCTGCGAGGTTCATCCGGCAGCGCTTTTGCGGTGTCGATGAGGTGCAGCAGGCACTCCGCCAGCAGACGGTGACCGTCGGTATTCGGGTGGCTTTCGGGATCGCCGTAATCCTCCCATGCGAGGTCGCCGCGTTCCAGTGCGGGATTGAGCCCCTTCCGCAGCCGGATGCACGGCAGCCCGTAGTGTTCGGCGAGCGGCAGCATAAAGCTTTCGCAGGAGTAATCGTTCATCGAGCGGATGAGCAGCAGGCAGACCACCGGCGGCTCCGGCTGACCGAGCAGCTTGCGCAGCAGACTTTCAAACGCAATGACGCTCGGGCGCAGCGTTGTCTCATTGATTGCAAACTCCACGATCACGAGCTCAGGCTTTTGGCTGAGGATTTGTTCATCTGCGAGCAGATTGCCCTCCATTGAGCCCATGCCTGCCTCGGCGCAGAGTTCATATTCCGCGTCATAGCCGCGCTGACGGAGCCCGTTCATCAAGGTGATCGGGTACGCATCCGGACAGAATCCGGCAGAGGAGTACCCCTGTGTCACCGAGCCGCCGATCAGTCCGATCCGCAGCGATTTCTTATTTAGTATAGTATGCCAGCTGATGCCGCTGCCGCAGGATTCCAGCGCATCTGCAGCGATCTGCCGGCGCAGGGTTTCAGATATCATTTGATTGTCACAGCCCCTTTGTTTGATTTGATGTTTACGGCAGATTCATTCCGCCTGCGGGCACATTTGAGCCCATGCGCCATGTCCCGACATCGACGAGCTGTTTCAGGGACAGCGCATATTCTGTCGATGCCTTTGGCAGAAACGCATTCTTGCGCGAGATCAGCGAGATCTGCGAAAGCGCCAGATGATCCGGCAGCGAATAATAATAAGGATGATTGCGGAAATTGCCGTAATAGATCAGCGAATCCGGCAGAAGTGCCATGCCCATATTGGAACAGACAAACGAGAATACAGTCTCGATGGTCTGGACGCTGTAGGCGATATTCGGCTCAAAGCCGCACTTCCGGCAGACATTCTTGAGCGTGTCGAGATCATATTCACCGGCGTTTGCCGCGACAAACGGCTCATTCTTCACAACGGTGAGATCGAGCGGCTGCTGCCGGAGATAGCGCGCCGTGCTCTTGATGATATCCTCTGCGGAGAGCGGCTCGGGCAGCACGGCAGTCATCGGGTGCGAGGGCGAAACGGCGAGATAGAGCCGTTCATCCGCCAGCGATTCCACATGAAACTGCTTCTCCTCGAATTCGCCGGTGCCGATGGCAAAATCAATTTCGCCCGCGGTCAGCTGATCGCGGAGCTGTTTCATATCAGCCTCCTGAATGGTCAGGTGGATGTTGGGATATTTTGCGTGGAACGAGGCAATACTTCTTGCGAGCAGGCAGCGCACGCGGAACGGCGATGCACCGATCCGGACGGAGCCTGTTTCCAGTCCCATGAGGTCGGACATCGCATTGTTCATGCTTTCTTCCATCGCAAGGATTTTTCGCGCCCATTCGACATAGAGCTTTCCGGCATCGGTCAGGCGGATCGGCGTGAGCGAGCGGTCAAAGAGCTTCATGCCGAGCTGCTTTTCGATGCTGTGGATATACTGACTGAGCGAGGGCTGCGTCACATAGAGTTTTTCCGCCGCTTTGGAGATGCTCTGGCATTCTGCAACGGCGATCACATAGGTTAGCTGCTGCGTTGTCATTGCGTGTCACTCCCTTTCGGCATGCGGTTCGATGCTGTGCAGCAATTTATAGAGCAGTTTGTGCAGCAGAAAAGCGTCCTCTGGCTGCATCGGGATGCACCCGCCGATCTGCTGCGGAATCTTTGCGGCGGCGTCCTGCAGCGATTTGCCCTCGGGCGTCAGTGCCGCGATGAGCACACGTTCATCCTCTGCGCTTCTGCGCCGCGTGATGTAACCCTTCTGCTCGAGACTTTTCAGCACCGGCGTCAGTGTGCCGGAATCGAGATAGAGCCGCCTGCCCAGTTCCTTGACCGAGATTGCCTCCTCCTCCCAGAAGACCATCATCGCGACATACTGCGTATAGGTCAGCCCGATCTCATCGAGGAACGGGCGGTATTTTTTGATGACCTCTCTCGAGCATGCATAGAGCGGAAAACAAAGCTGATTCTCAAGTTTTAATTGCTCATAGTGTTGTTCGGACATGCTTTTCACCCCTTGAAAAAAATCCGTATAACGCACCTGCGGACCCTGCCCGGAATGGACAGGATCCGTGATGCGGTATTCAGTTAAGCCTTTGACTGTTCGTAAGCCTGCCGGACCGCTTTCGCAAGCTGATCCGCACATGATGTGGGACGTCTGCCGCAGGTATTGCCGAGCAGCTTTTCTTCGATCTGTGAGACGGTCCAGCCGTCCACGAGCTTGGAGATCGCTTTGAGGTTGCCGTTGCATCCGCCGATGAAGACGATCTGCGTCACGACATCATCCTCGAGATGAAAGTGAATCTCCTGCGCACAAACCATTTCAGTATGATACACGTAATCCATTATAACAGCTCCTTTATTTTGTCTTCGAGCACCTTGGGCTCATCGGTCGGCGAAAATCTGCCGACAACTTTGCCCTCGCGGTCTACGAGAAATTTTGTAAAGTTCCATTTGATATCGCCGGGCTCCTTGCAGGTTTTGCTGATTGCGGAAATCGCCTTCATCGCCATTTTCGCTTTCAGTCCCTCGACGGTATCCTCGGGGATTGCCGCTTTGAGCAGCTTGTAAAGCGGCAGGGCATTCTCGCCGTTGACGTCGATTTTTGCAAACTGTTTGAAGGTGATGCCGAATCTGCCCTTGCAGAAGCTGACGATCTCCTCCTCGGTGCCGGGTGCCTGCTCACCGAACTGGTTGCAGGGGAAATCGAGGATTTCGAACCCCTGTGCCTGATAGGCTTCGTAGAGGTCCTGCAGTCCGTCATACTGCGGTGTGAAGCCGCAGCCGGTCGCGGTGTTGACGATCAGCAGTACCTTTCCGCGGTAGTCATTCAGCGAGACGTCATTGCCTTTTGCGTCCTTGACAGTGAAATCATAGATATTCATGATTGGAACCTCCGATTCAGACATTGCTCAATTCGATTGAGCTTAATTGAATTATACCCGATATAATCGGGTTTGTCAAGAGCTTTTCTGTGAAATTTTTGTGAAAATTGAGGTTCCAAACACAAAAAAGATGTTTCATCTATATATACAAGACAATTTTCGGGATAAAGTTGTCTCATTCGCATTACCTTTGTAACCGGTTTGTAACCTTTTCTGTATCTACATTTCTTTATCCGGATATGAGATTTTGGCTTGACCGCAGGGGGAAAGTGTGCTATAATAGGGGAGAGGCAGGAAAACTGCACGATTTTGTAAGGAACACGAAAGGACATTATGCCATGAATAAAGCTGTGATTCTTGCCGGCGGACAGGGTAAGCGCATGAAGGCGCCGATCCCGAAGCCGATGTTCAAGGTGCTCGGGGAACCGATGCTGGAATGGGTACTCGGTGCCTGCGAAACAGCCGGACTCGAAAAAATCTGCGTTGTGACCGGCTATGAGGCGGAGCAGATCAAAGCCTATCTCGGGGACCGCTGCGAGACCGCATTTCAGGCAGAGCGGCTCGGCACCGGACATGCCGTCATGCAGACGCTGCCCTTTTTGAATGCGGATACCGACGGCAATACGCTCGTGCTCTGCGGCGATGCACCGTTCATTGACAGCGACACGATCAAGGATTCGCTGAAGTATCACATGGAATCGCAGAATTCCGTCACGGTCATCACGGCACAGGTTCCCGATCCGACCGGCTACGGCAGAATTCTCCGGACGGAATCCGGCATTGCGGGCATCGTTGAGCACAAGGATGCGACCGATGAGCAGAAGAAGATCAGCGAGATCAATTCCGGCTGCTACTGGTTCCGCACGCTTGACCTCATTGACCTGCTCGGTCAGATCAAAAACAACAACGCGCAGCATGAATATTATCTGACGGATACCGTTGCGATTGCGCTTGAGAGCGGCAGAAAAGCCGGCGCGTTCTGCTCGGAGAATCCGGATGTGGTGCTCGGTGCAAATGACCGCAAGGGTCTGCTCGCACTGAACACGGCGGCACGCATGAAAGTCCTGAACGATCATATGGCAAACGGTGTCGGGTTCACCTGCACAGACGGCATCATCATTGAGCGCAGCGTCAAGATCGGCGCAGGGACGGAGATTCTGCCGGGTACGATCCTGCGCGGCAAGACCGAGATCGGCGCAAACTGCATCATCGGTCCGAACTGCGTGGTCGAGGACTGTACCGTCGGGGACAATGTTACGCTGAACACGATGCAGGCTTATCAGTCGCAGATCGACTCCGGCGTCAAGATCGGACCGTATGTGCATATCCGTCCGGACAGCCACATCTGCTCCGGCGCGCTGATCGGCGACTTTGTCGAGATCAAGAACACGGTGATCGGTCCGGATACGCTGATTGCGCATCTTGCGTATCTCGGCGACAGCGACATCGGCAAGGCGGTCAACATCGGCTGCGGCTGCGTGACCGTCAACTTCGACGGCATCAAGAAGTCGCGCTGTGAGATCGGGGATTATGCGTTTGTCGGCTGCAACAACAATCTGATTGCGCCCGTGAGCCTCGGCAAATACAGCTACACCGCTGCCGGTGCGACCATCACAACCGATGTGCCGGATTACGCGCTTGCGATCGACCGCGGCACGCTGCACATCAAAGAGGGCTACACGCTCCGCAAATTCGCGCAGCAGAAGAAAGAGGAAAAGAAGCCCGAATAATCTGAAAACAGAAGCCGCTTTCATCAGGGATCAAACTGATGGAAGCGGCTTTTTGGTCAGTTTGCAGGGCATAAAAAAGCAACCCCACCGGGGAACCGGTGAGGCTGCCGCTTTGGGGATGCATACTGTAACCGTGCAGAAAAACATACGAAGACGAAAACTGCAGATTCATTTTTCGGATATGCGGGCATTTTCACTGCATAAACAGACCGAGCTGCGGAGCTGCCTGAGAATATAGAAATCTGTGCAAGTCGGAAAGAACGATTCTGTTGCGGTGATATAAATGAATCGGTCTGTTGATAGTTCTATTCTATCATTTTTGGACGAAATTGTCAAGCCCTTTTTCTTAATATTTCCTTAAAATAGATAATACTTTCTGTATAAATGTAACAATCTTGCGCCGGATAAAAATGAATGTCTGCAACATGCTTGCAAAATCCCTGCGAAACATCAAATTCCGCAGGGATTGCTGTTATTCGGGATCAAGCATCCGGTAATCCGGCGTGGAATACGCTTTCTTGATGCGATAGGTGACTGTTTTGTCCTTGATGTACTCATAGAACTGTGATTCGGAGCATTGCTCACGAATGGTCTTTCCGCGGTCCTCGAATGTGACATAATAGTAGATCGTGCGGAACCGCTCGCGTTCATAGTCCGAGGGGGAGAACTCGGCGTAGTGCGGGGGCTCGTCGGCGCCGCCCTGCAGCCGGAGCGTTCTGCCGTCCACCCATTGATCGTATTCGTAGTAATATTTGGTCTCTTTTCTGGTCGCGTAGATCGGTTCTTCGTAGTATTCGGTCTCCCAGTAGAACGCAGCCATCGGCAGAGCAGGCCGCAGCATCAGCACGGGCATCCGGAACATGCCGAACTGACCGTCGCCGTAATCCTCCCAGCCGCCGTCATCATCCCAGCCGCCGCCGTCATCCCAGTCATCATCGTCGCCCCAGTCATAGTCATCGGGCTCGTCGATCCAGACCTCGCGTGAGCGGCTCTCGTAGTGGTCGATATACTGGTAATCCTCCTGCGCTGTCCGGATGAGGCGCGCATAGGAAGGCAGTTCCCATCCGCTGTCCTCAAATGTTGTCAGCTTCTCGAGCCGGAGCTCGCTTTCCCAATCTGCAGAGATCAGCTCTGCGGTGCGGATGCGTTTTTCCGCAGAAGCCTCCATGATATGCTGAACGATGCCGATCAAAATCGGAATCAGGAAGATCAGCGCGATCACCAGACAGCAGGCGCGCTGTTTGTTTTGCTGTTTTCGCTCTGCAAGCGCATTTGCAGCTTTTTTGTTCAGATTGAGCTGTTCCTGCGGTGCGGGGATATCGTGATAGCGCTCCTGACTTTCGGAACGCTGTGCGCCGCAATAGGTGCATGTCTGGACGCTGTCATCATTCTGCTGCGAGCAGTAGGGGCAGATCCAGTTCTGCTTCCGGATGCGGACAGCGCTTTCGCCGGAGACCTCGTCCACGAATTCAACGGGGCTGTCATCGTGCAGATAGAATTTGACATCGCGGTCCTTTGCCTTGCCGCAGTTCGGGCATTCCTTGTGATCCGCGCGGATTTGTTTGGTACCGCAGTAGCGGCAGTCCCAGTATCCCCAGCGGTTGCGCTTTTTGCCGCAGACAGGGCATTTGATCAGGTCGCCGCTGATATTCTGATGGTGGCACTGCGGGCAGTTCCAGTTTGAATGTGTCATAAATATCACCTCCGTCGCTCTACAGTATACCATAATTTCCCAAAAAACGCAACCGCTTATGACAAATAGAAATGCGAAATTGCGATATTTGCTGAGCGGATGATTGAAAATGTGCTTCTGTAAAAAATATTATAATATGATGCGGAGGGTTGCAATTTGTATTTGTATGTGGTATACTGCAGATAAGGACGCCATGTCCGGTTTTGAGAGGAGGAATTCTGATGAAGAAACTGCTGAAGCTGACTGCGCTGTTCCTTGCCGGATGCTGCGGCATGATCCGGATTGATGTTTCCGCGGCGGCAGCAAAACAGGGAACGATCGGCAGCCTGACATGGACGCTGCAGGACGGCAGGCTGACGGTTTCCGGCGAAGGTCCTGTTCCGATTACGCAGCATCTGGCATACGGCGAATGGGTGGATTTTGTGCCGGAGAACTACAGTAAGTTTTATAATGCGCAATGGAAGGATGTTGCGCCGGAGGTCACGGAGCTTGTGGTGGAAAGCGGCGTCACCCAGATCCGGAACAGCGCATTCTGCCTGTTTCCGAAGCTGAAATCCGTCAAGCTGCCCGATACGCTGACATCAATCGGCGCCTATGCCTTTCGCGGATGTCCGCAGCTTGAGGAGGTGCAGTGTCCGGATTCGGTCACGGAGTACGGCTCTTATATTTTTGAGGGCGATACAAAGCTCTGCAATCCGGAAAAGCCGTTTTACATCCTGAACGGCAATCTTGTGATGTACGGCGGAACCGATGCGGAGGAAATCACCGTCCCTGCGGAGGTCAAGGCGCTCGGTGCAAATGTGTTTCAACACCATTCCGAGCTGCGGTCGGTGACGCTGCCGGAGGGCTTGCAGGAGATCGGTTCGCAAGCATTTTCTCATTGTGAATCGCTGGCGCAGCTCGAGATTCCTGCAACGGTAAATACACTCGGTCTGTATGCGTTTAGTTACTGCACCGCTCTGAAAACAATCACAATTCCAGCAGCGGTGACGGAGATCCCTGACTTTGCATTTTCAAGCTGTTCCGCGCTGGAAAGCATTACAATTCCTGATACCGTGACATCCATCGGCAGGCTTGCTTTTATGGACTGTACCGCGCTGGAAAGCATTAAAATTCCGGATGCCGTGACATCCATCGGCATGTCTGCTTTTATGGATTGCAACGCGCTCAAAAGTATCACCATTCCGGATGCCGTCACAGATATTCCGATTGGGATGTTCTCCGGCTGTCAGCAGCTTGAAAAGGTTTCCGGCTGCAAGGGCGTGAAATCTGTTGGCAAGGAGGCGTTCAAGGACTGCGCCGCACTCACGGATATTGCCCTGCCGGAGACAATCGAAAGCATTGATCCGACTGCGCTTTCCGGCTGCGATCTGCTCCGGAGCAAAAACACGAAGGACGGCATGTTCATCTACCGGAATATTCTGCTCGGCGCCGAGAATCTGCCGCGGATGTTCACGATTCCGGAGGGTGTCAGAATCATTGCGAATCAGGTGTTTGCGGGCAGCAATCCGGTCGAGATCAACTGTCCGGCATCGCTGCGGCGCATCTGCGACGGCGCATTCTCAAACTGCGGCGATCTGGTCTGCCTGAACCTGAACGAGGGCTGCGAGGCAATCGGCACGGATGTGTTCGCAAAATCGCAGTATCTCAAAACGCTGACGATCCCGCAGTCGGTGACAAGCATCGGCACGCAGGCGAATCTCTGGCTGACGCAGATTTACGGCGAATCCGGCTCTGCCGCGGAGCAGTTTGCGCAGGAAAACAAGATCAGATTCACAGCGCCGCCGATTGCCCTCAGCGGCAAAGACCTGACCTTCGATTATGTCAAAGACGGCTGGTCATTCGGAAATTCGGCGGCGGTGTTCGGCGACAGCTACAAGCTTTCGGATGCCGACCGGAAACGTCTTGCGGATGCCGGCGTGCCGCTGACTGCCGCGGACGGCGCATGGGACGGCTCGTGCGTCGGGCTTTCGATCACGGCGATCCTTGCGAAAAACGGCGTATTTGCGCCGTATCAGTGGCAGGACGGTGCAAAGACAATCTCCGAACTCAAACCCACGGACGAAGTGATCTCGTTCATCAACTACTATCAGACCACGCAGGGCAGAGTGAACAGCTCAACGGCACATGAACCCTCTGCGCAGATGATCTACCGGATGCTCCGCGCTGCGGCGGATATCCCGCACGGCAGTTCGCCGTTTCTGCTCGTGTTTGCGATGAATTCCGGCTCGCACGGAACTGTCGGCTATGCGCAGGAATCCGGCAGCTGGACCTTTGACGGCAAAAACTATGACGGTAGGATTCTGCTCTGGGATTCCAATGCGCCGGATGCGCTCGCGGATGACCGCTGCCTTTACTATGACAGCCGGAAATTTGACTACTGCATTCCGTATTACGGTGTGCATGTTGCGGAGGGCGCTTCGGATAATACTGCGGGCATCATCGCGTTCAGCAATGATCTCGCGGAGCTGAATGCGTATCCGTATTCTTATGCGAAATCCCGCGTGACCGGCGACCTCAACGGCGACGGCAAATGCAGCATCGCGGATGCAGTTCTGCTGCAGAAGCATCTGCTGACGGCAGAGAACCTGCCGCAGGGTGTCTTTGCTGCTGCCGATCTTTCCGGCGATAAAAAAGTCACTGCCGCCGATTTCACCCTCTTAAAGCGCCTCGTGCTGGCATGAAATGTGGGACTTACAGTATTGCTGCGCAAACTGTGCCCCCAACCCCATGTTTATACTGAAATAGAACGAAGCCGCTCCAATTGGTGTTGATTGGTGCGGCTTTCTTACATGTTTTTATCCAAGACAAAAGTTTTGGTCGAGCTTTTTCAAAAGCTCGCGGGTTCTTAGGGCAGCGCCCTAAGCCGTGCTCCGCAGAGCACGGAATTCCCCTGCTTTAGGAGCTCCGCAGGGGTGAATCCGATAAAACGATCCGGTGGATCGTTTTTCGGAGAGGGGAGCCCTGCGATAGAGGGCGCCCCTGAGTGAATTGCAAAGCAATTCACAGACTGCCGCAACTGTTTCGGTTGACAACATTGCCATCCCCACTCCTCAGACCCCATGTTTATGTGTGGATAGAAGAAAGCCGCCAAATTTGCGTAATTGCGTCATTTGGCGGCTTTCATTATATTCTGTTTTTTGATTGGGACACTGGATTGCAGTTCTGATTTTGAATCATTCGGACTTTAGAATATCGGCAGCACGCCCTGCGTGCCCCCATTATAGAACCATCGGAGATACCGCAGCCTCACACATCGCGGCGGATTGCGGCGGCGTCCATCGAGCGGATGCGCTTTGTCAGCAGGCGGGAAAGCGGCAGATACAGCAGCCAGACGATCACCGCAGCGGCGAGTGTCAGCAGGGCGGAGGGCATCAGGATTTTGCCCCAGAACAGCTCTCTGCCCTCAGTGCGGAAGATCCCGACCGTTACCAGATAGCGCAGGCTGCACTGCAGAAAGACGCCCGCAGCGGTCAGGATGAAATAATGCAGGAATGTGCGGCGGAGAATCTGCTCAAACAGCAGGCAGACCGCCGTGCAGAGGATCACCATATAGATCGCATTTGCGCCCAGCACACTGCCGCAGGCAAGGTCAATGCCAAAGCCCGCGATCACACCGGCACCCATGCAGAAATACAAATCCTCGTTCATGCAGATGCAGATCGCTGCCGGAATCACCCAGAGCGGCTGCAGCCCGCCGCCGAGCATCGGGATGATGCAGAGGACGAGCAGAATCAGGCTCAGCGCCTTGCGGATGAGATTGCGCTGCCTTGTTCGCTGCTCGGAGCTTGTCCGGCGCTGACGCAGCGGCTTTTGCTTAGCCTTCGCCAAAGGTCTCACCCTTTCCTTCAAAGTCGAGCAGGACCGTGACCGATTCCAGCGCAGAAAAATCAACGGACGGTGCAAGGATCGCATAGCGCGCAAGCCCGCTTTCCTCAAGCCCTGTCTCGGTGATGCTGCCGACCTGCAAACCGTAAGGGAACAAGCCTGTAGTTCCGGCGGTGATGATGAGATCGCCCTCTTTTGCGGTGCTGTGCTCATCAATATACATCATCTTTGCGCGGTCATTGACGGCATAGCGCAGGTCGCCCTCGACGATGCCGCTGTCACCTGTCTGCAGGATCACAGCGCCGATCGAAAGCTCCGGCGAGAGCATTGTCGTGACGGTCGCATAATGTGCGCTGACCTCCGTAACCACACCGATCAGACCCTCGGAGCAGATGACGGGCGCATCGAGCGTGATGCCCTCATCCTCGCCCTGATCAATCAGAAAGCTGCGCGTCAGATCGTTCGCAACGGGCATCAGCACCTTGCACGGCTCAGAGAGCTTGAAATCGCGGTGCTTCTGCTTGATGCCGAGCTGATCGCGGAGTGCCTCGAGCTCCTCCATCGCGTCATCATAGCCGATGAGCTGCTCATTCAGCGCGGAAATCTCCTTGCGCAGCCGCGCATTTTCATCGCGGTATGCCTTGGATTCAAAATAGGTATCGAGCTTTTCGCCGACATCGCCGGAGATCGCTGCGGATGCCCTGCGCGCCGGTGCGCTGATGCTCTGCATCATGCGGGTGATATAATCCGTATGTGCGCCGGATTTCAGCGAGTAGAGCAGGATGCCCGTCAGCAGCGCCAGAATACACAGCAGGACGCGGAATTTTGCGCTGCGGAAAAATGCATTGAGATTCATGTTTGCTGCTCCTTTTAAGCGGTTCTCTTTTTATTTTTTCGGAATCCGCAATTACTTCTCAAATTCGATCTGGACATTCGGATGCGCCTTGCGGAGATGATCCTTGAGTGCCTGAAAGGACTCGACACTGATATCATGCTCCATTTTGCACGCATCTTCGGCAGCGGTTTCCGGCGAGACGCCGAGATCCATCAGCCAGTGCGAAAGCACCAGATGCCGCTCATAAATCCGCTCTGCGACCTCTTTGCCGCTGTCTGTCAGGGTGATATTGCCGTCATCTGCGATGTTGATAAAGCCGCCGTCGCGCAGAATGCCCATTGCGCGGCTGACGCTCGGCTTTGAGACATCCATCTCATGTGCAATATCCACTGCGCGCACGAAATTCTCATGCAGGTGCAGCATCAAAATCGTTTCCAGATAGTTTTCGCCGGATTCATATAGCTTTGCCATAATTGTTACTCCTTTTCTTGGACTGGGATCACCGCGCAGACTGTCAAGTGACTGCCGGAGACATGAAACCGGATATCCATGCCGGCATAGCAGACGCCGTACTGCCGCTCCGGATCATCTGAGTATCCGGGACGCGGATCGAGCCGCAGAACGTCGATGGCTGCCTGCTGCTTTTCCTGCGGGAGAAGCGCGAGCAGATCTGCCGGAAAATCAACCTCCAGCAGATGCTGCCTTGTTTCGGCGGTGTAGCCTTCGGCGGCATCGGGCTTGCAGTCTGCGAGCGGGATGTAAGGCTTGATATCGTAGATCGGGGTGCCGTCGAGCAGATCAATGCCGGAGACAATCAGGCGGACAGGCTGCGACGATGCATCGACCTGTTCCAGTCTGACGCAGGAAAGCCCCAGCGGATTCGGCCGGTACGGCGCGCGTGTCGCAAAAACGCCGATCCGTGTATTTCCGCCGAGGCGCGGCGGCCGCACCGTTGCGGACCAGCCTTTTCCCTCCTGTTTCTGTGCGGCATGAAAGCCCCAGATCAGCCAGAGATGCGAGAATCGTTCCAGCCCTCTGACCGCATCCGGATGACTGAACGCCGGACGGAAAACGATCTCGCCGCGCAGTGCGGGCACCAGTCCGCTTTGCCGCGGCAGCCCGAATTTTTCGCGGAAATCCGTGCGGATCTCAGCAATCGGTTCGATCTGCAGGCTGCCGGTATCAGTCATACATGATATCGCTCTTTGCGTAGTAGGCGTTGAGCTTGTCGCTGGTGGAAGAAATAAAGACGATTACAATGCTCAGGATCAGCGCGATCACAAAACCGGCGCAGGTGACTGCACCGCCCGGCGCGTTCTTCTTTGCCGAGAGCAGCTCGACGCTGCCGAGAACGGCAAGCATAATCGCATTGAGACCGAACATGAAGTTCGTGGTTCCCTTGAACTTTTTGACGCGCAGCACAACCGTGATTGAGAGTGCGATCAGGATGACGCCGAGCAGGAGAAAACATTTATCGAAGAACTTGAACACGCCCGTGACATTTTCCGGATCGGGATAGCCGCCCGCAGCGAACATGATCGTCATTGCACCGGCGATCACGCCAATGATCGTCAGGATGATCGAAGTGGTGAAGCCCTTTGCAGCGAGCTCCTCCTGCTGCTGGAGACGCAGCAGCGCCATTTCCTCACGGGCGCGCTTCTGCTGTTCGGCGGTCTGCGCGGGGATCTCCTTGAGGCTGTCGCTTGCACGCTTTGCCGCGGACATCTTTGCCGCCTGCAAATCCTCCTGATTGAACACGACCTTGCGCTCGGGTTCCGGTGCAGGCTCCTCGAGCAGGGCACTTGCATCGACCTGCGGCAGTGCCTCATGCTGCGGCTTGCGCTCCGGCTGAGAATAATCCTCCGGCTCTGCGAGCATTGCGGCAGCGGCTGCCTTCTGCGCTTCTGCCTGTGCTGCCATTGCAGCCTCCATCGCCTGTGAGCGCTGACGCTCAATGAACTCTGCTTTCAGCTCTGCGATTTCCTCATCGGTATAAGGCGGCTGACCTTTTGCCGCACGCTGCTGCTGCAGGATTGCGATCTGCTCGTCGCTCAGTTCCTGATACTGCACTTTGGGCTGTGCAGCCTTTCGCGGATCTTCATAGCCCATATCTCCGAGGAGCTGGGCCTCCAGGCTCTTTTGATCATCCATTTCGACTGGACTCCTTTTTCCATGATCTTTTGTATCTGCGGCAGGATATACAACCGCATAATACTATTATACCAGAAACATGCAAAAAAAGCAAGAGGGAAAATAGAATGAGAAATGAGAAATTGTATCGTTCACACTGTATGCCGATCCGTTCAAATCCTGAAGCTGATGATAATACTTTACGATTGTTCCTATTCTGTGCTATAATGGAGAAGAATATATCAATCGTCCGCGTCAGCGGACACCTTAATTTCTCATTTCAAATTTCTAATTTCTAATTTTTCCGTTACGCAGCCCGGACGGAAACCGTCAGATAAGGTGAAGGGGCAAGAAGCTCCGGAAAGGAGGGATCAGGATATGGTTGCAGAAAAGGAGCTCCTGCTGATGTTTGCGAACCGCGATGAGCGGGCGCTTGCAGCATGTGAGGAGAAATTCGGCAAGCTCTGCCGCACCGTCGCATTCCGCATTCTCGGGGACAGACAGGACGCGGAGGAGTGCGCAAATGACGTCCTTTTGAAGCTCTGGGATTCGATTCCGCCGGCACAGCCGCGCTCCCTGACAGCGTTTGTCTCCGGCATCACGCGCAATCTCGCGCTGGACAGGCTCTCTGCAAAGCGCGCAGAAAAGCGCGGCGGCGGTCAGACGGCTGAAACGCTCGAGGAGCTTGCACCTTATCTGGCATCCGACGAAAATCCGGAAGATCAGGTCAACGAAATCGCATTGCAGGACGCTGTGGCGCGGTTTCTGCGCTCGGTCTCAAAGGATTCGCGCATGATATTCCTTGCGCGCTATTACGCCATGCAGACACCGCAGGAAATCGCGGATGCGCACGGCGCAACCGTCGGAAAAATCAAAATGAACCTGAAACGTACACGGGAAAAGCTCCGTGTATTTCTCAAGGAGGAGGGGCTGATATGAAAGATCAGGATTTGATGTGCGCACTTGGAAATCTGCCGCAGGATATGCTCGATGAATTTGCAGAATGGAACGAGAACGGCACGCCGCTTTCCGGTGCGGAAAACACTGCGGAGACCACACGCGCGAATGATGTGATTTCCGCGAAGAAGCGCGATATTTCTGCTGCAAAATCGCGCCCGTGGAAAATCGGTATCTGTGCGGCAATGGCGGCATGCCTTGTCATGGCGGTGTCGGTCGGCAGAGAGGCAATCAGCAGAAGCAAGGATTCGATGTCCGTCGGATATTCGGCAGGGGATTCTGTCGAAACCGAGGTGCTGACAGAGCTTTCACATGACAATTATGATGAAATCAAAATGAACGGCATGAATACTGCGACAAAACGGAATCGTGCAGATGCGCCGTACAGCCTTTCTGCGCAGATCATCCGCACGCCGGAGCAGGCACAGTCGGTGATTGACTTTCTGACACCGGAGGAGCCGGCGGACAATTCCGCGGAGCTTCTGCTTGCGATGCTGGATGCGGATGTGCTCGCAGAGCAGGATGTGATCTTCTTCGGAATTCCGCAGGAGCAGTTTGCAGGAGATGCTTCCGGTGCCGCGGTCGCATACCGCTGTGCTGAGATTACACGGGACGGCAAGCTGACGCTGGATGCGGTCTGTATGCCGCTTATTTCGCCGGAGCCGTCAGACCGCGCAAAGGAGTATATCAACTATTACGGCATCGCGGTTGAAAAGAATGTGCTGCCGGACCTGACCGATTTTGCGCTGCGCCTGACGAAATTCCGCGCAGAGAATATGCCGGAGGATGTGAAGCAGGAAAAGGACGGCTGGCTCGAAAAAAACCGCGAATGTAAGGCAAAATACGGCGATGAATGGAAAGCGTTCAATGCGTTTTCTCAGAATCAGGAGGGCTTCAGACTCTGGCTTGAAAAGGAGCAGACCGCGCCGGAAAATCCCGAGGTACAGGTTGTGGAACAGGTGATCGGGGAGCCGTTCTATGCGTGGTACTGGCATCACTATTCCGGCGATGATATCGAGGTTCCGGCAGGCGGCAGACTGGAAGTCCTGCACAATGCGGAAGAAGCTGCGGCATATCTCACAAACAGCGGTCAGCAGCCGAAGGAGCTTGCCGAGTATATGAACGCGGCGTGGTTTGCAGGCGAGGGTGAACCGCTCATGGAGGGCGATACGTCCTGCGAGCCGCATGATGTGATCTTTGTCGGCATTCCGGCGCGTGAAATGCCGGAGAACGTGATCTCGTGGTCCTACCGCGACGGCACGGTGACGCCCTCGGGCAGGCTGCATCTTGTCTGCAATGTGATGACGGGCAGCGGCGAACAGGCTGAACCAATCGCGTATGGGGAGAACTTCTATTTCTTCATATCCGTGCCGAAGGGCAGACTGCCGGAGATCACGGAATGGTCGGTGACATTCGATGAATTTCATTCGGATGCCGCGGTTTACAGCACGGAGCAGGACGGTCAGCAGCATTACAAGGACTGGTTGATGGCGCAGCCGGTCACGCAGAGCTACTGGGCTGCGTCGCTCTGTCAGAAGTATATCCGTCCGGTGCCGGATGTGCAGCCGGACACCGTGACCGTGCAGGGCAGCAGAATCATGCATATTTCGGATACAGAAACAGAAGCAACTGCGTCGGTTCTGACATATAAATCCGATGCTGCCGCGGAGATCACGGATGTGGACTGGGAGAAATACGATGTTGTGCAGATCACGCTGCCCTCGGATGATGCACGCGCTGCGGTTTCGATCACCGATCTTGCGATTGACGCGGACGGCATCCTCTCGCTGAACTATAATATCGGCAAGCAGGAGCAGGAATATGCGGAGACAGGCGCTTTCAGCTTCCGGCTGCTGGTGCCGAAGGGGACTGTTCCGCCGATCACAGGGATCAATGCGGAAACGGTTGTCTATGAGAAATCCTATGAGCCTGATGAGGATACGGATGAATACACGTTTATCCATAAATCCAGCGAACGCATGACGATTGATGTTTCCGCCGCAAAGTAAAATATAAAAACCGCTCCGGTCAGACAATCAAGCTGACCGGAGCGGCTTTTTTCTATTCGTGGATAAACATGGGGGATGCCTATTCTCACTGCCTTATTCCAGATAGGATTTGAGGAACTGACCGGTATAGGATTCCTCGCAGGCGGCGATCTGCTCGGGCGTTCCCTCGGCAACGATCATGCCGCCGCCGTTTCCGCCCTCGGGTCCCAGATCAATGATGTGATCCGCAACCTTGATGACATCCATGTTGTGCTCGATGACAACCAGCGTATTGCCCGCATCCGCGAGCTGCTGCAAAACCTGAATCAGGCGGTGCACATCGGCATTGTGCAGACCGGTTGTCGGTTCATCAAGGATATAGATTGTTCTGCCGGTGGAGCGGCGCTGCAGCTCCGTTGAGAGCTTGACGCGCTGCGCCTCACCGCCGGAGAGCGTGGTCGCGGGCTGCCCGATGCGGATATATCCCAGTCCGACATCGCGCAGGGTTGTCAGCTTGCGCGCAATCTTCGGGATTGCGGAGAAGAACTCGCAGCCTTCCTCAACGGTCATTTCGAGGACATCGTGGATCGACTTGCCCTTGTATTTGACTTCGAGCGTCTCGTGGTTATAGCGTGCGCCCTTGCAGACATCGCAGGGGACGTAGACATCCGGCAGAAAGTGCATCTCGATCTTGACGATGCCGTCGCCCTCGCAGGCTTCGCATCTGCCGCCCTTGACATTGAAGGAGAATCTGCCGGCGCTGTAGCCGCGTTTTTTTGCGTCCTGCGTCTGCGCGAACAGTTCGCGGATATCGCCGAATACGCCGGTATAGGTCGCCGGATTCGAGCGCGGCGTTCTGCCGATCGGGGACTGGTCAATGCAGATGACCTTATCCAGATTTTCAACGCCCTCGATGCGGTCAAAGCCCGAGGCGCGGATTTTGGCGCGGTTCAGGTGCGAAGCGAGATACTTATACAGCACCTCATTGACGAGCGAGGATTTGCCCGAGCCGGAGACGCCCGTTACGCAGATGAATTTGCCGAGCGGGAAGTGCACATCAATGTTCCGGAGATTGTTGACCGCTGCACCGTATACCACGAGCTCCTGTCCGTTTCCGGCGCGGCGCTCCGTCGGGACGGGCACCTTTTTTCTGCCGGAAAGATAGGCGCCTGTCTCGGATTTTTCGCATTTGAGGATATCCTCGAGCGTGCCCGCGCAGACGATCTCGCCGCCGTGCACACCGGCACCCGGTCCGATGTCCACGATATAATCCGCGGCGCGCATGGTGTCATCGTCATGCTCCACAACGATCAGCGTGTTGCCGCAGTCGCGCAGACGCTTGAGCGTTGCGATCAGCTTTTCGTTGTCGCGCTGGTGCAGACCGATGCTCGGCTCATCGAGGATATAGAGCACGCCCATCAGCGCGGAGCCGATCTGCGTCGCCAGGCGGATGCGCTGGCTCTCGCCGCCCGAAAGCGAGCTTGCAGAGCGCGCAAGCGTCAGGTAGCCGAGCCCGACGCTCTGCAAAAAGCCCAGTCTTGCACGGATTTCCTTGATAATCAGCCGCGCGATCATCAGCTCACGCTCGGTCAGCTGAATCTGATTGAAAAAGTCAACCAGATCATGCACGCTCTTGTGGCAGAGCGTGTCAATGTCAATGCCGCCGACCGTCACCGCGAGCGAGATCGCTTTCAGACGCTTGCCCTTGCAGTCGGGGCAGGGGACTTCGCTCATGTATTCCGCGAGCTCATCCTTCACCCACTGCCCGCCGGTTGCATAGCGGCGCTTGAGGTTCGGGATCAGTCCCTCGAACGGGTGGACATAGGTCGCGCCGCCGTATTCCGGCGCCTGATGCAGCGTCAGATCCTCCTCGCCGTTGCCCCAGAGGAACAGATCGAGCTGTTCCTTTGTCATGTCGCGCAGCGGGGTATCGAGCGGCACGCCGTAGGTTTCGTGCAGCGCGTTTGCATACATATTCGCGACGGATTTCGGGTCCTTCCAGTTCCAGCCGACAACCTTGAATCCGCCCTCGTGGACGGTCAGATCCTTGTTCGGCATGAGCAGCTCGGGCTCGAACTCCGTGAACACGCCGAGACCGGTACAGGTCTCGCAGGCGCCGAACGGATTGTTGAACGAGAACATCCGCGGGGTCAGCTCCTCAACGGAGACGCCGTGCTCGGGGCATGCGTAGGAGAGCGAATAGAGAATCTCCTCGCCGTCGATGATATCAACCAGCACCAGACCGTCCGAAAGCGCGGTTGTGGTCTCGATGCTGTCCGTCAGGCGCGAGCGGATGCTCTCCTTGACAACAAGGCGGTCCACGATGATCTCGATATTGTGCTTCTGGTTCTTGTTCATCTTGATCTTTTCGCTGAGATCATAGATGATGCCGTCCACGCGGACACGGACATAGCCTGCCTTTTTCGCCTGCTCGAGCTCCTTGGTGTATTCGCCCTTTCTGCCGCGGACGATCGGGGCAAGCAGCTGGAGCTTTGTGCCCTCGGGGAGCTCTAAGACCTTGTCCGCAACCTGATCGACCGTTTGCTGCAGAATCTCTCTGCCGCAGACAGGGCAGTGCGGAATGCCGATGCGCGCGTAAAGCAGACGCAGGTAGTCATAGATTTCCGTGACGGTGCCGACTGTCGAGCGCGGATTCTTCGAGGTTGTTTTCTGGTCGATGGAAATGGCGGGGGAGAGCCCGTCGATGCTGTCCACATCCGGCTTTTCCATCTGTCCTAAAAACATCCGTGCATAAGAGGACAGCGACTCCATATAGCGCCGCTGTCCGTCTGCATAGATCGTATCAAAGGCGAGCGAGGATTTGCCGGAGCCGGAAAGCCCCGTAAATACAACGAGCTTGTCGCGGGGAATTTCCAGATTGACATTTTTCAGATTGTGCTCTCGGGCACCGCGGATGATGATTTTATCGAGCATGGGGTTACAATACTTCCTTTCAAAAGGGGATCGTGGATCGGGCGGAATGTGCAGCCCGAACGGTTATTTCAGGGCGTTCCTGATGATATCTTTCAGGAGCATATGACCGCCTTCTTTTGCGATGTCGCCGGCAATTCTGCCTGCTGGAACGGGCGCAGGCTGCGGCATGGCTTTCCGGAGCTGTGTTTCAAGCGCCTTTGCATCTGCGGCAAAAATGACGGTTGCGGTTTCGTCCGTTGCGATATCACCGATCTCGCGGAAATGGAGATTCCGCTTCGGCAGTGTGCCGCAGGCGTTCGCTGCTTCGATGAAGTCCTCCGGCGCGGCGGAAAGCAGCGGATGCGCAAAGACCTG
This sequence comes from uncultured Ruminococcus sp., assembly GCA_946413695.1. Lineage (GTDB taxonomy): Bacteria > Bacillota > Clostridia > Oscillospirales > Ruminococcaceae > Firm-04. The sequence continues at coordinate 27,848 of CAMKLV010000008.1, read as the reverse complement.
TAAGCGCACCTTGTCGCCCTCGTTCCAGATCAGGTTTTCGCCGTCTGTCCGGACGCCGATCAGCGCAGTCTGCAAGCCGTTTCCGGCATCATAGGTGATTGCAAGCTCAAAATAGCGGTTTTTCGTCTGACCGTAGACCGCGGCACGAATTTCCCGAATCTGCGTGACCGTGCCGCCGATATTCCGGCTTGTCTGAATCTGCTGCGGGACGGGCGGCTGCTCGGGGATCGGGGCGCTTTCCGCTTTCGCCTGCCGCTCCAGAAGAAAACGCACGATAATCGCCGTGATAATCAGGACAACCGCAATGATCAGCACGAACATGATCAGCATATTCTGCAGCAGGTCTTCGAGTAATTCCACAAGGTATGCGATCAGCATGGGAATACCTCCGTGATGTCAGTTTTTACGGGAGCGGATTGTAAATGTCAACATGCATAAACCGGTAAAAGAATCCAGCATAGAAAAATCAGAATCGCGCCTGCAATGGCAGCAGCTTTCCGGCGCTGCTGCACCTCCTTCAAAACTGTGAGAACAGCGAAATCAGTGTGCCGGCTGTGAACATCAGCGAGAGGATGAAGCCGCTGAACCAGAGCCAGCCTGCGATCTGCTGCGAACGGATCTTCTCCTCAAGCTCGCCTGTGATCTGCCGGAAGTCGCTCACAAAAAGGACGGTGCCGGTTTCGTCAATCGGTTTGCCGAGCCACTTGCGGAACGAAATCGGGCAGTCGATGATGCCGTTTGCGCCGCGCGCCGGATTGAACGCATCGGTATCCGGCACAATGACCGACTGCTGCAGAATCTGCAGCGGGACAATCTGCCCGGCAGCGTAATAGAGCGGTCTTGTGCTGCTGATGCCGAGAAATGCGCGGTGCTGTCCGCCGGAAACATCCTGATAGCGGAGCGAATACTTATAGTGCAGCGGATCGGGCGTGCCGGGCGGATCCTGCACGAGCTTTGCATCGAGCACCACGCCCTCTACCGGATAACTCGCGGCAGTCTGACTGAGCGCGCGCATCCGGCGTTTGCGCTCACGGAAGCATCCGACGGCTGCACCGAGACAGGCAGCATCGAGCCAGAAACAAATGATGAGCAGCATTGTGCTGATGATAATATCTACAATAACAGATGTTGTCATAATGATGTCCTCAATTTGTAAAATCTTGCGGTAAGTATGATGGGAGCAGCAGACAGCAGCCGGTGTCATCCTGCGGGAGCGGCTGCGGTTCGGAAAACGGCTGATCTGTACGCCAGAGCGCGACCGCTGCACCGGCTGCAGGTGCCGGATAATCGGGCGGCAGCCGGAACATAAAATAGACCGGATGTCTGCCGTTCTGCTGCGAACAGATCAATAGATGATATTCGGAATTGTCAGCAGATACGCCGGATTTGACAACTTCACCGCGAAGCTCCGTACCGGTTTCAGGCAGCGGCGGAATCCTGAACGGCGCGGCGGATTTCTGCCGCCTTTGCTCGCGCAGGATCAGAAAGACCGCCAATCCGCATAATGCGATCATCGGGATCACACAGGACATGAAAAGAAATATGAAAACTGTGCTGCAGACACGTTCTGCTTTGGCGGGATCAGTGATACAGTCCAGAAATGCAGCAAACAGCAGAAACAGCAGCAAATACGGATAGTCCTTTTCCATACATGTCTCCTTACATCGCAGAGCCCGCGGCAAATCCGGTTGCAAAGGCGATCTGCAGATTGTAGCCGCCGGTGAACGCATCGACATCGAGCAGCTCACCGGAAAAGTATAATCCGCGTATCTTCTTGGATTCCATCGTGTTCGGATTGACCTCGCGCACTGAGACGCCGCCGCGCGTGATGATCGCTTCAGCGATGGGACGCATCGCAGTCGGGTGCAGCGTGAACTTTTTGATCGCTGTCCCGAGCGCGAGACGCTCCGTTTTGGTGATATCATGCACCTTTTTTTCGGGGGATATTCCGGCGCGCCTGAGCATGACGGGGATCATCGAAGCGGGCAGGAGACCGCGCATCGCGTTCGCAAGATCCTTGTTTTTCTGTTCGGCAAAATCGCGCTGAATCCGCTGATCGAGCTGTTCCGGCGTGAGCGCGGGCTTCATGTCGATTGTCAGGAGCGTGCTGCCGAGCTTCTGCGCATCGAGCAGACAGCTTGCCGAGAGCACGAGCGGTCCGGAGACGCCGAAATGCGTGAACAGCATCTCGCCGAGCTCGGAAAATACAATTTTCTTGCCGTTCGTGACGGTCAGCGTGACATTTTTCAGCGAGAGCCCCTGCATCTCCTGCGGATCGTGCTCAGCGGTTTCCAGCGGGATCAGCGAGGGCTGCGGCGCTATGACCGTATGTCCTGCCTGCTCCGCGAGACGGTAGCCGTCGCCGCGTGAACCGGTCCGCGGATAGCTCATGCCGCCGGTCGCCAGCAGGACGGCATCCGCAGTGTGCTCTGCGCCGTTTTCAAGACGGACTCCGGTGCAGCAGCCCTCTGAGATCAGCAGCTCCGTGACGCGCGCATGATCGAAGATCCGTACATTTTCACGCCGCATTTCGGCGATGAGCGTTGAGACGATATCCTTTGCGCTGTCGCTCTGTGGAAAGACGCGCCTGCCGCGCTCGGTCTTGAGCGGGACGCCTGCGGACTCAAAAAACGCCATGACATCCGCGGGCGTGCAGCGCGAGAAAGCCGAATACAGAAACCGCGGATTGCGCGGCACATTCTGCATCAGGGTGTCGGGGTCACAGTTGTTTGTGACGTTGCAGCGTCCTTTTCCGGTGATCGAGAGCTTGTGCCCGAGGCGGTCATTCGCATCGAGCAGCAGAACCGATCTGCCGCGGCGTGCTGCTGTGACGGCGGCGAACATACCCGATGCGCCGCCGCCGACTATAATGATATTGCTGTGCATATTGTTCCTTAATCCTGCAAATCGTGCAGCTTTTCTGCGGCTGCCGCACGGCGTTTTTCGGTCTCGAGGGCGTCGATCGCATAGCCCTCTGCTGTCTTGACGAGCACGTCGCCCTCGGCTGCATCATCGGGCAGCCAGCTTGCCGGTAGATTCTTGTAGAGGACCTCGCCGGTCTCCTCACGGAGCTCCAGAACGGCATAGTCGCCCTCGAAACGGTCAATTGTCATTGTCATATGAATTCCGCCTTTCTGCGTTGATTTTATATGCAATGGGGTTAGACTGCGCGAATGAGCGTGATGCCGGTCACGCCCTCTGCCGGTGAACCTTTGAACTGGATAATGTGGTGGAGCGTCTTGATCTCAGCGCCGGTAATCGTCAGCTCGATGCCGAGATTCTCCTTGACCTGATCTGCCGTGCTGCCGATTGTGATGCCGTTGAAAGCGATCGGGAACAGGCTCGGTGCAGGCAGGTCGCTGCGTCCCATATCCTGAAACGATATTGCGGTGATCAGCCCTGTGCTGTAGGCTGTCTTGGAATCGCATGCCTGCAGCGTGATGCTGCCGCAGGCACAGCCGTCATAGAGCAGGGTTGCGGTGAGCTCGCCCGTCTCACTGAGGAAAGTGTCCGCCGCCTCCGGATCAATCGAGAATTTGCTGCTGAGCGCGGCATAGGTCGCCGGATAGGAAAACGGCTTTGCGCCTACCCACAGCGCGCCGGGGACATCCGCTTCTGTCCAGCTTCCGCCGGGGACGTAGACAGGCGGCAGTTTCAGAACCGTACTGAGCTCGGTGTAGGATTCGACCGTCAGCTCAGGCTTTGGCTTTTCAGCGCCGCATGCGCAGAGACTCAGGCTCAGGGCTGCGGCGAGTATCAGACATACAAATCTGCGTTGTTTCATGGAAAATGATCACCCCTTTAATAGCAGACATTCAGCCAGAATGCCCATTCATACGCCTGCGGATTTTTGCAGAATGCGATGCGGTCTTCTTCACGCAGAATGAAATCCTCCGGCCGGAGTACGTCATCTTCATCAAACAGACCGGTATCACGGAGCGATTCAGGCGGTGTAAATGCATTTTCAAAGTGGATGCTTTCATATTGATAGATGAAATTTCTCAGCTTTTGCGCCAAGTAAAAAGGACTGGTTTCGGCATCCACAATATGATCCCAGCCCGGAGAATTATCTGCGGGCTCTGCATACGCTGACGGAGGTTCCTTCTCACGCTGCACCGGATCCCAATATCCGGTTTCAGGCCACCAGAGAAAGCGGTTATCCTCCGGAAGCATCGTGTAGCTGAACAGGCAGCTGCACATTTCGCGCAGTGCCGACGGGGGGAACGGAAGAAAGCGGTCGCCGAATTTCCAGTCTGCTTTCGTATATCTGTTGATAATATCAATCCAGCTCTGACAGAGGGCAACAGAATCTCGGCCGCATATCTCGAGCACGGAAAAATACCGGTATTCCTCATACGCATAGTCGCCGTCGCGGAACCAGTCGTCGCAGGGATCCTTTGTATGGGGAACAGTAATGCATCTGCCGGTTGCTTTCTCGGTGATCTTCGCTTCGATGTAAAAGTAAAAGCTCATGCTGCCCTCCTCTCCGGCTGCGGCTTATTTGCGTTTGCCGCGCGGTTTCTGACCGGAAAAACCGTTTGCTTTCTGCGGCGGTCTGCCGGTTTGCTTCTGCTGCACCGGTTTCCGCTGGGATTTGCGGCTCTGCGGCTGATTCTTCTTCCGGCTGCCGGCAGACTGCTGCTGTGCATTCGGCGCTGCCGGCACGAGACAATGCGGTCCGCTGCCGATGAGATCGCGGCGGCCTGCCTTGATCAGTGCCGAACGGATCAAAGCGTGATTCTCCGGCTTGAAATATTGCAGCATGGCGCGCTGCTCTGCCTTTTCCTTCGGCGAGCGCGGAACATAGACCGGCTGCATCGTATACGGATCGAGCCCCGTGTGGAACATGCAGGTCGCAATCGTACCGGGTGTCGGGTAGAAATCCTGCACCTGCTCCGGATGCAGCCCCTCCTCCTTGAGAAAGCAGGCAAGTGCGATTGCGTCCTTGATTGTGCTGCCGGGGTGGCTGCTCATCAGATACGGCACGAGATACTGCTCCTTGCCCATGGATTTTGTCAGCTCATAAAAGCGCTTCTGGAATGCCTTGTATGCCTCGATATGCGGCTTGCCCATTTTGTCGAGGACCGCATTCGAGCAGTGTTCCGGCGCGACTTTCAGCTGTCCGGAGACATGGTAGCGCACGAGCTCGCGGAAGAACTCGTCATCCTTGTCGCACATCAGATAGTCATAGCGGATGCCGGAGCGGATGAACACGCGCTTGATTTTCGGGAGCGCGCGCAGCTTTCGCAGCAGATGCAGATACTCCTGATGATCGACAATCAGATTTTTGCAGGGCTCCGGTGCGAGACATTTTTTGCCCTTGCAGAGCCCGTATTTGAGCTGCTTTTCGCAGGAGGGATGCCGGAAGTTTGCCGTCGGGCCGCCGACATCGTGCAGATAGCCCTTGAAATCGGGCAGGGTGGTCAGATATTTTGCCTCCGCGATCACGGATTCCTCAGAGCGGGTGGTCATGCGCCTGCCCTGATGCAGCGCAATCGAGCAGAAATTGCAGAAGCCGAAGCATCCGCGGTTGTGGGTGATGGAAAAGCGCACTTCTTTGATCGCAGGAACGCCGCCCTCCGCCTCGTACATCGGGTGATAGGTGCGCATGAACGGCAGCGTATAGAGCGCGTCGAATTCCTCCTGCGTCAGTGAGAGCGCGGGCGGATTCTGCACGAGCATCTGTTTGCCGTGGCGCTGGATAATCCGCTTGCCGTAGACCTCGTCCTGCTGGTCATACTGGATGCGGCAGGCTTTGGCGTATGCCTCCTTGCTGTCGCGCACCTGCTCGAATGACGGACATTCCGCCGAGCCGAACGGGGTTTCTGAAGGATCGCAGAGATAGCATGTGCCGCGGACATCGCGGATTTCTTTGACAGGGACGCCGTCGCGGAGCAGGTCTGCAAGTTCGATCATGCTGTGCTCGCCCATGCCGAAGCTGAGGATATCCGCGCCGCTTTCCAGCAGGACAGACGGATGCACGGAATCGTCCCAGTAATCATAATGTGCAAAGCGGCGGAGCGAGGCTTCCAGTCCGCCGATCAGAATCGGGATATCATCCCCGTAGATTTCGCGGATTTTGCGGCAGTATACGATCACCGCTCTGTCCGGACGCCGCCCTGCTTTGTTGCCGGGGGAGTAGGCGTCATCGGAGCGCTTTTTCTTCGCGGATGTATAATGCGCGACCATGCTGTCGATATTGCCTGCGCTGACCAGAAACGCGAGACGCGGTCTGCCGAAGCGCGTAAAATCGGTATCGGTTTTCCAGTCCGGCTGTGCGAGCATGGCGACAGAATAGCCGTGGGATTCGAGCAGGCGGCAGATAATCGCTGCGCCGAAGCTCGGGTGATCGACATAGGCATCGCCGCAGACATAGACAAAATCCGGCTGCTCAATGCCGCGTTCCCGCAGCTCCTCCATTGTTACCGGCAGAAATCCGGTCATGCGATCACCTCATTTCTCATTGATTTCTGATTTTCATTGATGAAACCGCTCCTGCGGTCGGGCAGGATGCGGCATATCCGGTGATGCATCTCAAACGGCTGCATTCACCAGAGATCATGTTTGCTCTTATACGGCTGCAGATCATCATAATGGAACCATATGTCATAATACCACCAAGGATCGGTGTACGTCAACAAGAAGGTCATTACAAAATCGCCGCCGCCGGCTTCGTTGAAGTCAAGCACATTCAAGGTAAATAACTGTTCAAGCTCCTGCGGGGAATAAGACGGCTGCGTCAGCATCACATCACACAGGTTTTGCTTGCTCAGCCAGACGTGTGCCCTTTGCATACATTCATCCAGATGCTCCAGCACATCAATCACCTGATCGACCGTTTTATCCCTCATAATCTCAGGAGTGTGAATAAAAAAATCGACATCATCCGCTTTTTCATTCACATCAATACAAGTGTATGTACCGAGTTTTCCGTCGCTTTGTTTGTAGAACCATAATTGCGACCAGTCTCTTTTTTTCAGAATGCCGATGAGTTCATCAGAGGTAAGATTCACTTCGTTCGCTCCTTTCTGCTGAGATGCGAGAAATCTACCAGAGATTTTTTTCGCTCTTATACGGCTGCAGATCATCGTAATGGAACCACACGTCATAAAGCCAGGGATAAAAATTAGCGGGAGGGAGCTTGGAGTGATCCATAAAGAAGGTCATTACAAAATTGCTGCCGGCTTCGTTGCATTCCAGCGTACCCATACTAAATAACTGTTCAAGCGCCTGCGGGGAATAATACGGCTGCGTCAGCCACTCGTCACACAGGTTCTGCTTGCTCAGCCAGACGTATGCCCTTTGCATACATTCATCCAGATGCTCCAGCACATCAATCACCCGATCAATCGTTTCATCCATCATATTCTCAGGAGTGTGAATCGAAATTTCGACATCATCCGCTTTTTCATTCACATCAATACGAGTGTTTGCACCGAGTTTTCCGTTGACTTGTTCGTAGAACCATAATTGCGACCAGTCCCTTTTTTTCAGAATGCCGATGAGTTCATCAGAGGTAAGATTCACTTCGTTCGCCCCTTTCTGCTGAAAATGAGATGCGTGAAATCTACCAGAGACCTTTTTCGCTCTTATACGGCTGCAGATCATCGTAATGGAACCACACGTCATAATGCCAGGGATAATACCAGCTGTCCGGCAAATCGAAGGAAAGCAAAAAACTGCCGCCGAGCGGTTTCTTGCTGTCAGATACCCCGAAGTGCAGCTCCCACATGATAAATAGCTGCGCAAGCTCCTGTGGGGAATATTCCGGCTGCGTCAGCCAGTCATCGTGCAGGTCCTGCTTGCTCAGCCAGACGTATGCCTTTTGGATACATTCATCCAGATGCTCCAGCACATGAATCATCCGGTCTGCCGTTTCGTCAGAAATTGTATTGTCAGGGGCGTAAACATGAACTTCGAAAGAATCGGGTGTGCCATTCGCAAAAGCTTCGTCTTCATGAGCGGATGTGCCGGTCGTATAAAGAAAGCAGTACGCATAGGGAAATCCGTTTTCGTACTTGTGGAACCCCAAGCGCGAATAGTCCCTTTTTTTCAGAATGTCGATGAATTCATCAAGGAAATATTCAACTCTCATTGCTTTGGCTCCTTTCAGCAGCATAATACGGAAAAGACGTTCAGTGCTCCGGTGCGATGCTGATATATCTGACCGGAACGGAACCGGTCAGCCAGACGCCGTTTTCGGCGCGGTAGAATGCAAAGCCGTCCGCGTGCATGCGCTTGGTGTCAATTTGCAGAATGACGGGCTTGCCGTGCCGGATGCCGACCTTTTTCGCGGTTTCGATATCCGGCGAAAGGTGGACATACTGCCGTGACATCGGCTTTAAGCCCTCTGCCATGATGCTTTCCAGAAAGCGGCTCGCGGTGCCGTGCCAGAGCACATCCGGCGGCGTGACCGGCTGTAATTCCAGATCAACCGCGACCGAATGCCCCTGATTGGCACGGATTTTTGTATGGTCTGCGCTGAACGAATAGCGCTGTTTTTCGTCTGTCCGGACGATCTCCTCAAGCAGATCCGTGTCGATCGGCTGTCCTGCATTCGTCATGCCGCGGAGCAGTGCCGCAACATCCGCCCAGCCGTGCGCATCGAGCGCGATGCCTGCTGCCTCCGGCTGATGCCGCAGCACCAGACTTAAGAATTTGCTTGTGTGTTTCAGTTGTTTGTCTGTATATTTCATAGGAATGACCTTATACTTCTGAATGTGTGCCTCACTCAACCTTGTTGCCGCTGGATGCGAGCTTGAGCTTCCATTCGGTCAGCTCCTGCGGCGACATGAGGACTTTGCGCGGCTTTGCGCCCTCCGAAGGTCCGATGATGCCGCGCTGTTCCATTTCATCCACAATACGTGCAGCCTTTGCATATCCCAGACGCAGTCTCCGCTGGAGTGCCGTGGTCGAGAGCTGTCCTGCATCGACGGCAAGCTCCGAGGCTTTCAGGATCAGTGCTTCGTCGCCGGTCAGCTCGCCGAGGTCATCGCTGCTGCCGGATTTGTCGCCCTTTTCTGCAGGGATTGCCTGCTCAACTGCATCCATGATCGCCGCATCGTATTCGGACGCGCCGTTGGATTTCAGGAACGATGCGACCGCTTCGACCTCGCTGTCCGAGACAAAACAGCCCTGCACACGCTTCGGCTCACGCCAGCCGTTCGGATAGAACAGCAGGTCGCCGTTGCCGAGCAGTGTCTCAGCGCCGGTGGTATCGAGGATTGTGCGCGAATCGACCGCGGATTTGACGCTCATGCCGATGCGGCTCGGAACATTCGACTTGATCAGTCCCGTGATGACGTCAACGGTCGGGCGCTGCGTCGCGATAATCAGATGAATACCCGCCGCACGCGCCTTCTGTGCGATACGGATGACCGAGGATTCGACTTCCTTGCCGCAGGTCATCATCAGGTCGGCGAACTCGTCGATGATAATGACAATCTGGGGCAGGGGCTTGAGCTCGGGGTGCTTTTCCGCGACGGCGTTGTAGCCCTTGAGGTCACGGACGCCGTGCTCTGCGCAGAGCATATATCTGCGCTCCATTTCGAGCACTGCCCAGTTCAGCGCGCCGGCTGCCTTCTGCGGCTGTGTGACAACCGGAATCAGCAGATGCGGAATGCCGTCATAGGGCTGGAACTCAACGACCTTCGGGTCAATGAGGATCAGGCGGACTTCATCGGGGGTTGCGTGATAGAGGATGCTCATGATGATCGAATTCGTGCAGACAGACTTACCGGAACCGGTTGTGCCCGCGATGATCATATGCGGCATCTTGGAGATATCGCCGAGGATGACATGTCCGTCGATATCCTTGCCGACGGCGAATGTCAGCCTGCTCTGGGACTCCTGAAACTCCGTTGTTTCGAGGATTTCGCGCAGGGAGACAGAGTCCTTGTGGTTGTTCGGAACCTCCACGCCGACTGCGGGTTTTCCGGGGATCGGCGCCTCGATACGGACGGATTTGCCGCCGAGGTTCAGTCCGATATCATCGGCGAGCGCGGTGATCTTTGAGATTTTGACACCGGCTGCCGGCTGAATTTCATAGCGTGTGACCGTCGGGCCGCGGCGGATGCCGGTGATGCGCACCTGCACGCCGAAGCTCGCGAGTGTCTCGACGAGCAGCTTGCCCTTTTCGCGCAGCTCCAGCGACTTGTCCGCATCATTGGCGGAGTTGTCCACATGGTTGAGCAGCGAAATCGGCGGCGCGATATAGGGAATCTCAGGCTCCTCCTGATAGACGCCCTCATCGTCCGGCGCTTCGTCGGCGCCGTGCTCCTCCTCGGTATCGCCGGAGAGCCACGGCAGATTGTTGGTCTGTGCATCGGATTCCTGCGCAGCCTTTTCGACCATCGCCTCAAACTGCGCATCCTCATCGAGCGAGGATTTGATATGCTCCACGCCGCTCTGATGCGCCTGTGTCAGGCGGTTGACTTCAGCTGCGGGCTGCGCGGAATCATTGTGATCGAAAATCGGCACATCCACTTCGATGTTGTGCAGCTCCTCGCGCTTCGGGGGAGCCGGTGCCGGTGTGTTTTCGCTGCCGAGGATGAATGCGACCTCTTTCATCTGCTGCTCATCCTCGCGTCTGCGGCGGCGCGGTGTCTTGGGCTGTTCGTCCTCCTCAGGCGCATCCTCATTCATCGGGAGCGCTGCCTGCGGACGCTTGCTGCCGCGGATAAATTTTGTTGCCTGCTCGATGATATCGGGGACTTCTTCCTCATCTTCCTCGTCCTCCTCGATATCCTCCTCCTCGTCATCCTCCTCGCTGTAGAAGTCATCGACGAAGCCCTCGTAGCCGCGGGTCGCCGCATTGACGATTCCGTGCCAGATCCAGACGAACGGCTTGGTGATCATCTCGAGGATTTCCACAATGCCGCGGTTGGTCAGCAGCATGATCAGCACAATAACAATCAGCGTGATGACAATGCGCGCACCGATGACATCGAATGCCGCAACGAGCGGGAACACGATGATGCCGGAGATCAGACCGCCGCCGTGGAAGGTCTTGCCGTTCTCAAAGAGCAGCTTGACGGATTCCTGAAAGCCCATGCGCTCATTCGTCACGGGATCGGTTGTCAGCAAAGCGTCGCCGAAGAAAATCTGCACGAGCGAGCTGACAAAGAGCGTCAGCAGCACGCCCCAGACCGCTCTGCCGGATGCAAGGCGGCTGCGGTCCTGACCGATCAGGTAGCCGGTGTAAATGAGGATTGCCGGAACAAAGATCACGCCGATGCCGAATGTGCCGAGCAGCAGCTCGTGGAGCGTCAGCCAGAACTTGCCGCCCGGTACGACAGCAAGCGCTGCCGTCAGGATGCCTGCCGCAAAGAGCAGCACGGAGCGGAGCTGATTGTTCTGGGGCTTCGGTGCGGGCGCCGGTGTGCTTTTGCTTGATTTGGTTGCCTTTGCCGGAGCCGTTGTGTTGATGCGGCGCGCAGAAGTGGTCTTGCGCGGTGCAGATTTCGGCGCAGACTTCGACGCAGTTTTCGGTGCGGATTTCTGTGCGGGTTTCTTTGCGCCGGTCTTTCCGGCTGCTTTCTTTTCTGCCATGATTGCACCTTTCTTTCGTTATAATATATGTCTCTGTGGATTATCCTCTTGCTGCGATGAACCAGTAGGCGAATGTGCCGATGCTGACGAGCAGCGTGTAGATCGAGAAGACGATGAAGTTATCGGAGCGGATCAGCCAGCGGACGAGCTGGATCGCCAGAATGCCGACGATCGCCGCCACAACAAAGCCGATCAGCGCTGCCGGAATATTGACGGTAATCGTGCCTTCGAGCAGGTCCTTCAGCTCCACGAGACATCCGCCGAGAATCGCCGGAATGCCGAGCACGAAGGAATACCGGACTGCGGTTTCCTTTTCGAGACCGGAGAACAGTCCGCCGGAGATAGTCGAGCCGGAGCGGGAGACACCCGGGAACAGCGCCGCGCACTGGAACAGACCGATTACAACGGCATCCTTGACCGTGATATCGCCTGCGGTTTTCTTGGTGTTGCGGATGCGGCTTGCAAAGAACAGCTCCACCGATGTAAACAGGAAGCAAAGTCCCAGAATCGGCAGCGGGATGTTCTCGAACACATCCTTGATCAGATAGAACGGCACAAGCAGCACCAGCGAGATAAACAGCATGATGAGCATGCGGCGGTCGGGGTTCATGGTCTTCCACTTGAATTTGCCGGTGAAGATATCCTTGATCAGGACAAAGAACTCTTTGAGCAGTGCCCAGATCGTATCGCGGAAAGCGATGCAGACAGCGACGAGCGTACCGAGATGCAGAATGACGAGCAGGAATGTGCCCTCGTCGACGGTCTGACCGGTAATCGCCTGATAAAGCTTGAGGTGACCGGAGCTGGATACCGGCAGGAACTCGGTGAGTCCCTGAATAATTGCCTGAATGATAGCGTCAAAAATGGTCATGTGTGTTCCTCCTGATACGGATTTTTTGGCATAGATATACTCTTATATCATACCACATTTTTCCGACCGTGTCAAGCCGCACGGCAGAGCATGCTTGAATTAGAATGAGAAATGAGAAATCAGAAATTGCGGTGTCCGCTGACGCGGACAATCTGAAAAAAGAAAAGCCGTACAACAGTTGTGACACTGCTGCACGGCTTTCAAGCTGTGAAGTGAATCATATAAATATATCTGCAAAGCAGATACCGCTATTTCTCATTTCTCGTTTGCAAATCAGAGATTGATCTGCAGTTCGAGCGGGCAGTGGTCGCTGCCGAGCGTATCCTTGTGGATAATGACATCGCCGAGGCGGTCGCTGAGCCTGTTGGAGATCAGCCAGTAGTCAATGCGCCATCCGACGTTTTTCTCCCGCGCTCTGCCCATATAGGACCACCATGTATAGGCATCGGTGCGGTCGGGATAAAGCACGCGGAACGCATCGGAAAAGCCTGCCGCGAGCAGCTCGGTCATCTTGCCGCGCTCCTCCTGCGTGTAACCTGCATTGCCCTCGTTGGATTTTGCATTTTTGAGGTCAATCGGCTGATGCGCGACGTTGAGGTCGCCGCAGTAGAGGACGGGCTTCTGCTTGTCCAGCGCCTGCAGATGCGCACGCAGGGCATCCTCCCATTCCATGCGCAGCGGGATGCGTTCAAGGTCGCGCCGGACATTCGGCACATAGGCATTGACGAGGAAAAACTCCGGATATTCCAGCGTCAGCACTCTGCCTTCGTCGGAGACGCCGCCCGTCTGCATTTCCTTTGTGACGGAGAGCGGCTCCTGCTTTGCAAAGACCGCCGTGCCGGAATATCCCTTTTTGACGGCGCTGTTCCAGTATGCGAAATAGCCCTCGGGTTTCCATGTCAGCATATCCAGCTGATTCTCCTGCATTTTTGTTTCCTGAATGCAGAAGAAATCGGCGTCCGTTGCGGCGAAAAAGTCCGCGAATCCTTTTTTCTCACAGGCTCTCAGCCCGTTGACATTCCATGTTACTGCGCGCATATCCTACCTCATCCTTTTCGTTTGATATCCTCGAGAAATTCCTCCAGCGTCACGACACCCTCGCAGAACCGCCGCAGTTTGATGCCGTATTTGTCAATAAAATGCGTTGCCTTATAGCACATTGCGCGGATCTGCTGCTCGCCGATCTGTGCATCATAATAATTTTCCGTCATGCGGAAGAAGATGGAACCGTCCTCCATATTGTATTCAAACAGCCCTTCAAAGAGCTTCAGATTGACTGCGCAGACAGCCGCCGCTGCCCACATCCGGCGCGGGATCGGTGCAGTGAACGGCAGCGCGACAATCAGCGTGATGCAGTCGATCTGATGCCGGACGGTGAAGATCAGTCTCAGGCGGAATTCGTCGCTGATCACGCCTGCATGCGCTGTGCAGCTTCCGTCCGAATTGGTGTCGGTATGCCGGTTCAGTCCAAGGTGATCGAGCGCATTGCAGATCGTTGTGAAAACCTGCTGTGCGCGCGGATCAGTTGAGAATGCGGTCTCAAGACTTTCCATTTTCTGCCTCCGTTTATGACTGATAGAATTTTGCCTGTGAAAACTCGACCTGTCCGCTGAACGGATTGAATACAACATCCGAGACGCCGTTCTTGCAGATCAGATAGCGCTGCTTATAGAACAGCGGGATGAAGCAGTAATCGGAGAGAATCAGCTCCTCCGCCTGCCGGTAAAGCTCAACACAGTCCGCGAGTGCCGGTGCAGATGCAGCACGTTCCAGCAGCCGCCGGACGGCATCCTGTTCGGTACAGCGGAGATTCTCGTCCGCAAGATAGCTTTCGAGCACCGCCGTTGCATCGTGATACGCACCGGTGACGGGGTAGAGCGCGAGGACATAATCGCCCGAGCGGATGCGCGATTCATATTCGCTCTCCGGCACCTCCTCGATGCTGAAGTGCAGATCGAGCTCCGAGCCCCATGTCAGCAGCATCTCGTGCAGCAGACCGTAATCCATCATGCCGGCGCAGACGAGAATCTTGCCCTCCTCAAGCTCCGAGATATGCAGCTTGCGCAGTGCCTTGTGATAGAGCCGGTCCGCTTCATTCGGATCGTAGTGCTGATAGGCGCTGTCTGCGATGAGATCGCGGCAGCTTTTGTTGAGCAGCTGCACCGCAGGCGGCAGAATGCCCGAGGCAGGCAGCACATCCGGCGAACCGTCCGGATAGAGACTGCGGTCGAGCGTCAGTGCCATGGCGCCGAGCACATTCTCATTGCCGAAGTGCGATTCCGGATTTGCGATCAGCCCGAGTGTCAGGCTGTAAGCGCTTTCCGCGTGATAATCCGCGCGGTTGATCAGCGTGCTCTGCGTGCTGACATAGCAGTCCGCATTGCCGTTTGTAAAGATTTTCGCAGCATCTGCGTCCGTTTTCTCGATATAGAGATTGAGATCGGTCGGGAAGACGCGGCGCACCTCGTGATTCAGCGGATTGCGCGTCAGCTGGATCACATTATATTTTCCGTACTCATCATAGAGCCAGCGCTTCATGGAGAAGCTGCCGTTTCCGATGATGGATTCCTCATCGAGCCCGTATCTGCCCTTGGTGCTCTCAAAAAACGCCTGATTACAGGGGAGCGCTGCGCAGGATGTCAGCAGCAGCAGAAAGCCGCTGTTCGGGTAATCGAGCGTGAACACGAGCTCATCGTCTGCGGTTGCTTCGACGCCGATGGTCGAGGGCGAGAGCTTGTGCTCGAGGATCGCGCGCGCATTGGCAAGGCAGGAGAATGCCGCCGCATTCGGAGCCGTGTAGTTGAAATCGAACAGGCGCCGGAAAGCGAATACAAAATCCTGCGCGGTGACGGCGACCTTTGCCTCCTCGCCGAAGGGCTGCGCGGTCTCCGCTTCGTCGCCGTATGCCTGATACCAGTAGGAATCGGGGCGGAGCTTGAACGTATACTGCAGCTGATCCTCCGAGATCGTGTAGGATTCGGCAACACCGTTTTGCAGCTTGCCCTCTGCATCCAGCACGAGCAGTCCCTCAAAGAGATTCGAGAGCACGGTCATGGCAGAGGTATTCTCCGCAAGCTGCGGATCGAGCGTATCGGGATTGCCCACAAGTGTATAGGAAAACGAATGTCCTGCGCCCTTGATGACGTTTTCGTCGTCGCCGCAGCCGCAGCAGAACGAAAGCGCGATCAGCAGCGCAAGCAGCATTGCAAGCGTTCTGTGCATGAGATTTGCCTTTCTTTGTGAAATCTGTATCTGAATCAAAAGGGCAGGAAGCAGGGTCTGAACGCCTGTGCTTCCTGCCGCATTGCTGTTTATCCGATTATAATGTGAACGCGTGCGGCAGCAGACCGCCGAGCGCATAGACACCGTCCGCAAGGATCACCGGAAACTCCGGCGGGCAGAACTCGCTGAGCACCTGCCGGCAGATGCCGCAGGGACAGCAGGGCGTTTTCGCCTCGGTGTCCTCCTCGTCTCCGCCTGCAATGGCGATTGCGGAGAACTCGGTTTCTCCGGCGGAGACAGCCGCGCAGATCGCAGCACGCTCCGCACAGATGCCTGCCGGATAGGATGCGTTCTCGATGTTGACACCGAGATAAACCTGTCCGGATTTGGCAACGAGCGCCGCCCCGACCTGAAAGCCGGAGTAGTTTGCATAAGCTTTTGCACGCGCCGCGTTTGCGATTGCAAGCAGTGCGCGGGATTCGTCATCAAGCGGCAGAACCTCATGCAGATTGACTGCCGGCTGACTGCCCTTGTCGCTGCTGCGCGTCTTGAAGCGGTGCGGAACCGCCTTGACCGTCGCCATCGGACGGATCAGCTTGCCGCTCTCATCGAGCGGGAGCTCAAAATCGTCCTCATTGCCGTCATCATCGGGCACCGCAAAGAATTTCGCGAGGCTTTCAAAAAGCTTGGACACGGCAAATCGCCTCCTTCTTTATATTGTTGTTCTTCACATTTCTTCTCTGCCAAAAATCAACAGCGATTTTTGTGCAAAACGGCAAGCCGAAAAACCTTGCCTTTTCGGCATGCCGCGTGCTATAATATATATATGATTTTTCAGCTAAATCAGTCCATCTGATTACTTGGAGATCAGTGCGAGCGTATCTCTTGCGATGAGCAGCTCCTCGTTTGTCGGCACAACCCAGACTTCGGTCCTGGAGTTTGCGGTCGAGAGCTTGCAGAGCTTGCCGCGGGTGTTCTTGTTGAGCTCCTTGTCGATCTCAATGCCGAAGAACTCCATGTTCTCGCAGACGCGCTCACGGACTTCCCACGAATTTTCGCCGATGCCGCCGGTAAAGAGGACAGCGTCCACGCCGTTCATGGCAGCGGTATATGCACCGATGTAGCGCTGAATCTGATATGCGAGCATTTCGCTTGCGAGGATTGCGCGCTTATCGCCCTTTTCGGCAGCCGCGGTGATGTCACGGTTATCAGAGGAGATACCGGAAACGCCGAGGAAGCCGGATTTCTTATTCATATACTGGCTCATCTCATCCGGAGTAAAGCCGTGCTTGTCTGCAACGAAGGTGACAGCAGAGGGGTCAACAGCGCCGCAGCGGGTGCCCATCAGGATGCCGTCGAGCGGAGTGAAGCCCATCGAGGTGTCGATGCACTTGCCGCCTTCGACTGCGGTGATCGAGGAGCCGTTGCCGAGGTGGCAGGAGACGATCTTCAGATCCTTGATATCCTTGCCCATTGCCTCTGCAAGTGCTGCGGAAACAAAGCGGTGAGAGGTGCCGTGGAAGCCGTACTTACGGACATGATACTTCTCGTAATCCTCGTAGGGGAGTGCGAACATATATGCCTTCGGGGGCATGGTCTGGTGGAATGCAGTGTCAAAGACAACAACCTGCGGCGTGGTCTTCGGAATGACAGCGGTGCAGGCACGGAGTGCGAGTGCATGTGCGTGGTTGTGAACCGGTGCCAGCTCGCGGAGCTCGTCGATCTTGTCGATGACCTCCGGTGTAACGAGACACGGCTTGTCAAAGACCTCAGCGCCCTGAACGATACGGTGGCCGACTGCGGAGATCTCGTCCATGGACTTGATGACAGCAGCATCGCCGGTGGTCAGAACCTCAACGAGCTTTTCAAATGCCTCGGTGTGCGTCGGGAAATTGCAGTCTGCATCGACTGTTCTGCCGTCAGCGGTCTTGTGGGAAACATGACCGTCGATGCCGATCCGGTCGCAGTTGCCCTTTGCGAGTACGGACTCATCTTCCATATTGATGAGCTGATACTTCAGCGAGGAGCTTCCGGCGTTGACTACGAGAATTAACATAAATCAATCTTCCTTTCGGTTTTCAAACTTTTGCAGACGTCCGGTGAACGGACTGCCTATCGCATTCCTTATTATACACGATATTTCTGCAAGTTGCAAGGGGGAAAGCAAAAAATTTCGCCTGTCCTTTGAGACAATGCGCATTTGTCACAATATTTCCGTTTTTGAAAGCACATTATCGGTATTTCCGCATTATATCCGAACAGCAAGGGGGCCTTGTCAGCATGAAAATCAGCGGAATCATCTGCGAATACAATCCGTTCCACAACGGGCATCTGTATCACATCGAGGAGACACGAAAGCACGGCGCAACGCATATTGTCGCGGTCATGAGCGGCAACTTTGTGCAGCGCGGCGATGTGGCGGTCATCAACAAGTTTGAACGCGCCAAGGCGGCGGTGCGCTGCGGTGCCGATCTGGTCATTGAGCTGCCGGTTGCCTACTGCCTGAGCGCTGCCGAAACCTACGCTAAGGGCGCAATGTACATCTTAAAGGGACTGGGCTGCGTCGATGAGCTTTCGTTCGGGAGCGAATGCGGTGATCTTTCGCTGCTGACTGCTGCAGTCAAGGCGAGCTATGCCTGCGCGAAGCGTCCGGAGCTGGAGGACCTGATGAAGCTCGGCAACTCCTATCCGAAGGCGCTGCAGATTCTCATCCGCCAGAACTACGGCGATGAGATCGGCATGCTGTTCAGCCACCCGAACAACACCCTTGCAATCGAATATCTCAAGGCGATGGTCGCCGTCAAGCTGAAGATTCAGCCGTTTACCGTCAAGCGGGAGGCGCCGCATGATTCCATGTCTGTTGCGGGCAGGATCGCCAGTGCATCGCTGATCCGGCAGCTGATGGAGAGCCAGACCGATGATTATGACGATCTTGTGCCGGAGGATTCCGCCGATGCGATCAGTGCATGTGCCGCTGCCGGTATGGTTGCACGCTTTGAAAATCTGGAGCGCGTGCTGCTTTACCGTCTGCGGACGGCGACGCTGGAGGAGATCGCCGCGCTGCCGGATGTCGGGCACGGGCTCGAGAACAAGATTCTCTCCGCGCGCAACGAGACCTCGCTTGAATCCATGCTGCTCGCGATCAAGAGCAAGCGCTACCCGATGGCGCGGCTGCGCAGAATCCTGCTCGATCTGCTGATCGGCATCAAGCCCGGCGATACGGATAATCCGCCGCCCTACGGCAGGATCCTTGCGCTTTCCGAGCGCGGCAGAGATATCCTCACCGCGGCAAAGCAGGCGGGCACAACGCTCCCGTTTGCGACCTCGCTTGCAAAGCTCTCCGAGCTCGGCGGCGAATGCAGAAAATGTGCGGAGCTCGAGGCGCGTGCAACCTCGGTCTACGGTCTTGCACAGCGCAATATCAGCCCTGCCGATGCCGATTACAAGCAGATGATCGGCATGGTGAAATGACAACAGCGGAAGGAGAATCACAATGCCCGAATGCCCATCCTGCGGTGCCAGCTACAGCGGCGGCTCCTGCCCCTACTGCGCACGTACCGTCAAAGACGGAAACAGCTACATCGAACCGAAGGAATATGACAGAAGCGGAAACCGCCGTCAGCGCCGGTACGGCGATCTGGGGTTCTATTCCTATGACGACGAACCGCAGGTCACGCATCCGCCGGTGACCGATGTCCCGACGCACGGCTACATGAAAGGCACGCCGGAAAGCGGCTCGAACCCGATGCTTTCCCGTCTCAGAACGTATAACGAGGAGGCGAGCCCGCTGAAAACAACGCTCGCAATCCTTTCGCCGAAGGCATCGGAACAAATGGCACGGCAGCATGACTATCAGCATGACTACCGCTTCGGCTACCGCAGACCCGTCACGGCAAAATCTGTGCTGGGATGCCTCGTGTCGGTTGCGGCAATCGCTGCTGTGATTGTGTTCCTTGTCAAGCTCTTCTGATTGATAGGAGTGGACATTCGGGGGGATTGTTTCTCATCCGGCGATGTCAATATAAAAGTTTCGCTCAAGCCTTTTCAAAGGCTTGCAGGTCGAGGGCAGCGCCCTCGTCGAGCTCCGCAGAGCTCGAAACTCCCCCGGCGTTCAAGAGCTCGGGGGCTTGGGCACCTGCGATAGAGGTGCCCATTCTGAATAGCATCCGCGAAGCGGATTCCTCTTTTTATTTGTTAATTCCCTGCTTGAGCCACTCCCTGATTGATCCCACAAATACGGAGATTTCTATGATCGAATTTACCACAGTCGAAGCGCCCTGTGAGGGCAGCATCACCGAAAAACGTTCGGAGTTCATTGCGCAGCTGTTCCCCGTAAAAACGGCGGAGGAATGCGCGCAGATCATCGAGGCGGTGAAGGCGAAGCATCACAAGGCGCGTCACAATGTCTGGGCGTACCGCCTGCGCGAGGGCGGCGTCACGCGCTACAGTGATGACGGCGAGCCGCAGGGCACAGGCGGCATTCCGGTGCTGAATGTCCTGCAGAAATCGGAACTCGAGGATGTCTGCTGCGTGGTGACGCGCTATTTCGGCGGCGTGCTGCTCGGCGCACCGGGTCTGACGCGCGCCTATTCATCCTCAGCGGCGGAATCCGTGAAAAACGCGAAGCTGCTGCATTTCTGCGAGGCATACCGCATCCGGTACGTCATTGATTATACCAATTACGGCAAGGTCAGCTATCTGCTGCCGGAGTTTGAAACGGTCGATGCCGGCAGCGATTTCGGCGAAAAGGTCACGCTGCTCTTTGATATCAAAACAGCGCTTTATCCGGCGCTCGAAGCAAAGCTCACGGAGACCTTCAACGGCAGACCGGAGCTGGAGCAGCTTGAAACACATTTTGTCAGTTTTCTGTGAGGCGTATTATGCGAATCTCCTTTGATCTTGATGATACATTATTCGTCGCGGCAGAAGATGGCTTCAGGCTCGAACCTGAACTGAAATTTCCGCTGAACCGCATCTATAAAGAACGTCTGCGCGCCGGAACCGTCAGCCTGATGCAGCAGCTCCGTGAACTGGGCTGTGAAATCTGGGTGTATACAACTTCGTTCCGTTCGCCGTTTTATATCCGCTCGCTGTTCCGGAATTACGGCATCCGCATTGATGAGATTGTCAACGGCGCGCGCCATGAGAAAGAGGTGCAGGCGGATCACAACGAGCCGATGCCCTCGAAATATCCGGCGCACTACCGGATCGACCTGCATGTCGATGATGACAAATCCGTGCGCGCAAACGGGCAGTATTACGGCTTCCGCGTGTTTCTGATCGGTCCGCCGGACGAGAATTGGGCGGAGAAGATTTTACAGGATGTGCAGAAACTCATGCAAAAATAATAGGCATATCTGAAATCGGAAAAGGAGCGTGATTCTGTGGCTGAGAAAACATGTGCTGTCTGCGGCAATCCGTATAAAGGAATCGGAAGTAGCTGCAAAGACGGCTCCTATTGCGAAGCATGCAGTAAAAAGCTGCGGCTTGTGTGCCGTGAGGATGATGCAGAATTCATGTCTGCATCACAGATTCGCGAAATGCTGAATCGGTACGCTTCGGAAATTGATGCATACAATACTGTGCAGAAACCGGAAACCTGTCCGCTCTGCGGCAAAAAGCTGTCAAAACTGCTGAATCTGCGGATACTGGATACCTATATCTGCGCTGACTGCGGGAATCGTGCTGCTGAGATGCTGCATACGGGATATGATGCAATCGGATACAAGTGCTTTTCGGAGATCGCACCGCTGTTCTCGCAGGCTGCGGTACAGGGCGGCAAAGAGGATGCGTCCGGCAGGTTTCATGATGCAGATGCGCTTCGCATTGTGTATCCGCTGATCCGGACGCTGCGGGAGGATCCGGAAGGCGGCTATGATGTCGCTTATATTGATCCGCTTGATTCACTCAGTGATGCGGAACTCAGAGCGGCAGAGGGACTTGCTGCGCAGCGGAGAGAAGCCCTGAAAACGCAGTATGGAGAACATAAAGCGCTGTTTGAGGTCGATGATATTGCAAAGCTCTATCATGAAAGCAAGGGACGCCGCGGCTACTATAATGAATACCGCATTGGAGGCAGGGTGCTGTTTGGCTGCATAAACTGCAAGGATACGGCGGCAGTCACCAGAGCAGATGGCACGCAGTCATTCTGTATCAAAAAGCTCGGAGACAGCAGAGAATACAGCAATGATCTCAAAGAGGTGAAAGAGGGCGCAGAGGGCGGACTCTTCATCGAAGGTACTGTTTCCTGTATCTATCCGGGCGATATTCTGCTGATTGACTGAGCGAAAGGAGTGCAGTATATGGCAAACCAAACGATCGAACGCGGATTCTGTGCGCTTTGCAAACGTGCGCTGCTTTCACCGGAAGGTATCTGCACACTCAGCGACGGCAATCAGGTCTGCAGCAAATGCATCCGCAGACTGCGTGTGATGCTCCCGCTGATAGTCTCAGTAGACAACAACGGAATCATAAAGCTCCGGAATGACACGATGCAGAAGCTGAACCTTGCGGAAGCGGAGCAGAAAATGCAGAATGTGACAGCTTATACGGAGAAACTGCGTGCGAATTATCAGAATGCGAATGCCGTGTTTACGGTGGAACAGGTGCAGTCAGAAAAGGGCGGATTTCTGAAACCCCCGATCTATTACGCGACTGACAGTGTGATCTACGGATATTTTGATCCTTCGGATCAGGTACAGCTGAAGCATGGCGGCAATGCATTTGATCTGGAACTGGAGAATGTATTGAAAATCGGAAGTATCGGTGCCCGCATCGGAAACAACACGGTGCAGGGAATCGGCGGGACGCAGTGTGTGCTGCAATTCAGCGGCAAAGGCATCGAATGCGCCCCCGGCGATCTGATCGTCAGAAGATGAGAAAGCAAGAAATCCCCGAATCACGGGGATCCTGCCGGAACCTTAGCGGAATCTTAGTGAAAATTAAGAAAACCGGGCTGCTTTCTGTCTGATTTTTAAGACGATCTGTCTTGACATTAAGATGCATTTCTGGTATAGTTATAGCTGTAAGGCGGCAGCCCGGATGCCGCTTTGCAGCTTTATTATTTTGGGTGAAAGAAGGTAATCCGACAATGGCAAACTATTATATGGGCAACTGGCACGGCCATCAGTTCATCATCGAGAATGAACTGGCAGAGAAACTGATCGTGGATAACACGGTTCTCGTTGAAAACAAGAAAGGTGTTCACTTTTCTGCACTCATGACCGCGCCGATGCCCGGCATGGACGGCATGCAGATCTACACGATGCTCTTAGGCAATGACTGTGCCTGCATCGTCGGCAAGCCGCTCGAAGCGGAATACGACAAGAAAACAAAAATCTACCGCGCAGAATATAACGGGCATACAATCGAAGCGGTCAATAAGCTGAAAGCGAAAATGATGCTGGACGGCGAAGAGATCGACCGCGAGGACGAAGGGCTGCACGGTTTCTGCATTCTCGGTACGCCGCGCGATGCGGACGGCAAGCACGTCATGGCAGTCTTTGACGGCTATACCGGTGTGCTGAAAGCAAAGGTCTCGCTCTATGCGGAGGCGGAGAATGTGATCCTCTATCCGTGCAGAAAAGAGGGCGGCGAATATATCCGGCTCTCCGGCGAGGAGTATTTCAATGAGATTGCAGAAGCAGAGGACGACGGCGCTGCCGTTATAACCGCCGTGAATACTACGATCAATCTGTAACAGAAAAGAGGGAACAAACATGTCTGTATATTATGTCGGAAAATGGAACGATCATGTGATCGTCGTTGAAAATCAGTCTGACCGCGAAAAGCTGAGCGTGGACAATGAAGTGCTTGTGCAGACCAAATCCGGAATCCGCTTCGGCAGCGCTCTGACTGCCCCGATGCCCGGCACGGACGGTCTCTATATCTATGCGATGGTTCAGGGCAGCGGATGCGCCTGCATCGTCGGCAAGCCGCTCGAAACCGAATATGACAAGAAAACCAAGACCTATACCGCGGAATACAACGGGCATACCGTTGAGGCGGTCAATAAGACGAAATCCTGTCTTGTCGTGGACGGGCAGGAGGTGGACCGCGAGCCGGAGGGACTCCACACGTTCGGCATCCGCGGCAGCCAGCCCGATGCGGACGGCAAGTGCTTCATGTCCGTGCATGACGGCGTGACAAACGGACTCAAGGTGAAATGCTCGGTTTATGCCGAGGCGGAGAATGTCCGGCTGATTCCCTGCAAGAAGCAGGGCGGCGAGCTGATTCCGCTTGCATACAGCGGCGATGATGCAGATCTGACAGCACTCCTCAGCTGCATCCTGCTTTGGGGCGCAATCAGCTGAGCTTATAGCTGTTCCTTGATGCGCTTGATTGCAGCCTTTTCCAGCCGCGATACCTGCGCCTGCGAAATTCCGATTTCCTGTGCAACCTCCACCTGCGTCTTCCCTTGCCAGAAGCGCCGGCGGAGGATGTTTTTTTCTCTGTCGCTGAGCGAGGCGAGTGCGTCCCTGAGTGCAAGCTCGGACATCCACGAAGATGCGGCACTGTCCGGATCGCCGATCTGGTCGATCAGGCAGAGCGGATCGCCGGAATCGGAATAGATCGGCTCATAGAGCGAGACCGGATCACTGATGCTTTCCATTGCCGTGACCACATCGCCGCGCTCCGCCCCGAGTGCATCCGCAATCTGCTGGACAGAGGGCTCTGTCCCGAGCTCTGCCGTCAGCTTTTCGCGTGCCTGCATCGCTTTGTAGGCGAGATCACGCAGCGAACGGCTCACACGCACCGCATGATAATCGCGCAGATGCCGCCGCAGCTCGCCCGCAATCATCGGGACGCAGTAGGTCGAAAACCGGACATCCTTTGTCAGGTCAAAATTATTGATCGCCTTCATCAGCCCGATTACGCCGATCTGAAAGAGATCGTCCACATCCTCGCCGCGCCCCGTGAAGCGCTGAATGACGCTCAGCACCAGCCGCAGATTCCCGAGGATCAGCTTTTCGCGCGCCTCGGCACTGCCGGTCTCCTGCATTTCGCGCAGCAGCGCCATTTTCTCGGATTCGGTGAGCACAGTCAGCTTCGAGGTATCGAGCCCTGCGATCACAACCTTCTGATATGCCATGTTCCGCATCTCCTTTGCATGATTTGCTGTGAGTATGCGCGGAAATGCGTTGTTTTATTCAGACGGCGCAGTTCTATGCGGCGCGGCGGATGCATAGAATATCCCAGAACAGAGAATATGGAAGGGAGCGATGCGGATGGAGGAGACAGTCGGGCGGGAGCAGCACAGCGCGGTGCTCGAAAACCGCGAAAAACTGATGCTTTCCGGTGTGACATCGGTGGAGAGCTTCGATGACCGGACCGTTGTGCTGTATACGCGGCTCGGGGAGCTTGTGATCCTCGGGCGCGGCTTACAGATGGAGCAGATGAGCATAGAATCCGGCGAGGTGACCGTTTCGGGCGCGGTGCAGGCGCTCCGCTACAGCGACCGTGACCGCAGTGCGCCGCAGGGATTCTTCGGGAGGCTGCTGCGCTGATGGATACGCATATCACGGTGCAGGAGGAGCTGCTGCGGCTCGGGCAGAGCGTGCTGCTCGGGATCGGCTGCGGCATCTGCTATGATGTGTTCCGGATTCTGCGCGCGCTGATCCCGCACGGACGGCTTGCTGTTTTCTTAGAAGATGCGCTGTTTTCGTTTCTTGTCTGCTTTGCATTTCAGGTGGATGCGTGGTCATTCTGCGGCGGGGTGCTCCGGTGGCAGCAGCTCTGCGGCATGGCGATCGGGGCGGCTTGCTATCTCATGACAATCGGGCTTGTCACCGCGCGGATGCTCTGCAGGCTGCGGATGTTCCGGCAGAAAATCGCACATCTGTTCCGGCAACTCTGCGAAAAACACGGTGAATCAGAAAAAATTTCCGAAAGCCCTTGACGGATTCCGTTCTTTGCGGTATAATAAATCTGTATCCGTATCGGAAACAGAAAAACAGAGAACGGAGAAAGGACCATGGAGCGAAATAAAGGATCACGACGCGAAAACGCCAGAAAGCGCAGACGCGCCGTGTTTGACTGGATCGTATTCCGGCTTGTTGCGCTCATTCTGCTGATTGCCTGTGTGATCTCGTTTGTCTCGACGCAGGCGACACTCAATCAGAAGCGGCAGGAGCAGGCAGACTTGGAATCAGCGATCGAAGAAGCGCGCGATGAATATCTGGAGCTTGAAAAGTTCGTCGATACCGACGATCTGGAAGGATATATGGAAAAGGCAGCGATTGAGGATTACAACTATGCCTATCCGAATGAGCGCCGTTACTATGATACTTCCAGAAATTGATTGCGCGGTCAGCAGAAAGGGTTTATATGCAGCTTGAAATCGGACAGGTCTATGAGGGCACCGTCACCGGCATTACGCAGTACGGCGCATTTGTTGAGGTGCATCCGGCGGATTCGGAGCGTGTAACCGGCATGGTACATATCTCCGAGATTGCCGATACATTTGTAAAGGATATCCATGATTTCCTGCACGAATCGGATACCGTACAGGTCAGAATGATCGGTGTCAATCCGCAGGGAAAGATCAGCTTTTCACTGCGTCAGGCAGCGGAGCAGAAGCAGTCTGCGGAGGAGATCCCGACGCAGCAGGCGCCGCGCCCGAAGCGCAAGGAGGCACCGCGTCCGCGCGTCTATGAGCCGAAGCCTGTCATTCCGCAGTCCGAGATGAGCTTTGAGGATAAGCTGCTGCACTTCAAACAGGCGAGCGAGGAGAAAATCTGTGACCTCAAACGCGGCAGCGAGCGCAGAGGCGGCTCCAGAAGCAGAAGATCATAATACAGCAGAACAAGCGCCATCGTATCTCTGATCCTGCGGTCGGATATACGGCGGCGCTTTTATTTGTTTGAGACGAGCGGAGAAGAAACATGCAGGTGATACAGGATCAACAGTTATACAATGCGCTCTGGGACAGAGTGTATCAGGATTTCGGCTTTCGTCCTGCGGAGACGGCGTGGCTGAATCTGCCGCAGCCGAGCAGGAAATACCGTGCAGCCGGAGTCTGGACGGAGACGCAGGAGAAAACCGTCAACAGCATATTTGCCGGTCTCGGCATCGAAAATATGTATGCACTCGACTGGCAGCATGACTGCTTTGTCTTCTCGCCTCAGGAGAATATCCCCTGCGGCTTTTCGTATTATGATGCGGAGCGGGACTGCAATGTGTACTTCCCGAGCTATTATCCGGACGGGGACTATTTCTTTTTTCTGTCGCAGGATTTCTCCTGCGGCTTGTTCGGGCATCCGCGGCGCAGTGAAATCTGTGTCATGGTTGAACCGCTGATCGAAGCGTTTGAGAATCTGAAGGAACAGCTTGGTCTTTCGGATGTGAATGAGGGAGCATAACATGGAGGATTTTTTTCGGAAGCGGCTGGCGGATCTTGCCGAGCAGGCTAACCGCACCTGCCGCTTTACCTTTACGGACTTCCTGACCGAAGCCGAATATGCGGAATTCTGCACGGTACGCAGTCAGCTGCCGCACTGCGGGGTCTCGGTCTCCGGCGGCTATGAGAATGCCGAGCGTGTGATGCTGCGGTTCGGCGATCCGGAGCAGCTCGGCTATGAGGAGCCGTTCCCGATTGTCTGCATCTGCATTGCGCCCCTGCAGGAGAAATTTGCGGATAACCTGACGCATCGCGATTTTCTCGGCGCGCTGATGCATCTCGGGATCGAACGCGGCGAGATCGGCGATATCCTCGTGCAGGAGAAATCCGCATATGTATTCTGCCGTGAACCGATGGCGGAGTACATCTGCCGGAATATCGAGCGTATCCGGCGCACGAGCGTGAAATGCACTTTGACCGATACGCTGCCCGAAGGCACCGGCACGAAAACCGAACAGATCAGCGTGCAGGCGGCATCCGAGCGCATTGACGGCGTGATCGCGAAGGTCTATCACATCTCGCGCGGGGACTGCAATGTGCTGTTCCGGAGCGGCAAAGTCTTCCTTGACGGCGCTCTGCTCGAGAACAACAGCCATATGCTCAAAGCAGGCGAGAAGGTCTCTGTCCGTGGCTGCGGCAAGTTCCGGTATGCGGGCATCTCCGGCAAAACGAAAAAGGGGAATCTTGTGCTGACAATCGAAAAGTTTGTATAACAACAGCCGCTCAATCTGCGTATGACGCAGAATTGAGCGTCTCAGCCTGTCCACAAAGCCCCTCTGCGAGCAACGCAGAGGGGCTAATTACACA
>CAMKLV010000007.1:0-76312 GCA_946413695.1 uncultured Ruminococcus sp. | reverse complement strand
CGTGCTGCACTTTCGGTTTTCTGTGCAGCACGGCGACTGTTGCTCCGCAATCGGGACGAACCCCGAACCCCATTCACATCACATTACCCGTTTTCCGTTTCCTCTTTCTTCTGCGTTTTCATCATTTCGATGTAATCACGCTGCGGCTGATCATTCAAATAAACATACAGCGAAAACGCTTTCAGCAAAATTGCCGCTTCGTTTTCATAGAAATATATCACAACGCTCTCGCCGTTCTCATTTATGAATTTGCGTCCGTATTTCAGGATTTTATCCTTGATGCGCTGTGCGTGCTTTTCCCATTCGCCCTGCTGCTCATCAACCGCGATCAGATAGTCAAGGCAGCAGAGCATCCCGTTCAGCAGCTCTTTTGACATATAGACTGCGACCGGTCCGACTTTATTCTTCGCCATTAGTGCATCCTCCTTGCAGTAATCTGTTCGACCTGTTCGCGGTGAACCGTGCGCAGATCAATGTCCGGGTGATTGGCAACGAATGTCAGACGCTCGTTCCAGTCCTTGAATCCGAGATCGTCAAGTTTCTGCCGTACGCTTTCCGAACGGGCAAAACCGTTGTCATGTTCAAAGCGCTGACCGGCTTCATCGCTGTCCACGCAGGATATAATCTCCACGCCGTCTGCTTGCAGTTTTTTCGGAATCGACGGTTTCAGCCCTGCCATTGAGATGAGCGCCGAGCCTTCCAGCAATTCTTTCTGTTTGCAAAATGAGTAGAATGACATGAGGTCGATCGCGGATTCAAAGAGATAGGCACGGTGCATTTTACCGTCCCGCGCTGCGACCGGCGTAAACATGAACACGCTGTCACCGGTTCCGGGTGCCATGCTCTTGAATCGCTTGAACGAATTGAGCCCCTGAATCTCCGCGCCGATCGTCTGACCGGTCGCATCGCGATGGACGAACACAGCGTTTGCGTTGTGGAAGGTTCTCTGCCGACCGTCACGTTCGCACTGCACCGTGTTCTCGCTCTGGTAGAGCAAACCGGTGTGAAGCAGTTCCTCAACGATGTGCGGCGGAATTTTCCGCGTCTGACAAAGATACGCAAACAGCCGACCGGTGCGCTCCGACTGCTCAGGCATTTTCAGTTCTTTCTTCTCCGGTTCTCTGCGCGGCATCCGCGGCGGTGTTGTCATTGCCGGTCGCTGCGCCCGCGGATAATCCGCAGCACGCATTCTTGAAATATCCTGACCGGTCAATGAAAAAACTGCCTGATTGAAGTCCATGCCGAGAACTTTTGTCAGACAGTTGATCGAATTATTCGTTGCGCCCTCGCGCGTGTAGTGATAATACCACTGGTTCGTGGACGGCTTGATGCAGAGCGACGGGTATTCTTTCACATAATACTCCGAACCTTTGCGTTCGACCGTGAATCCGTTGCGCTGGAAATATGCAACAAGGTCCGCTTCCCGCGCAGCCTGCACCAACGCTTTGTATTCTTCCTGTTTCATAAATGCTCCTTTCGTTTTTGGGGTAAAGAAAAGCACCTGCTGTTTGTTAGCAAGTGCTTGAGGTGTATTCAATTAAAACGGCACATTGTATTTTTTGCATTCTCCGTATGTGCCATTCAGCCCGTGCAGACCTGACAGCCGTATAAAGCAATATATGCGTCATGCTTTGAACATTTGGGAAATCCGCATTTCGGCGGTTCATCCGGATCGTGCCAATCGAGCCATTCGGTCAGGGATTCGTCTTTTATATCGGCTTCGGTCATGCGTTCCATCAAAATCTGATACCCGTCAAGATAGTATTTCACATGTTCCGCATTCGGTTCATACCGGTCACGGAGCGTTTCCCAGCCGAGCTTCTGCCGTGCACCTTCGATCACACGCAGCATGAACGCCTTGTCCTCTGCAAAATGCGCCCTGTCCCACGGGAGGCAGTCAATATCCAGATCGACATTTCCAAGCCCCAGCACAGTCTGATTCTGTTCCGCAAGATATACCATCATCCGCTTCTGGCTTTCGGTTTCTGCAAGCCGTCCGCCGCTCAGACACAGAATATTGACTAGAACTGCCGCGCCGCCGTTGGACATATGCAGCGAATCACGCATATGCTCATCCCAATAGGCACGGTCTGAAAGCGGATGATTGGCTCCTACTCCGGATGAAAAACATATCGTAACTCCCATCGTTATAATCCGCCTTTCTGCGAAAAACTAGCAAAGAAAGCCCTGTGCTTTCTCCTTACCAGAATTATAGCACAGCAGGGAGAAAAAGTCAATCCGAACATATCGGAACGCTCCCGCAGATGCAGGAGCGTTCGTTCTCATATTATCTTCTCGGTCCATGCCGCGATGTATTGTCATCCGGAATCATCGGATAGTCATCATCATCCGCGTTCTGGTATGCCTCACGCTCAGCGCGTTCCTCTGTGGTTTCCTCCTCATCGGTTTCGTCGGGATCAATGATAGCATCCTGCTGCTCAGACAAACCGGAGAGCCGCGCTTCCAGTTCCGCAAAGTCAATCTTCGCTTTCAGCAATTCTTCCTCGCGGTCGAACGGAACGCCGACAAGTTCCTGCGCCTGTTTCAGATCAGTTTCCAGCTTCGTAATCTTTGCGCTGCTGTCCTCGATTGCTTTCTCGATCGAGCCGTCCAAAAAGTTGACGATGCGCTGCCAGTTGTCAGCGTTCGCTGCGCTGCCGAGCGGAATCGAATAGGACGGTTCACGCTGACCTTTCACCGCAAGCATTGCCTGATCCATTTCACCCGGACGCAGCTCCACGCTTACCGTGAAATCTCCGATCCGGAATTTCGGCATCTCATCAAACGGGCGCTCGATGCGTTTTGCGATTTGCTGATGCAGATATGCGTTGATGTCCTCATGCTTTGTGATCATCCGCATCGGCGTAATGAAGTCGAACGACTTGACCTTGCCTTCGGCATCGCGCATCTTTTCTGCGGACTTCTTATCATCCAGCATCTGCACGATCTGCGTTCTCAAGCGATCAATCTCGCCGGGAATCTGATCGACGCGCTTCTGCATCTTGCCCTGTTCGTGCTGATGTGCCTGCTGAAGTGCAAGCAGT
The DNA here is from genome assembly GCA_946413695.1 of uncultured Ruminococcus sp. Lineage (GTDB taxonomy): Bacteria > Bacillota > Clostridia > Oscillospirales > Ruminococcaceae > Firm-04. The sequence continues at coordinate 73,268 of CAMKLV010000007.1, read as the reverse complement.
TCTGCGATTTTATTGGACAGTTCGATGCGCGTTTTGAAATCAGGATTTCCCTCTGCGGCTGCCTGCAATTCCGCGTATGTCAATACCTTTTCGTCGCAGTCTTCGGAAACACGCGCCGGGCATTCATCGTCGAGAAGCTGCGCGATAAACCGCGCCTTGTCTGTCACCACCTGATACAAATAACTGTCCAGCGTGCCCTCGGTCACATAGTTAAGAATTCGTACTTCGGGGAAAGTATTACCTTGTCGAAGGATTCTTCCCTCGCGTTGTTCAAAGTCGCTTGGCTTCCAGGGAATATCACAATTGTGCAATGCATAAAGCCGCTGCTGAATGTTTGCACCCGTACCGATTGTACCGGTGCTGCCGATGACAACACGGTACTTGCCTTCATTGATGTCACGGAAGATTGCAGCACGATCTTTACTGTCTGCTTTCGGCGCAAAGATGATCTCATCACGCGGAATGCCTTTTGCAATCAGTTCATCGCGGATGTAATTGTAAACTGAAAAGTTGCCATTCTCCGCATTGACCGCAATGTCCGAGAAGATAATCTGCACGCCTTTCTGCTCTGCTGTATCATTGTAATACTGCCACACGCGGTCAACGCAGGCATCAATCTTTCCGGGTTCATCTTCCATGAATCCTTCCGGTAGCTCTCCTTCCCCACGCTGACGGTACAGCGCCGCAACCGCCTGATTGCCCAGACCAACTAACCGTGCCTCGCCGGTTATCTTCAAGAGGTTGTCCAAATGCGGATCGACTACACCAGTGCTGATGAGCTGCGCACGCGCCGCCAGTTCGCGGACATACGCACGCTGTTCCGGCGATGCTTCGACCTTGACGATCTCCGGCTTGCCGCCGATCAGTTCCGGACGGGGCAGATGCAATTTCTCTGCCGACTGAATGTCTGCAAACTCCTTATACATCGCCATGAGTTCCGGCAGATTTGCGAATTTTGCAAACGATGTTTTGAGTTTGAGCTGACCGGACGGACTCTGTTTGTACGCACACACAACCTTGCCGAAAGTCGCAGCCCAATCGTCAAAGCGCTCCACACCCGCTGCTTTCAAAAGCTCCGGATGCAGATACCTTGTCACCACATAAAGTTCCGTCATCGAATTGCTGACCGGCGTGCCGGTACAATGCAAAATGTGTCCCTGTCCGAGCATTTCATTCATCCAGTCGCACTTCATCTGCATATCCTGCGCACGCCCGCTGGGAGCGACCGTAACGCCCGACACATCGGTCATTTTTGTAGAAACGAAGCATGGTGATAGGTAACCCTTTGAGATAATCTCCGGGTTTTCCCCCACCTCACACTGTGCATGCAGCTTTCACCGCACACAGCGTTCCATCAGATTAACTTACTTTTCTTTCAACAGAGCTGTATTCTCACGATATACAGCCTGCGATAAATTTCACTTTTTGAGTTTTGCACGATATTTCAAGATTTTGCGTTCTGTCTTAACATCAACATTTATAATAGGGCTGTTATGAATCATATGATGACATTCAATACATACCCACGCTAAATTCTGCACTTTATTGACTTTGTCCAGAGGCAATTTATTGTCAACGTGATGACAGTGACCGTCTAACTCACCGCTCAAATATTTCCCACAGCATTTACATTTGCCCTTATCCCGATTAAACGCATATTCCCGATTCATATAGTACTCGAAATTCTGCTTCCAAAACTTGCCCTTTATATAAGGAGTGAATGCAAGCGTCATCGGATTATTGATAGAAGGTCTGTTGCACGGCAGGCGTTTATTCTTTTTGCATTGCTGCAAATATCGTCTTCTGCCGTCTTCGGTGTAGGGCGTTGTTTTCTGGTCGAATGGCTTGGTTTCGTACCGGCTGTGCGTAATAAACGCATAGGTCAGACCGAACCAGAACCCCTCAACCTTGATTGCAAATGTCTTACTTGTATAACCTTGATGTCTGTGCGGGAGATTACAGAGGTTTTGCAGAGGAATCTGCATTTGATTGTAGCTGTGCGGGTACATTCTTTTCCATACCGCAAGTGCTGTATTATTGACTTTCCTGTCTATGATGTTATAAGCGTGCGAACAGATAGACGGCTGTAAATACTGTGCAATTCCCATTATCATAGAATTGATTTCCTGTATTTTTGCCGCTCTGGATGTCGGCGCTTCGTATGTTTGAATTGTCCTGATTGCATCCTTTATTTTATCTGTTTTCCGCTTTAGTCTGTCAAGGTCTGGGTATGGTTTTCCGACAAGATTGTCAGTCCATGTTTTCGGATCCGGTGTTTTCCGTTTCCGCTCCGCTTTTACTACAAATCCGAGAAATCGGATGCCTTTGTCACGCAGGTCTGTGACATATGTCTTTTCCTGCGATAATTCGAGCTTTAGCTGGTATTTGAAGTATTTGGTCAGTTCACGTTTCAGCCTTTCGGCTTCTTCCTTTGATGTCGTCAGTATCACCCAATCATCTGCATATCTGAAATTATACTTTGGTGTCGCACCGTGTGCTTTCAGTCTTCTTGTGTCATTACTTTTACGCAGGCATTTTCTATGCGGTTCCAGATATTTTCTGCCTACATACCAGTCAAAATCATTCAGATATACATTTGCAAGCAGCGGCGATAATATGCCGCCCTGCGGGGTTCCTGTTGTTGTCATATGATACAATCCGTGTTCAATATATCCCGCTTTCAGCATCTGGCTTATGATTTTCAGAACCCTTTTATCATGAATTCCTATTTTCCAGAGCTTCCGCATCAGAATCCTGTGATTGATCGTATCAAAATATCCTTTAATGTCGCCCTCAATCGCCCATACCGCCTTATCTTTCCGGATGCCTGTTGCATTTATAACATTCACAATGTCCCTAATTGCATGTTTCTGCGCCCTATACGGTCTGAAACCGTAGCTGTGCGGGTAGAACTTTGCTTCGCATATCGGTTCCAGTATGATTTTCATACATTGCTGTATGATTCTGTCTAGCATTGTCGGTATACCGAGCGGACGCATTTTTCCGTTTGCTTTGGCGATATATTCGCGTCTTGCAGGTTTGGGTTTATAACTGTGGAATCTGGACTGAATAAGTGCAATTAACTCATCCTTGCCCATTTGCAGATATTTGTTGATGTTTTTGCCGTCCACTCCCGGCGTTTTACTGCCGTGATTGGATTTAATGTCATGAATTGCTGTTACAATCGTAACCTCGTTACACATTGCTTCCATCAATCCAGTGAAAGTGACGTTGTCAAGGCTCTTTTGGTAAAGATAATCCTGACATCTTTTCAGGTCGCTTTCGTCCGAGAACATGACGTTTAGATGTATAAGGTATCACCTCATAGTTCGTCACCCAATATTTCAGGGAGTTATTTGTTCTCAATTCGTGAAATTTATCATTAATCTGACTCGTCCCCTTCGCCGCAGAGCATTACAGCTCTATGTGGTTGGCTTTCCCAACCTCAGACTACTATGGGACGGCTGACTTCCTGTTACCTTCATCGTTCTGTAAAACTCCGATAACAGGCTCTCAAACGTTCCTAAATCTCTATCCTTTTATTGAAGTCCTTAGGCTGCTGCCGTACACCGAGAGAATCTGACCTTGATTTGAATTACAGTTCTTCAAGGTCCTCAAGGGTATTTCAACCGGTGAGATGTATACAGAAAAACGAGCCATATACATTTTCTCTATCTTCTCCATCTTTCGATGGCCGCACTATTACGATGCTGCACAGCTTCCCATAACTGGTAGCCATAGACTTTCGGAAATCCGCATCATTATTATCCATGCCATTTCTGGTTTAGGTTTTCAGATTACGTCTTCACCACGCTTCAAACACAATGAATTTACAGCTTCACAGTGCTTGGTGGAGTATTAATTCTCGTACTGCTTTCGGCTTTCACCTGCCGGAGCATTAATTCTGTACGGCAGAGGAATTTCACCTCTGAATTCGAGATTTAAGTTCTCTGCAAATTCTTCTTGTTTCCAAGTAAATTTGCATGGTGCTTTTCGGTATAGTTGTGAATTATACCTTATGCACAACGTTTCGCACCGTTTTTGTATGCATGACTTTCATCCACAACAAGGTAATCGAAGCCTAATTGCTCAAATTCCAGCACATCATCTTTGCGTCTTGTGGACTGCTTTTTCGGATCGAGCGCTTTCTCCAAGCGCTTCTCCAGGCGCTTTTTTGCAGCCTCGATTTTCTTGACGGACGGTGTGTTTTTCGTTGCACCTGCCATCTTCTGTGCGACAAGCATATCCTCCAATTCGTCAATTTCGCGCTGAATATATCCGTGCTGATACGCCGGAGACATTGCCATTTTGTCGAACTGTTCCCGCGATACGATAACAGCGTCATAATTGCCCGTTGCGATTCGTGCCGTGAACACATCGCGCTTGTCCTGCGTAGACAAATCCATATCGCCGACCGTCAGCAGCCGCGCATCAGGGAAAATTCTGCGCCATTCCAGCGCGGTCTGTTCTGTCAGCGCTTTCGGAACAACGATGCACGCTTTGTTGATCAAGCCGAGTTCTTTCTTTTTCATAACCGTCGAGATAAACACCGCGGATTTGCCTGCACCGACCACATGAGCCGCCAATGTGTTGCCGCCGTACACCGCACGAGCGATACAGTCGCGCTGATGCGGACGCAGTTCAAAATCGTTTGCCATGCCGTTGAATGTCAGGCGGCTTCCGTCATATTGCCGACCGACCAGTGCGTTGAACCGGTCATTGTAAATCTTCTCGTATTTTGCTTTGCGCTCCGGATCGGCAAAAATCCATTCCGCGAATTTTGCCTCGATCTGCTTCGCTTTTTCCTGTGCAAGTCTGGTCTTTTCCGGATCAACCCGCGTGACAGTTTTACTCGGATCTTTCGGTGACGGCACGGTTTTGTTGACCACAATGCGCGTCTGGTTCAGCAGTTTCAGCGCAATCTCGTACATCGTCAGGCTGTCCGTGCCGAATGTCGTGCCCTCGTTTACATTGAGGTCTTTCCGGCTGCCTGCTTTCAGAATGTCATACTCGCCGGTCTGCGGAATGTAGGTCACCTCGCAGCGGATGTCCCACGAATCGCGCCCGGACAGCGTATGCAGGAATTTCGTGTAATCCTCCGCGTCAATCCACGAGCAGCCCATGCGAACCGTGATTTCTTCTGCATGAATGGTCTCAGGAATCACGCTCTGCAAACCCTCCACATTCGAGAGATACAGCGGATTGTTCTTTGCTTTTTCCTCAGCAAATGTGAGCTTTCTGCGGACATTTCCGGACAGATACTCCGAACGGTCAGTCACCGATGAAAAAGGCTGTCCGGGGATTTCCTTTTCCGGATCGAGAAATACCAATCCAGCGGTCAGAAGATCGCGCTGAATATTCTCCATGAGCTGTTCCGGTTCCATGTCCGGCTCTGTATTTTGCAGCAGCGCCGCCATATACGGAATATCCGGCTTGCCGCGCCGGTCGAGCGACACCTGATACGCCTCGTCCAATGTCTCAACTGCCTTGATTTCCTGCACAGGGCTGACCGTGCGCCGGAAGAAAATGTCAGCCTTTTCGTAGGACTGCGTTTCCGCGTTGTAGTTTTCAAGCGATTGCAGAATCGGATAATCCGCATCACGCCCGAAGCACTTTTTGTTGTCTGCCGAGCTCAGTGCGCCGTTCTCCTTGACATACGCATCATAGAGTTCGTTGAGCTTTTCGCGGAGCGGTGTGAGTGCCTCGTCAATGATGTTCGTTTTCTGCTTATCCAGCAGCGTGCGTGTCAATGTGCGGATTTCGATGAGCTGCTTCACACGGATCAGCTCCGCGGTATTGCCCTTGACCTGATCCATGTGTTCGCCCTGCCGGTAGTAGACCTTTCCATCCTTTTCATGATACGAATAGTCCTTGCCCCACGGTTCGATCTGCCCCTGCCATGCCTTTGCCGCGGCATTTCTGCGGGTAATTGTGATCTTAGCGTTCAGGCTCTGAATTGCCTCCTGAAGCTGATCTTTCAGCGTGGTTTCGGGTTTCGGATCGCAGGTTAAGCGATCGAAATATCCGGTTTTCCGCATCGTGCCGAGAATCATGTTCGGGTTCTGTACGAAATAGCTGTTGATCCGCAAACCGTCATCGTTTTCGGCAGTATAGCACCAGTCCGGCTTTGCTTCATGCACCGGCAGCGGCGTTTCCCGTTTTTTCAGGAAGATGATGTCAGCGGTCACACCGGTACCGGCTTCTGCAAAGGTTGTGTTCGGGAGACGAATCGCCCCGACCAACTCTGCCTGTGATGCCAGATACTCACGCACCTTCGATGTTTTCTTGTCCATTGTACCCGACGATGTAATGAACGCAACCACGCCGCCGGGCGCAACCTTATCCAGCGCTTTCCGGAAGAATGCGTCATGAATCAGCCAGTCCTGCGCGTAGTCCGGATCATTCATCTTATAGTCGCCAAACGGCACATTGCCGATTGCAAGGTCAAAGCTGCCGTCCTGCAGTCCGGAACGCTCAAAGCCGCAGTTCATGATTTTTACATTGTCGCGGTCATTATGCAGGTGCGAAGCGATCTCTGCCGTGATGCTGTCGATTTCTACTCCGACAACACCGCCGTTGCCGATGCTGTGCGGCATACGAGAAATGAAGTTGCCCGTGCCGCAGGACGGTTCCAGAATGCGCGAATCCCGCTCCAGTCCCATGCTCTGCACTGCCGTCCACATCGCATCCACCACGACCTGCGGCGTATAGTGTGCATCGGTGACGCTTGCACGAATTGCCTTGTACTCGTCATCGGTCAGATAGCGGTGGAGCTGGCTTCTGTCATAGTCAAATCTGTCCTTGCTTTCGTCAAAAACATCTGCCAGTCCGCCCCAGCCGGAATAGCGCCGCAGCGTCATATCCGAGACTTCCTTGCTGTGGTCATTGCTCCGCTGCTTATGGTACAGCGGCTGGTTGTTTTCCTCACATTTTCGCAGTCGAATCAGTTCTCTGAGCGCCGCAATATTATCATGGAGCTTTCCCCGCGGATCGGCGGCATAGATGATCTCCGGCAGAACATCAGGAACAGGGGGCAGCTCCGACTGTCCGTGAATCTGGATATATGCCTGCCGCCGGGAGACATTTTCAATCTTATCGCCGCGGTAGTCCATTGTCCGCTCGTAGCTGTCAAGTTCAGATTGCAGCGCCTCCGGGCTGGCGTTGTTCGGATACAGCATGAAAAGCTGTAAATCCTTGCCGTCCGCAAAGCGCTCATAAATCGTTGCTCTGCCGCGACCGTCCTGCTGCACATTCAGTTCGCCGAGATTGTGCTTTTCGGAAAATGCGTTCAGGACAGCACGATACTCTGCGGATTGATCGGTGATCTCCGGCGGTTCCGCCTCTGACTCCGGTTTGTGTTCCTGTTCAACGGTAATGTCCCTGCCTTCCTTATCAGTATAACGCACAAGCTGCCGACCGACATCACGGGCATTCTTGAGGTTTTGCAGGAAGGTCAGCTCCAATTCCGCACGAAGCCGCTCATCCACATTGCCCGTATCATCAATGCAGCATTCGTACATGGTTCCGTAGGGCGGCACGCCGTCCATCTGGAACGACAGGATTTCCATGCACTTGTTTTCGTGATCGAGCAAAAAGCAGAAATCCGGATCTGCAAAAAGATCTCCGTCCTGAATGTAGAATGTTGACCACGAATACTGCCCGCCGCCGTGGCTTTCGACTGCAAGGGGCTCATAGCCGCCGTCCTCACCGGCAGGGTCTTCGTAGCGCTCATATTCATGTTCACTGCTGATGATTTCCGGGTACATCTCCGCGAACAGGTTATAGAGCTGTTCGGCTCTGGTAGGACGGTGCTTTTTCGGCGGTTCTTCTTCCGGCTGCATCGGTGCAGCATTCTCATTTTGAAGTGCTCTTGTAATAATGCTGCGGATTTCATCCGCTTGTGTCGGAGAGTATTTTTTCGCATGGAACCGATCAAAAAATGTGATCGGGTCAATTGTCATGCCGTCACTGTCGTTCAATACCAATCCTGCGATTTCGTAGCTGTCCAGTCGGCGGTTAAAATCAGCACGGAGATAACGCTGTTTCAATGCTTCAATTGTGAATGATTCGGCTGAAACCGAATGGTTGTTTGAGGTATCGCTTTCTGCTGCCTGTGCTTCTTGTTCCAACCCGTTTTCACGCAGAATAACCGGTGAAAACGCACGATGCAGCGGGAATATTCCCTCAACATATTCAATCGCTTGTGTGTTCTGATTAAATACAGCGTAACCTACCGCATGATCGTCCAGATAGGTTTTACCGGCAAATACGGCTTCATCAAATGAATCACGACTGTCTTTCGTCTCAAACCCGCTGCCGGAATAGATAATGACCTGATGTGCAGCAGATTCTTCCGTTTCATCGGAATGCAAAGCGGGAAGCGGTGCATCTGTGTGGACGGTCAATGTCTGGAACGGACTGTTTGCATAGACTTCTTCGCTGAAAACGCCGCTTGTCGGAAAATCGCTGTCATAGACTTCGACCTTCTGTTCCTGCCGGTTCAGCACCGCGTAACCGATTGCCTGAACGCCGTGAATCGCATCGTTTCCTGCATCCTGTGCCGCTTCCAGCGAATCATAGACCTCGCCGAACTGAATTGCATGGTCGTTATCGTTCAGGACAAGCACATAGTTTCGTTCCAATGCGGTCTGCTGTTTCGGTTCAATGTGCGTAGTCAGGTTTTCGGACTGCCGGGCAAATTCGTGCATACCCTGCACGAGCCGTTCACGCTGCTCACTGTCATAGAGATTGTAATGCAGCGGACTTGACGGAAAATCCTGCGTTGAAGATGAATATTCTTCCTCAACAATCCCGTTTCCGAGATAAGTGTAGGTATACGATTCCGACTGCTGCGAAAAGTTATCTTTGCGCTCGTGACCGTCGCTGTCGATGCCGCCCTCATACTGATCGTAGGTGTTTGTCATGGTATAATGCCCGACTGCGGCAATGTCCACCGTCACATCGGTTTCCGGAATCCGGAGCACGGTATCGATCGGCGGCATCTCCGGCATGAAGTCCGCTCCGAAGCGTTCTGTCAGATATGCGACGGAATCTGCGGTCAGATAGCAGTTGTTATCATTTGCCGTCTGAATGACTTTCTGCACATCGGCAAGGTTCGCGTTTTCAGAAAGACGCGCATAGAATACCTGCGTGTCAGCAATCAGCATATTCGTTTCACCGGTATCCTCAAAGGAATCTGTCCGAGCTGCGACCTTGATCGCGTTAAAACCCTGCGGATTGCCGGTAAACTTCAGGTCAATCAGGTCATACTTATTTGCAAAGAAGTCCGACATGACTTCAAATCCGACCGGCTGGACATAGTACGGCGTTTTTCCGCTGCCCTCGTTCACGACAATCACATCACTTGTGCTCATAGACCGTCCCTTGAAATCTGCCGGGTGATCGACATTGAATTTCTGAAACAGCATATCCAGCTTTTGCGGAATCGTGTCACTGTCAATGTCCCGCAAGTCGCCGGAATACACAAGGTCATAATCCTCATGTGTCAGATGTGCATATTTGTTAGATTCCATGCTTTCAAAGCGGTGGAAATGATGCTCATCACCGCCCTTCAGCTGGTAGATCTCATAGGTCAGCGCCGGTTCCGTTCCGGTCACTTCAAAGCCCATTTCCTTTACGCCGTGCAGCACAATCTGACTGTTTACCATTGTGAAATTCCGGATAATGAGATCATCGTCCTTGTCGCTGTCCGCCATCAGCAGATAGCCCTGTTCCGGATCGAAGTGCAGGTGGTAGTTATAGAATTCCTGTTTCCGCGCATCCGTGATATACCCGTTCAGAGGATCTTCCGTTTTGCGGGTATCTTTCAGGTACACATCGCGATGATGATCGAGCGCGTCATAGACTTCCATGTTTTCTGCCACATCGCGCTCCCACGCTTCCTCTGCTTCACGCTCAATATCCCGGTGAAACTGTGCCGCTGTCCGGAAGAATTCGCCGAACTGCTCCCAACTGTATGCAACGCTGAACGGATGCGCAGAATCCGGCTCGGCGGTAATGGTGACACCCTCGGTATCTTTTTTGGCGGCGAATGTCGCCGCCTCGAATGTCTCATTGTCGGAAATACTGTATCTTCCTGCATCAATGAAATCCTGCGCAACCACCGCAGCATCCTCGCCGTTATCCAGAATCCGTTGTGCAATCTCGTCCATTTCATCACGGGCGACCATTCGGTCAGCGAACATCGGCATATTGTCCTCGTTCATGATATACTTTGCGGCAGGGGACAATACCGTTGCAGCGTCAGGCGAGAGAATCATGTCGATCTGTTTCCTGCGCGAATCATCAAGATACTGATTATTTCGGAGTTTTTGCAGCACGCCGGTATAATATTCGCGCTCGCGGTCATCCAGATGCTCCACATCCTCAAGATAATACATGGCATGATCGACTGCATCCCGAATATCTTCGGGTAAGATATACTCACCCTGCTCGATCATTCTGCGAATCTCTTTTGCGGCTTGTGCCCATGTATAGCGGTAATTGCCTTTCTTATCAGCGGAAATAATGTGAATGCCTTTGCTGTCATAGCCCACATTCGGCATATCCGTGCCGGAGTGACCGCCGATTCCGTATTCCTTTTGAAGAAATGCCGCGAGCTCTTTGTCAGTCGGCTGATGCTGTTCATAGTATTCTGCAATGCGCAGTTTACCGTTCACAAAGCCGGAGCCGCGACCGAGATCATCGCGCAAAAGCTGCGTCTTTTCATCGACTTCCTCCGGCTCGTCTTCCATGCCGAACAGAGAGAGCTGCTTTCCCTGTACGGGCATAGAAAAACCGCCAGCCGATTGGGTTGACGGTTCTTCGGTATTCTCTTTTACGGTCTTGTCACCGGAACCAGCACGCGCTCCCGCATCACCGTTCCGTCCGTGTAAAACTGTCTCGTCCGCTCCCACTTGAGATTCTCCTCGTATGTCCCGTTCGGGCGCGGATTCATCTGCTCGTACTGCTTGTCCAGAAGATTCCGGTACTCCCACGCGCTCTTGTCCACCGACCGCGCCGTTGTCAGGAAACTGTGCTTCATCCGCATCACTTCCACCAGCTCCGGATGATTCGACTCCATGAAGTGCATCCACGCTGTCCCGTAACTGCCGATCGGCTCCTGCTCCATCGACGGCTCCGTCTCCACTTGCAGCTCGTATGTCGCGTTCATCGGATTGAACCGGTACCACATCGGGATTCCGTTCACTTTCTTCTGCTTGTACTCCGCGAACCACAGGGTTCTGGAGCCGTTCCGGATCTCCTGTGTGATCGTCCAGCCCATCACGCCGTCCCGCTTCTCCGCTTTCGATGCGGTCAGGTGATTCGTCAGCTGATCTGCCGGAAACTGCGGCAGTTCCGCGTCCGTCAGATTCAGCTTCTGCTCCTCGCTGAGATTCAGCCACTCTTCGTAATTCAGCATTTTTCGCCTCCTGTTCTGCAAGCATTGCCTGCACACTCGTTTCGGTTACAATGTTTTCGATCTGACGCAGCGTTCCTCTCGCTGCCTTGCCCGCGATTGCCAGAAAGATCATGCGCTGTTCCGTCGATTTCAGCGATCGGAATGCGGAATTGTCCGTCTGTACGCGGAAATTGCCGCCGTTGACGGAGAGCCGTCCCGCAATGATCTGCGCCACGGAGCTGACCATCGACCGCTGAAACGCTGCATGATTCTGCGGCGGGACATTGAGCATCTGCATCGCGTTGACGATCAGCTCGGAATCCACGGACTTTGCAACTAGACCGTCAATCAGTTTGGACTCTGCGGGGATGCCCATGCCTTCCTTGACTACGGCAAGGTTCTGATTCGTCACCGCCCAGATCATCGGCGGCGCTTCCTCCTCGCATTGCGAGAAGTCGAACATCTCGATCGTCTTGCCGTGTTCATCAAAGAAGCGGATTGCCTCGCTGCCGGGTGTCAGGGTAAAGCCGGCTTTTTCCCATTGTGCCGCGGTTGCAATGAAGGCTGCATCGGGCTTCTGCGTGAAAAATTCCAGCGCGATCGACGCCGGATGCTTGAATACGCGCCCCTGAAACCGCAGGAAATCGGTCAAAAGCGTCGCATTTTCGGACATTTTCCGGAGCATCTGCGCTCCGGCATCGCTGTATCCGCCAAGCGGGGTGAGGTGATTGGTGTTTGCCATATGCCTCTCTCCTTTCATAGTTTACCACTTTAATGCGTGGAAGTCAAGACTTTTTTGCGGGAAATCTGCGTTTTTCAAAAAGTTCGTTTCATTACACAAAGAATTGATGCACGGATTGTGCATTATGCAATATACGGTGGGGCTCGTCCGCTCTCAGTCAGCGGCAGTAGATACAGGATGCTGAATGTGACAACCGATGCAAGCAGCATCATCACAAAGAAAATGATTCTGTTTTTGGTATGTTTATCCATTGGTATATTCCTTTACGATGCGACCACGCGCATCTTGACTTGTTTATTTAAGTATGCTATACTATAGGTGCGGACAGATGTTCGTAATCAGATAATTTCTGTCAAGGTGATAATAATATGAATAAAACAGATTATGAGTTTTTTCACGACATCGTTGTTGTTATTGAAAACGAAATGAATAATAAACAGCTGCATCTTAATATCGGCAAACAATTAAGATGTGGAAAGGAATGTGAAAATTGCTCTTCTTGTAATAAACAAACACAAAAGGATGAATACATCATATTAGCATATCTAAATTCTGTTCAGAAAGCCCCAACGGCTATTCCAAGAAATGTTCATTATTCGAAAGAATTACAAGATAAAATGGCAAGTCTTCCTGATGATGTTAAGCAAACCATTTCCTACTTTAAAGATCGTATATCTGCAGGAATGAGTATCAAACATCATCTGTCGACTAAAATATATGATGGATCATTTAATGACACTTTGCTCAATTCAAGAAATGTTTATCATATCCACTTGAATACACAAGAGGCGTCAAATGAAAATGAGATGCATAACAATAGAGCAGACTATTTGTTACTTTGTATATTTCATGAGCAGGATGCTTACTTTGTTGATGTTATTCATCATCCGCCGCGCGGACAATCATATCAATTGGTTAGTCATGAGAATCTTGATATAATATGCGAAAACGGATGGATGAATCTGATTGGTTACGAAGAAGTAAAAAATGCATATGCTGCATTTCCAAATATTACCGATGATAGCACACTATTCAAATTGTCTTCACATGGAAATCTCGGATATACAGCTCCAGATGGTCGCTTGTTCTATCCTATTTTTAGTGGTGTTGTAGCAACTGGTCATTCCAAAAGAAATGTTCAAAAGATGATTGATTTTTGTAAGCAGATTCGTATGTTACGCAATCAATCTGAGACGTGTGATTATTATGCTCCAACTGATTCAGATGACAATTTAGGACATATAAAAGTATTAAATGGTGATATTGAATATTGTTACTGTATTAAGAAAGACCTAACTATCGAACGCAATGACAGATGAATTGTTTTTGTAGCCGCAGTTGTGATGTGTTCACTGCTGCGGTTTTGTTTTACAATGTTGAAAAGAAAAGCCGCCCTGTACTTGACCGCCGCACTTCGATATGATCTGTTGAAAACTATTTTGTACGCGCGGTATAGAAATCAAATCCAGAACGGATATATATTGAACCTTCTTTTTCAGTTCGTAAGTAAACTTGGGTACTGAATATAGCGATGCATTTCAGGGACTACCCCAGACAGCCGAACGCACCTCCGGACAGATCCGGCAGAGCGCAGCAGGATGAAACATGATTATTCGATCATCGGATTTATCAGCTTGCCGCATTTTCGGCATCTTTACACGGATATGCCCGACCTCAAATCGGACGATCGAATAATGATTGTCCACAAACACGCGCCGGTTCTCCTTTGATCTGCGCTGCATCCGAACGATCAGACCGAGCTCCACCAGTTCCCGAATCGTCCGTATGACGCTCTCACGCTTCATCCCGATCTTCGCGGCGATGTCATTGTAGCTGTTCCAGCAATCATACAGTACAGTGCTGAATGACTTGCAGAGAAACAGATACACAAGCATCTGACGCGGCACAAGCATTCCAAAAACGTGACGGTCAACCATGAAAAAGCTGGTGTCGGTCTGCTGCTTTGTAACTGCATAGCAGTATGTACCGTGATGCCCGTTTGCTTTCTTATTGCGTTCGAGATAATCGACCAGCCCCTTTTCACACAGCCGGTCGATTGCTTTTGCGATCGTTACAGGTGACTTGATACCGCAGTTCGCGGCAATCGTCCACTGCTTTACCGAGATCACCGCCGCGCCTTGAAGCGTGAATCCCGAAGCAGGAAGGCTGCACAGATAAGCGTAAACGCTCAGTTCCTGCGCGTCCAGCCCCAGCGCGAAGATGCTGTTGCTCAAACGGAATATACTCATTGTGCACCCCTCCTCAAATTGGATTCAAAATAGCATTGACAATGCGCTCGAAATGTGATACAATGTATACACAAACAAATGAAAGGCGGTGTTTCCAATGACAAAGAACAATACGATTCATGTCCGCGTGAATGAAGATGTGAAAGCCAACGCCGAAGAAACGCTCTCCATGCTCGGCATGACGCTCTCCGAAGCAATCAACCTTTTTCTCTGTCAGGTTTCTCTGACCGGCGGACTGCCGTTTGATGTACGACTGCCGATGCCGAAAGAGGTCATTGTTCGCAGCAAAGCTGAGCTTGCAAAAAAAATGGAAGAAGCAGAAACTGATGTGAATAACGGTGCAGTATCCTCTGCCGAGGATGTGTTCGGAAGGGTACGGAAGAAGCATGGATTATAAGATTTGCATCACCGACTCATTTGAACATGATCTTGATCTAGTAACCGGATATATCGCGGAAATACTGCAAAATCCCGCAGCAGCGGACAAATTGCTGGAGCTCGCAGAGAAAACGGTCAATCAGATCGGCTTTACTCCATATATGTTCTCTTTGAGTGAAGATGAAACGCTCGCGGAAAAGGATTATCGGAATGTGGCAGTCGGGAATTATGAGCTGTTCTATCGGATAGATGAAGCAGCAAAAACAGTCTTTATTCTACGCTTTCTCTATGGCGCACGCGATCTTCCCGCAATACTGGAATAATACAGCGAAGGCAGGGCTATCAAAGCTCTGCCTTCTCAGCTTTATTCCGTTTCATCAGTCTGCGGACTGACGATTCCCTGATTGTATGTTTCCTGCGCATCGGCGGCGATTGCCGCCTGACTTGCCGCACCCTGAACTGCCTGCGCCATCTGCTCTACGCTCAGCGCGGCGGCAGCATCTCCGACCAGTGCGAGAAGCTCAAGCGCCCGGTTGATCTGATCTGTGTCAACGGTTGTGCCCTTCGTCTGCATTCGGGCAATTTTCTTCTTGACCTCCTGTGCCTGAAGCTCTGCGCAGACCGTTTTCAGCGCCCGTATATCCTCTCTGTCCTGCTGATTTTCCAGTTGAAGCTGCGTTATCTTTTCCGAACGCTTCTGAATCGCGGCTTCCTTGCGCTGAATTGCAAGACGCGCGCCGCGGAACGAGTATTTGCGGGCATCACCCGCGGCTCCGGTTTCTTGCTTTGCTTCTTCCACCAGTTCCGCTTTCTTCTTTTCCTGCTCATTCATTTGTATCCTCCACAATCGTTTTTGCCAGTAAATCCGAGATTTTCTCCGGATAGGCAAGACTTCCCTGATCATCACCGAACACGCTGTTTTCCCCGAACATGAAAGAGCCTGTATAGATCTCTTTCGGATTCAAGGGGCTGACGGTGTTTTTATTCAGCACGGTCAGGATGTTCTCCTGGTAATAGGCATACGCCGGTGCCAGCCAAACCGTATCATCAAAGGCTGACTTCGTTTTCTGTCCGATCACCTTGAAATCTGCGTGAGCCACGCAGTTCATAATCGTATGTCCGTTGTGACCGCTGCCGTCCACCGCAATGATGCCGCCGACTATTCCCGCCTTGATGCACTCGACGCGCTCAGCGTCCTTGAATTCACCGCAGGAGTAATTCAGCTCATTGCAATAGCAGTTTGAGATCAGCGCGCCCTCAGCATCGGTCGTTCCTTCTGCGGCAATTCCGCCCGCGGCTGTCTCTGTTTTCAGAATGATGTTCCGCGCAAGGCAACCCTGAATGCTGCCGCCGTAACAATTCGGCAGTTCGCGTCCCTTCGCATCGTATGCCCGCGCACCCGCTGCGCTCCCGACGATTCCGCCCGCGTTGAAGATGTTGCCCTGTGCGGAATAATAATAGACTGCGGAATCCGTTACTGCCGCAGGCTTGCCGGAGATTCCGCCGCAATAGAGATAGTAGTCAGGCAGCTCATTGAAAATACCGAAGTCCGTGACATAGCAGTCGTCGATCTGACCGCCGATACCGGTAATCGCGCCGATGCAATGTTCTGCGTGTTTGGTCGGTTCGACCGGTTCCTCCTCCGGCTCGATAATGTTTCCGTCCTCGTCATACTCGATCACATCCGGTGGCACAACTTCCATTGTCGTAACTGCCGGTTCATTTTCCGCAGTTTCAGCTTCCGGCATCTTCACGGAAATAGACGAATGCGACACCGAACAATGCTCGATCACCGTTTCACCGGTCTCATATACTTTCTCGTCCTCCGCGAGATAGTGGTAGTTGTATGCCGTGCAGACCAGAAAACCGTAGTCCTTGTATTCCTCCGAAACGATCGCAGAATTGCGGATATTCACATTCTTTATGACCGCGCCGGATACCGTTTCAAACAACGGCGCATCCAGATTTTCAATGAGGAAACCGCCGCCGTCATACTCAAAATGTTCGGAATCCGGATCTGATTTCAGTTCATTGACCGTGCAGATCGGCGTATGAGATGCCCAGATCGGAAAGGAAATGTCTGCGGTCTGCCTGAAATAGCCGCGCGCCTTTTCCTCGCTCATTAGTTCCAGCTGATCGAAATAGTCGATACGGTACGGATCATCTTTCGTTCCTGAACCGCCGCCGTATTTCACAAGGACACGATAGAGCTTGGTATCCACAGTAAAGTCATACGCTTGTCCGCCGTAATATTCGATCTTTTTGCCGTTCGGATCGGATGTAAAGCCCCACGAATAGCCGGGAACATGGGTAAAGAAATCGGTTTTGTCAAACTCCGGCAGCAGGATATTTGCTTTGCCCTTGCTGATCGCGCCCTTGAGCTGCAAGTCCTCTACCGGCACGGCGGAATAGCTGCGGTCAATCGTCACGGTAATCTGTTCGGCATTGTCAGCGATCTCATCCTGTTTCGGGATAATGAGTCCGTCTTCCGCGACATTCACAGATTCCGCAGGCAGCTCAGATACAGCAGTACCGCGTCCGAAATTCTTTCCGACCGCAAATGCCGCCATTGAAAACAGCATCACACCGCCTGCAACAGCCAGGAACAGTACCGGCGATTTCTTCCGTTTCCGGACGATCTCACCGGTCTTTCTATCCCGCTTTTCATTCCGGTCGATCTGCATTTCACCGCTGCTGACGATCTCCGCAGCACCGCTTTCAATCAGGCGTTCAAAGCGCTCGTTCTCCAGATTCGCCGTAATCTCAGCTTCCGTCCGGTATACGGAATACTCCGCGACCACCACCTTGCTGCGGATGCCCTGCGTGAACAGTCGGTACTCCCGCGATTCGACCACCGCTGCCTTTGACAGCTCCGGCACTTCTCCGTCTGCGGCATCCAGAATCAGGAACAGTGTGGTCTCCTGATTTTTGCCGGCTTCCAGCCGCACCTTACAATAATACTTCAATTCAACTCCTCCTTCGCGTGCCGCTTCTCCCGCAACATCATTACCGCACTCAGCCCACCGCCTGCGCCCAGCACGACCAGATCAACCGGATAGAACCGCCATGATTCATCCGTATCCGATGCAGCGGTTTCTTGCGTATCTGCATCCGTTTCCTTTACCTGATAATTCATCACAAGACTGACCAGCAGTGCAATGGACGCGAGAATTGCAAACAGCGTGATTGCACGCTTCTGCGAGAAATATCCGCGCACTTTCTCTGCGCGTTTCCGGTGTCCCTCAAACATTTTATCCTCCTTCCGGTTCTGTGATCAGATATTGCTCAATGTTCATCGCCGTCAGCGCAACCCATTGCTTTTCGTCTTCGGTGAAATTCAGCACCTGCATAACCTGATCCGCAGTATAGAAATTAAGCCCGAACGAATGGAGTGTGTGCAGATGATCGCAGGTATAATAAGGCGTCCGGATTGTCTCCGGCGTGTTGTTTCGCGCGGTTTCTGCCGCCGCAACTTCGCGGTTCAGCCTTGCCTGCATATTTGCGCCGAGTTGTCCGTCAATGTTCAGTCCCCAGATTCCGAATACGCTCGACCAGTTGTTGACTGCCTGCACGAAAAGCGCGTAGGTGCTGTCAACCCGCTGCTGCGCGTAGGGCTGACCGGCGGCGGGCGTGTTGTTGAATTCGTTGACAGCGTTCACATAGTCATTGCTGCGCGGGATAACCATAATATTCCAGTCATCCCGGCGCGTTATTGCCGCTGTCAGGTCTGCCTGTGCCTCTGCGTAGTCCGGATTCGGTTCTTCATGATAATGCACCGAACAATCCGCATTCGGACATTGCTGTCCGTGATACTGCGTTTCCGTCACCGCGACCATGTCCGCGACAATCAGGTCAAACACATCCTGCGTATAGCTGACCGGGTACAGCACGCCCTGCGAGCCGTGCGCTTCGTTCTCCTGCCGTTCCAGATACACATACGCAATCGCGATGCCCTCTGCCTCTGAAACTGCAAGCTGCCAAGAGTTTTTGAGCTGCGTTTTGCGAGCAGGAGTCGCAAGCGAGGTCTGGTATTCCGCAGGCGGTTCATTGCGCCGAAGATACACCGTATCGTTGTGCGGCATATCCGAAGTATTGAAAACAAGCGCGTCAATTTTATCCGTATATTCGCGCTTTTTCGCATTGACCGCTGTTTCAAACAAGCCTTTGGCTTCGGTGATTTCCTCCGGAATATCCTCGCCGAGCGCGACCGGTGTCGCATACGCCTGATGCTGTGCGTTGTTGTCCTCCGCGGCAACGCCGGTCAAAATGATGAGAAGCGTCATGAGCAGATACAGCACCAGCCCGATTGCCAGAATCACCCATGTGACCGGCGAGAGCAGGATCGCAACCGTATGAACGATCAGGTGATGCAGGATATTTACGGTTGTTTTAGCCGCCCGGACGGCAGTCCTTGTTGTATCCCGTGCCGTCCGGACAGCCCGTCTGCCTTTCTTTGCAGCATCGACGCCGAGCCGTACACTCTCCGCGCCGGTATCCGTCGTATCATGCAGATTGATCTTCCGCACGGTGCATCACCTCGTCGAATTTCGTGGTAATAATGCGGTATATATCCGTGTCTGCCGGGAACGAATTGTCAAACGGAATCACACCGTAATCACCGGCGTAAATCATGCCGCAGCCCGCGCCGACGCCGTTCAGGTAGGTGTCCATTGTCTCTTTCGGAATGTGCAGCAGATTTGCAAGCTGTTCGCGGTCGGTTTCGTTCTGCGCGAGCATTACAACAAACTGCGTATTGGAAATCATTGTTCGCGCCAATTCAGATCGCAGCAGATCATCCACATTCTGCGTGATTCCGCAAGGAACACCGCCCCATTTTCGGGCTCGTTTATACAATTCATAAAAGAAGTTTGCGGACTGTTCCGACTTGAACAAAAGATAGAGTTCGTCAACAAAGATTTGCGTTTTCACACCTTTTGCGCGGTTTTTCGCAACTCTGTCCCAGATGTTTTCCAGAACAATCATCATGGCGAGTGTCTGCATACTCTTGCCGAGTTCCTTAATGTCATAGGAGACAATCCGCTTGTGAATGTTCACATTCGTTTCATGCGCAAACACATTCATCGAGCCGTGAACATAGAGGTGCAATGTCTGCCGCAGATATGCCGCAGCCGGACGGGTTTCCTCGCTGGCCTCCTGTTCATATTTCAGCAGTTCATCGTAATATTCCCGCAGCGTCGGCTTCGGGTAATTGCGGTATGCGCTGTGCATCACGCTGTCGATGATTGTTTTCTGAATCGGCGTAATCTCCGCATCGCCCATGATCGCGGAAAAGAATGACAACAGGAAATCCAGCTTCGCCTTGACCGGATCGTACTCTTTATCGTCAGAATCCGGATTTTCTGTGAGATCGAGCGGATTGATGTGCGTGCCGCTGTTCTCAGACATATAGATGACCTCTCCGCCGAGCAGTTCTACAAGGGCGGCATATTCTCGCTCAGGGTCTACAATGAGTATCTCATCGTTTTGCGAGAGATAAATGTAGAGAATCATGAGCTTTGCCGTCATAGATTTGCCGGAACCAGGCATACCGAAGATAAAAGAATTCGGGTTGTTCAGCTTCATCCGATCGAACAGAATGACCGAGCGCGAGAGCCGGTTCTGTCCGAAGTAAATGCCGTTTTCGTGCATCAGTTCACGCGAATTGAACGGCATGAAAATCGCGGTACTGTCCGTATCCAGCGTGCGCCGCACCTGAATATTCTGCTCCTTGTCGATGCCGCAGGAATTGCCGATCGGCAGGCAGGAATCGAAAGCTGCTTCTTGCCGGTACGGTGCATTGGACATTTCGATCTGCCGTCCGCGCAGCACCGTCTGCACTTTGTCGGTCGCCGCATCCAGCTCGTCCATGCTGTCCGCCAGAATCATCATGATGAACTGCACCCGCGTCATCTTCACATTGTGACTTTGCAGCTTTTCCAGATACGCCTTCGCTTCGAGCTTGTCCGTTTCCAGCGCCGTGCCCTCGATCGGATCAATGTACGCGCCCTTCGCGGTTTCCGCGCTCTTGCGTTTTTTATTTATTTCCTCCTGCTTCATGTCGGTCAGCTTGCGCTGCACAAGCTGCAATGCCTCCGCCTGATCGACAAAGTCGATGTTCTCGGAGATGACCGTTTGCAGATTGAGCTCCAGCAGTTCCGGATACAGATTGTCCGTGACTTCGGAACCGAGCCGTTTGATATAGATGCAGCGGGCGTATTTGCCGCCGATCATGAAGAAGTCCTTTTTGAATTCAAATGAATCCGGACAGCAGAGCTGTTTCTCCGCCTGACGATCAAGCTCAGAACGGGATATCGGCTCGATCTGCTTGTCCACATCGCAGAGAATATCTGCCATCAGCTTCACGCGGTCATTTGCCGTCAGCGGAACCGCCTTTGTGCCGATGGCAGCAAGGCTCTTGTTCAGCTGCCGCTCGAAGTTATACAGGCGGGTATTGGCTGTTTCAAAGTCCACTGCGCAAACCGTCACTGTGATGATCTTCTGGCATTGCAGTCCCTTCTGCCCATCCATGATCTTGTAATGAATGACCGTATTGAACTCCTGCCGCTGGTGATCGTGACCGTCTCCGCGTGCATGAAGCATCAGACACTCGGATTCTTCACGGTTCATCGGCAAGTTGACAAGCGAAATCTGCACAGAAACCGTGCTGTCAAAGCTGTTCAGCAGTTCGGAAAACTGCCGCAGCTTGACCTCTTGTTCATCCTCAGTCAGAACAGAATAATTGATGTCCTCGATCAGATACGACTTGCTGTAAAGGTTGACCGTTTCCCGCCCGACCTTGACATTCGCGGCATTCAGCATCACATGATTGCTGACGAACCGTTCATAGGGCAAGGTCTGGATGGTTGTCCGCTTGATTTTTCTGCCGGATTTTTTCTTCTTCACCCCACATCATCCTTTCTGAAATATTCTCCGCTGCTGATTCGCTGCCGCACGATTTCTTCCTCAATCAGTTCCGTATGCAGTTCTTCAAAGATTCCGTCCGCGTCCTCGTAAACACGAATCTGCGGACGAAACCCCATATTGCACATCGCTTTGACGAGCTCCTCAAAGCGCATTCCCTTGAATGTGAAGAAACCGAACGCGAAAAACGGCATGACGGCGACAATCACGAACCACGGCAGCACATCGCCGGAGATGCGCCCGCGCCCGAAAACGCCGATCGGTACGCCGACCAGAACCGCTCCGGCGATTGAGAAGAACTGCCGTGCCGACAGCCCGAAAATGAGTTTTGACTTATATTCCTGAATCTCCGCCGGAATCTTCATAGATAACATGCCGCACCTCCTTTACGCTGCGCCGCAGATTTTCTTTGACCAGTTTCCGGATTTCATGACGCCCAAGCCCAATGAAATGAGGGCAATAAACTGAATGAGTTTGAGTGAGCTGAGTCCGGAAGTATGATTTGCGAAATACTGCGCTACAGCGAGATAAACGATAAACATGACCACAATCACCGCGATCTGAATGACCGTCGCGATGTAGTTTTTGATGAACGATTTTGCCACATCATGTGTGGTGTCACTTGCAAAAGTCGCAATGGGCAGCGGTGCGAAGATCGTATACACAGACAACTCAAACAGCCGCCCGATTGTCACCACGAAGATCATGTAGGCAATCGCTTTCATCGCGAGAAAATATGGCTGCCAGAGAATGATCTCGATTGTCGGGTTAAAGGTCAGGGCAGAAGTCGGATTGCCGAATGCGTGATCCTCAAACCGCACGGCAGTTCCGGACGGGAATACGGCGTGCGGATAGAACATTTTGACCGCGTCCTGCGAGATAATGTAGGTGTAGTTATGCCGCGTTTCGCCAGCGCCGACATTCTCCCAGAACTTGATCCATCCCTGATACCAGTGATCCGCCTGCACCACATCTTTCAGCAGCGATTCGCCAATCGAAATGGAATATGTGACCTTGTGACCGGCAGGCAGGAAGTTCATGTTGCTGCTCGTCGCAGCCCGGTTGATCGTATTAAAGCCCTTGTAGATGTACTCGATGATCAGGTCAGCGTTCTGTACGACTTGCTTGACGACAATGAGTTTTACCAGAAAAATCAGGATGTTCTCCCATTTGCTTGACCACTCGAAATTGGTTGTTTTCCGGAAAAACTCTACCATTAATAACAGAACGGAGACAATGAGCGCGAGGTTCTGTGTAGCTGTGCGAATTGCGCCGCCGATCGTGCCTGCGCTGCCGCCGACGCTGTTGACAACCGTATACGGCGATACCTGTGTAAACTTGAATG
Source organism: uncultured Ruminococcus sp. (assembly GCA_946413695.1). Lineage (GTDB taxonomy): Bacteria > Bacillota > Clostridia > Oscillospirales > Ruminococcaceae > Firm-04. The sequence goes on along the minus strand of CAMKLV010000007.1, from coordinate 50,232 downwards.
CGCTTTTGAGGATTTCATTCGTTTCGTCCACATTTTCCGTAATTGTCGCGTAGACATCCTGCACATCGTTATTGAAAATATCCGCGTGCGCGACCAGCGGAAAAAAGATATTGAAGATGCCCGCGACAATGATGAAAATATAGATATTGCGGTGAAATCGCCGCAGTTTTTCTTTCGGGGATAACAGTGCTGTTTTCATACGATACCCCCTTTATACAAAAGTGTGCAGGATGCCCGACACAGACACCACGATTGCACCGGCAGCAAAGGTTTTGAGCGCACCGACCTTGCCGACCGCGTTGTTATCCTTGACCGAGAAGCCGAACATCACCGCGCCGACCAGCGTACCCGCTGCGCCGACACGCCGCGTCCACCGACCGATGAACAGCAGGATATTCTGAAAAATCGTTTCGGCATTTGTTGTTGCGAGCTCAAAGTTACCGAGATTCGAGATCGCCGCCTGAATCATGAAGCCGGATACCATTGTGAGCAGTGCCGGAAGCTGATCTCTTGTTTCATCGGATTTGATCGACAGCGCAAACTTGATCGCGCCGATAAACGCGACCAAGCCGCCGATGCGGGAAATCCATGTGCCGAAAAAGGTCAGCCCCGTCTGCGCCAGATACGCCGGATTCTCAGGGGCGCCTGTGTTCGGGAGAATCGCTGCAAGAGCGGGTAAGATTTGCATAGCATTCCTCCTTGGATCGGGCTAAGCCCGCCCCGCGCAGAGCGGGGCAGACCTGCCGGAGCGATCAGCCGAACAGGTTGAACATATCCGATGCGGCGCAGAGCGCGGCGACAATAAATCCGGCGATCATGGTGATCAGACCGGCCTGCTTCTGCTCGGCATCGTTGTTCTTGATTGCAAGCGCGAACATAATCGCACCCACGAACGCTACCATCATGCCGATGCGGCGAATCCAGGTGATGAAAAACTCGATCGTGGACTGGTATGCGGCCTCAGAGCCGCCACCGCCGCCTGCACCGCCTGCGGCGAATGCGGTAAGCGCGGTGAGCGAGGTCACAACAGCGATCGTAAACAGCACGGTAAAGACCTTCGCAAACTTCTTGTTCTTCTGGTTCATCAGTTTCATAGTACATTCTCCTTTTTTAGTCGTTGAAAGTATGTCCGAGATATTTCGAATCTCCGATTCTTCCCGTTGCGTCGGGAAAATGCTCTTCCGTTGAAATATCCGCGGTTAATTCCTCGTCGGGGAGATCCGGATTAAATTCCGGTTCCTCGTCGGGTTCACCGTAGTACGGACCGATTTCAGGTTCCTCCAAATCCGGCGGAATTGAAATATCGCCGTCCTCGTCAATCACAGCGGGGGCAATCTCGGTTTCTTCATCTGCATCATCCTCTCTCTGTCTGATTGCTTCACCCATATCTCGGCTCTCAATCTCGTCATCGGGAATGCCGTAATAGTGGGTATTGTCGGCATAGGTTTCATCATCGGATACGGATGTGATCTCCGTGTCCATGTCCAGAATATCCTCGTAGCTTGTAGGGATTTCTTCGGCAGTCACGACCGGTTCCGGAGCCTTGTAGATGACAGTATCCGGTTTTTCTTCCGACTTTGCCGCAGCGACGGCAGCTTTATACTGCTGAATCGCCCTTGACCGCTGCGCTTTCTGCTCCGCCTCAAATTCCGCAACAGATACCGAGCGGATCTGCGTAATATCTGCACGGTTTTCGTCATCAGCCAGACCGGTGAAGCAGAAATTCGGATGATCGAATGCCGGATACTTTGCGGCATAGACCGGATCTTTTGATCGTATCATGACGATACAATCACTGATTGGCATGGTCGCCAGCTCATTCTGCTGCATCAGCTCGCGCCCCAAAATGCTGTTGTTTTCCGATGTACTTGACTGCTTGCCCTTTGTCCGGTTCTGCCCTTTGACATCAATCGTTTCCTTTCCGAGCTGTTCCGAAATGGATTTGAGCGTGGTTTCCTCCTTTCCGCCCAGAAAGATCGTAGAATCGCAGTTTCCGGTGATGACCTCCCATGTCTTTTCGTATCGCGCCTTGAGCTGCGCAAGATTCTGGATAATCACATTCAGGCTCATTCCCATAGACCGGACAAAAGCGATGACCTTGTCAAAGTCTGGAATTTGCCCGATATTCGCCATCTCATCCATCAGGCATCTCACATGAACCGGAAGCGTTCCGTGATATTTGAAATTCGCACGATTGGAGAGCGTATCGAACAGTTGCGTATACAGCATCGACGCGAGAAAGTTGTAGGTGGCGTTTGTCGCGGAAATGATGATAAACAGCGCCGTCTTCTTATCGCCGAGTGTTTCCAGATGCACATTGTCACAGCAGGTCAGATTTTTCAGGTTCGTCAGATTGAACCAGAAAGTCTTGACATTTGCACTCGATACAAACGACTGACCCGTTTCCTCCGGTGCGTTGCGGATTTCCTTATACAGCCGGTATGCCAGCGTATCCGGCTTGCGGCGCTGCAATTCCAGAAACTCGCGGTCAAGCGGGCAGAGAAATCCTTTTTCCTGTCGAGCTGCAAACTCCGCATCACTCTCGCCGGGATTCTGCGTCAGGAAGAACCCGTCCGGCTTCTGCGAACCCTGTGGCGGATACTGTAAGTCACGCATTTTCACCGTGAGTGCATAGAAATTGAGATTTGTCTCATCGCGCGTACCGGGGATGATCTTGCCGTTTTCATCAAACAGCGCATCATATTCCGACTGCTCAATCAGCAGAAACATCAGCGCCAGAATCACTGTTTGTCCCTTTTGGCTCCAGAAATCTTCCTTGTCGCCGTCGCCCTTTGTCGCCTGAAACAGCACATCCGCCATTTTCTTGACATTGTCCTCGCTGAGATCGCCGTTGTGATCATAGATGTAATGGAACGGGTTATAGTTGTTCGAGTGTTCCATCTGAATCGTGTTAAATACGCGGACTTCATAGCCCGCTTCACGCAATAGCTTCGCTGTCGCCTGATAGATTTCGCCCTTCGGATCGGTAATGACGAACGAGGTATTGAGCTGCAAGATGTTCGTGATGACCCAGAACAGCGTTTTGCCTGAACCGGAACCGCCGATCACCAGCGTGTTCAGATTCAGCCGGTGCTGTTTCGTGTTCAGCGCTAGGTACACATCCTTCGCCAGCACGATATTGTAATCAACCTCAGCGCAGATGAATTCGCCCTTGTCATCATACAGATACCCGCCGTTTTCATCCCGCAGCGCCAGTTGATACGGCTTTTTCTCCTTTTCTGCCAGCGCACGAACTTCCTTTTCATCCGCCCACTTTGCAGAACCGTGCTCCGTACCGCGCCGATGCAGGCGTTTCGGCTCCTCGCTGTACTTGTAGAGGGCGAAGATGCCAATCACACAGACACCGACAAACAGCATCTTCGGAACATAGCCGTCCTTTTTCGTGATTGCCGAAATTATGACTTCCGGATGCGAGGTAACATAGCGAAATGCCGGACTGATCTTGCTGCCGTCAATCGAGCCGTCCGCGCCGAGGGCGTAATCAAATGCAGCGCCAAGCACAACACAGCCGATCAACAGGACAACCCCGATCACGCTCAGCACGATCAGGGTTGTCTTGTCTATTTTCTTTCGGGGATGCGGGACGGTCAGTTTTTGGCTCATCTTCTCGCCCCTCTCGGCGAAGGCTTCGGCATATCCGGAATCTCAGGAGCATCCGGTACGGGCAGATCGGGCTTTGCATCGGGCAGCGGTGTTTCCTTGTGCAGTTCATCCAGTACATTGCCGTCCGGATGCAGTTCATGACCGTTGCCGTGTGCGGCTTCAGCGAGATCGTCAGCATCAGGCATTTCATCGGCTTCTTTGAGCATTTCCGTATCCGCAAGATACTGCTCGTATTCTTCCTGCGAACGGAAGGTCAGCACAGAATCCTTATCCATGCCGGACGCTTCGAGCATTTCCGATTTGAGTGCCGACCATGCGGTTTTGCCGTCCTCTCCGCGTACAGGCTTGCCGTTCGCGTCCGTCGTTTCTGCGTCCGTGAACGCTGCGAGCTGCTTGTCACCATCGCGCACAGCATAATCATGAACCACACGCGCGCCATTGTGTCCTCCTTCCACCGCAATATGTTTCTGCGGTTCTGCCGCGCTGCACACGATCATTGTGTCGATTGCGCGTTCCTCGCGGTCAGTCAGGTGATTCATCGCCGTATTGAAATCCGTCTGCTGTGCCTGCACTGCCGCAACACGCTCCTTTACCGCATCTACGCGGATTTCCTGTGCTTTTTCGACCATCGTTTCCGCCGTCTGTGGGGATACGCCGAGCCCTGCGATCTTCTCTGCCGCTTCCTGACGGTCAGCGGTAGAGAGAACCACGGATGCTTTGCCGTAGGCAACTGTCATCGAGTTTTGCCGGACTTCCTCGATCCGGAGAACGGTCTCCGGACTCTGTGCCTCCGCCTTGCTGTAAACCTCCTTTGCCATAGATTTTGCATCGGCTTCACTCATACCGGCATCCATATACATCGCCGAAAGAAAATGCAGCGTGCGCTTCTTGTCCGAAAGCGTGAAATCCAGCTTTTCGGTCTGCTCATGCGGGATAGATTCGCCCTTGTCCGTGATCTCCGTAGACCGGAACACGGTGTTGACCGTGAAGCTGTCCTTTCCGGTGCGCTGAATGCTGTTCTCCACCGAATCCAGCGGCTTCTGTTTCGTGACATACTCTATACCGCTTGCCCCGGTGTATTTGTGCTCGATGATCTTTTCCGTCTCAAAATCTTCCATTTGAAAGGATTTCTCAGCTGTAAGCAGTTTGGTATCCTGCCTTGCATAGAAGTCTGTCACACGGTCAGCCTTATCTGTCAGGGCATCGAGCGTTCTGCGGTCAGTGATGCCGAGCTGTTCGGTCAGCAGGCTGCGCATTTTTGCCCGCGTCATGCTCTGCGGCTCCAGCACGGCATATTTGCCGGACTGATTGCGGAACACCACGCGCGGTTTCTCGTCCTTCTTCGGCTGCACATACCAGCATCCGAACGGCTTTGCATAAAGTCTTTCGCCTTCCAGCGTGACATTGCTCTCGATACGGGAAAACTCATTTTGCGCGCTGCTGCTGAAATACTGCTCTTTCTGCTTTCCCTTTAGTGCTTCCTCTCCGAATTTCGCCGCAGCAAGGTCAGCCTTGACCGGATCATAGCCGAACTGCGTCTGAATATGCTGCGAGACCGTTGCCTTGTCCGGAATCTGGTCGAAGGAAATCTCTCTGCCGGAATGCAGATCTTTCAGCGTATAGAAGCCGGTTTCGTCTTTATCAAAGGAAAACTGCTTCTCGATTTCCTTGCACTTGGCGACAAATTCCTCGCGGACAATCCGTACTGCGTCCTGATGCTTCACATCATGCAGGCAGTACTGATCGCCTGACTTCGTCTCAACGAACACCGCCGGAAGATCATGGGCTTTCAGCATGGCAGTCAGGTGGGGGACTTCCCACGGCTGCACCTTGAAATTACCGAGTGTTTCCGGCTGTACGGCAATCTTTTCCTTAATGCACTCCGTACAGATCTGCTTGAAAATGGGCAGATCGCCGCTGCGGACATTCGCATAGAGGTTGTTCTTGCCTTTCGTATTGGAGAAAGCCACCGGAATGCCGTACTTCTTCGCGGTTCGGGCGATTGCTTTCCGGTCCTCCTGCGAAAAGCCGTTCTGTGCGACCGACAGGGCTTCGCCGGTGTTGCGGGCATTCTCGGCAAGGTCTTTCAGGGATACCTCGCCGGGCTTGATGCCGGTCAGGTTTGTTGCCGATACATTCGGCGGCTTGGTCTTTTCGGGAGCCTGACTGCCGCCTTTTGCCGCTTTCATCTGTGCTCTTGCTCTTGCCCGGTCATGCTCCATGCCGAGCAACTCGCGGAACAGCCGACCGACCGAATCCAGCACAGACTTGAAAGCGGAAAGTGCCGCTTCTGCTGCTTTTTCAGACACCTGCATCGAAACGGCGGTCACATCTTCGCTCATGTTCAATCTTCATCCCTCCTGTCAAATGGGCATATAAATAGCCCGGTATTATAATAGTAGATAGGATTTGCGCATCATAATACCGGGCTTGAAAAGAGATATTCAGTTGTCAAGGTCGAGATTATCGGCAAAATGAATGCTTGAATTCTGTATGATTCTTGCCGATAGTGGGGAATCATGTTTCAGACTTTTCGGTTACAGCGCGGAAAAACTTCTCCATTTCCGTGACAGCCCGCTCCTGATAAGCGATTTCGTCTCTGCGGTATGCGATCAGCGGAGCGCATTCCTCATCGACCATCACGCCGCAGACCTGCGGGAGCATATCGTCATCGAGTATGAAAACGGTATCGTCAAAAGGTGCATCCTCATCATCGGAATCCGGCTCGTAGACGCCGGGAATCTCATAGGGATTAAAGTCCGGGCAGGTGTCGATATAGCGGTGCAGGCTGTTCGCTTCGATGAAATACTTTGCGTTCTCGTCTTTGAGCACGAGGAACGGGCGACCGCTGCAAAATGCACGCTGGCAGATGCGGTTCATGAACGGCAGGCTGTAACCGAGCTTTGCGGCAGCAGCGGGCATGGAATAGAGCTTGAGTGTCATCATCATTTCCTTCATGTGCGTTTCCTCCTGATCGTAATCGGTGGGCGGCGTGTGCAATTCAGCTGTACATGCACACGATTCCGGCGGCAAGCGTTATCGTGATCTGTCTACATCGGCATCACCCCCAGCAACAGGGCATAAAAATAGCCCGGTGATTTTCAAGGTTGAAAAAGACCGGGCGGATCGGAGAATATTCAGTTATATGTTTTAATCTTAGTCGGATTTCGCCTGAAAATAGGCAAATTTTGGAAAGAGGGGTTCGTGTACACAGAATTTCAAGTCGGCAATCGCTAGAAATCATCGTATCTTCGTTGATATTGATGATTCAGTTGAGGGCAGGTATACACGATTTCGTGTGCATCGAACCGTACACGGGGCATATCGCCGCGTTTGAGCTCGTGTACAGTTTCGTGTGCAATTGGCTTGAAATTAGCGTACACGAAGCGGAAAAATGCTTCTAAATTCGGAATTTTAATGCGAATGGTACACAAAGAAAATGTCCTAGATACGTCGTTTTTAACGTATCCAGGACATTTCTGCAATGGCGGAGAAAGAGGGATTTGAACCCTCGCGACCCTTTCGAGCCCTACTCCCTTAGCAGGGGAGCCCCTTCACCACTTGGGTATTTCTCCAGCAATGATGAATGCGATATCCGTAGATGATGTTGGCGGAGAGGGTGGGATTCGAACCCACGGTGCATTGCTGCATCACCAGTTTTCAAGACTGGCTCCTTAAACCGCTCGGACACCTCTCCTTTCGGATTCAGCTTTATCATTATAGCATAATTTTGCGATTTTGTCAACCCCTAAGCGACAAAAAATTATTATCTTGCGAATTTTGACGATCTATGCTATAATAAATGAAAAAACGGAGGCTATATATGGCAGGGGAGATTCAGATTTCAGCGCTTGCGGATTCCCCGTGGGCGGAGTGGCTGCAGTGCTCAGAGACGCAGCTTTATCATTTTTATGAGCCGGAGCCCGGGCTTTTTATTGCAGAGAGCCCGAATGTGATCGAGCGCGCAATGCATGCCGGTTATCAGCCGGTTAGCTTTTTGATAGACACCGCATTTTATACAGAGCAGGTGCAGGCACTTGTGAAATGCGCCGCAGATAAGCCGGTGTATCTTGCGGAGACGGCTGTTCTCAATTCAATCTCCGGCATTCATCTGACGCGCGGCGTGCTGTGTGCGATGCGCCGTCGGGAATCCGCGTTTGATCCTGCAATCCTTTCGGATTTCAGCCGGATTGTGCTGCTGGAAAACGTCATGAACCCGACGAATCTCGGCGCGATTTTCCGCTCGGCGGCAGCGCTCGGCATGGATGCTGTTCTGCTGACATCCGGCTGTACCGATCCGCTTTACCGCAGGGCTGCGCGTGTCAGCATGGGAACAGTATTCCAGATTCCGTGGAGCTATCTGCCGGATGCGCCGAACGCGGCAGCTGCGATCCATATGCTGCATGATCTCGGATTCCGTTCTGCTGCGATGGCGCTCTGTGAGGATTCGGTCTCGGTAGACGATGAAAGAATCGGAGCGGCGGAAAGACTCGCGGTTGTCCTCGGGACAGAGGGTGAGGGGCTTGCGCCGGAGACGATTGCCGCGTGTGACTGGACAGTGCGCATTCCGATGGCGCACGGCGTAGATTCACTGAATGTTGCGGCGGCGAGTGCGGTGGCATTCTGGGCGCTGCGGAAAGCGTAAACAGATTATAATACAGAAAATCCCGAAAGCACTGTGAAAATGCTTTCGGGATTTTTGATGTATGGATACTGTTGAGAAAGCGATTATGCCTTATCGACAGAGCCGAACAGGCGCATCTTCTCTTCAACCTTTGCGCAGATTGCATCGAAGCCCGGAGCGAGCAGCTTACGGGGATCGAAGCCCTTGCCCTGCTTATCCTTGCCTGCCTCAACGTAGCCGCGGGTAGCCTCAGCAAAGACGAGCTGGCACTCGGTGTTGACGTTGATCTTTGCAACGCCGAGGGAGATTGCCTTCTTGATCTGATCGTCCGGAATACCGGTACCGCCGTGCAGAACGAGCGGCATATCGCCGACGGTCTTGTTGATAGCGTCGAGGGTCTCGAAGCTCAGACCTTCCCAGTTTGCCGGATATACACCGTGGATATTGCCGATGCCGGCTGCAAGGAAGTCAACGCCGAGATCTGCGATCTGCTTGCACTCCTGCGGATCTGCGCACTCACCCTTACCGATGACGCCGTCCTCTTCGCCGCCGATTGCGCCGACCTCAGCCTCGATGGAGAGACCGAGCTGATGTGCAACGTGAACGAGCTCAGTGGTCTTCTCGACGTTCTCGTCGATCGGGAAGTGGGAGCCGTCGAACATGATGGAAGTAAAGCCTGCCTTGATGCACTTGTAGCAGCCGTCATAGGTGCCGTGATCGAGATGCAGAGCAACCGGAACGGTGATGCCGAGGGATTCATCCATTGCCTTGACCATCTCAGCAACGGTCTTGAAGCCGCACATATACTTTCCGGCACCTTCGGAAACACCGAGGATGACAGGGGAGTTGAGCTTCTGCGCTGTGAGCAGAACAGCCTTTGTCCATTCGAGGTTGTTGATGTTGAACTGACCGACAGCGTACTTGCCGTCTCTTGCCTTGTTCAGCATGTCTTTTGCAGATACCAGCATTGTTAATTCCTCCTATGATACAATGACGCCGGAAGCACCGGCTAATTCCGGATAAAACATACATCCGTACATTTCACCATCCCATATTATACACGATTTTCCGGAAAAAAGCAAGAGGAAATCCGGATAAATCTAGTGGTATGTGCAGAAAACTATCTCCTTAGATGAATTTCTGTATATGTTACTGTATAAATTCACCGGTTTGACCAATACTCCGGACAGAAACCAAACAGTACGGAGGAAATGACCATGAAACAGGCAATTGCAATGCTGCTGATTCTGCTGCTTGCAGCAGCAGCGGCAAATCTCGGGCACACGGCGGAAACGCTCTCACAAATTGAGAACAGCGTCATCCGGCTGCATATTCTCGCGGACAGTGACAGCACGGCGGATCAGACGGTGAAGCTGCTTGTCCGCGATGCGCTGCTGCAGTCGGCAGGAGAATGGATTCCGGAAAACGCAGATTTTGCGTCCGGCTGTGCGGCGCTGCGCCGTCAGCTGCCAGCGATCCGTGAGACCGCAGAGCAGACGCTCCGCGCATCCGGCTGTCCGGATGCGGTGAATGTCACGCTGGAGCAGACGGAGTTCCCTGCGCGCAGATACGGGGATATCACGCTGCCTGCGGGGGAATATCAGGCGCTCCGTGTGGAGATTGGCAAAGCGGAGGGGCAGAACTGGTGGTGCGTGATGTATCCGGCGATGTGTATTCCGGCGGCGGAGCAGGCGCCTGCGGATATTCTCACCGGGGATGCCTGCAATATGGCGATGCATCCGGAGGAATATGAGGTCCGCCTGAAATGTGTGGATACGGCACGCGCTGCAATCCGCTGGGTTCAGAAGTCGCTGGAACAGGCGGAAACCGCCTCTCCCGCAGGAGAGACGGTGCATCCGTGTTTTGATCCGCGTGTGCAGATCAGCAGCCGCAGCCGTTATTGCAGCCGCATCCGTTGTTGTTCCCGCAGCCGCAGCTGTTGCCGCAGCACATGCTGAACAGCAGAATCAGAATGATAATCCACCACATGTTGTTGCAATCGTTACCGCACATAATCAGCACTCCTTATCATGAGAATGTAGGCATGGCATCGCGTCCGGATCGCGGTGCTGTTTTGGGGGAGCGGTTTGTTCCGCTTCCTAGTCTCATGATATGCGGCTGCGGGAAAAGTGTGACAGCGCTGCACGGGTAAAGCATGCGGTATCTGCATATAGTATAGCAAACGAAAACGGAGGGATCAGATTTGCAGAAGGATGCATATACGAAAAAGGCGCGGCAGATTATCGCGCATGCAAAGACGCAGGCGGAATCGCTCGGGCACAGCTTCATCGGCACGGAGCACCTGATTCTCGCGATGCTCGCGGACGGCAGCAATGTCGGGGCGGCGATTCTGCGGACACACAGAGTTCCGCTGCAGCGCTTTCAGCAGGCTGTGCTCGAGGAGATCGGGCGCGCAGAACCGGCACAGCTCGGCGAGCATGCCTGTACACCGGCTTTCCGGCGGATTCTGCGCAATGCGGAACGGCAGTCCGTTGATTTGCAGAACAGTGCACCGGCAGTCAGCTCGGAATCGCTGCTGAAAGCTGTGCTGCAGGATGAACACTGCGGCGCATCGTCGATTCTGCGCGGCATGGGTATCCCGCTGCATATTCTGCGCAATGCCTGCGGACAGGAGCAGCTTGCGGTTCATGAGAGCGCGGATGCCTTTCCGCAGTTCGACCGCAAAGCCTGCCCGACGCTTGCGCAGTATGCGCGGAATCTGACCGATCCGGTTGCGGCGGAGCAGTTTGACCCGCTGATCGGCAGAGCGCAGGAAATGCAGCAGATCATGCAGATTCTGCTCCGCCGGACAAAGAACAATCCGGTGCTGATCGGGCAGGCGGGTGTCGGGAAAACCGCGATTGTCGAGGGCATTGCGCAGCGCATCCTGCACGGGGATGTCCCGCAGACAATGCGCAGCCGCGTGGTTCTCGCGCTGGACCTGACGGCGCTGCTTGCCGGTGCGAAGTACCGCGGGGATTTTGAGGAGCGCCTGCGTGCCTGTATGGAGGAAGCAGTCGGAAATCCGGAAGTACTGCTGTTCATTGACGAGCTGCATATGATCACCGGAACGGGCGCGGCAGAGGGCGCGATCGACGCGGCGAACATCTTGAAGCCGCGGCTTGCAAGAGGGGAGCTCCAGATCATCGGCGCGACCACAGAAGATGAATACCGCCGCCAGATTGAAAAGGATGCAGCCCTTGCGCGCCGCTTTCAGCCGGTGCGGATTGCCGAGCCATCAGCCGCCGAAGCTGCTGAAATGATCAGCGGGCTGCGCTGCCGCTATGAGCGCTTTCACCGTGTCGAGATCGCGCCGGAGGCAATCGGTGCTGCGGTGAACTATTCCGTGCGGTATCTGCATGACCGTGCGCTGCCGGATAAGGCGCTCGATCTGCTGGATGAAGCCTGCGCAGCAAAGCGGCTGGAACTGCTGCATGCGCATGATCCCGAGCAGTATCCGGCGATCGGGCAGGGGGATATCGCGCATATGGTTGCTGTGAAAACGGGCATCCCTGCGGAATCGCTGACAGAATCGGAGACGGAGCGCCTGCTGCATCTTGAGGAGACGCTGCGCCGCCGCGTGATCGGGCAGGATGCGGCAATCACGGCAGTTGCGCAGGCGATCCGGCGGAACCGTTCCGGATTGCGGAAGGGGGGGCGTCCGGTCGGGGCGTTTCTGTTTCTCGGCGCGACCGGAATCGGCAAAACTGAGCTTGCAAGATGCATCGCAGAGGAGTTGTTTGCGGGCAGTCTGATCCGGATTGACATGAGCGAGTATATGGAAAAGCACACAGCTGCGCGGTTGATCGGTGCGCCGCCGGGATATGTCGGATATGACGAGGGCGGCACGCTGGTCGAGCGTGTGCGCCGAGCGCCCTACAGTCTGATTCTCTTTGACGAGATGGAAAAGGCGCATCCGGATGTGCTTTCTCTGCTTTTGCAGATTCTCGAGGACGGCATACTGACGGACAGCAGCGGCAATCAGGCGGATTTCTCGGAGACAATGCTGATTCTGACGTCAAATCTCGGGGCGGAAACACTGCAGCAGGGCGTCATCGGTTTCGGGGACAGCGCCGATACCGAAGAAAAGCAGGCGTCAGAGCTGCGGTCAATCCTGAAAAAGACAATGAAGCCCGAGCTTCTGCACCGTCTGGATGCGGCGATTCTTTTCCGGCGGCTCTCGGGCGCTGACCTGCTGCAAATCGCGCAGATGCAGCTGCATGATCTCGCGGACAGGGCAGCTGCCTGCGGTGCCTCGCTCTCATGGACGCCGGAGGCGGAGCAGCTGCTTCTGTCCTGCGCCGATACCGAACACGGCGGTGCGCGCGCAATCCGGACGGCACTGACACAGCAGGCAGAGCCGCTTCTCGCAGACAGTCTGCTGCGGCATGCAAAGGGGGCGCACCGTCTCTGTGTCCGCAACGGCGCACTGACCGTTGAGCAGACGATCCCTGCCGTTTGATGAAAAGAGCCGTTCTGTCACAGTGGCAGAGCGGCTTTTGGCTTTTTGATACATCTAAATCCGAGCGGCGCCGCATATACTGCAGCGAGGTGATGCTGATGTTTTCATTCTTATCAGGGCTATTCGGGCAGATGACCTTCCTGCTGCTGCATGTGGATCACACTGCAGCATTTCCGCCCGCACTCACGCGCGCAGAGGAGCAGGAACTATTGGAGCAGCTGGCATCCGGTTCGGAGGAGGCGCGACAAAAGCTGATCACACATAATCTGCGGCTGGTTGCACATATGACAAAAAAGTTTTATTCGCCGGATCGGGAGCAGGAGGAGCTGATTTCCATCGGGACGCTCGGGCTGATGAAGGCGGTCTCGACCTTTCAGCCGGAAAAGGGCGCGCGATTTGCAACCTATGCGAGCAGGTGTATCGAAAATGAAATCCTGATGCACTATCGGGCGAAAAAAAAGACCGCCGGAGAGGTGTTCTTCGACGATCCTTTGGAATATGACAAAGACGGGAATGCGCTGACGCTTCTCGATATCATGCCGGACAGTACCGATCTTGAGGAACAGGTCGCGCAGTCCATGCAGGAAAAGCAGCTCTATCACTATCTGCAGACAAAACTTTCCGAGCGCGAATGGACGGTGATTGTCCGGCGGTACGGCTTGTTCGGATATCCGGCACAGACGCAGCGTGAGGTAGCCTGTACACTGGATATCAGCCGCTCCTATGTCTCGCGGATTGAGAAGCGGGCGCTTGCGGTGCTGCGGGCTGCTTATGAGCAGTCCTACGGCACGGTCAGCGGTTGAGAAAGATCACGACGCCGACGCACAGTGCGAGCAGCGCTGCCGCAATGCAGGATACAACAACAACCGAGGACTTTTTATCCTCAAAATGATCGTTGACAGGGTAGCCGCAGAGATGCAGAACGCGCAGGAACGGGCGGTAGAGCAGCAGCGTGATGCCGGCGTTGATGCCCGCCTTCAGCAGATTGAACGGCAGGAACATCGAAGTCAGCATCGGCACGATCTCCGCACGGGAAACGCCCATGTAAAGCGGCGAGATCAGATAATTCCAGAGCAGCATCGAAACGCTCATTGCAGCAACGCTGCAAATCAGTCCGATGGCGGCACCGTAGATATCACGGCGCTTTTTGTAGATGAGCGATGCAGTGCAGGCAAATGCAGCGCTGGAGACAATGTTCATAATCATGCCGATCAGACCGGTGGAGCTGAACGGCAGCTCAAGCAGAGCCGTTACGATTGTGCAGCCGAGTGCTGCGAGCGGTCCGTAGAGGAAACCTGCGAACGTGATGAAGATATCCTTCGGCTCATACTTGAGGAACCCGACAACCGGAATCTTGATGATCATCATCGAGATGAAGCCGATTGCGGAGAGCAGTGCCAGAATAACAATCTTTCTGGTGGCGGATGTGGTCTGCGCAGGTGCGCTGACAGCAGCAGTTTTTTTCATGAGAATCGTTCCTTTCTGAAAGAAGATATGAGGCTTCTGACAGAAGAAAACCGCCCGTGAAACATGCGCTTCACGGGCGGCGGATTGTACCAGTTTTTTCAGCGGCTCACACCGCTTGCTGAGAACAATCTGTTTCTTCCATCCGGACTATACCGTCGGTACCGGAATTGCACCGGTTCAGCCGTTTGCACGGTTCGCGGACTATACCGCCGGTGAGGAATTGCACCTCGCCCTGAAACAAATGTGTTTGTGAGGAGACTCCTTATTCAGCGTCGCCCTCGTTGTCGGCATCGTCAGCGATTTCCTCGGAATCGGAGAAATCCTGTTCGATGTCATCATAATTGAACTCGAGCAGTTCGCCGCAGTGCGGGCAAACGATGCTGCCTTCCTCAAGCTCACGCTCTGTGAGGTTGACAGTTTCTTCACAGCTCGGACAGTTCACAACGTAGACTTCGTTATCGTAGTCATCGTCGTCTTCATAAGCAAAATCATCGTAATCTGCCGGGAGGACGCGGCCGATGCGGAAGTGATCGTCTTCATCATCATCGTCATCGTCATCATCGTCAAACTCGAAGTCATCATCATCAAAATCGTCATCGTCATCGCAGTAGAGATCGGTTTCGACCTCGCCCAGATCCTTGTCAAGCAGATCGCAGAGCTCTGTCAGCTCATCGACCTGTGACTGCAGATCGTCGATATAGACGCCCATTTCCTCCATGACCTCAGCCATCTGCAGGATAGCCTTGCCCTCCTTGGTAGAGCCGTCCAGCTCCATACCGTCCAGAAGACCCTTCATATATGCGATTTTCTCGGTCAGCTTCATGATGATTTCCTTCCTTTCATTTCATTGCCGCAATTTGCTTTGCCCAAAAGGCGGATATCCAGGAGAAGAATTATGCGCGCTCCATGTACTCGCGGGTACGGGTGTCGATGCGGATGCGGTCGCCCTCGTTGATGAAGAGCGGAACACGGATCTCTGCACCGGTCTCAACAACTGCCGGCTTGGTCGCGTTGGTAGCAGTGTTGCCCTTGACGCCCGGCTCGGTGGAAGTGATCTCGAGCTCGACAAAGAACGGCGGCTCGATGCCGAAGACATTGCCCTTGTAGGAGAGAACCTTGACGATCTCCTCCTCCTTGACAAAGTCAAGTGCATTGCCGATGACTTCCTTGCTGATCGGAACCTGCTCATAGGTCTCCATATCCATGAAGTAGTAGAGATCGCCGTCATTGTAGCTGTACTGCATATCCTTGCGCTCAACATAAGCGGTCGGGAACTTTGCGGTCGGGTTGAAAGAGGTTTCAACCACAGCGCCGGTGATGACGTTCTTATACTTGGTGCGGACAAAAGCTGCGCCCTTGCCCGGCTTAACGTGCTGGAATTCGATAACCTGAACGACCTGACCGTCCATTTCAAAAGTCATGCCGTTACGAAAATCGCCTGCTGAAATCATGTAAATAACCTCCAAGAAAGTGTGAATGAACATACGCATTCCATATAGCACTATTTTACACTATTTTCGCGGATTTGGCAATAGCAAACCGCAAAAAACGAATCATTGCACAAATCGTCATATCTGCAATATTGATTTTTCTACATTTTGACGAAATGTGTATCATCTGCGCGCCCGCATCATACATATATTATTATATGGTATCGGGACAGGAAAGGAGGCGCAGCATGCGTATTTTGATCTGTATCCTCGCGCTGGTGTTGCTTTGCGGCTGCGCGGAAACATCTGTGCAGAATGCAGCGCAGGTCTCAGCAGTTGATCCGGATGCTGTTCCTGCGCTCGTGACGGACATGCTGCTCCGTACAGATGAGACCTTGCAGCTGTATCTGCCGGATGCGGGTACGTATGATCTTGATTCTGCAATCCGGAATGCAGCAGAGCAGCATGTGCTTGCGCGGACGATGCTGCGTTCGGTTACATGGACACGCTCCGGCGACTTTGTGACGCTCTCGGCACAATATGCAGTCTCCGCGGATATCCTGCGGAAAGAAAAGCAGATGCTCGCGGATTCCGCGGAATTGTGGTGCCGCGAATCCGCTTCACAGCCGGATGCAGTCCGGATTCTGCTGGCGCACGATGCGCTCTGCCGCCGCTGCACCTACAGCGAAGCTTTGCCGGAATGCCACAGCGCATACGGCGCATGGTGCAGACAGAATGCCGTCTGTGATGGCTATGCGGAGGCGTTTGCGCTGCTCATGGAGACCGCCGGACTCCCTGTCCGGATTGTGACGGGTACTGCGCAGGACGGTTCTCATCCCGCGGCGCCGCATGCGTGGAATCTGGTGCAGCTTTCCGGTGCGTGGTATCACATTGACTGCACATGGGATGACGCAGACGGATTGCCGCAGCATGCGTATTTTCTCTGCGATGATGCAGCGATGTGCCTGACGCATCAATGGGATACAGAAAAATATCCGCCTGCGCTTGGCGGCGGATATACTTATGATTCGATTGTTTCGGAGATGCTGTCAAAGGTCAGGGGAGACGGCTGCGCAGACAGCGGATAAAATCCTTTGCCGGATCGAGCTCCGTCAGCTGATAGAGCATCCGGCAGCCGACGGCGTCCTCGATTTCCCCGAGCAGAAAGCCGCCCGACGGATGCCGCAGCAGATCGACACCGGCAAAATCCAGCGGCATGACCTGCAGTACCCGATCAACCAGTGCCCGCATTTCAGCGTCCGGCTGAATGATCGCCGCGTGACCGCCGAGCGAGAAATTGCTGCGGAAGTCGCGCTCCGAGGTGCGCAGCACTGCTGCATAGATTTCACCGCCTAGGATATAGATGCGCACATCCCAGCCCGTGACAACCGGCTCCTGCACGAGAAACGGGTCCGCGCAGGAATAGGAACGCAGCGCATCCGCGTCCGGAATCCATGTGACACCGGCGCCGCCGTGACCGTCCGCGGGCTTAGCGACCAGCGGATACGGCAGACTGTGCTGCGGATTCTCTTTTGTGATCTGCTCTGTTTTCGCCATCGGGATGCCGTGCCGCCCGTGCAGATGCAGATAGGTCTGATACTTGTCATTCGTGACCGCGGTGACTGCAGCACTGTTGAAGCATGGGATTCCGCGGCGTTCCGCTGCATCACTGTATGCGGCAATCCGGCTGCGGTTGAGCAGAAACGCAGTATCCGCGCCGAAAATCGCTTCCGGAGCGCATTCGCCGGTAAGACAAAGCCGGAGAGACAATCCCTCCGGCTCTGCGTATTGACAAAGCTGTTCGATAAACCAGCGGTTGCGCGCAGCATCCTCCGGCGTGTAGAGCAGAATGCCTTGCTTCATGTTCATTCAGCGCTCTTGATCTGGCTGCGGATATGCCACATGATATTGGTGGCGGGGTTGATGCCGCAGGTATCAATCGTACTCTGAAGCTGCGGGTTGGAATTAACCTCGCAGACATAGCGCTCATCGTCATTTTTGCCCATGAGGATATCGACACCGGCGAAATCGAGACCGAGTGCGGCTGCTGCATCAATTGCGAGCTTCTCCTCAAGCGGTGTGATCACGCGCGCAGTTGCGGAACCGCCGGCACCGATATTCGAGCGGAACTCCGCCGGCGATGCGGAATGACGCTCCATCGCGCAAATCGCCTTGCCGCCGACAACCGTGACACGGAGATCCTTGCCGCTGCTCTCGCGGATGAATCTCTGAAACAGGCAGTCATGCTCGCCGATATGCGTCAGGATGCGGGCTGCCTCTGCCTTATCCTTTGCAAGATAAACCTGTGCGCCGAAGCTGCCCTTATTCTCCTTGATCACGAGCGGCCAGCCGAGAATCTTTGCAGCGCGTTCTGCGGATTCCGGATTGCGCTTGCAGCCCGGGAAGCAGGTCGGTGCAGGGATTGTATCCGGAATCGGAATCCCTGCTGCAGCGAGCTTCAGTGCAGTCTCCATTTTATCATCGGAAAGGGCGATCGCATCTGCGCTGTTGAACAGGTGCAGACCGGAAAGCTCCATGGTTTTTGCAAGCTGAATGTCCTTATCCCAGAACAGGACGAATTTCGGCTTCGGCTCCTTTGCCTGCGAGCCGACAATGGTCGGGCGCTGATCGGATGTCCACTTGGAAAAATGCAGGCCTGCCTTTTCTGCGGATTCTTCCAGCACGCGGTAGAGCGAATTGAACTTTGCAGGGTTGTAGTAGCTGTTGACGATCAGCCAGCCGTTGTAAATCTCCATGATGATTTCCTCCGTATCCGAATAGTATATCGTTCTTTCGGCAAGAAATGCCTTTCTTCTATATTTTACTACATGAAATCAAAAAAGTCAATATCTGATAGAAAAACTGCAGATAAAAAAGCCGTGAATCGGTGTCCACGGCTTTTCGGATATTCAGAGAAATGCAATCAGCAGCGCAGCAAGTACAAGTGCGGCGGTGTTGGCAAGACCTGCGATGAGGCAGGGCTTTGCGACCTGCGGGCGGTTTGCTTTATACTGCTTGCTCAGCTTGAACCCGTGACCGGGGATCAGTGCGGAGAGAATCAGCTCTTTGCGCGTGACTTTGGCGTTTTTATCGCGGATTGCCAGCTGTGCGCGGCGCAGTGCCAGCGGGTTCAGGACATAATTGCAGTTGACGCAGACTGTCGCCTCGGGATCGACTGTGCAGCCGCAGTTTGAGCAATAAACATGACGGCCGGTTGTCTGATAGTGATAATCCTGCTTGCGGACAGCCCAGCGCTGCTTCTGCGAATCCGGCTCCAGATCAATGCCCGTGAGATTGTGGACAAAGCGCTGGATTCTTGTCAGCTTGCTGCTCTCATATTTTTCGCGTCTGGCGCGGACAAGGCGCTGTCCCTGCTGCAGCGCAATCGGATTGACAACGTAGTTGCAGTGGACGCAGACGCTCGCATTTTTATAGATCGGCTGACCGCAGTTCCGGCAGAAGCAGCGCTCCGGATCGAGCATGACCTCGCGCGCCAGCTCCTCGAGCGCTTCTTCGCTTTCATCCTTTGCAGTCTGCTGCTGCGGCTGCGCCTGTGAGCCGAAAAGCTCCTCATCGGTTGCTGTCTGATAGGCTACGTCGATGATATCTTCTTCGTCATTGAATTTCGGATTTGTCATGGCAAATCACTCCTATAGGTAAATAGTAGTTTCTGCGGAACGATATTACATTCAGTTCTGGGGCGGGGCGGTATAATTTCCGACAACTTCCTTGTTATGAAATATGGAATTCATTTTGTCCCTTTGGTCTTCAAAAGTCTGCAGATGAGTCAGATCATATTCTGTGAGCAGGTGTTCGCTTTTCGCACACAGTGCGCCGGTCACGGTTCCTTTTTCATCACAGATCACAGCGACATTGTATCGCTGAATGTCATTCATATAATAGCACATGCGCTGATAGCATTCGCTGCTGCATTCCGGTGAGCCAAGGTTAAAAATCGTTGTCTGCAGTCTGGAATTTTCTCCTGCTTCTTCCAGTTCAAACTGATAGGCATTTGCTGCCGAATACACCTGCCGTGCAGCGGAATTGATCGAGGTCACCTTGCTGTGCGCAACAAATCCGTACATTGCGCTGAACAGAAACAGAAACATCGAAGCGAGCAGGATCAGCAGTACGGCAGCGATGCTGGCGCTCTGCTGTTTTTTTGCGAATGCACAGAGTGCGTATGCCGGTGATCCAGGATGCAGCCCGAGTGCTTTGATCTGGCTGCGGTAATTGCACTCCGCAATGATAAAAAGCGGCAGCAGAAGCGGCAGGATCACGAATCCGAGCAGCATCAGGGTTTTGCGTTCGTGTTCAAGTTTTGCGATCGCCTCGCTGTAGTAAGTGTCTGACTGATACCATGCATCCAGCGTCCGGGCGTCAGCAGCTTTCAGCGTAGCCATTTCGTTGATGCGCCGTTCCACACGCTTCTGAAATATGCCGGAAAAAACCAGAAACACAAGTGCGCCGATCAGTGCGACGCCGGCAAAATAGAAGATGAAGCTGTCATCCGGTTGATCACTGGACAAGCTGATCAAAGCACTGATGCCGCAGACCGCGCCGAACCAGCAGAGAAAAATCAGCAGATAATGCAGCCGGATCTTTTTCCGGATTTTACGCATATCAGCCGAAGCTGCGGCGTCATTCGCGGTGATCATTGGAATTCTCCTGCTGTTCCTCGATTTCCGCTCGGTCGGCAAGCTCCTCAACCGGAACAGGGATAAAGGTGATATCCGCATCCGGATGGGGGATGATGATTTCTTCAGCCTGTCCGGAACCCGATTGGCAGCCGTTGGGCGATCCGTCCTGTTCCTGCGCGGTCAGATGGTGAATATCATTTGTCATATAGTATTCCGTCTCAGCGGGGAGACCTTTTTTGTGCAGCTGCTCGCTGAGAAAATCTGAGAGCAGCGTGTAGACAGCAGCGAAAACCGGCACAAACGCAACCATGCCGATAAATCCGAAAATGCCGCCGCCGACCGTGATCGCAAAGAGCGTCCAGAACATCGGCAGACCGAGCGAATCGCCGACGATTTTCGGACCGAGGAAGTTGCCGTCGAACTGCTGCAGCACGAGGATGAAGATCACAAACGGGATGACCTTGCGCGGCTCGGAGAGCAGAATCAGCAGACCGCTCGGGACAGCGCCGAAAATCGGGCCGAAGAACGGAATGATGTTTGTAACGCCGACAAGGATCGAAATGAGCGTCACATAGGGCATGTTGAGAATCGTCAGACCTGTGAAGCAGAGCAGTCCGATGATAATGGAATCGAGCGTTTTGCCCGAAAGGAAATGCATGAACTTGTAGCTGACATGCGAGCCGATCCGGAGAAATGTGTGTACCTTCGATTCCGGCAGCAGTGCATAGAGCAGCTTTCTCGCCTGCGCGAGATATTTCTCTTTATTATATAGTAGGTAGATCGTAATGATGATGCCGAACAGGAAGTTCGTGATCCATTTGAAAACAGAGACGGCACTGGATGTCAGTGTCGAGATGAGGTCGGCGCCGCCGCTTGCGATGCTGTCGAGCTTCGGCTCAAACTGATCCGCGAAGTTGTTGGCGGAGTTGAGCGCGTTATCCCAGAAGGTTGTCAGCATGGAATAGAGCTGCGGCTGATCGTCTTTGAGGCTTGCGATATGTGTGTTGATCCAGTCTGTCATATTGGTCAGGTATTCCGGCAGGTTGACCAGCAGGTTTTTGATGCTGGAGATCAGCTCCGGAACAATCGCGGCGACCAGACCGACGATCGCGGCAATCAGGATCAGAATGGTAGCGCAGACCGAGAGACCGCGCTTCAGGCGCGGATGCGGCTGCTTTTTGTCTGTCAGTTTGCCGATTTTAACTTCAAACCACTCCTGAAGCGGGTTCAGTAAATAGGAGAATACCAATCCGGCGAGAATCGGCGCCAGAACAGAAATCACCTTGCGGAACACTTCGACGAGCGAGGACCAGCGCCAGGCTGCGATTCCGATCAGCAGACAGACGGAGAATACCCATACGGCAGTTCTGGCAATGCCGCGCTGCCGGTCGTCCAAACGTACCTTCATACAGGAACATCATCCTTTCTGCGGACTATTACTATTAACTCAAACTATATTATACAGGAAAAACACGAAAAAAGAAAGTCCTTTCAGGAAAAATTAAGAATAAAATCAAAACTCTCTCTGCAAACTGCACAAAATGCGCGAACAGATGTTTGAATCGGCGTGAAATATGAAAAATATCGAAAAAATTTCTGTAAGGACTTTTCAATTCGGGAGATTTGTGATATAATAGATTCGTATTGCCGGAAGTATACCCGCAGCCGGATGCAGATTCGCAGCTGCGGCAGGAAAAATCCGGTTCGATCATCACGAAAGGAATGGAGTCCGGAAGATAACATGCAGAGCATGACGCAACTCAAACAGGTCGCGCTGACGCGCTATCTGGCAGCAAAGGGACTGAATCCGCCGCAGCAGGAAGCTGTCCGGACGGTGACAGGACCGGTCAGTGTGCTGGCAGGCGCAGGCAGCGGCAAAACCACTGCAATCGTCAACCGCATCGCATTCATGATGCGCTTCGGCAACGCCTATGACGGCGAGATTCCGCCGTTCAGCGCTGAAGATACAGAATTTCTGCGGCAGATCGCTGACGGAGAAACTGCTCCCGATGAACAGCGCCTGACCGAAATTCTCGGCTACGCACCGATCCCCGGCTGGCGGATCCTTGCGATTACATTTACCAATAAAGCCGCAGCAGAGCTCAAGGCAAGACTCGAGACGATGCTCGGCGAGAGCGCAGCAGATGTCTGGGCAGCAACGTTCCACAGCGCGTGTGTCCGGATTCTGCGGCAGCACATCGACCGCCTCGGTTATACATCCGATTTCACGATCTATGACGCGGATGATTCGCAGCGCGTCATCAAGGATCTGCTCAAGGAGCCTTCGCTGCAGGATCGCAGCAGAGGCGTTTCGCTTGAAAAAGCGTTCCCGCCGAAAGCCGTTGCGCATGAGATCAGCCGCGCCAAGGACAGGCTCCTGACGCCGCAGGACATGCTGCAGGAGGCGGACGGTGACTACCGCCGCAGCAAGATCGCGCAGATCTATGCGGCATATCAGCAGCGGCTCAAGGATTCCAATGCCGTTGACTTCGATGATATCATCCTGCTGACAGTCCGGCTGTTCCGCGAGCAGCCTGATGTCCTCGAAAAATATCAGAACCGCTGCCGCTATCTGCTCGTGGACGAGTATCAGGACACGAACCCCGCGCAGTATGAGCTGATTCATCTGCTCGCCGAAAAGCACCGCAATCTCTGCGTGGTCGGCGACGATGACCAGAGTATCTATAAATTCCGCGGCGCGACGATCGAGAACATTCTCTCGTTTGAGTCGCAGTTCCCTGACTGCAAGGTCATCCGGCTGGAACAGAACTATCGCTCGACCAAGCAGATTCTCAAAGCTGCGAACTCCGTGATCCGGAACAATCAGGGCAGAAAGGACAAGACACTCTGGACGGATCTCGCGGAGGGCGAAAAAATCCATTGGTACCGCGCCGCCGATCAGAACGCGGAGGCAAGATTTGTCGCGGAAACCGTGCAGAAGGGCGTCAAGCAGGGCGGGCTGTATCAGAACTACGCCGTGCTCTACCGCACACATGCGCTCTCGAATACACTGGAGCGTCAGCTTGCACAGGCGGGCATCCCGTACAGAATCTACGGCGGTCTGCGCTTCTTCGACCGCAAGGAGATCAAGGACATTGTCTCCTATATGTGCGTGGTCAACAATCCGTTCGATATTCTGCGCTTTACGCGGATTATCAATGAACCGAAACGCGGCATCGGCGCACAGACGCTCGCGGATATCACGGCGATCTCGCTTGATCTCGGGATTTCGCCGCTGGAGGTGCTCCGGACTGCGGATTCGTATCCGGCCATTGCCAAGCGCGCGAAGGTGCTGCAGGAGGCTGCGGATGTCTTTGACCGCCTGCAGGAGGCTGCCGAGACCATGCCGCTCGATGCGTTCTATGATACACTGCTGGAAACCTCGGGCTATATGGATATGCTCCGTGCCGAGGGTGAAGAAGGCGAAAACCGGATCGAAAACATCAAGGAACTGAAAACCAGTATCCTCAGCTATATCAACACCGCCGAAAACGAGGGCGATGAGCCGACGCTGAGCGGCTTCCTCGAGGAAATTTCGCTCTATACCGATCAGGACCGCGCCGATGAATCGCAGGATGCCATGACGCTGATGACGATCCATGCGGCAAAGGGACTTGAATTTGAGAATGTCTTTCTGATCGGGCTGGAGGAGGGCGTATTCCCCGGCAGACGCAACATGGACAGCCCGGAGGAGATCGAGGAGGAACGCCGCCTTGCATATGTCGCGATCACACGCGCAAAGCAGCGGCTTTACATCACAACAACATCGTTCCGCATGCTCTACGGACAGACCGCTTCCAATACATCCTCGCGCTTTCTGCGGGAGATGGATCCCGAGGTGATCGAGAAAGAGGAACCGGAGCAGCAGAGTACGTTCACAGCATCGCAGGGCGGCACAAAGCCGAAACTGCAGACCGATGCATTCTTCCGCTATGCCGAAAAGAACAGCGGCTCTGCGCCTGATCTCAGTTTTACCGCGGGTGACCGCGTCAAGAGCTTTATTCACGGCGAAGGAACCGTGCTGACCGTAACCCCGATGGGCGGCGATGTCCTGCTGGAAATTGCCTTTGACCGCGTGGGGACGAAAAAAATCATGGCAAAATATGCCCGAATCCGAAAGGTGTCATCATGAGTACAAATGCTAGAAAATCCGTCGCGATGAGCGGCAGACAGGCGGCAGCCGATGCCGGCGACCAGATCCGCAATGTATGGACGAACATCAAAGAGGCACTCCGCACCAGAAACGGTCACTATTTTATTCTGGCGGTGCAGTTTCTGCTCTCGTTTCTGTCTTTGCTCTATCTGAAAGGGGTTATTAAGCTCGCGTATTACAGTATGTTCTACAAGCTTGATATTCCGGATGAAAACCGCGGCAAATACTGTTTTCTGGTATCGCTCGCGTGTCTGTTCTTCGGCGCGGTGATGCTGTTTACACGGCGGCAGATTGTCACAAGGATTGCGATCATGTGCGCGATGCCGTTCTATCTGCCGATCCTCATGTTTAACTATAAACACCTTGTCCTGCTGGTTCCGCTCGGCATTATGGTTGTGATCACGTATCTGGCGAGCGGCACGAGCGAGGGTCCGAAAACGATTTTCGGCGCGGTGTTCCTGATGATTTACGTCATCGGCGTGTTCATGTTCCTGACCGTGCAGAATATTCTGCAGCCTGCGATTCAGGAGACGGTCATTGAGCGCGACATCACGCCCGGCGGCTCCTATCGCTATTCGATCGTGCAGGTGCTCGATCAGGGCGACGGCAATACTTATGTCGCGATTGAGCCGAACGATGCAGATATTGAGTACAATCATTCCAAGTGGTTCGCAAAGGGATTCCGTCAGGAAATCTACCGCGAGCGTCCGCTGAAAAAGGGATTCAAGGCGGAGTGGACAACGCAGACCCGTGCTGAAATCACCAAGGAGCTCATCACCAAGAATCCGAGCACGGTGTTCACGCTGAATGCAGATCAGATGAAGCTGCTCGGTCTGAATATCGGCTATGCGCAGGATTTTGAGATCGGCGATCTCACACGTAAGCAGCGCCACAAGCTCGGTTACGGCTCAAATGATGATGACATTGATTCCAGACTTGCCGGATTGTTCAGGGTCACGCTGATGGATCCGGATTATACCGTAACGCTTGATTTTGACAAGATGGTCGAGCTCGGTCTGAACCCGACCTATGAGCTCCGCCTCTCCCGCATGACCGATGATCAGCTTGAAGCGCTCGGCGTGCCGGAGGAAAATGAGGTGCTCAAGGTCGGAAACAAGGTTGTGTTCCGTCAGTATGTTGCAGTGCTGGAGCGCCGCTTCTGGCCGGAGAACCGCGACCTGAGCGCATTCCTCGATACCAACGAGGAGCCGGAGGTGCATCCGGAGGGCGTTGAGATTCCCGTGAAGGAGACAACAGCCGTCAGCACGACCGGCACAACCGCCGTCACCACCGAAACAACAACAACTGTCACAGAGGCGCAGCAGGTTCTCTGGTAAACAGGATATCCACGGAAAATGAAGTAACATTGCAGCAGAGGGTGAAACATCATTTGATACAGCCGGAAGACGGATGACTTAGGGAATCATCCGTCTGCGCAGCAAAGCGGCTGTTTGATGTGCTGATTCCGGAGCAGCCTGCTCCGGCGGAGGAAATACCCGCAATCACTTAATTGAACGGAGGATTTGAACCATGAACTACTATCTTGGCGTTGACATCGGTACCAGCGGTACCAAAACTGTGCTTTTTGATGTGAAAGGCAATGTGATCGCATCGGCAACTGAGGAGTATCCGCTCTATCAGCCGCAGAACGGCTACGCAGAGCAGGATCCGCAGGACTGGGCAAATGCCGTGCTGCATACGATGGCAGCTGTGCTTGCAAAGAGCGGTGCGGATAAAAATGATGTCAAGGGCATCGGTCTTTCCGGACAGATGCACGGTCTTGTCATGCTTGACAAGGATAACAAGGTCATCCGCAAGTCGATCATCTGGTGCGACCAGAGAACGGCAAAGGAGTGCGAGGAGATCACGGAGAAGGTCGGCGCGGAGCGCCTGATCGAGATCACCGCGAATCCGGCACTGACCGGCTTCACCGCATCCAAGATTCTCTGGGTGCGCAACAACGAGCCGGAAAATTACGCAAAATGCGCACATATCCTGCTGCCGAAGGATTATATCCGCTTCATCCTGACCGGCGAATATGCAACGGAGGTTTCCGATGCATCCGGCATGCAGCTGCTCGATATCCCGAACCGCTGCTGGTCCGATGAAGTGCTCGAAAAGCTGGATATTGACAAGAGCCTGCTTGCAAAGGTCTATGAGTCGCCGGAGATCACCGGAACCCTGACCGAGGAGGCTGCAAAGCAGACCGGTCTTGCTGCCGGTACACCGGTTGTCGGCGGCGCGGGCGATAATGCTGCGGCTGCAATCGGTACAGGCGTTGCTTCTGACGGCAAGGCATTTACCACAATCGGCACGAGCGGCGTTGTCTTTGCGCACAGCTCGAAAATCTCGATCGACCCGAAGGGCAGAGTCCACACCTTCTGCTGTGCTGTGCCGGGATGCTGGCATGTCATGGGCGTGACGCAGGGCGCTGGTCTTTCGCTCAAATGGTTCCGCGATAACTTCTGCGATGCCGAAAAGCAGACCGCAAAGGGCATGGGCGTCGATGAATACTATCTGATGGATAAGGAGGCAGAGCAGTCTCCGATCGGTGCAAACCGTCTGCTGTATCTGCCGTATCTGATGGGTGAGCGCACGCCGCATCTTGATGCAAATGCGCGCGGTGTGTTCTTCGGTCTTTCCGCGATGCATCAGAAGCGTGATATGCTCCGCGCCGTCATGGAGGGCGTGACCTATTCGCTCCGCGACTGCCTCGAGGTCTTCCGCGAGATGAACATCACCGTTGATGACATGATGGCTTGCGGCGGCGGCGGATCGTCTCCGCTGTGGCGCCAGATGCTTGCTGACCTGTTCAACTGCCCGATCCAGACCACCAAGTCGAAGGAAGGTCCGGCGCTGGGTGTTGCAATCCTTGCAATGGTCGGCACCGGCGCATATGCAAGTGTTCCGGAGGCTTGTGCCGCGATCATCGGTACAGATAAGACCTGTGCGCCGCAGGCTGAGGCGGTTCCGGTCTATGAGAACTACTATCAGCTCTACCGCAAGATTTATCCGGCACTGAAAGATCAGTACGCCGAGCTTGCGACACTGTGAGCCACAATATTGAGATGACGCGCCGGAAGTCAAACCGGATTCCGGCGCTCATCTTTCACGCGATTATATTTTATGCCTTCTGGGCTTGCTGGGCGCTGCTGATTCGCCCTGCTATGAAGGATGCCTTGCAGAATGCATTTCTGCTTGAGATTCTGGGTGCCTGCGTAAAGCTGGCAACATGGATGGTTCCTGCGCTCCTGCTGATCCGGCATTATTCACCGGAGCTTCAGGTCGGGTTCCGGCAGATGTTTACAGAGAAGATTCCTTTGAAATCGGCTTTGCTCTGGATTCTGCTGTTTTTGGCGTATTCAGGCGGCGACCGGCTGTTTGCGCTGTTCAAGGGCACTTTACACATCAATCCTGATTTTTCTCTGCAAACGCATTTCTGGCTGCTCGGCGTCGGCATTACGGAGGAACTCGTTTTCCGCGGCTGGATGCTCAATGCGACTGCGAAATCCGAGCGCGACTGGAAAATGATTCTGCTCAACAGTTTCATGTTCCTGTGCATTCATTTTCCAGGCTGGATTGAAAAGGGCATGTTTGTCGGCGCGTTTACCGGTTTCGGATTCCTGTCGGTTATGCTGTTCGGCGCAGCGGCAGGCATCTGTTTTTTGAAGACGAAAAATATCCTGCTGATTGTGTTTATCCACATGCTGTATGATTTTGTTCTGGAATTCTGGAAAGCGGGCTGAGGTGAGGACATGCCGGATTTGCCGATCACACTGCCGTTTCCGCTGATCGACATTGCTGCGGAAGGCGAGAGGTTCCGGTTTTTGTGTACGGAGATTCATCCGCTGTTCCGGACACCTGAGCAGAAGAAATCAACTGATTTTGATTGTGAATTTGCTGTCGAATATGCGAGCAGGGGACTTTCCGCGCAGTTCGGCTGTGATATTTCGGCGGGCAATGTCTATGCGTTTTATCAGTCACTCGAAACGGCATATCAGCAGCTTGATCCGGATATCACGGCGCAGCTTGTGAACTACGGTTCACTTGACCGCACGGCACTCCGGATTCAGTTTGACAAACACGGCGGCTGTCTGCTGACCGGACATTTTCTGAATGCAGAAAGTCATTATCACAGCGGCATTCAGATCAGTATGCTGCTTGATCAAAGCGATATCGGCGAAATCCTGCGCAGTCTGCGGTATTTCTTTCACACTTTGGCGGATGCGCAGGGACACGCAAATTTTTATTGATCTATATCACCACACGGAGGCGGACTATGCGAGAGGCTACGGTTACACGGAATACGAGAGAAACACAGATCACGGTCAGCGTGAAGCTTGACGGAAAAGGCGAGAGCAAGATCTCGACCGGCATCGGCTTCTTTGACCATATGCTGACCGCGCTTTCACGGCACAGCGGCATCAGCATGGACATTCAGGCGAACGGCGATCTGTATGTGGACGGGCATCATACCGTGGAGGATACCGGCATTGTGCTCGGTCAGGCGCTGAATCAGGCGCTTGGCGACAAATCCGGCATCGCTCGCTACGGCAGCGCATATATCCCGATGGACGAGGCGCTTTCGTTCTGCGCACTGGATCTCTCAAACCGCCCGTATGTTGTCTTCAACGGCACATTCACCAATCAGATGATCGGACAGTATGACGCCTGCCTGACGGAGGAGTTCTTCCGCGCACTGGCGGTCAATGCCGGCATCACACTGCATCTTGATATGCGCTACGGCAGCAACGATCACCATAAGTGTGAGGCGCTGTTCAAGGCGTTCGCTCACGCACTGAAGGCTGCAATTCGCTTCAATGAGGACGGCACAGTGCTTTCGACCAAGGGGGTTCTCGCATGATCGCAGTTATTGACTACGGCGCAGGCAATCTGTTTTCGGTTTGCAATGCGCTCAAATATCTGAATATCGCACATGAGGTCACGAAGGACGCTGCTGTCATTGACCGCGCAGATGCTGTGATTCTGCCGGGCGTCGGCGCGTTTCCGGCGGCGATGGAATCCCTGCATGCGACCGGTCTGGTCGATACGATCAAACAGAATGCGGCGAAAAAGCCGCTGCTCGGCATCTGCCTCGGCATGCAGATGCTCTTTGACCGCTCCGACGAGAACGGCGACTGTGACGGTCTCGGGCTGATCTCCGGCGAGGTGCACCGGATTCCGTCCAAGCGTGTGATTATCCCGCACATGGGCTGGAACGAGCTTGTGATCACGCAGGATTCACCACTGCTGAAGAATATCGAAAAGCCTGTATTTACGTACTTTGTGCATTCATATCAGGCGTTCTGCGATGATCGGAACATCATCGCGTACTGTGAGTATGACGGGAAGATTCCGGCACTTGTCACAGACGGCAAATTTGTATTCGGCGCGCAGTATCATCCGGAAAAATCCGGCGAAAAGGGTCTGCAGATGCTGCGCAATTTTGAGGAGTTGGCAAAATGATTATATTTCCGGCGATTGACATCATCGGCGGACAGTGCGTCCGGCTGGTGAAAGGCGACTACGCGACCGCAGCGAAGGTCGCAGAGGATCCGCTTGAAACTGCAAGAAAATTTGAAGCTGCCGGTGCCGAGTGGATTCACATGGTTGACCTCGACGGCGCAAAGGCAGGGTATCCGGTCAACACGGAAATTTATCAGAATATTGCGCAGAACACGAACCTCAAGGTTGAGGTCGGCGGCGGCATCCGCACGCTGGAGACGATTCAGGCGTATCTCGATCTCGGGATTACGCGCGTGATTCTCGGTTCGGTCGCGCTGAAAAATCCGCAGCTCGTTGCGGATGCAATCGCTAAATTCGGCGCGGACAGGATCGTTGTCGGGATCGACGCAAAGAACGAAATGGTCGCGACCGAGGGCTGGCTTGAAACGAGTGAAGTAAATTATATTGATCTTGCGAAAGAAATGATGAAGGTCGGTGTCCGGACGTTCATCTTTACAGATATCTCCAAAGACGGCACGCTGTCCGGCGTCAATGTCGAACAGCTCCGCAAACTCCGCGATGCGACAGAGGGCAAGTGCAATATTGTTGCATCCGGCGGTGTTCACACGATTGATGATATCATCGCCTGCCGCGATCTTGGACTCTACGGCACGATCGCAGGCAAGTCGCTTTATCAGGGTACACTTGATCTCGCGGAGGCGATTCAGAAAGCGGATACCATGACGATCCGCACCATGAAAATCGAGGACTACGATGCGCTCTATGAGATGTGGATTGCCTGCGGAAACGGGCTGAACAATCTCGATGATTCACGAGAGGGCATCGAAAAATATTTGAAGCGCAATCCGGAGACATCCTTTGTCGCGGAGGAAAACGGCGTGATTACTGGTGCAATCCTCTGCGGCCATGACGGCCGCCGCGGCATTATTCAGCACATGTGTGTGTCTCCGCAGTTCCGCCGCAGAGGCATCGGGCACAAGCTTGTTGCGCGTGCACTCGCAGCACTGAAAGCGGAGGGCATCAACAAGGTACTGCTGGTTGCGTTCAAGGCAAATGCGCTTGGCAATGCCTTCTGGGAGGCTGAGGGCTTCACGCTGCGTGAGGATCTCAACTACCGGAATCTTGCGCTGACAGATATGATCCGGACTGATCCGGAATACTGATAAAGGAGAGCAATATGCTTGCAAAAAGAATCATTCCCTGTCTGGATGTCCGGCACGGGAAGGTTGTCAAGGGCGTCAACTTTGAGGGCGTCAAGGATGTCGGCGATCCGGTTGCGTGTGCTGCGGAATATAACCGGCAGGGCGCGGATGAGATCGTGTTTTATGACATTGTTGCGTCGCATGAGGGGCGCGGCACATTCCTCGATGTTGTCCGCGAGACTGCAAAGCAGGTGTTCGTTCCGCTGACAGTCGGCGGCGGCATTTCCTCGGTTGCGGATATGCGCGAGACACTGCGCGCCGGTGCGGATAAAATCAGCATCAACTCCTCGGCTGTCAAGAATCCGAAGCTGATCTCCGAGGGCGCTGAGATTTTCGGTTCCCAGTGCATTGTGGTCGGCATAGATGCAAAGCGTGACGGCAAGGGCGGCTATACGGTCTATGCAAACGGCGGCAGAATCGACATGCATGTTGATCTGCTGGAATGGGTGCAGGAGATTGAGCAGCGCGGCGCCGGCGAAATCTGCCTCAATTCGATAGATACAGACGGCGTGCGCGGCGGCTTTGATCTCGAAATGCTCAAGGATGTCTGTGCGCGCGTGCGGATTCCGGTGATCGCCTCGGGCGGTGCGGGAAAACTCAGCGATTTTGCAACGGTCTTTGAGCAGACAGATGCGACGGCAGCGCTTGCTGCATCGCTGTTTCATTTCGGCGAGCTGACGATTCCGCAGGTTAAGGATGACTGCCGCAGCAAGGGCATCCTGATGAGGTGAGTTTGCATGCAGATACGAGATTTTCGCAGTTTTGCCGCGATCTGGTACTGGCTGCATCTTCCGCAGAACGGAGATGTGCGATATTGCAGAAAGGAACTGTCCGCATGAAAATACGCGCTGCGGCAGTGATGCTGCTTGCGGCTGTGCTGCTGACTGGCTGCGGCGATTCTGTGCCGCCGGTTCCGATTGAGACAGTGACTCTGCCGCCTGAAACAACTGCTGTCACCGAAATCACTGATACAACGGAGAATGCCACATACGATCTGGAAATGAAGTTCGGGTTTTATATGTCTGGATACATTTCTGATCAGGATGCGGAGGCGATCATTTCGGAGATCCGTTCGCAGGAGGAAGTTCCGATGCCGGATGCTGACCAGCCTGCGGAGATTTACTATAAGCAGATGGACCTGCTTTTGCAATTCTATGCGCAGAATATGTTTTTGCACCCGTTTCTGCCGGATACCGATCCCGGCAACATTATTCTGGATCTGTATGAGCATTACGGGTGGCTTTACACAATCGGCGACAAGTATTACAAAGCGCCGGAGGACGTTATGCAGCGGATCTGCAAAAAGCAGTTTGAACTGTCAAAGAACGATGCGGATCTTTCTGACGACGAACCGTTTTCGGATCACGGGCTCAAATTGGAAACCTGTGAGATACCCGAGGGCTCGTACTTCTTCGGTTTCCTGTTTCAATCTGCTGAGCATCTCAATCGTGCTCCCTCTCAGCTGACGGACAGCAGCGGAAATGAAATTCCGATGATGATCGCGGAGGAAATGGCGGATTTTTATAACGATGACCCGATGCGCGCGTTTACGATTTTGACCGAAACGCCGCTCCGGCAGGGGACATATACACTGACGATTGCCGGTGTCAGCGAGGATTTCTCCGTGATTCCGGCACAGGATTTTATCGAGGCGGAAAAGGTGCGGCGAAAGGCGGCACGGGAGCAGTTACAGGCAGAACTCGATTTCTGATTGGGAATGATTGATGTAAATTTATTTTCTTTATAAAAAGGAGTTAATATTATGACCTTATACGAGGAACTTCAGCGCAGAGGACTGATTGCGCAGACCACTGACGAAAAAGAGATCGCGGATCTCATCAACAACGGCAAAGCGACATTCTACATCGGCTTTGACCCGACTGCCGATTCGCTGCATGTCGGTCACTTCATGGCACTCTGCCTGATGAAGCGCATGCAGATGGCAGGCAACAAGCCGATCGCACTGGTCGGCGGCGGCACCGGCATGATCGGCGACCCCTCCGGCAAATCCGATATGCGCAAGATGCTGACACCTGAGACCATTCAGCACAACTGCGACTGCTTCAAAAAGCAGATGAGCCGCTTCATCGACTTCTCTGAGGGCAAGGCACTGATGGTCAACAACGGTGACTGGCTCCTCAAGCTCAACTATGTTGATGTCCTGCGTGAGGTCGGCGCATGCTTCTCGGTCAACAAGATGCTTTCCTTTGAGTGCTACAAGCAGCGCTGGGAGCGCGGTCTGACCTTCCTGGAATTCAACTATATGATTATGCAGAGCTACGATTTCTACAAGCTCTATCAGGATTACGGCTGCAACATGCAGTTCGGCGGCGATGACCAGTGGGCGAACATGCTCGGCGGCACTGAGCTGATCCGCAAGAAGCTCGGCAAGGATGCCTATGCGATGACCATCACGCTGCTGCTCAATTCCGAGGGCAAAAAGATGGGCAAGACTGAAAAGGGCGCTGTCTGGCTGGATGCAGAAAAGACCTCTCCCTACGATTTCTTCCAGTACTGGAGAAATGTCGGCGATGCGGACGTCATTAAGTGCCTGAAAATGCTGACCTTCCTGCCGATCGAGCAGATCGAGGAAATGGAACAGCATCTCGATTCCGGCGCTGCATATAACAACGCAAAGGAGATTCTCGCATATGAGCTGACTGCACTTGTCCACGGCGAGGAGGAGGCTGCAAAGCAGCGCGAAGCCGCAAGAGCGATCTTTGCTGGCGGCGGCGTCTCCGCAGATATGCCGACCACCGCGCTCACCGCTGACGATTTCACCGACGGACAGATCGGTCTGCTGACGATTCTCGTCAAGACCAAGCTCTGCCCCTCGATCTCCGAGGCACGCAGACTGGTCCAGCAGGGCGGCGTCACGGTCAATGATGCAAAGGTCACCGATCCGAAGACGATGTACACGCTTGATGAAGACCTTATCATCAAGAAGGGCAAAAAGGTGTTCCATAAGGTCACAAAGGCTTGAGCCTGAGCGATTATCTGACAAGGATTCCGGTGCTGAACACCGTAAAAAATCACAGGGAGGATTCATGTCATGCAGGACGGAGTTGCAAAGCAGCTTTCACAGGTTTATGACAACTGCGCGAAATGCGAAGAAAGAGGGTACCATGTCGGCGTACAGGGTAAATCCATGCAGGATTACCTGCGCTTTACCCTGCTGAAATTCTATGTTTATCTGAGCAGCAGCAACGGCAACATTTCGATGGCGGAGATTGCGTATCTCAATGATGCGCTCGGCTATTCGATGTCTGCGGATCAGATCGACCGCTTCAATGTCAGCAGCAAGATCACGAAATACAGCCTCAAGGACAGCATGATCACGATGATGATGCCGTTCCTCAAAATGGATCTGGAGACTTCTCCGATCGGCCCGATGAGCCTTGCGTTCATTGAGTTCATCAATCAGGCGGGTCTCGATTTCATGACCGTGGATAACGGCAGAACCGATCCGTTTATTATGCGTGATCTCGGAGCACTGGTGCTGGCGCTGCGCAATTTCCGCATTGAGTACATCACGAACTGGGAGAACATGATCCGCGAGCAGAAGCGCCGCGAGGAAATGGCAAACCGTCCGCCCTATGTGCCGGGCAGCGGCAATTCCCCGTGGGGTGCGCCGCAGGTTCCGCCGACGAATCTGACACCGATTGCGCCGAACGGTCAGCCGGTTGTGAACAACAACGCACCGCAGCAGAACAACGGTGCGCCGGTCAACCCGTTCCAGCAGCAGAATCAGCAGAACCAGAATGCACAGCAGCCCAAGAAGGAAGAAAAGGAACTGACGCTTGACGAGCAGCTCGCAAAGCTGGAAGACCTCACCGGTCTGCAGGCGGTCAAGGAGGATCTCAAGAGCCTGATCAACCTGATCCGCGTCCGCAAGATGCGTGAGGACAGAGGCATGCCGCAGTCTGCGATGACGCTGCATATGGCGTTCCTCGGCAATCCGGGTACCGGTAAAACAACGGTCGCCCGTATCCTTGCAGGCATCTATAAGTCGCTCGGCGTGCTGTCGAAAGGTCAGCTCGTCGAAGTGGACCGCTCCGGTCTGGTCTCCGGCTATGTCGGTCAGACCGCGATCAAGACGAAAGAGGTCATTGATTCCGCAATGGGCGGCGTATTGTTTATCGATGAGGCTTATGCGTTGACCGCGAACACCGGCAAGGGTGATTTCGGTCAGGAGGCTGTCAATACGCTGCTGAAAGCAATGGAGGACAACCGTGATGACCTGATCGTCATTGTCGCAGGTTATTCCGATCTGATGATGGAATTCCTCGACAGCAACCCCGGTCTGCGTTCGCGCTTCAACAAGATCATCACATTTGAGGACTACATGCCGGATGAGCTGCTTGATATTTTCAAGAGCATCTGCACAAAATCCGGTATGACGATCACGAAGGAAGCCGAGGATGCAGTGCTGCAGTTCTTTATCGAGCGCTGCGGTCTCAACCTCAAAACATTCGCAAATGCGCGTGATATCCGCAACTTCTATGAGCGCGCGATCACGAATCAGGCGAACCGTCTGGCGGCGATTGAGTCCCCGACAAACGGTCAGCTCACCACGCTGACAATCGACGATGTCACCGGCATCGAGCTGAACTGATACAGAAAGGATTATGATTATGGTAGTTATCACAATGGAAAACGGCAAGCAGATGAAGTTCAAGCTGCGCCCCGACTGCGCACCGATCTCCTGCGAAAACTTTGAGAAGCTCGTCAAGCAGGGCTTTTATGACGGTCTGTGCTTTCACAGAGTCATTTCCGGCTTTATGATTCAGGGCGGCTGCCCCGACGGCACCGGCATGGGCGGTCCGGGCTGGAATATCAAGGGCGAGTTCCTTGCAAACGGCGTGAACAATCCGCTCAAGCATACCCGCGGTGTGCTTTCGATGGCGCGCGCTGGTCATCCGGACAGCGCCGGTTCGCAGTTCTTCATCATGCACGCAGATGCGCCGTATCTGGACGGCAACTATGCGGCATTCGGTGAGATTATCGAGGGACTGGATGTTGTCGATGCGATCGCAGGTGTGCAGACGAATCCGATGGATCGCCCGCTCCAGCCGCAGATCATGAAAAAGGTCGAGATCATTCCCGACTGATAAAAAACACAGCGCACGACCGTTTTGATCGTGCGCTGATTTTTTATGGCTTCTCGGTAAACGTATCAATGATGTCTTGCCGTCAGATGCATAGACGTTGACAGTTCGGGGTTCATCGGTGCCGTTGTGCTGCGCCTCTGCGATTTTTTCTGCATCTTCCGGTGAATCCGGCAAATCGCCGATATAATCTTCTTTGTAGACATATCCCTGTTTGCCGTTGTCACCGATCACGGAGATCAGATCCGGATAGTCTTCTAGATAGACGCTGTCCGGTGTTGTCCCGTAGGTCTGACCGTTCTCGTTGATCTCATAATCGACCGTGACATGCGGTGCTTTGACGGTGTGCTCCGGGTCGAGAAATACGCCGTCCGGATCTGCGCAGGTGTATCCATCCGGATCAAAGCGCTTGACGTCAATCTCAGCATCGACAGTCAGCGCGGTCAGCTCGAAATAGCCGTTGCGTGTGCCGTCCGGATCAAATGTCTCATAGCTCAGCAGAATGCCGGTTTCCACATCGGTACTGAGCCTGAAACTGCCCTCCTGAAAGCTGCCCTCAAGGACAGCGCAGTTTTTGTCAAGCCGGAGTTCTGTGCCTGTGACCTGCCATTTGTTAAAATCCCTGAGTACCGACATTGCATAAACCTGCGGAAACAGGCATTCGCCGCAGATGCCGGGAGACAATGAAACCGGTCTGATTATTCCGAAAGAATCGCCGTTTTCATCCACCCATGCGCGGTCATTGTCGCTGACGATCAGATCATTCTGAGGATTTGTGAGCATCGGGTTCTCTCGCATCATATAGGTTTTGGTTTCTGAATACACAATATATTCCGTGTCGCCGACTAGAAAAATCTCACAGGGATTCTGTCCGGGCGAATCCTGACGTTCATAGGATATACCGTTTTTCAGATCAATCTGAAACGTATCGGCAATCGCGCCGTCCGGTATCGCATAATTTATGGTGCCCTCAGCGGTGCGGTAATAGTCAATGCTGTTGAGCATCATGTGGTAGAGATAGCTTTTCGCTTCGGGGTCATTACAGTCCGCATCGGAATCCGCCGAAAAATACCTGTCAATATAGATTTGCTTATCAATGACTGCAGGCTTTCTGCCGTTTTCGATAAAGCGCTGCTTTCCGGCGATTCTGACGTTTTCCGCTTCCGCATGCGTACCGGTGCGCGGCGGTTCGTGAAGCTCCAGCGGGACATATTCGCGCAGGGGAGCGGACGATTCTTCCTCCACTTCTGTGACCGCTGCCGGCTGTTCGCCGGATGTCAGAACCGGTTGATTCCGCCGGCTTTCGTGCAGCATCACGCCGCCGAAGCCTGCCGCAAACAGCAAACACGCCGCCGCAACAATGCCGGAGAATGCATAGGGACGCTCTGCGCGCTTTTTCTGCGGGATTGTCTGCTGCATCCGGACAGCCGGAGCCGCCCCGCTGCGGGATGTATTTTGCACGGCTTTCTGCGCGGATGCAAAGCATTCGTCGATCAGGTCATCCGGCACATTGCGCAGTGCCTGCATGATATCGAGTGCCTTCATAAGAGCTCCTCCTTTCTGAGGTATTCTTTCAGTTTTTTGCGCAGGCGCAGCAGCGTCATTTTGACGGCGCTGACGCCCATTTGATTCTGCTCCGCGATCTGCTGCATCGGTTCTGAAAGATAATAGCGCTGCATAAACATGCGCCTGTGATCGGGCGGCAGTGTGCGGAGCCATGCGGTCAGGGCTTCGGTCAGCTCGCGCTGTTCGATCTCCCGCTCCACATGGGTTTCCGAGGGGATGATTTCGCTGAGCTCATCGAGCGCTTCTGTGAGCTGTGTGCCGCCGCGCTTGAGACGGTGTGTGTGCTCATATTTTTTGATTGCGATTCTGCCTGCGAGCGCGGTCAGATAGGCGCGCAGATTGTCAGGCTGCTGCGGCGGAATCGAATCCCACACGCTGAGCAGCAGATCATTGAGAACCTCCTCGGCGTCCTGACGGCTGCCCGTCATGCGGTATGCAATCTGATAGCACAGCGCACCGTATTGCGCCCTGATGTGTTGCAAAGCCTGTTCATCCCGCTTCTGCAGCAGCGAAATGATGATGCTGTCTTCCGGCATTTGCTCACCTCCCTCTGTATATGTAGTACCGAACCGTCTGATTCGGTCACATAATATCCATATAAACGAAAAACGCCGCCCGAAAGCCGGACGGCGTATATCGCATCTGCAATTACTGCTTCTTCTGCTGCTTGCTCTCGCACTGCTGATTTGCAATGCCGCAGCTCGTCTTGCACGCAGACTGGCAGGAAGTCTGGCATTCGCCGCAGCCGCCGTTCTTTGCGCTCTCGCAGAGGCTGCGAGTCTCGATGGTCTGGATATGACGCATGATAAAGTCCCTCCTTCATCGGAATGTCCGCGGAAAACCGCAGCGTGAGGGTGCCGAAAGGCACATTTACTCCTTTGTATTATAGCATATTTTTGCAGATAAGTCAAGCATGAAACGGAAAAGCGCAATCTTTCTTGTAAAAATCCAAATAATCAGGCGAAAATGCCTTGCTTTTTCCGAAAAAATATGGTAAAATAAAAGAGTTTGGAGCACGCTGTCATGCGTGCAGAAAGTACAGAAAGGAAGAACTTACATGAAGGTTGCAAATATGCTCGGAGAGCGTTTCAAGAACGCGCCGAAGGACTGTGTGATCGAGAGCCATGCGCTGATGATGCGCGGCGGCTATATGAAATATATGGCAAACGGCATTTTCTCGCTTTTTACACCGGCAAAGCGCATTATGCGCAAGATCGAGCAGATCATCCGTGAGGAGATGGATGCGGTTGACGGTCAGGAGGTCATGTTCCCGGTTGTCATGCCTGCATCGCTCTGGGAGGAGTCCGGCAGATACACCAGCATCGGCAGCGAGATGGCACGCTGGAAGGATCGCTCCGGCAATCCGATGGTGCTCGGTATGACGCACGAGGAGGCGGCTGTTCACCTCGCTAGAGACACCGCGCAGTCCTATGCGGATTTCCCGTTCATGATCTATCAGATTCAGACCAAATTCCGCGATGAGCCGCGTGCAAGAGGCGGTCTCATCCGTGTCCGTGAGTTCACGATGAA
The DNA here is from genome assembly GCA_946413695.1 of uncultured Ruminococcus sp. Taxonomy (GTDB): domain Bacteria; phylum Bacillota; class Clostridia; order Oscillospirales; family Ruminococcaceae; genus Firm-04. The sequence goes on along the minus strand of CAMKLV010000007.1, from coordinate 10,960 downwards.
GGACGCATACTCCTTCCACACCTCGCAGGCAGACCTTGAGCGCTACTATGCCCGCGTCTATGATGCCTATAACCGCATCTTTGAGCGCTGCGGCTGCAAGAACTTCATTTCCGTGCAGTCGGATTCCGGCATGATGGGCGGCAGCATCTCGCATGAGTTCATGCTGCTGACCGAAGTCGGCGAGGATACGCTTGCAATCTGCGACTGCGGCTACCGTGCCAATATGGAGGCTGCGGTTGTCTGCGTGACCAATGAGCCGGGCGAAATCGCACCGCTCACCAAGGTCGCAACACCGAATATCAAGACGATCGACGATCTCAAGAACTTCCTCAAGATGGATGAGAAGCAGCTTGCAAAGGCGGTTGTCTATCAGAAGAATGAGGATGACAGCTTTATCATCGCGTTCATCCGCGGCGACCTCGAGGTCAACGAGACCAAACTGCGCAACTTCCTCGGCTATGAGATTCATCCGGCTGTTGAGATTCCGGAGGAGAGCGGTATTGTGCCGGGCTTCATCGGTCCGGTCGGTCTGCCGAAGAATATCACGGTTGTTTACGATGCATCGCTCAAGGGCATTGAGGCACTTGTCTGCGGCGCGAATGAGCTTGATACACACTACACCGGTCTGAACGTGCAGCGCGATCTCGGCGATGTTCACTATGTTGACGTTGCAAAGACCTTTGCCGGCGCGATCTGTCCGGAGTGCGGCAAGCCGCATATCCACATTGAAAAAGGTATCGAGATCGGCAACATCTTCCAGCTCGGCAAGAAGTATACCGAATCCATGGGCATGACCTATCTTGACGAGAACGGCGACCGTCAGGTGCCGATCATGGGCTGCTACGGCATCGGTGTCGGCAGACTGTGCGCATCTGTCTGTCAGGAGAGCCACGATGACTACGGCCCGATCTGGCCGATCAGCATCGCGCCGTGGCAGGTTGAGGTCTGCAATCTGCGCGTGGATGATCCGGCAGTCAAGGAGACGGCTGACCGTCTCTATGCAGAGCTGCTTTCGCTTGGCGTTGAGGTGCTCTATGATGACAGAGACATCCGTCCGGGTGCAATGTTCGCAGACGCCGATCTGTTCGGTATTCCGCTGCGTGCCGTGATCAGCCCGAAGTCGCTGGCAGCAGGCGGCATCGAGATCTCTGCGCGTGACAAGTCCTTCCGCGAGACGATTCCGGCAGCTGAGGCAGCAGTCTGGCTGCGCGATAAGGTTGTCGAAATGCTGAACGCCTGATTCAATAGAACAGAAAATCCGCGAAATCAGAAAGCCTGATTTCGCGGATTGTTTTTATGTGAAGTGCCAGCCGTCATCGAGCAGCACGCCGACATGATAATCAAGCGGCGTGAGATTCTCAGCAAACTGCGGGGGATCGCTTCCTTCATAGGTGATCGGTCCGACCTCATTGACAACTGAGAGCAGCTCGCCGTTATATTGGTACCATGTTGCGCCGCCGCTGCCCATGTGCGCCCACTGCGTAACGATCATGCGCGTTTCCTCATCGCGATAGTAGCCATAGACGTGTAACCCGCTGAAACTGCTGCCAATCAGCATGACGGTGTTGTTCTTGAAGGTATAGAAGCAGATGGAACGGTCTGCCTCGCAGGAGCCGGTGTTGACAATCAGCTCATCTGTGCCGTCTCTGTCCATATCAAAATAGACGTAGTCGAGTAGGTTGGCAAAGTTTGTGACCGGATTGCCGTCCAGACCGCGGTATTCGCGCCGCGCTTTCAGCTCCTCGATGTATGCCTCATATGCGGCGTGATAATCAAACACCGGTGCAGGATCAGGACTTGATTCCACAGCGGGTTCATCGCTCAGGCTTTCGTTTGTGCCGATCAGTTCGAGCTTTTCCGTGACAGCGCACACTTTGCCCTTCGTGACGCTGTATTCATCGGTGCTGAGCCCGTAAAACTCGCTTTTCGTAATCGTGATGGTATATGTGCCCTCCGGTACCATAAGCTCAAAGTAGCCTTTCTGGTCGGTCGAGGTTTCGTATTTTGCGGCTGTGGTGACCTCCTCTGCGGTGATCCGGGCGCCGGAGACAAGTTCGCCGTTTTTACGCTTATGGACGCTGCCGGTGATCGTGCCGCATTCCGCCGGATCAAGCGGAGCAGCAGCGGCATCGCGGTCGCCGCAGGCTGTCAGTGTGCCCGCTGCGGAGGTGCAGAGGATGAGTGCGGCAGCGCAAAGTATGAATTGTTTTCTCATAGTTGATCTCCTTTTGTACGAAAATCATTATTATTATCATATCATATTGCGCAGAAAATGTCAACCTTCAATTCCTGCGGGTGAGACAGCAAAAGCACCGTACTTTCGGTACGGTGCTTTGTGTTAAGTCAGATTTTTGTTGCTGGTCGGAATCGTGCGCTCCTTCGGCTGATAGCGGTAGACATAGACGCCGTAGGGCTTTGCGATATAAAAGCTGATTACGCTGCTGACGCCAAGCGTCAGGAGTTCCGCGATCGGGATTGTCAGCCAGATGCCGTTGATTGACCGCGTAAAGTAGAACACGAATGCCAGCGGAACCACAAGCAGTGCGCCGCGCAGCAGGGAGACAACCTGTGCTGCAGTCGGGAGCTCGCAGGCGGTGAAGTACACGGTGAAAATCGAGTTGATGCCCATGAACGGCATGAACAGGAAGTAAAGCCGCAGACCGTGCTCAGCAACCGACTGAAGCTGTGTCTGTGCATCACTGTTGAACAGCGCAACCAGTGTGCCGGTCTTGAGGTAGAGCGCAATATATGCGCCTACTGCAAGAATCACAGCGGTGATGACGGATATGCGGCAGAGATAACGGATGCCCTTTTCGTCATGCTCACCGCGCAGGGAGCACATCAGCGGCTGCACACCGCCGGAGAGTCCGGTGAAGATCGCTGTAAAGACAATCGCAAGATTTGCGATAATGCCGTATGCAGCGATGCCGGTATTGCCGAGCAGTCTGTAGATGACAAAGTTGAACACAAGAATCACGATGCCGCCGGAGCACTCCGTCAGGAGCGAATAGAGACCGAGAGACATAATGTTCTTGGTGATCTCTTTGGAAGGGCGGATTCTGCGCAGCTGAAATGCATTCCAGCCCGTCAGGAAGTGAATGCTCATGATTGCCATGCTGATGAACGGTGCGATGCATGTTGCAAGCGCTGCACCGCGCATACCCATATTGTACTGGAAAATGAAGACATAATCCAGCACAACATTTGCCGCGCTGCTGCCGAGCACGCCAGCCATTGCAAGCTTCGGCGCGCAGTCATTGCGCATGAAGTTGACAAGCAGCTGGTTCAGGATGAACGCAGGGGAGAACAGCAGAACAGTGCGCAGGTAGCTGTGTGCCATATCAAAGATGCTGCTGTCCGCGCCGAGAAGCATCGTGACCTGCCGCGAGAAGAAAATACCGGTCAGTTCAAATACAGCCGATATCATCAGCGCTGCATAGAAGGCATTTGTAAAGATTTTATCCGTTTCGCGGCGTTCCACATGACAATAGAGCATGGAGAACTTGCTGCCGCCGCCGATGCCGAGCATCAGACCGAATCCGTTTATGAAATTAAAAACAGGAAGGCACAGGTTCAGTGCGGCAAGACCGTCTGCTCCCATACCTTTCGCTATGAAATATGTATCAATCAGGATATAGACGGAAATGCCTAGCGTGCTGATGATATTAAAGACAATGTACTTAAAAAACTGCGACCGAATACTGGATCTGTTCATACAAATATACCTCTTTTTCTGTCAATTGTGTGTTTACTTAAATGTTATGGTGAGGCGCTAAATATGATAATATTATATCATAAATGGGGCAAAAAAGCAAGGATTATCATATAGATTCTCCAAAACGCACAATTCAGACATGCTTCAATTGTGCAATATTCTAATATGCTAGTATGTTAGCATGATAAAGCGAACATCAATATGAAAATATTTGATGTTTCTGTACAGACAAATACAGCCGGAGACAATCGCTCCGGCTGTACAACTTTATGCATATTTGTGCAATCAGACGTGCTCCATCGAACGGGAAGCGACCAGATTGACGCCTGTTCCGAGGAGATCGGCAGCGATGACATCCCCGACCTTGACGGGCGCTTCAACTTTGATGCCGCGGACAGCATCCATTGCGTCCATGATCATATCCAGCGGAATCTCGCGCTCCGTGATGACCGGCAGTACGCGGTGAATCGCACCGGTGATGCCGACGGTTGTTGTAAGGATGCGCGCCGGACGGATACATTCGCTCTTTGCGTATTCCTCGCCGCGCGGGCAGCTGTTGCCGCTGACCGAGATCACCTGATCGTTTTCGACTTCAACTGTCAGCCGGCAGCCGACCGGACAGTTGACACAAATCAGCTCTTTTACCATATCTCATTCCTCCGCAATCTCGATTGTGATTGGCTCGGTCAGTCCGGCCATATCCTTTTTCAGGAGCAATGCCTCCTCCATCACAGAGGGCACCAGCTTGCGCTTTTTGACCGAGCGGATGATTTTCTCGCCGGAGCGAATGACCAGCGTGCCCTTGTCCAGCGGTGTCCGGACGCGGAAGTAGACGGTCAGCTTTTCGGCGGGGTCCTGCGGATAGAACTGCGACGGCACGCAATAGCTGACCTGATTGCCGTTCTGAATGCGGAGCGGCTCGCCCTGCGGTTTGCCGTTCTGCAGATAGCTGACAGCACCCTCTGCAGCCTTTGCCGCCTGCAGCGTGACGTAGTCAACGAGATCATGCACATGCAGACCGTTGCCGCAAGCGAAAATGCCCTCAGCACTTGTCATATAGCGGTCATCGACAACCGGACCTTTCGTGCTCGGGTCCATCTGAATGCCTGCCTGATCCGCAAGATGATTCTCCGGAATCAGACCGACAGACAGCAGCAGCGTGTCCACATCTATATACTGCTCCGTGCCGGGGATCGGGTTTCGGTTCTCATCGACCTCCATCATCTCGATTTTCTCGAGACGATCTCTGCCGAAGACCTCCGTGACCGTATGCGAGAGATACAGCGGGATGTTGAAATCCTCGAGGCACTGTTTCATATTGCGCGGCAGTCCGTTTGAATATGGCATGAGCTCTGCCACACCGACAACCTGTGCGCCCTCGAGCGTCATGCGGCGCGCCATGATCAGACCGATGTCGCCGGAGCCGAGGATAAACACGCGCTTGCCGACCATGTAGCCGTCGATATTGAGATAGCGCTGTGCCTGACCTGTGGTGTAGATGCCCGCAGGGCGTGAGCCGGTGATATTGATGCCGCCGCGCGGGCGCTCATAGCAGCCGACCGCAAGGATGACAGCATCCGCCTGCACCCGCACCGTGCCTTCCTCCGCGTTGACATACTCGACAATGCGGTCAGGCGTCAGTTTGGTGACCATCGTGTTCAGCAGAATTTTGACATTCTGCTCCTCAGCCATGCGGATGAAGCGCTCTGCATAAGCCGGACCGGAAAGCTGTTCTTTGAAGGTGTGCAGTCCGAAGCCATTGTGGATACATTGCTCCAGAATGCCGCCCGGTTCCTCATCCTTCTCGATGACGAGGACATCTTCAATGCCGTTTTTCTTGAGTGTCACAGCGGCGGAAAGGCCGGCACTGCCGCCGCCGATGATAATAGCCTGTACGTTCTTCATATGCGATTCTCACTTTGCAGAATTTTAGAGTCGGGGGTGTCATAGACAACGTCGAGCGGCGAGATGCCGAGCTCGCGTTCGAGGATATGCACGACCTTTGGCTCGCAGAAGCCGCCCTGACATCTGCCCATGCCCGGACGCACACGCTTTTTCACGCCCTTGACCGTCCGTGCACCGCATGGTCTGCGGATGCAGTCGATGATCTCGCCCTCGGAGATCTGTTCACAGCGGCAGATGATTTTGCCGTATGCCGGATTCTCGCGAATCAGCTCGTTGCGCTCCTCAACGGAAAGGTCAGCCAGCACAACAGGCTTTTTGCGCGTCATAACTGCATCCGGATTCTGTTCCAGCGGCAGAGACTGCGCAAGAATTTCAATAATCCGGTCAGCGATCGCCGGAGAAGAAGCCAGTCCGGGGGATTCGATCGAAACCGCGTCAATGAAGTGCGGCGCGCCTGCAACTTCCTCGATGATAAAATCGGGGGATGTGGTTGTCGGGCGGATGCCTGCAAATGTGCGGATTGAGCGGTTCAGCGGAATATTGTTCAGCGTTTTGCTGATATTCGCGCGGACATAGGCAAGACCTGCGTCCGAGGTGCCGTTATCGTCGGGATCATCGAGGAAATCGCTGTTCGGGCCAATCAGTGTATTGCCGTAAACCGTCGGGATTGCGAGAACGCCCTTGCCCTTTTCCTTTGAGGGAACAGGAAAGATGATGTGCCGGATCGGCTGCACATCCTGATCGAGGACATAATACTCGCCGCGGCGCGGTGTTGCGTGCCATTCCGCCTTGCCGACCATATTGTGAATCTCCTCGGCGTGGACACCGGCTGCATTGATCACATATCGCGTGACAAAATCACCGGCGGGCGTTGTGATGCGCCAGCAGTCGCCCTCTTTCGCAATTGCGGTGCACGGCGTATTTAGATGCAGCTCCGCGCCGTTCTGACATGCGACCTCCATGCATGCGTTCGCGATTTCCCACGGATATACAACTGCCGTGGTGTAAAAATCAAGCACGCGCGTGACATTTTCCGAGAGATTCGGCTCATTCTTCAGCGCTTCATCACGGTTCAAATCGTGATAGGGGATGCCTCTCGCATCCGCGCGCGCTGCGAGAACATCGAGCGCTGCCTCCTCCTCCGGACCGCAGGCGGCAATATATGCGCCGGTCACTTTGCGCGCACAGTGCAGCTCCTTGCAGATCTGCTCGTACTGCAGCGCGCCCTTGACATTGAGCTCCGCTTTGTTTGTGCCGTCCTCCGGATCGTATCCGACATGGATGATCGCGGAATTCGCCATTGTTGCGCCCTCGGCAATATCGTTCGCTTTTTCGAGGACGGCTATTTTCAGGCGGTACTGTGACAGCTTCCTGCACAGCATGGTGCCGGTAATGCCGGCTCCGATGATAACTACATCATACATAGGCATTTCTCTTTCATTCTGTCAGTGTATTTGCCGGATTCCGGCATGACATTGGGTATAATACTATTATACATTTTTAATCAGATTTGTCAAGTGGCAATTGTTGATTCAATACAGATTTCGAGCGCAATTGACTGAAATCAGACGGAATTTACAGCGGGAATGTTTGCATCTCCGCTCATTTGCATAAATCTATAGTGCCGTATTTGTAAGTGTGAACAAAATATGAACGAAAGATTGACAAGATGTGAATTGCGTGCTATAATAAGGTCAGAAACAAAAGCAATTCAAGCAGTTTATATCGAAACGGGAATAGAAAAGGGGGATCCATATGATGTATCGGGAAGAAGAAATCAGGGAGATCATAGCGCATGCAGAATACTGTCTGCCGAAGCGGGAGGATCTGCTGAGCCGTCTGCGGGAGCGAAAAATGATCCCGATGCAGGTTGCGCAGCAGCGGTTCGCCGATTTTGTGACAGGGAATCTCGATGAGTTTCTGCGGTTTCTGCGCGCCGGAAATGTCCGGCAGGTGATGTTCAGCTACGCTTTTTACGCGGCGGATGAGATCGAGGAGATGTTCCGGCTGGATGATCGCGACAAGGCGCTCTTTCGCAATTATTCCTATCCGGACCCGAAATCCCGCCCGCTGACGAGAGACCGCAATCACTGGAATACCGAGCAAACCGACTATGCACACTACATGCGTTATGCGAAATTTGTGCAGCAGTCTCTTGATCTCAGTCATCCGAAGGAGCTGCGCCTTTATGCGCTGGTGCAGGGTCGAGTGATTGCCTGTCAGCTCGCGGATGCTTGGGTGGTAAGGCTTGGTTTTGTCACACGAAGCAGACTGCGTCAGGTGGCAATGGAGGAGAATCTCGGCGCCGGATGTCTGCCGTTCGGCTTTTACGCATAAATCAATCTGCCCCGAAGCGCTGCAGTGCCTCGGGGCATTCGTTTTTCATATCTCGTGCGTAAAGGGAATGCGATAGATGCAATCGAGCAGTTCTTTGTCAAGCAGCGGGATAAACGGGCAGTCAACGATCGCCATCGGTCTGACATCCGACCACTCTACCGGCCAGAACCCGTATCTCGCATAATTGAGCAATGCTTCACGCGCTTTTTCCGGCTGGTTTAAGTATAAGTGTATTTTGGCAGCACGAAAATGTGCGTACTGCAGCGCGGGGGAGCAGAGATGCTTTTCATACAGATACAGATAATCTTTGGGACGGCATTGATCTATGACCGTGACCAGAAGTTTGCTGACGATTTGCGGATCATCCAGCGGGTTACCCTGCAGTTTTGCAAGGCGCTTTTTGTTCGTTTCAAGAAAACCATCCAGAACAGCAGACAGCTCTTGGGGCGTTTCCGGCGGCGTATAGTTTGCATCTGGATTTGAACATTGCCCGAGCGGACCGGTTGCATGTTCGATCAGCTGCGGGATTGCCTTGAAATGTGCCATCTCGCGCCTGTCAAGCTGTTCATCGGAGAAATGATGATACATCTTCTTCAGAATTCCGATTGCCTCCTGTCTGATATCTGCATCCGCTCTTTGCAGCGCAAACGCAAGCATCTTTTGCGACTCGCTTCGTTTGTTACCCGAATACCACTCGTCCAAATAGGGATAAAACAAAAGTGTTTGCTGTACACATGTATTGAAGTCAGAGCGGAAAAACGCGGTCTGTGCCCGCATGTCAGCAAGCTGGGGTTCATTTCCGCTCAGTGTATTTGCCAAAGCTTCGGCTTCCTCATATTGACACGCTCTGTATAACTGCGAGACAGTTTTGTATTTTTTAGTAAGACGCGGAAAAGTCAGATTGGAAAAATCAATTTGCGACATATCAATGCTGAACACTGCGGACACCTTCCTTTTGTGGATTGATCTTATCACCAATTATAACACAGCGCCGCTGACGTGTCAATAGAATGTCAACGAATGAAGCTGTTTCCGGACAAAGAAAATGGCTGTGTGAATTCACCGAAGCGAATTCACACAGCCAGATTTTGGGGGGAGCGTAATTACTTGAACGACCAGCTATCGAATTCGAGCTCACCGCTGAATACGAAGTAAATGTCGTTCACGCCCTCGATGCTGTTGCAAGCAACCGGAGCGATATCGGTCATGGTGCCGCCTGCCGGAACCTCGATGTATGCAAATGCATCACCGATGCCGCCGGAAGAGTTGGCCTTGCAGACCTTGATCACAGCGCCGTTCTTGGAAGAAGCGCGTGCAGAGAATGTCTTGCAGCCGTCTTTGAAGTCAACACCCTTGAGCATGGTCCAGTCGCCCTTCTGGATATCGGTAACGACAGTATCGCCAACGCCCTTGATCTGGATGCCGCCCTGGTTTGCCATTGTCTCAGCCTGAACAGTGGTGAACGGGTTGAGCTTCTGGAGCTGCGTGCAGCCGGTATGAGTACCCTTTGCAGAGATCTTGCCGGTGGAAGGATTGTAGTCAGCCGGATCAATACAGGTGGAGCGGTAGTTGAGACCCTTGCCGCCGTTGACGCCCATACGCATCTCGGTCTGTCTGCAGTGGTATGCGAGGTAGTACTTGCCCTTGAACTCAACGATCGAGTGGTGGTTGTTGCCGCCGTTGTCGATGCGCTGTGTACCGGTGTTCTGGAAGACCATACCGGCGAGCTGGCTGGAAGTCCACGGACCCATCGGGTTGCTGTTTGTCATGTAGAGGATATCTGCGCTGCCGAAGGAAACGCCGTTGATGTTGCATCCGCTCGGAACGTTCCAGTTTGCGCAGTAGGAGTAATACCAGAGGTTGCCGATCTTGATCAGGCTGGAGTCCTCGAACAGATACGGGTTCTCCAGTGTGTTTGCCTGACCGGAAATGGAGATCATGTCATTGCCGAGCTTCATGCAGCGGCCGGTCTTCGGGTTTGCCTTGTCTCTGCCGTCAACGCCGCCGCCCATGAACAGGTAAGCTTCGTCGGTCTTCTCATCGTAGTAGACACCCGGGTCGAACATCCAGACAACGTCATTCATGTTCGCAACCTTGGACTTGGAAACGAGCTCGCTGCCGATCGGATCTACGAATCCGCTTGTCGGGCTGTCAGAAGTCAGCACGCCGACGCCGGAACCGTTGTTTGCGAAGTACAGGAAGAACTTTTCCTTGCCGTTGATCTTCTTATGCAGAGCATCCGGTGCCCATGCATTTGATGCCCACTTTGCAACGCCGCCGGTGGTTCTGCCGTTTCTTGCAGCAACCGGAATTGCGCCGTGGTCGGTCCAGTTGACGAGGTCTTCGGAGGAGATGCAGTTGATGGTACCGGAGTTGTAGGAATTCTCCTTCATCTGGTTGCCGTTGTACTCAAATGCATCGTTGGTGGTGTAGAGATACAGTCTGTCTTCGTAGACCATCCAGCCCGGGTCTGCGCCGAAACGCTGGGTGGTACACGGGTTGTTTTCGTTATACTTCTTGGTAGAGGTTGCGATGTTTGCACCGCTGAATGATTTTTCCATCTGGGAGAAATCAAGCTGGGTGACTTCCGGCTCAGCGACTGGGAACTTGGTGATCTTAGTGAGCAGGTAATCGAGCAGAACCTTTGCGTCCTCATCGGTGACCTTCAGGCTCGAGTTGACATCTGCGTTCTTCTTGGAAGAAGAGGAGATGAATGTGCCGCTCTTGAGAGCAGTCTTGAGTGCGGAGAGGTCTGCGGAGGAGATTACGCCGTCGCAGTTGACATCGCCGAGGATTTTGGAGTTGGAAACGGTTGCACCCTTCGGGCCGTCGATCGAGGTGCCCTTCGGAGCGCCGATGACTTCGTCGATGTAGAAGTCGATCGTGGTGTCATTGGTCTCAACATAGAGCTTGACATCGGATGCGCCTGCCGGAATCGTGAACGAGGTGTTTGCGAGCTGTGTCCAGGAATCCTTTGCAACTTCGTGGCCTTCATCGACCTTT